>CAVRYQ010000028.1:0-19317 GCA_963725375.1 uncultured Pseudomonadota bacterium | reverse complement strand
ATGGCCGGCCTGCGACAGCGCAGGGAACCATCCATGCCTTGCCCCTAGCATGTGATGGATCGACTGTATCACCGGGAGATCAAGTTCCCTTTTCAGAACGGGGATTGCGTTACGTCCAGCACGTTGCGGTAGCAGTTTCGAATGTGCGGATGCCGCGTTCGCAGACATCACGTTGTGGTTGCCGCGCGCGGCGATGTATTCGGCCGCCATGACCTTCTGAAATCGTTGCCGACATGCCGCGCTTTAGAATGACAGGCTTGTTGATGTGCCCGACTTCCTTGAGCAAGTCGAAATTCTGCATATGGCGTGTACCGATCTGGATTACATCCACATCGTATTCGAGGAAAGCGTCGATCTGGCGCACATCCATCAGTTCGGTCACGATGGGCAACTTGAATTGTCCGCCGCTTTGCGGAACATGTCCAGCCCTTCCACGCCGGCCCTGGAACGCATAGGGGCTGGTGCGCGGCTTAAACGCACCACCGCGCATCAGGCGGCAACCCGCTTCATTCACTAATTTGGCCGACAGGTCCATCTGCTCTTGCGTCTCTACCGAGCAAGGCCCGCCGATATCTGGATCTGGTTGCCGCCCAGCGGAATACCGGAAACATCTATCACGGTATCCTGCTTTGCGATTCGCGCGACACGATCTTGTATTGCTTGGTAATATGCATTGCATATTCCACGCCCGGCAGCGACGTGAACATTTCCGGTTCAGCTCGCGTTCGTTGCCGCGCCCCCATGACAGTGCGCTCTACACCGCGCGAGATATTGGCCTTGAGTCCGGCCGCTTCCAGTTTTCTTACCACCGTGTCGACTTGCGCATCGGTAGTCTCATTGCCCATTACGATCCCATTAACTTGTGATTGATGCACTTTTCCAGTGCAGACAAAAAACTTTGAATTTTTTTCCCCCCGCCATGCTCACGCGCAACCAGTCCAGCATATCGTAGTTTGTGATTGGTGCACGATCACGCCCAGTCAAGCAGGCGTCGAGGTACATCGCCGTGGCGTTGCCGACGGCGGAATGCGACGAAAGTTGCTGACCGTTGTACTCGGACGTACTCCAAGCCCAGCCTGGTCAAGCCTTCGGTGATCTGGAGCACGGGCGCCGGTTCATGTTCGGCAAGGTCTTCCTGAGAAAGGGCACCATCTCGGAAGGCAGCCACGGCAAGCCGCTTGCGCGATGCTATTGACGTTGAGCGGCTGGCGCACGCGATTCATCATGTCCGTTTACTGTTTCCACGTGCCGACGCGCATAGCCTCGCCGCAGCACGGGTGAGAACCTATAGGCCTGGGAGAACGTGGCCGAGATGATCAGGCTCGGGAATTCCGCGAGCCAGCCCACGCTGTCGTAGCGCTTATCTTCGGGCAGAGACACTCATAGGCCTCGTCCAGCGCACGAGCGGGAAGCCCGCGAACCCCTGCAACGCGTCGGCACTCAGGAAGGTGCCGGTCGGATTGTTCGGGTTGGCGATGAAAACGATCTTTGCCTTGGCGTCTTTTGCCGCGTTCCAGCATGGCCGGCAGATCGTGTCCATAACCCTTGGCTGCAGGCACACTGATAACTGCAGTCTGCCGCGACAGCCCGGCTCGCCAGCGCATACACCGCAAAGGCATGCGCCGAATAAGGACCTTGTCGCCGGGCGCCAGGCCCCGCGCGCAGCGAGTCCACAGGTCGTTGCTGCCGTTGCCCAGGGTCACGTTGGCATGCCTTACGCGGAACGTTTCACCAGCGCATCTTTCAGTTCGAAAACTGTTGCCGTCTGGATATAAGGCTATCCCTTTTCTTGATAGCCTCCAGCATGGCCGCAACCGCCGCCGTGGAATTGCGCCCACCGGGTTTCGTTCGAGGCTGAGTTTGACAATTCCTCCCTCAGTTCGCGCTCCAACTCGGAGATAGGCTTGCCCGGCTGGTACGGCGCGATGGAGCGAATATTTCTGGTGCCAGATCACAGTAATTCATTTGATACCTTGCTTGTTGAAACGTTAACCGGCGACCGGGTATTTCCTAGTACCTCGACGAAAGAGGCGATCTGCTTGAGCTGCGCCAAAGTAGTGCGATCCTGGCATCGGTATTTTGACCTTCGATATCGACATAGAACACATATTCCCATAAACCTGCTGGCGCCACGGCTCCCCCCCCCCCTCTCGACACGCCGTCGTGCGCAAAGGCTGTTAGCAGGTCACGCATCGCACCTGGGCGATTCGCGGCGGACATCGCCAGCGAGGTCTTGTCGCGACCGGACGGCGCCATTCCTGCTTGCCGATGACGGAGAAGTGTGTGGTATTGCGCGCGTTGTTTTTGATGTTCGGTACGCAGGTCTCCAAGTTGAAATTGTCTGCGGCGCGCTCCCCGGTAACCGCTGCAGCAAAGGACTCTTCCGCAGCGGAGACGCGCCGCATCGGCATTGCTGGAGGCAGTGATGCGCTCGGTGTGCGGCAAATGCGCGTTCAGCCAACCCTGGGTTCGCCGAATGATTGCGGATGTGAATAAACCTTGCGTATGAGCGACAGGTCATTTTGTTCGACATCAGGCATTGGTGCACCTGCACACCACCTCGCCGCAAATTTTGAGATTGCTGTTCAGCAACATATTGAGGGTGCGCCCGATTGCGCCCTCCGTGGAGTTTTCCACCGGCACCAGGCCACAATTTGCTGCACCGCTTTCCACCGCTGCGTATATGCTGTCGATGGAATCTGCCGCACAAACCCTGCGTCGCCTGGACTCAAGCGCTGCAACATAGCGGCTTCACGAACGTGCCGTGCGGCCCGCAGATACGCCACCTTCAACGGCGCTTCCAGCGCACGGCATTGCGACATCATCTCGTCGAACAATTGCGCCACGCCCTGGTTGACAGGGGGTCCCGCATTCACCTGACATCATGTGCTGCAGCACCCGAGCTTTCGCGCTCGGGCCGCAACACCACGCCGTTTCCCTTGGCGTGGCCCATTCTGCTGCGCCAACACTGCGCCGCTGATTGAAAAGAGCCGCAGCAACTCGTCGTCGATGCGGCTCCACGGTTCCGGGAATTTCTTCAAATTCTTTGCTCATGCGTCCGCCTTTGCAGCGGCAATGCGCGCACCATCAGCACACCCTTAAACTCTGAAGCTTGCGCGATCACGTCAGCGGGCAGCGCGGTATCAGTATCCACCTGGAGCGCGTACGCCATTTCTCCGCGCGACTTGTTGGTCATGTTGTGGATATTGATGCTCTGCTTTCGCCAGCGCAGTGGATATCTGCCCCAGCATGTTCGGCACGTTGCTGTTGGCGATGGCCACGCGGAACGCCGATTCGCGCGGGACCCAACATCTCGGGGAAGTTCACCGTATTGGATATATTGCCGTGTTCCAGCGATTCGCGTAGTGTCTGCTCACCATCACACCCAGAGTTTCTTCTCGTCTCTTCGGTGGAAGCAGCCCCAGGTGCGGAAGCGCGATGATCCTGTCGTTGCCCCTGGCCTTGTTGCTCGGAAAATCGCATACGTACCGGCGCAGATGCTTGCTTGCCAAGCCCGCGATGACCGCGTCCTCGTTCACGATCGCATCGCGGGGAAAAATCAGACCCCCCCCCCCGGCCACGCGTCGGGCGTCGATCAGATTGCGCGTCGCGTCCAGCAGCGGCACGTGCAGCATGACGAAATCGCTGTGCTTGAGCAAGTCCTCAATACCGGATGCTTTCTTCACTTGCTGGAAGAAAGGCTCCATGCCGCATCCACCGTGATCTCGGGATCGTAACCGATCACCTTCATGCCGAGTCCACTGCCGGCATTCGCCACCAGGCGCCCGATCGCTCCGAGCTGCATGATGACCAGCGTGCGCCCCTGCAGTTCGGTCCCCCGCGTAGTCTTTCTTTCCATCCTCGACCACTCGTGCAGGGCCGCATCATCGCCCTTCATATGCGCCTGGAACGGAGCGCGGGTACGATATTGCGCGAGGCCAGCAGCATGCCGGTGATGACCAGCCGCCCCCGCGTTCGCGCTTCGCCTCCCCGCGCGCGCACACCGGCCCGCCACCCGTGCTCATTTTCGCCACCAGCCGAATTGTCGGGTTCCGCCCCGACGCGCGATGGCCGAGCACGCCGGACGGAATGTCCATCTCCAGCATGTTGTACGTCACGAGGATTGCGTCAGGATTCGCCACCTTGTCGCCCACTTGGTAAGATTGGCGGGCAGGCGCTTCAGGCCGCTTGCGAAATCTTGTTCAGCGTCAGGATCTGCAAGGTCTTAACCACGGCTTGCCGACAAATTCGTTCATGAAGTTGACCAGTGCCTGTATACCCTCCAGCGGCATCACGTCACAGGTTCGACGCGCGCATGCCGCCGACGGAACGATGTCCTTTCAATTGCAAGAGCCGTGCTCATCCGCCTGCTTCAGGAAATCGCCGTCCATATTGGCATCCTTCAGCGTGAACGGCACATTCATGCTGGATTACAAGACACATGCCGATAACGATTCCATGTACAACACGCCGCCCACGTTTGCCATCTACATGGCCGGTCTGGTGTTCCAGTGGCTGAAGAAGAACGGCGGCATCGGTGCCATGGAATGTGCCAACATCGCCAAGGCTGAGCTCTTGTATGCGGCCATTGATGCCAGCAACGGCTTTTACCATTGCCCGGTGAACAAGGCGGACCGCTCGCGCATGAATGTGCCGTTCACGCTGAAGGATGCCAATATGGACGGCGATTTCCTGAAGCAGGCGGATGAGCGCGGCCTGTTGCAATTGAAAGGACATCGTTCCGTCGGCGGCATGCGCGCGTCGATCTATAACGCGATGCCGCTGGAGGGTGTACAGGCACTGGTCAACTTCATGAACGAATTTGTCGGCAAGCATGGCTAAGACCTTCCAGATCCTGACGCTGAACAAGATTTCGCAAACGGGCCTGAAGCGCCTGCCCGCCAATCTTTACCAAGTGGGCGACAAGGTGGCGAATCCTGACGCAATCCTCGTGCGTTCGTACAACATGCTGGAGATGGACATTCCGTCCGGCGTGCTGGCCATCGCGCGTGCCGGGGCGGGAACCAACAACGTGCCGGTGGCGAAAATGAGCGCGCGTGGCGTGCCGGTGTTCTTTGCGCCGGGAGCGAACGCGAACGCGGTAAAGGAGCTGGTCATCACCGGCATGCTGCTGGCCTCGCGCAATATCGTACCCGCGCTGCATTTCACGTCCGGACTGAAGGGCGATGATGCGGCCCTGCACAAGCTGGTCGAGGATGGAAAGAAAGACTACGCGGGGACCGAACTGCAGGGGCGCACGCTGGGCATCGTCGGGCTGGGAGCAATCGGGCGCCTGGTGGCGAATGCCGCCATCGGACTCGGCATGAAGGTGATCGGTTACGATCCCGAGATCACGGTGGATGCGGCATGGAGCCTTTCTTCGCAAGTGAAGAAAGCATCCGGTATTGAGGACTTGCTCAAGCACAGCGATTTCGTCACTCTGCACGTGCCGCTGCTGGACGCGACGCGCAATCTGATCGACGCCCGACGCGTGGCCGCAATGAGAGCAGGGGCGGTGCTGCTGAATTTTTCCCGCGATGCGATCGTGAACGAGGACGCGGTCATCGCGGGCTTGGCAAGCAAGCATCTGCGCGGGTACGTATGCGATTTTCCGAGCAACAAGGCCAGGGGCAACGACAGGATCATCGCGCTTCCGCACCTGGGTGCTTCCACCGAAGAGGCGGAAGAAAACTGTGCGGTGATGGTGGCGGAACAGCTGCGCGAATACCTGGAACACGGCAATATATCCAATACGGTGAACTTCCCCAATGTATCCATGCCGCGCGAATCGGCGTTCCGCGTGGCCATCGCCAACAGCAACGTGCCGAACATGCTGGGGCAGATATCCACTGCGCTGGCGAAAGCGAGCATCAATATCCACAACATGACCAACAAGTCGCGCGGAGAAATGGCGTACACGCTGGTGGATACTGATACCGCGCTGCCCGCTGACGTGATCGCGCAACTTTCCGCCATTCCGGGTGTGCTGATGGTGCGCGCATTGCCGCTGGAGGCGGACGCATGAGCGAAGAATTGAAGAAATTCCGGGAGAAGATCGACCGCATCGACGACGAGTTGCTGCAGCTCTTCAATCAGCGCGCAGCTTTGGCGCAGCAGATCGGCCACGCCAAGGGAAACGGCGTGGTGTTGCGGCCCGAGCGCGAGGCTCAGGTGCTGCAGCGCATGATGCAGGTGAATGCGGGCCCCCTGTCCAACCAGGGCGTGGCGCAATTGTTCAACGAGATCATGTCGCAATGCCGTGCGCTGGAAGCGCCGTTGAAGGTGGCGTATCTCGGCCCGCACGGCACGTTCAGTGAAGCCGCGGTGTTTCAGCGCTTCGGTCAGGCGACGCAGGGTTTGCCGGCAGATTCCATCGACGGCGTATTCGCGGCGGTGGAAAGCGGTGCAGCGAATTATGGCCTGGTGCCGGTGGAAAACTCCACGGAGGGCGCAATCGGGCGCACCCTGGATCTGTTGCTGAACAGCAATCTCAAAATTTGCGGCGAAGTGCTGTTGCAGGTGCACCAATGCCTGATGTCGAACGAAAATGACCTGTCGCTCATACGCAAGGTTTATTCACATCCGCAATCATTCGGGCAAACCCAGGGTTGGCTGAACGCGCATTTGCCGCACGCCGAGCGCATCACTGCCTCCAGCAATGCCGATGCGGCGCGTCTCGCTGCGGAAGAGTCCTTTGCTGCAGCGGTTGCCGGGGAGCGCGCCGCGGAACATTTCAAGCTGAAAGTGCTCGTACCGAACATCGAAGACGACGCGCGCAATACCACGCGCTTTCTCGTCATCGGCAAGCAGGAAGTGGCGCCATCCGGTCGCGACAAGACCTCGCTGGCGATGTCCGCCGCGAATCGCCCAGGTGCGATGCATGACCTGCTCACGCCCTTTGCGCACAACGGCGTGTCGATGACCAAGATGGAGTCGCGGCCGTCGCGCACAGGTTTATGGGAATATGTGTTCTATGTCGATATCGAAGGTCATCAATCCGATGCCAGGATCGCGGCTTCTTTGGCGCAGCTCAAGCAGATCGCCTCTTTCGTCAAGGTGCTGGGCTCTTACCCGGTCGCCGGTTAACGTTTCAACAAGCAAGGTTTCAAATGAATTACTGTGATCTGGCACCATCCTATATTCGCTCCATCGCGCCGTATCAACCCGGCAAGCCTATCTCCGAGTTGGAGCGCGAACTGGGCATCACCGGAATTGTCAAGCTGGCCTCGAACGAAAACCCGCTGGGCGCGAGTCCGGCGGCGATTGCGGCCATGCTGGAGGCTATCAAGAGGATAGCCTTATATCCAGATGGCAACGGTTTCGAACTGAAAGATGCGCTGGTGAAACGTTACGGCGTAAGGCATGCCAACGTGACCCTGGGCAACGGCAGCAACGACCTGCTGGAACTCGCTGCGCGCGCGTTCCTGGCGCCCGGCGACAAGGTGGTTTATTCGGCGCATGCCTTTGCGGTGTATGCGCTGGCGACCCGGGCTGTCGGGGCGACCGGTATCAGTGTGCCTGCAGCCAAGGGTTATGGACACGATCTGCCGGCCATGCTGAACGCGGCAAAAGACGCCAAGGCAAAGATCGTTTTCATCGCCAACCCGAACAATCCGACTGGCACCTTCCTGAGTGCCGACGCGTTGCAGGCGTTCCTGCGCGGGCTTCCGCCTGAGATACTGGTGGTGCTGGACGAGGCCTATAACGAATATCTGCCCGAAGATAAGCGCTACGACAGCGTGGGCTGGCTCGCGGAATTCCCCAACCTGATCATCTCGCGCACGTTCTCCAAGGCCTATGGTCTGGCCGGTCTGCGCGTAGGCTATGCGCTGGCACATGAACAGGTGACGGACATGATGAATCGCGTGCGCCAGCCGTTCAACGTCAATAGCATCGCGCAAGCAGCTGCCGTGGCTGCCTTGCGAGATGTATCCTTCGTCAGGAAGACCTTCGAACTGAACCGGCGCGGCATGCTGCAGATCACCGAAGGCTTGACCAGGCTGGGCTTGGAGTACATCCCGTCGTTCGGCAACTTCGTCGCATTCCGCATCGGCAACGCCACGGCGATGTACCGACGCCTGCTTGAGCTGGGCGTGATCGTGCGCCCGATCGCAAACTACGATATGCCGGACTGGTTGCGCGTGAGCATCGGTCTGGAAAGTGAAAATGCAAAGTTTTTGTCTGCACTGGAAAAGTGCATCAATCAGCAAGTTAATGGAGAAATGAAATGATCATCGTAATGGGCAATGAGACTACCGATGCGCAAGTCGACACGGTGGTAAGAAAACTGGAAGCGGCCGGACTCAAGGCCAATATCTCGCGCGGTGTAGAGCGCACTGTCATCGGAGCCATCGGCGACGAACGCAAGCTGGACCCGGAAATGTTCACGTCGCTGCCGGGCGTGGAATCTGCGATGCATATTACCAAGCAATACAAGATCGTGTCGCGCGAATCGCACAAGCAGGATACCGTGATAGATATTTCCGGTATTCCGCTGGGCGGCAACCAGATCCAGATTATCGGCGGACCCTGCTCGGTCGAGACGCAAGAACAGATGGACCTGTCGGCCAAATTCGTGAATGAGGCGGGTTGCCGCCTGATGCGCGGTGGTGCGTTCAAGCCGCGCACCAGCCCCTATGCGTTCCAGGGCCACGGCGTGGAAGGGCTGGACATGTTCCGCAAAGCGGCGGACAAGTTCAAGTTGCCCATCGTGACCGAGCTGATGGATGTGCGCCAGATCGACGCTTTCCTCGAATACGATGTGGATGTAATCCAGATCGGTACGCGCAATATGCAGAATTTCGACCTGCTCAAGGAAGTCGGGCGCGTCAACAAGCCTGTCATTCTGAAGCGCGGCATGTCGGCGACGATTTCGGAATGGCTGATGGCGGCCGAATACATCGCCGCGCGCGGCAACCACAACATCATATTTTGCGAGCGTGGCATCCGCACCTTCGAGACTGCGTACCGCAACGTGCTGGACGTGACGGCCATTCCCGTGCTGAAAAAGGAAACTCATCTCCCGGTGATCGTCGATCCATCACATGCGGGGGGCAAGGCATGGATGGTTCCTGCGCTGTCGCAGGCCGCCATCGCCGCCGGTGCCGACGGCCTGCTGGTCGAGATGCATCCCAGCCCGTGCGACGCGTGGTGCGATGCCGACCAGGCACTGACGCCAGGCGAACTGAAGAAGCTGATGGGTACCCTCGGCGCGATCGCCGGGGCGATCGGGCGGACTCTGTAACTTGATTGATGGGTTCCGGCCGTTGGCCTGAGCCATCCTGTGAATCCAATTCCCTCTCCCGCCGGATGGAGGGTTAGGGTGGGGGGAGCCTTGGCGCAACCGCAATTCAAAAAGATCGTCATTTTCGGCGTTGGCCTGATAGGCGGGTCGTTTTCCCTTGCACTGCGCAAGGCGGGTGCCGTACGCGAGGTGGTCGGTTTCGGGCGCAGCACTGCGACGCTGGAAGAAGCGAGAATGATTGGCATCCTTGACCGCATCGGCAGCGATGTGGCGCAGGAAGTGGGTGATGCGGACATTATTCTGCTCGCCACGCCCGTGGCGCAGATGGCGGATATCTTTGCGCGCATCGCACCGCATCTCGGTGCGCACACGCTGGTCACCGACGGCGGCAGCACCAAGGGCGACGTGGCGGCTGCGGCCCGCGCGAACCTGGGCGGCAAGATCGGACAGTTTGTTCCTGCGCATCCCATCGCAGGTGCGGAAAAAAGCGGCGCCTCCGCGGCGCAAGCCGA
This sequence comes from uncultured Pseudomonadota bacterium, assembly GCA_963725375.1. Lineage (GTDB taxonomy): Bacteria > Pseudomonadota > Gammaproteobacteria > Burkholderiales > Gallionellaceae > Sideroxyarcus. The sequence continues at coordinate 9,561 of CAVRYQ010000028.1, read as the reverse complement.
TCTGTATCAAGGCAGGAAAGTCGTCCTGACGCCGTTGCCGGAGAACGCCGGCGAATCCGTGGCGCGCGTGCGCATGGCGTGGGAATTGTGCGGCGCAGTGGTCACTGAACTCACGCCCCGGCAGCACGACGAGGTATTTGCCGCCGTGAGCCATCTGCCGCATTTGCTGTCGTTCGCACTGGTGCATGACCTGGCGCAGCGCGACAACCGCGACCAGTTGTTGTCCTTCGCCGCCAGCGGCTTCCGCGATTTCACCCGTATCGCCGCGAGTTCGCCGGAAATGTGGCGCGATATCAGCCTCGCCAATCGCGAAGCGTTGATGCGTGAAGTAAAGCGATACGCAGATGAACTCCATGTCGTGTATCAGGCGCTGGAAAACAATGATGCCGCCAGACTGGAAGAGATTTTCAGCGAGGCGCGTGAAGTGCGCAGCGCCTGGACGCAACAATAACTACATCCTTACAGTATGACTCAGCACGAATTTATTGATCTCCCCCCTTTGTTGTCTGCGCGCGGCACCGTGCGCCTGCCCGGTTCCAAGAGCATTTCCAATCGCGTGCTGCTGCTTGCAGCGCTGGCGCAGGGCACGACCACTGTGCGCGACCTGCTGCATTCCGACGACACTGACCGCATGCTGGATGCCCTGCGCACATTGGGCGTGCAGGTAGAGTCGCTCGGCGACAACGCATATCGCATCACGGGTTGCAGCGGCAATTTTCCGAACAAGAATGCCAAACTGTTCCTCGGTAATGCGGGAACGGCATTCCGCCCTTTGACGGCGGCGCTGGCCTTGTCGCGCGGCAGCTACGAACTATCCGGCGTGCCGCGCATGCACGAACGCCCCATCGGCGACCTGGTCGATGCGTTGCGCCAACTCGGCGCGGACATCCGCTATCTGGGAAATGAAGGCTTTCCGCCGTTGCAGATATTTCCCGCCAGGCTTGAGGGAAACACAGTCAGCGTGCGCGGCGATGTGTCGAGTCAATTTCTAACGGGCATTTTGATGGCGCTGCCGTTGTTGAGGCGCGAGGTTACGGTAAATATAGTGGGTGATTTGATCTCCAAGCCGTACATTGATATCACTTTGGCGATGATGAGGCAGTTCGACGCTGTTGCGTTTAGAACCGAGGATTGGCGTCAATCGATTGTGGAAGGATCAAGGTACGCGGATAACCGCGTAAATTACTGTTCTCCTGGTATCGTTTATGTGGAGGGCGATGCGTCCTCGGCTTCTTATTTTTTGGCTGCAGGCGCTATTGGTGGCGGCCCGGTGCGTGTGGAGGGCGTGGGTAGCGAAAGCGTGCAAGGTGACGTGCGTTTTGCCGAAGAATTGCGGAAGATGGGCGTCCGGATATCCATGGGGCCAAACTGGATGGAAGCCATAGGTCCCGCAAGCGGAAAATTGAAAGCCATCGATCTTGACTGCAACCATATTCCCGATGCTGCAATGACGCTGGCCGTGGCAGCGCTGTTCGCCGACGGAGCAACCACATTGCACAACATCGCAAGCTGGCGCGTTAAGGAGACCGACCGCATTTCAGCAATGGCGACCGAGCTGCGCAAGGTCGGCGCAACGGTGGAAGAGGGCGCGGATTTCATTCGCATCACGCCGCCCGCTTCTCGCTCCGCTATCCTCAATCCCCAATCCGGCATAGACACCTACGACGACCACCGCATGGCGATGTGCTTTTCGCTGGCAGCCTTTGGTGGCGCGGGCATGCGCATCAACGATCCCAAATGCGTTGCCAAGACTTTCCCGATTACTTCGCCGAATTCGCCAAGGTGACGCAGGCCGTGCCGCCGGTCATTGCCATCGACGGTCCATCCGCTTCCGGTAAGGGCACCGTGGCGCAGCGCGTGGCGACGGCGCTGGGCATGCATTATCTCGACAGCGGTGCGTTGTACCGTTTATTGGGCTTGGCGGCGCAAAAGCGCGGTGTCGGCCTGGATGAGGAAGACAGACTGGCGGAACTGGCGGGGCAGGTCGATATCCGCTTTGAGGGTGAGGATATCTGGCTGGATGGCGTGAAAGTGGGCGACGAATTGCGTACCGAGGAAGCTGGATCGGCTGCCTCGAAAATTGCTGCCTTGCCCGGGGTGCGCGCGGCATTGCTCGATAAACAGCGCGCTTTCAGGCGTGCACCGGGATTGGTGGCGGACGGGCGCGACATGGCGTCGATCGTGTTCCCGGATGCGAAGCTGAAGATATTCCTGACCGCGAGCGCCGAAGCGCGTGCCGAGCGCAGATATAAACAGTTGAAAGAAAAAGGGATGAGTGCTAATATCGCCGCCCTTTTGCAAGATATACAGGCGCGCGACGAGCGGGATACACAGCGTAGCGTGGCTCCTTTGCAACAGGCGCAAGGTGCGAGCTTGCTGGATACGACCCCTCTGAACATCGAGCAGGCAGTCCGGGAAGTGCTAAGTCGCTACCGCGCGTTGGAGTCCAGATAGAGCCTTTCTGTCTGGGTTGGCTAACTAACCCCCGCTTATCACGGGATTGTCCTCAAGGTATACCAAAATGACTGCAGTTGCTGAAATGGAAAATTTTGCATCAATGTTTGAAGAGAGCCTGAACCGCAAGGAAATGCGTGCAGGTGAATTGATTACGGCCCAGGTTGTTCGCGTCGAGCAGAACGTGGTTGTAGTGAATGCCGGACTGAAGTCCGAAAGTTTTATTCCCGTTGAAGAATTCAAGGACGCAGCGGGTGCAGTTGGAAGTCAAGGCCGGTGATTTCGTTACCGTGGCGATCGAATCTCTGGAAAACGGCTATGGCGAAACGCGCTGTCGCGCGAAAAGGCCAAGCGTCTGGCTGCCTGGATCGATCTGGAACAGTCGCGATGGAAGAAGGCCGCATCGTTGAAGGTTATGTCAGCGGCAAGGTCAAGGGCGGTCTGACTGCCATGGTCAACGGCATCCGTGCCTTCCTGCCCGGTTCGCTGGTGGACACGCGTCCGGTCAAGGACACCACGCCCTACGAAAACAAGACCATGGAATTCAAGGTCATCAAGCTGGATCGCAAGCGCAACAACGTGGTGGTTTCCCGCCGCGCCGTGCTGGAAGCGTCGCAGGTGCCGATCGCGAGTCCATGCTGGAAAACCTGAAGGAAGGCGCGATCGTCAAGGGTATCGTCAAGAATATCACCGACTACGGTGCATTCGTGGACCTGGGCGGTATCGACGGCCTGTTGCACATCACCGACCTGGCATGGCGTCGCGTAAAGCATCCTTCTGAAGTGCTGACGGTCGGCGACGAAGTCGAAGCCAAGATCCTGAAGTTCGACCAGGAAAAGAACCGCGTTTCTCTGGGCATCAAGCAAATGGGCGATGATCCGTGGAATGGCCTGGCACGTCGCTACCCGCAAGGCACGCGCCTGTTCGGCAAGGTGACCAACCTGACCGACTACGGCGCATTCGTCGAAATCGAGCAGGGTATCGAAGGCCTGGTACACGTTTCCGAAATGGACTGGACCAACAAGAACGTGCATCCTTCCAAGGTTGTCAGCCTGGGCGACGAAGTCGAAGTCATGATTCTGGAGATCGACGAAGCTCGCCGCCGCATCTCTCTGGGCATGAAGCAATGCAAATCCAATCCCTGGGACGACTTCGCGCTCAACCACAAGAAGGGCGACAAGGTTAAGGGCGCCATCAAGTCCATCACCGACTTCGGCGTGTTCATCGGTCTGGAAGGCGGCATCGACGGTCTGGTGCACCTGTCCGACTTGTCCTGGAGCACACCGGGCGAAGAAGCCGTGCGCAACTACAAGAAGGGCGACGAACTGGAAGCCCTGGTTCTGGCCATCGATGTCGAGCGCGAGCGCATTTCGCTGGGCGTGAAGCAACTGGAAGGTGATCCGTTCGGTGGCTTCGTGTCCTCCGGACATGACAAGGGCGCGGTGGTTACCGGCGTGGTCAAGTCGCTGGATGCCAAGGGCGCCGTGATCGGCCTGGACGGCGATGTGGAAGCCTACCTGAAGGCCTCCGAAGTTTCCGCCGACCGTGTGGAAGACATCCGCAACCACCTGAAGGAAGGCGATACCGTCAAGGCCGTCATCATCAACGTGGATCGCAAGAACCGCGGTATCAACCTGTCGATCAAGGCCCTGGACAAGGCTGACACGGCAGCGGCGATGCAGAAGTTCGCAGCGGAAAACACAAGCACTGCTGGCACGACCAATCTGGGTGCGCTGCTCAAGGCGAAACTGGATTCCAGCAAGGCTGAGGCCCAATAAGGAGTAGCGATGACGCGTTCTGACCTTATCACCAAGCTTGCGGAGCGTTACACGCAGTTGCTCGGCAAGGATGCCGAGCTGGCTGTCAAGGTGATCCTGGACAGCATGTCAGTGACGCTGTCGCGGGGCGGCCGTATCGAGATTCGAGGTTTCGGCAGTTTTGCCTTGAATTATCGTCCGCCGCGCCTGGGACGCAATCCCAAGTCCGGCGACAAGGTTCAGGTACCTGCCAAATACGTGCCTCACTTCAAAGCCGGGAAGGAACTGCGCGAACGGGTGGATTATCTTTCTGCCTGATGCTGTTCTGAAATGATCCGATTGGCGGCCTGTCGCAAGATGTGCCGCCAATTTTTTATCTGTTCATGCTATCGTTGTGCACCGATTTAGAAGCGATAAAGTCATCATGCGATACCTGATCTGGTCACTGCGCGCCGTGCTGTTCCTGCTGTTGCTGGGCTTTGCGGTGAAGAACGACCAACCCGTCGTGCTGCGATATTTTTTCGGATACGAGTGGCAGACTTCCTTTGTCGTTGTGTTGCTGTGCTTTTTTGCGCTTGGTGCGGCTGTTGGCCTCGCGGCCATGCTGGCCACGTTGCTGCGGCAACGCCGCGAACTCTCTGCGGTAAAACGCGAACTCCAGTTGAGAAACAAATTGTCCGAGATTGATGCACAGCGTTATTCCGGCCAACCTCCCGAGATGCCAAGCTGATGGATTTTGAGCCCTGGATGTTGCTGGTCTTTCCCCTGTTTTTCGGCATGGGGTGGCTGGCGGCGCGTATCGATATCAAGGAATTGATCACCGAGTCCAGCGCCCTGCCGCGCTCATATTTCCAGGGCCTGAACTTCCTGCTCAACGAACAGCAGGACCAGGCCATCGAAGCCTTCATCGAAGTGGTCAAGGTCGATCCGCAGACGGTTGAACTGCACTTCGCACTGGGCAGCCTGTTCCGCCGCCGCGGGGAAGTGGATCGTGCCATCCGTATGCACCTCAATCTCGTGGAACGCGCCGACCTGAGCGAAGACAAGAAGCAGCAAGCGCTGTTTGAGCTGGCACAGGATTATTTGAAGGCGGGCATCCTGGACCGGGCGGAAGACGCCTTCCAGAGTTTGCATGGCACGTCGTATGAGAAAGAAGCCCTGGATTTCCTGCTGGAGATATACCAGAAGGAAAAAGACTGGCTTAAATCCATCGATATCAGTCAGCGCCTGACCGCACTCACCGGTGAACCTCACGGCAAGGAAGCCGCCTTCTTCTTTTGCGAGCTCGCGGCAAGCGAGTTGGCCGCCAAACAGAACGAAGCCGCCACGGTGCATCTGGAGCAGGCGCTCAGCGTCAATCCGCAGAGCGTGCGTGCCAGCATCATGCTGGGCGACATCGAATTGTCGGCGGGCAATGTTTCTCGCGCGATCGATATATGGAAGCATGTCGAACAGCAAGATGCACAATATTTGCCGCTGGTGGCTGAGCATCTGCTCAAGGCCTATCGCCAAAGCGGTGATGAAGCGTCCGGCGTGGCCTTGTTGCAGGACTGGCTGCAAAAATATCCTTCACTCGACCTGATGAACGTGTTGTTCAGCGTCATGGTGCAGCGCAAAGGCGCGGAAGCGGCGTATTTGCTGGTGCGCAACGAACTGAAGCGAAATCCGACCTTGCTGGGCCTGGATAAGCTGCTGGAGGCGCGCTTGCTGGATATTGCCGGTGAACGCCGTGCCGACCTCGTGCTGGTGAAGGATCTGATTTTCCAGCGCACGCGCGGACTGGCCATGTATCGCTGCAAGCATTGCGGTTTCAAGGCACGGCAGTTCTACTGGCACTGCCCGGCCTGTCATAGCTGGGAAAGTTATTCGCCGAAACGAAGCGAAGAAAATGGGGTTGCCATATGAGCGATGCGAAGATCATCGTTGCGCTGGATTATGCACAGGCTGCGCCCGCGCTGGAGCTGGTGAAACGTCTTGAGCCGACATTGTGTCGCCTCAAAGTGGGCAAGGAATTGTTCACGGCCGCCGGGCCGCAACTGGTCGAGAAGCTGCAGAAGCGCGGCTTCGATGTATTCCTCGATCTCAAATTCCACGACATTCCCAACACGACTGCGCAAGCCTGCAAAGCGGCGGCGGCGCTGGGCGTGTGGATGGTGAACGTGCATGCGCTGGGGGGCAGGCGCATGCTGGAAGCAGCACGTGAAGCGCTGGAAAATGTCGACCATCGCCCGAAACTGATCGCCGTCACCATTCTCACCAGCATGGCGCAGGAAGACCTGCATGGCATCGGCATCAACGCCAGCGCGGCGCAGATGGTGCCGCTTTTGGCCGGCCTGGCGCGCGACAGCGGACTGGATGGCGTGGTGTGTTCCGCGCTGGAAGCGCCCCTGTTGCGCCAGCAATATGGCAAGGATTTTTGCCTGGTCACGCCGGGTATTCGCCCCGCCAACGCGGCGGCGGACGACCAGTCGCGCGTCATGACGCCGCGCTCGGCGCTGGAGAACGGTGCGAGCTACCTGGTCATCGGGCGTCCGATCACGCAGGCGCCCGACCCGTTACAGGCATTGCGGGATATCTTGAAGGAAACAGGAGAATTGGCATGAAGCTGCCGTCGTTCGGTAAGGCGCGCATATTGGTGGTCGGCGACGTGATGCTGGACCGTTACTGGTTCGGCGATGTGACACGCATCTCGCCCGAAGCGCCGGTGCCGGTGTTGAAAGTGAGCCGCGTGGAGGAACGTCCCGGCGGCGCTGCCAATGTGGCGCGCAACATCGCGTCGCTGGGAGCGCATTGCACATTGCTGTCGGTGGTTGGTGCGGATGAAGCGGGAGATTGCCTGCAGCGATTGCTCACCGAGCAGGGCGGGGTCGAAGCGATGCTGCATCGCGATGCCAGTATCTCCACGATCGTCAAGCTGCGTGCCATCGCGCGACAGCAGCAACTGTTGCGCATCGACTTCGAGACGCCGCCCAGCCATGAGGTGTTGAACGCGAAGCTGGCCGATTTCCATGCCAAACTGCCGCTGGCCGATGTGGTGATCCTTTCGGATTACGGCAAGGGCGGACTTGCGCATATCGCCATCATGATCCAGTCGGCACGCGCCGCAGGCAAGCTGGTGCTGGTCGACCCCAAGGGAGACGACTACGCGCGCTATCGGGGTGCAACCCTGCTGACGCCGAACCGCAGCGAGTTCCGCGAAGTAGCAGGCAACTGGAAGAGTGACGCGGAACTGAGCGCCAAAGCGCAAAAGCTGCGTGCCGACCTGCAGTTGGAAGCGCTGCTGGTCACGCGCAGCGAGGAAGGCATGTCGCTGTTCCGCGGGCAGGACGTGCTGCACGAGCCGACCCGTGCGCGCGAAGTATTCGATGTCAGCGGTGCGGGTGACACCGTCATCGCGACGCTGGCGGTGATGCTGGCGAGCGGGGCCGACATGCAAGACGCGGTGCGCATCGCAAACCGTGCGGCCGGCGTGGTGGTTGGCAAGCTGGGCACGGCGGTTGTTTCGCGCGAAGAGATACTGAATGATATGAAGAACTAGGACTTGGGAATCTGGATTCGGAAATCGGCACGACAGTGTTGCGGCTTCTCCCAAATCCCGGCCCCCAAATCCCAAATCCTATTGGAGGGAAAACATGTACTACGTAGTTACCGGCGCAGCAGGATTTATTGGATCAAACCTGGTCAAGGCGCTTAACGAGCGCGGCGAGACTAATATCATCGCAGTCGATAATCTGGGGAATAATTCCGACAAGTTCCGGAACCTTGCCGATTGCGAAATCGCCGATTACCTGGACAAGGAAGACTTCGTTGGTCTTTTACAGGATGGTTCTTTCGATGGCACCATCGCGGCAGTGCTTCATGAGGGCGCCTGTTCCGATACCATGGAACTCAACGGCCGCTACATGATGGAGAACAACTATCGCTATTCGCTGGAAGTTCTGAACCACTGCCAGAACGAGGATATTCCATTCCTGTATGCCTCTTCCGCCTCGGTGTACGGCGGTGGCGGGGTATTCAAGGAGAGCCGCGAACACGAGTCCCCTCTCAACGTCTACGCCTATTCCAAATTCCTGTTCGACCAGGTCGTGCGCCGCCGCTGGGCGCACCGCACTTCGCAGATCGCCGGGTTTCGCTATTTCAACGTGTATGGACAGCGCGAGCAGCACAAGGGGCGCATGGCTTCGGTGGCCTATCATTTCTTCAACCAGTACCGCGCCGAGGGCTTCGTAAAACTGTTCGAGGGTTGCGACGGATATGCGAACGGCGGTCAGTTGCGCGATTTCGTCTCGGTGGAAGATGTGGTCAAGGTCAACATGTTTTTTCTCGAACATCCCAACAAGTCCGGCATCTTCAACCTCGGCACCGGCAATGCGCAGAGCTTCAACGATGTGGCTGTGGCCACCATCAACGCATTGCGCGCGGCGAAAAGCGAGACGGCATTGACACTGGAACAGATGCTGCAGCAGCAACTCATCCGGTATATCCCGTTTCCGGATGCCTTGCGCGGCAAATATCAGAGCTACACACAGGCCGACATTTCCGGTCTGCGCGGGATCGGGTATGCGCAGCCTTTCCTCACTGTGGAGCAAGGTACGGAACGTTACGTGAATCAACTCCTGAAACGGTCAACTTGATACGTGCCGCGGCATTGATGCGAGTTTGGGCGATTGTCGTTTATTTGAAAGTTTGTCCGCGCATTCCCCTTCTTGGACGATTGCCACACCTGCGTTGCGCCAGGAGGGGGGCAAGCGGACGGTTTGGTTTTTGATGTTGCTTTGGCCTTGCGTGCGTGTTCTTCCGTTCCCTGGGCATCCACGTAAGCACGAACCGTTTCAAGCGTCGCACCGCCCACGCTGCCGACGAAATATGCCCGATGCCAGAACAACGGCTTGCGGTAAAAAGAGCTGAGATGTTCGGCAAAGCGGTTCCGGGTTCGACGTGCGCTGGCCGTCTTCAAATTGTTAATCAGCACCGAGATATTGAGCGCCGGATGGATGTCGATCAGCAGGTGGACGTGATCCGGTTCACCGTCATGGCAAGCTGGTTATCGAAGTGCCACCGTTTTATTCTTCGCAGGAATGTGTCGCGTGCGGCCACGTTCACCAGGACAATCGGGTTTCACAAGCCGAAGTCGTCTGCCTAAGCTGCGGGAACACCGATCATGCGGATCACAACGCGGCAAAAGTGATTGCCATGCGTGGCGTTCGGCAATTATTGTCTGGGAAGTGTGTTCGGAAAGAAAAAAAACGGTGCAGGATCACAAGGATCAAGGTAGGGGTGGAAGGCTCCGAACCGGTTGTGGAAACGCAATCAACGCTTGGTGAGACCGTGGTAAGTCGTGGTGGTGGTC
>CAVRYQ010000027.1:0-9228 GCA_963725375.1 uncultured Pseudomonadota bacterium | reverse complement strand
GCAAAGACTGAACTACCACCGTACGAATGTTCAAGATAGCCAACGCCGACATCCAGAACTCCATACACTTCAACATCAAGGCCGTCTTTGTTGTAGCCGATATCAGCCCTCGCCGCCTGTGACAACGATGCCAATACAGCCACAACACCAACCTCCAATATCATTAAATGCCGCAAATTCATTTCCTTCTCCTTATGCGTTAACAGCCAAAATGACGTGCGAAGCCTTGATCAGCGCACATGCCTTCACACCATTCTTGAGCCCCAAAGAATTGATGCTATCGTTGGTGACAATCGCTGCGACGCATTTGCCACCCTTCAACTCGATGATGACCTCACCGTTCACTGCGCCCTCCTGCACCCTTGCCACCGTTCCATGCAGTTCATTTCGCGCACTTGTCTTAAAGCCTTCCGATGTGGTCACGATCACCCACGGTGCTTTGATCAGCGCATAGGCTTCCTTCCCAACCTTCAGTTTCAGGTGTTCCACACTTTCATTGGTGACAATCGCGATGATGGTATCGCCAGCTCCGATATCCAAAACCACTTCTGAATTAACTGCTCCTGGCTTGAGGGCGGTAATTTTTCCAAGATACTGATTGCGTGCACTTGTTTTCATATCGAATCTCCTTATCCATTGGTAATAGGCATCAAAGTCATCCATGATGCGGCCCAGAATTTTCAGTACTTGCTCCCTTTCCTGCTCCAGGCGGCGATAAGCGCCCACAACACGTCGACCATAAACAGTCAAAGTCGTACCGCCGCCATTTTGACCACCCACCTTGCGCTCGATCAGCGATTGCTCGGAGAGATTATTGATGCTGTCCACGGCTTCCCACGCGGCCTTGTAACTCATCCCCATGTTATTTGCCGCGGCCGTGATCGAACCCGTTTCATCAATTCGTTCAAGCAACTCCAAACGGTTCCAACGTCTGTCTTGTGAAAATCCGGGTTTGGCCACTTTTCCTGATTCAGTATTTGCCTTCACAGTTACCTCACTCGTTATGCACCTGGACGTAATAACGCTCAGCAAAAGCAATGCCAGCCCTGTGAGAATGGCCGCAAACATCCGTCACGTAAGGACTTCAACAGGTATGCACGAATCTGGGACGAGACGCCAGGGGAGCAATTCTTGTGGTGTTTCGCACAATCTGTATTGATTGCTACATAACAGGAGGATGTAATTTCGGGAGAGCTCAAGCGCGGAGAAACATTGACCGCTGCATGCGGGATATCATCGATGTTCCCGAATCGGTGAAGTACGCACAATTCAGGTTTTGAGTTGTCATTGGCCAGGGGGAATTGAATGTGTCCAACTCAAGGTTTCCGGTACTGCCTGGAAGTCTGTCGCAAATCCTACAACGCTCCAGTACCGTCTTGTTCCACACACCTGAGTTGAGAGTCTCTTCTGAATATTTCTCCAATTAAACAGGCTGTTGATCCCGTTGATTCCCTCTGGCACGTACTTTGCCTTTACTCATGCACGGACAACCCAATAGGAATGAATCATGATCAACCTGACACCCAATGCAATCTCCGCAGTAGACAAGTTCATCAAGGGCTCCGCAACACCGGTAGCCGGACTGCGCATCGCAATATCAGGCGGCGGTTGTTCCGGCTTTCAGTACGGCATGTCACTGGAAGCCGCCAGGAACGAAGAAGACACTGTGCTGGAATACGGCGCGGTGACGCTGCTGATCGATCCCTATTCGGCCCCCTTGCTGGAAGGTGTGACGGTCGACTTTGTCGATAGCCTGAACGGCAGCGGTTTCAAATTCGAAAACCCGAATGCCAGCTCCAGTTGCGCGTGCGGCTCTTCATTTTCGGCCTAGGGAGAACGATATGTGGGATTACTCGGACAAAGTCAAAGAGCACTTCTTCCAACCGCGAAATGCCGGTGTATTGGAGGGAGCAAATGGGGTCGGTGACGTCGGCTCGATCTCTTGCGGAGACGCGCTGCGCCTGATGCTCAAGGTGGAGCCGGATACGGACGTCATCCTCGATGCGCATTTCCAGACATTTGGTTGTGGCTCCGCTATTGCGTCCTCTTCGGCACTTACCGAAATGATCAAGGGCAAAACGCTGGATGAGGCCTTGAAAGTGAGCAACCAGGACATTGCTGACTATCTTGATGGATTGCCACCGGAAAAAATGCACTGTTCGGTGATGGGGCGCGAGGCGCTGCAAGCTGCAGTGGCCAATTATCGCGGGGAAGTGTGGAGCGACGATCACGAAGAAGGAGCGCTGGTATGCAAATGCTTTGCCATTGATGCGGTGCTGATCGAAGATACCATTCGTGCCAATAATCTGTGCTCGGTGCAGGACGTGACCAACTACACCAAGGCGGGCGGCGGCTGTTCCTCCTGCCATGAGGGCATCGAGGAGATGCTGGTCAAGGTGATGAGCGAACGCGGTGAGGCTTTCAAGCCGGGCACGCCGGCAAAGGAAGAAACAAAGCCTGCGGGCATGACCAACCTGCAACGCATCCGCAAGATAGAGGCGGTGCTGGAAACGGTGCGTCCGCAGCTGAAACGCGACGGCGGCGACATCGAACTTGTAGATGTGGACGGAAAGACCATTTACGTGAACATGACCGGTGCATGCGCGGGATGCCAGATGGAGGCGCAGACATTGCAGGGCATCCAGCAGAAGCTCATGGAAGAGCTGAAAGAGTTCATCAAGATCGTGCCAACCAAGGCCGGCGCGCTAAGCAGGGCAACTTGCCACCCCTGATTTCGGGAATCGTGATGGATGCGACATTCTTTACCCCCATCCTGACCTTCCCCTTATTGAGGGGGAGGGCTGGGGCTGGGGTGGAATCGCCAAACACACTGGGAGCTTAAAAAATGGAAGGCATCTATTTCGACAACAACGCAACCACGCGGGTCGATCCTGCCGTGGTCGAAGCCATGCTGCCATATTTCACCGAGCAGTTCGGCAACCCTTCGTCGATGCACAGCTTCGGCAACAAGGTCGGATTGGCGATCAAGAAGGCGCGCATGCAGGTGCAGGAGCTGCTCGGTGCGGAATATGATTCCGAGATCATCTTCACCTCCTGTGGGACCGAGTCCGATTCGACCGCGATTATTTCCGCGCTGAAGGCGCAGCCCGAACGCAAGGAGATCATCACCACCACCGTCGAGCATCCGGCCATCCTCACGCTGTGCACGCATCTGGAAAAGGAAGGCTACAAGGTGCATCTGCTCAAGGTGGACGGCAAGGGCCGCCTCGACCTCGACGAATACAGGAGGCTGCTCACAGACCAGGTCGCGGTGGTCTCCGTGATGTGGGCCAACAACGAGACCGGCACCTTCTTTCCCGTGGTCGAGATGGCCGAACTGGCCAATGCGGCGGGTGCGATGTTCCACACCGACGCGGTGCAGGCCGCAGGCAAGGTGTCGCTTAACCTGAAGGACACGAAGATCGACATGCTCTCCGTGTCCGGCCACAAGCTGCATGCGCCCAAGGGCATCGGCGTGCTGTACCTGAAGCGGGGTACGAGATTTCGTCCGTTGTTGCGTGGTGGCCACCAGGAACGCGGGCGTCGTGCCGGCACCGAGAACACGACCTCCATCGTCGGCCTGGGCAAGGCGGCCGAGATGGCATTGGACGCGATGGTGCTGGAGAACGGCGAAGTGAGGCGTCTGCGCGATAAACTGGAAGCAGGCATCCTGGCCAAGGTGCCGCGCTCGTTTGTAACCGGCAATCCGGACAACCGCCTGCCCAACACCAGCAACATTGCATTTGAGTTCATCGAGGGCGAAGCCATATTGCTGCTGCTGAACAAGTTCGGTATTGCCGCCAGCTCCGGTTCAGCCTGTACCTCCGGCTCGCTGGAGCCTTCGCATGTGATGCGCGCGATGGGGATTCCCTATACCGCGGCACACGGGACGGTGCGCTTTTCGCTGTCGCGTTACAGTACCGAAGCCGAGGTGGATCGAGTGATCCAGGTCGTGCCGGAGATCATCGAGCAACTGCGCAAGCTGTCGCCGTACTGGGAGGGCGATGGCCCCAAAGCAGATCCGGAAAAGGCGTTCGCGCCGACGTATGCATGATCATGAAAAACATTTTAGCCACAAAGTTCACAGAGACCACAGAGCGTTATGGCTTGGTTTTCTCTGTGTGCTCTGTGAACTTTGTGGCTAACAGGTTTTGAGTTCAGGTGAATAAAATGTCCCGCACCGTCATCATCGACGACACCACCCTGCGCGACGGCGAACAGACCGCCGGGGTGGCGTTCACGCTGGCGGAGAAGCTTGATATCGCACGCCGGCTCGATGCGCTCGGTGTGCCGGAGCTGGAAGTTGGCATACCGGCAATGGGACATATAGAACGCGAAAGCATCAATGCCGTTGCTGCACTTGATCTTGATGCGAAACTTATCGTGTGGAGCCGCATGTGCAAAGCCGATATCGACGCTGTCGATCAGCTCGACGTGCACATGATCGATGTTTCCATCCCCGTATCCGATATCCATCTCTCCAGGAAGTTGAAACGTGACCGCGCCTGGGTGATCGATACCATCTTTGAACTGGTGCCTTACGCCTATGAGTACGGCTTGGAGGTCATTGTGGGGTGCGAAGATGCTTCACGCGCCGATCCGGATTTTATGCTGCAAGTCGCCGATGCTGCACAGGCCGCCGGCGCATGCCGTATCCGGTACGCAGACACGCTGGGCGTGATGGAGCCGTTCGGTGTGCATAAGGCCATTTCAACGTTGCGCAGCGCGGTCGACATCGAGATCGAGATGCATGCGCACGATGACCTTGGGTTGGCCACTGCCAACAGCCTCGCAGCGGCCGTGGCGGGTGCGACGCACATCAATACTACCGTCAACGGACTGGGTGAGCGTGCCGGCAATGCGCCGCTTGAAGAGGTCGCATTGGGGCTGAAGAAGCTCTACAACCTGGACACAGGTATCGACCTGACGCAATTCCCTGCTTTGTCGACATTGGTCGCAACCGCTTCCGGTTGTCCCGTGTCGTGGCAAAAAAGCCTGGTGGGCGCGGGCGTGTTCACGCATGAAGCGGGTATCCATGTCGATGGAATGCTCAAAGACCCGGACACCTATCAAGGGTTCGACCCGCTCGAAGTCGGTCGTCACTACAAGCTGGTGGTTGGCAAACATTCCGGCGTTCACGGCGTCATCGCCGCTTACGCAACCATGGGACTCAATCTCAGCCCGGCCGAAGCGCGCGAGTTGCTGCCTGACATCCGCACCTTTGCCGAGCGCGCCAAGCGCTCGCCTGCCGACCAGGAACTGCTGTTCATTTATCAGAAATTTCTCGGGCAACGACACATCGGGATTGCTCACCCCGGCGCGGCGCACCAGGTGACATCATGGAAAACGTCATTATCGATGTAAATACAGGCCTGGAATCAAAGCAGCTACCGTTGTTGCGGTTGCTGCGCGAAGATGTGTCCTGCGTGTTCCAGCGAGATCCGGCGGCGCGTTCACGTTTCGAAGTGTTGACCACGTATCCGGGTGTGCATGCGATCCTGCTGCAACGCATCGCGCATCGGCTGTGGAAATCCGGTCTGCGCTATCCGGCGCGACTGCTGTCCTGGTTTACGCGCTTCATTACCAATATCGACATTCATCCTGGCGCCATCATCGGCAGGCGTTTCTTCATTGATCACGGTGCCGGGGTCGTGATCGGAGAGACCGCCGAGATCGGCAACGACGTTACGCTGTATCACGGTGTAACGCTTGGAGGCACGACCTGGAACAAAGGCAAGCGTCATCCGACTCTGGGCGATGGCGTCGTGGTTGGGGCAGGCGCAAAGATACTGGGGGCGATCACACTTGGCGAGCAAGTGCGCGTAGGCGCCAACTCCGTCGTGGTCAAGGATGTGCCTGCGCACCGCACGGTAATCGGAATCCCCGGCAAAATCGTGCTGCGCACCGAAGAGGCGAACGCCGCCAACATCTATGGTATCAATCTCGATCACCATCTGATTCCGGATCCGGTTGGTCGAGCCATCGCCTGTCTGATAGAACGCATCGAAGTGCTGGAAGGGCGGTTGCGCAAGCAGGGCTTGCACGTGGATGGGCAATGTCATACCTGCGCAGCGGACGATCTTTGTGGAGCGGAAGTGGTGCGTGTGATCAAGAGGGAATGAATCATGGACCTGCTCGATTTCGAACAAGCCGAGTTGTACTTCGATGAGCCACTGGCACAGGATGTCGCGCGCCTGATCGAGGCCGCTGCGGATAAATACGGCAGTGACGAAGCCGAAACGCTATTGCTGCTTGCAAGCTTGATGGCGCCGCAGCACCCGATGGTCTTGGTTGCGCTGTATCGCTATTACTTCTACCAGCATCGCCTGGAAGATGCGCTGCTGGTCGGAGAAAGCACGTTGACTGTGGTCGGACGGCGCCTGAACTTTCCGGAGAGCTGGATCAATCTGAACGAGAGCAATCTCGGCGAGGTCGTGTTGCGCTCTATGGGACTGGTGCGCTTCTACCTAATGGTGCTCAAGGCAACCGGCTACCTCAACCTGCGTCTGGGGCATTTTGACGTTGGCCAGGCCATGCTGAACAAGCTGGTTGAACTGGATAGCCACGACCGATTGGGGGGCATGGCGTTGCTGGAGGTCATTTACCAGTCGATGCATAATGAAAATAATGTTGAAAGGAGTGCAAAGTGGACGAACTTACACTAGACGAGGCCATGGAAGACCTGGTTTCCGCCGAGGATTTCCTGAACTACTTCGGCATCGAATACGAGCCATCGGTAGTGCATGTGAATCGCCTGCATATTTTGCAACGCTTTCACGATTACCTTGGCAAAGCGGCGATGCCGGATACAGAAGCGGCGCGGCGAGCGGTGTATGCGGCGGAGCTGCAGCACGCGTACCGTGATTTTGTGAATTCCGACGCGCTCACCGAGAAGGTATTCAAGGTGTTCCACATGCATGAACCGCAAGTGAAGTTCGTGCCGATCAGCTCGATTACGGTGACAAGGAAAGATGCTGCCTAAATATGAATTTGGCGACGAGGTTCGCATAGTGCGCAACGTGCGCAATGACGGCACTTACCCGGGTGTCGCCATCGGCACGCTGCTGATCCGGCGCGGCGCCACTGGCTTCGTCATGAACGTCGGCACATTCCTGCAGGATCAGTTGATCTATACCGTCAACATACTCGAACAGGGCAAGATCGTAGGTTTCCGCGAGGAAGAACTCATCGGCATCGATGAGGTATGGATACCAAGCAAGTTCGAGAGCCGCGAGAAAGTACAGAGCAAAATCACGCTCACCGTGCGCGGGGAAGTGCGGGTCACGCCGGGAATGGAAGGAGAAATACTGAAAGTCTTTCGCGATGAAAACCACGGCGTGCAATACCATGTGATATTCCACGATCAAGTTTTGCAGGTGTCTGAAGCTTCATTGGTGGCGGTGCATATACATGATGAAGAGGAAATCAAGGATGCCACAGCTCATTGAAGCAGGCGTGGCCTATCTTGCACTCAAGGTCGCGCAAAATCTCTACAGCAAGGCGCCGGATGCCTTGCAAAGCGACGAGTTCGAGCGCGTGCAGAACCTGGCGCGACAACAACATGAGCTTGAGGCGCGTGTGCTGGTCGCCCCGGAGGCGCGCGATGCGATGGTGCTTTCATCCACGCTGGAAGCAGCAATGCAGGAAATACGGGGACGCTACTCCAGCAAGGAAGAGTTCGTTGGCGATCTGGCCCGCAACGGGCTGGACGAAGCCGCCTTTGCCATGGCGCTGGAGCGGGAGATGCGGGTCGAAGCAATCCTTGAGAAAGTCGGCACGAATGCAGGCAAGGTCACCGACACGGACGTGGAGTTGTATTACCAATTCAGCCCGGAACAATTTTGCCGTCCTGAAACCCGGATGGCGCGCCATGTGCTGGTCACCATCAACGAAACCATCGCCGAGAACACGCGTGTCAGAGCGGGCCAGCGCATGGCCGCCATTCAGGCAAGATTGGCGAAAGAGCCGCGGCGCTTTGAAGAGCAAGCACTTAAGCACTCGGAATGTCCCACCGCCCTGGACGGCGGCAAACTGGGCGATCTGCCACGCGGCAAGCTATTCCCTGAACTGGATAAGGCTCTATTTGAATTGAAAGCGGGGGAAATCAGTGGCGTGCTGGAGTCCGAACTTGGCTTTCACGTCCTGCGTTGCGATGCCATCACTGAAGCTGGGGTGCTGAATCTGGAGCAGGCGCGGCCACACATTCGCAAGCTGATGGAGCAGAAACGCTGGCGCGCGTGCCAACAGGCCTGGATAAAAAAGTTGTTGGAGCAGAAGTAGGAGTGGGCGGCGGCGAGGGGGAGGCCGCAACGCGATTGAAAATTGAAATTGATATTGCCGATCCTGATTTTGAACAGGCAGGGTTGTTGCACCCATCCGTGCTACGACGCTCGAATATTGTGCGTGCGCCTTTCCCGGCATTTATCAATACGTTGACGGAATGGAAAAAAATATCTGGCGTGGTTCCTGCTTCAGGGTTAGTGTCCGTTTTGACTCAATCACCCCGGGATTCCAATGACAATCCGCGTTGCGCTCAACCACCAGACTAGTTACAGCTTTGACCATGCAGTGAATCTCTGGCCGCACGAGGTTCGACTGCGGCCGGCAGCGCACAGTCGCACCCCCATTTTCAGTTATTCGCTCAACATCGAGCCCGCCGGGCATTTTCTGAACTGGCAACAAGACCCATTCGGCAACTGGGTTGCCCGCCTGGTATTCCCTGAAAAAGCTGAATCGTTGAAGATCACAGTTGACCTGGTGGCAGATATGACCGTCATCAACCCTTTCGATTTCTTCATCGACGAGGTCGCCGAGAAGTTTCCTTTTGCATACCCTGATGGTCTGAAGCGCGAGCTGGGGCCGTATCTTGAGGCGGATCCTGCCACACCTTTGCTCGCGGATTGGCTGAAAAGCACGAAGAAGGAACTCCTTGGCAGGCCGCTGCGCACCATTGACATGCTGGTCGGTATCAACCAGCGCATCAAGGATGATGTGGGTTATATCGTGCGCCTCGAGGCTGGCGTGCAGACACCCGAGCAGACCCTGGAACTGAAGCGTGGCTCCTGCCGGGATTCAGCCTGGCTATTGGTTCAGGCGCTTCGCCATTTGGGCCTCGCTGCACGTTTCGCCTCCGGTTATCTGATCCAGTTGAAGGCCGACGTGAAGGCGCTCGACGGCCCATCCGGTACCGATCACGACTTCACCGACCTTCATGCATGGACCGAGGTG
>CAVRYQ010000026.1:0-7084 GCA_963725375.1 uncultured Pseudomonadota bacterium | reverse complement strand
TCGTGCCCGGGATGATGTTTGATCGTTCAAGTCTAACCAACCTTGCCCACTTTATGAACTGTTCTATGGTTATAAACTTAGAACCGGCTGCGCTGAATTGACCTAAACCCGCGCATACCCGCTAGAGAAAACTGTCTGCGGCAACATACGGCAAGGCGAAGGCGTCCGCCACGGCGTGATAGCTGATCTTGCCATCCACGATATTCAAACCGCGGCGCAAGGGGACGCTGTCGCGCAGCGCCTGTTGCCAGCCTTTCCCGGCCAGCTGCCTGAGATAGGGGAAGGTCGAGTTGGTGAGCGCCAGCGTGGACGTGCGCGGCACGCCTCCCGGCATGTTCGCCACGGCATAATGCACCACGCCATCTACGATATAGATGGGATCATGATGCGTGGTAGGGCGCGTCGTTTCGACGCAGCCGCCCTGATCCACCGCGACATCCACGATGACCGAGCCTTCGCGCATCGTTTTCAGGTCTGCGCGAAGTATCAATTTAGGCGCAGCCGCTCCGGGGATGAGTACCGCGCCGATCACCAGGTCGGCGGTGGCGATCTGCTCCAGCAGGCTATGACGATTTGAATATAGTGTCTGCACATTGGCGGGCAGCACTTCGCTGAGTTGGCGCAACCTCTCCAGTGACGGGTCCAGGAGGGTGACCCGGGCACCGAGACCGGCTGCTGTTCTTGCGGCGTTGCTGCCCACTACGCCTCCGCCGATCACAACCACGTGCGCAGGCGGCACGCCCGGAACCCCACCGAGAAGAACCCCGCGCCCGCCGTAGAACTTCTCCAGATACTTGGCGCCTTCCTGCACCGCCATGCATCCCGCCACTTCAGACATCGGTGTGAGCAAGGGCAATTCGCCCGTGGGCAACTGTACCGTTTCATAGGCGATGCAGGTCGCGCCAGAATCCAGGTGCGCCTGCATCAGCTCGCGATCGGCCGCGAAATGAAAATAGGTGAATATCGTCTGCCCCGCGCGCAGGTGCCGCCACTCCGCGCGGATGGGCTCCTTCACCTTGACGACGATATCCGCCGCGGCCCAGATCGCGGCGGCATCCGCGACGATAGTCGCCCCCGCAGTTGCATACTGCTCATCGGTGAAAGCGCTGCCCAGCCCGGCGCCGCTCTCGACATGGACCGAATGTCCTTCTGCGACCAGCGCGGCGGCACCGGCCGGTACCAGCGCGACACGATATTCATCCGGCTTCACTTCCCTAGGAACACCGATCTTCATAGCCACCCTCCTATCCGGACAGATTTCCGGGTTCCAGAAAACCTCCCGCCCGGAATGACAGCACCAGCGTATCGCGATGCCCGCTTCCGCCCGCTGGCTGAATGGGCGTCGATTCGTGAATGACGCGCTGATCATCGAGCAGGAGCAAGGTCCACTTTTCACTCAGGGTGAAACGCTGCCCGTGGCGTCCATTGAATTCGAAGATGCGGCTCTCGCCGCCGTGGATGTTTTCGCGCCCCGCAAACAGGATGGCCACAAAATCAGTGCCGTCCCGATGTGCGCCCTCCGGCGTTGGCCACCCGGCGCCATTGCTGGTGTCGATGCGAAACTGGTGCAGTTCGACATGCCAGGGGCGTTCACCCTTGATTTCAGTGCAGACTTGCGAGATCCCCAGCAACAATTTCAATATCACCGGCTGCGCCGCAAAATCAGGCTTCACCGGCTCGAACAGGCCCAACATTCCTCCGTGCAGCGCGTTGTACTCCAGCGGCTGGTAATGCGCCCGATGTGCAACCTGCCTGACGTCGCCGCCATTCAGGATAAAGCTGGAATGCCTGCGACGACGATAATGCCCCCCGTCCTTTAGAAAGTTATCAGGCGGCAGGTTATCCCAGTCCGCTTTCAGCGCCTCCAGCGCAGCCAATGGAAATCCGAGGAATGTTGCGAGACCTGGCGGGCTCAACACGCCAAATCCGTGGCTCTTCACGGTATCCGCAAGATGCGCGGGATCGGTGTAGGCAGGTGCGAGATTGGCGATCGTCATGGCAATTTTATTACTTCGTGGCCGACCTTGATTCTACTTCAATGCAACACGCCCGCGGCAGGAAGACAAAGGGGGCGTTGCTTGCCGACCATGCGCGCAAATGGCGGGCACAAACATTGTTATGCTGGTCAAAACAGTTTGGCTCCAGTACATTCCCATGTAACGATCGATGCATATACCGCATGCACAAATAAGCTGAACATCCATGTCGGCCCTACCCGAACTGAACGAACTTGAACGCATCTTGGAACTGGGCCGGGGCCGTCTGGACGCCCGCGTGGCGTGCGAGGTCAGCGCGGGAGGCAAGCGCTTTCCGGTTTATGAACTCACCCTCGGCAATCCCGCCCCCCAATTGCCCTGCATCGGATTTTTTGGGGGCGTCCATGGCCTGGAACGCATCGGGACGCAGGTATTGCTGTATTTCTTGCGCAGCCTGCTGACCCGCCTGGAATGGGACAACAGCTTGCATCATTTGTTACAGGATGTCCGCCTGGTATTCATGCCCCTGATCAATCCCGGCGGCATGTGGCAATCCACCCGCAGCAATCCGCGCGGAGTGGACCTGATGCGCAATGCGCCAATAGAAGCGGCGGGCGACGTTCCGTTCCTGCTGGGAGGACACCGGATCAGCCCGCACCTGCCCTGGTACCGCGGACCGGCGGGTGCCGCGATGGAGACCGAGAATCTGGCGCTGTGCAGGACCGTGACCGAGGAATTGCTGACGCGCCCATTCAGCATCGCCGTGGACTGTCACTCCGGATTCGGTGCCCGCGACCGGATCTGGTTTCCCCATGCGCACAGCGTGCACCCCATCGATCACCTGGCCGACATCCTCAGGCTGGAAGAACTGTTTGAGGAGACCTATCCCAACAACCGCTACCTGTTCGAACCGCAATGCATCCAGTACCGTACCCATGGCGACGTATGGGACTACCTGTATCTGCAGGCGCTGCAGGACCGGCAAAAAGCATTTCTGCCCCTGACACTGGAGATGGGGTCCTGGCTGTGGGTGAAGAAAAACCCGCTGCAACTGTTTTCCCGGCACGGCATATTCAATCCTTCCGTCGAACATCGTTTGCACCGGGTACTGCGCAGGCATACGGTGTGGCTGGACTTCCTGATGCGCGCCGCAAGCGGTCACGACAAATGGCTGGCAAAGGGCCCCACCCGTCTTCGCCTGCAGGAGCGCGCCGTTGCGCGCTGGTACAGGCCATGAGCACATGGGTGCTGCTGCGCGGCCTGATGCGCGAGACGCGCCACTGGAGCGATTTTCCCCGGCAGTTCCGGAACGTCATCGGCGCAGAAACCGTGGTGACCCTGGATTTCCCCGGCAACGGCAGGCTGCATGCGCTGACAAGCCCGAGCAGTGTGGCAGAAATGGCCAATCATTGCCGCATGCAACTCGGGCAACAGGGTCATGCGCCGCCATACCGCGTGCTCGCCTTGTCTTTGGGCGCGATGGCTGCAGTGGAGTGGAGCGCGCGGCATCCGGCGGAAATCGACCGGCTGGTACTGATCAATACCAGCCTGGCACCGCACAATTCCTTTTACCAACGGCTGCGCCCCGTCAACTATCCGGCCTTGCTGCGCTTCCTGGTCTCGGGGTCGATACCCGGACGTGAAGCGTTGATACTGCACCTCACCAGCACGCTGGTGCGCAACGAAACGCGGAAGGCTGAGTTGCTGGAACAGTGGGTATCCTATGCGCGGGAATGCCCGGTCACCCGTTCCAATTTCCTGCGCCAGTTGTGGGCCGCCATTTCATATGAGGCACCCCGGGCGAAGCCGCCGGTGCGGGTGCTGTTTCTGGCGGGACAGCAAGACCGGCTGGTCGACGTGGAGTGTTCCAAAACGCTGGCCGAAAAATGGGACTGCCCGATACGACTACATCCCGCCGCGGGGCACGACTTGCCGCTGGACGACGCATCCTGGGTGGCTCAACAAGTGAACGAATGGCTGCACTCATCGGGCCGGATCTCGCGCAGGTGAATCAAATTGCCTGAACGGGCAACTCAGTGCATTTCCTGTTTCGGCGGCACCGCAGAGGCAAGGCTGGCATCGGCTTTCAACAGGCCGACTTCGTCGCTGAGGATATGCGCGGATTCGTCCAGCAACACATCCTTTGCATTCTTCCTGACCTTTTCCATGGCCAGATCAGTAGCCAGATTGCGTTCGTTGGACTGCAGGCCATCGTCTTCAAATGCTGCGCTGTCGGCGGCCAGCGTTTTCTTGTCGATCGCACTGCCCCCTTTTTCCGCCGCCAGGTTTTGTTCTCTGCCCCGTATCCTGGCCTCCTGCGCTTCACGTTCCTTGCGCCTGTCGGCCTCATTCAGCGAGATCATGTTCTTCTTGCGCTGGGCATCGAACTCGGCAATGTCTTCACGCAATGCCTGAAAATCCTTGTCCTTGCTGATACGCGCATCATGGATCGCCTTCAGTTGCGGCACAACGCCCGTCAGGCTGCCGGCGGGTGTGAACACGGCAGGCGGTATCTGCGACCACGGCAAGGCATTGTCATAGGTGGATTCACCGAAGTCTTCGGCATCTGAGATCATCGGCAGGCTGATGTCCGGAATGACCCCGCGCAACTGGGTGGTTCCGCCGTTGATGCGGAAGAACTGGGCGATCGTCATCTTGAGTTCGCCGAATTTCGGCTTGTCATTTTTCTCGAGCTTGTCCAGGTCCAGAACGGTTTGCACGGTGCCTTTGCCGAAACTCGTCTCACCGATCACAAGGCCACGACCGTAATCCTGTATCGCGGCAGCAAAAATTTCGGAAGCGGAGGCCGACCCGCGATTGATCAGTACGCCGAGCGGCCCGTTCCATGCCGTACCCGGATGGGTGTCATTATTTACCGTGATCTCCCCTTTGGAATCGCGTTGCTGTAAAACCGGGCCCTTGTCGATGAACAATCCCGTCAACTCGACGGCCTCATCCAGCGAACCTCCGCCGTTGTTGCGCAGATCCACCAGCACGCTATCCACCTTCTCCTTCTTGAGCTCTGCCAACAGCAGCGCCACATCCCTGCTCGCACTCTTGAAATTCTTGTCGCCTTTCTGGCGGGCTGCAATATCCTGGTAGAACCCCGGCAGGGAAATCACGCCGACGCGACGTACGGTATTGCCATCCCTGAATTCCAATATGGATTTGCTGGCAGCCTGCTTGTCCAGGCTGATCTTCTTGCGCACCAGCCGGATGAGATGGTGCTTGTCATCGGGACCCGCGCCGACGGGAAGCACATCCAGTACCACCACCGAATCCTCTGCACCGCGTATCAATGCCACCGCGTCATCGATGCGCCAGCCCATCACATCTACAATGGGATTCCCGTCTCCCTGCCCGACACCCACGATGCGATCGCCGATTTTCAGTTTTCCCGACAGGCCCGCCGGACTGCCCGCCAGCAGTTCACGGATCGTCGTGTACTCATCCTTGGTCTGGAGTACCGCGCCTATTCCGACCAGCGACAAGCTCATCGAGATATCGAAGTCTTCTGATGCGCGCACACCGAAGTAATTGGTGTGCGGATCGATCGACGTGGCATAGGCATTCATGAATGTCTGGAACACATCTTCGCTCTTGACCTTGGCGATACTGCTCAGGATGTTCTCGTAACGTTTGTCCAGGGTGTCCGCGATGCCCTTGGCATCCTTGCCGGCGAGCTTGAGCCGCAGCCAGTCGTTCTTGACGCGCTTGCGCCACAGGTCATTCATTTCGTCTTCGGACTGGGGCCACGGTGCCTTCTCCCGCATGTACTGGTAGCTTTCCTTGCGCTCGAAATCAAACCCCTTTTTGAGCAATGAGCGTGCATAGGCGATGCGCGCCATGATGCGTTGCTGATAGACATTGAAAATATCGAAAGGAATGCTCAAGTCCTCACCGAGGATCGCGTCACCGAGCCTGGTTCGGTCTCCCGCGAACCGTTCGATATCGGACTGGAGAAAATAGATCCTTTCGCCATCCAGTGCCTTCAGGTAGTTATCGAATATCTTCGAGGACGCCGCATCGTCAAGCTGCATGCGCCGGTAATGGTAGTGAGTCAGTATCTCTGCCGAAAGATGCGCGGCCTGGGACTCTTCCTGCAAAGGCTCGAGTAGCGGCGCCGTCCGCGGTGCGTCAAACGCAAATGCCTGCGTCGCGATTGCAAGCGCAAGAAATATCCACATCAATCTATTTTTCATTGGTATCCACCGAGGTCATGCGCCGATTATATATCGTGCCACATTTTATTTTTGCTTACGTCACCGGCCTCATGGAATGGCCTGAATCAGCGTCAGGGAATTGCACGATGATCGCCATTCATTTGTATCAATCGGGTTACAAAAAAATAGCCTCCGCATACAGAGCGGACATACTACAGTTACTCTAACGAACTAGATTCTGCATCATGCCGACCTGCATTCGTTTCCCGTAGAAATGCGGTCCGACGGTCGCTTGTTGAGATGATGAATGGGCGGTACATAAACTCAAACAGGAGCAACCCGATATGTCATGCAAATCATTCGTAATCGGCAGGAGTTCCGGAATGAAGGGCAAGTCGTTCAAGGAGTTGAGGAACAGCATCGTCGGCCTCATGCTCAGCAAGTACAAGCTGCGCACTTTGCGAGCCAGCTGGATGTGCGCAATGCGGGATCTGCAGATCGTGGTGCAGACAAACGGGGAGTAGGCCGGGCAGGCATGAATGGCGCCATCACGGTTGCAGCAAAAAAAGCGGAAATTCATGACGCCGGGAGACAAGACAGGTGCCTGATTCGCTGAAGCCCCAGTGGAAAGGTCATGTCCAGTGAATGAGACGTTGCGTACTGAACTCATCAAACATATACTTGACCGCTCGCTTGACGATCTTGATCGGGCGACGTGTCTGCGCTTGCAAGAGATCCATTTCGCAGCCGTGGATCGTCTTCAGTCCGCATGCAGGCAGGTGGACCTGCTGGCTTGCGAACGAGGGAGCGGGATGCTGCATTTCCCTTCAGTTCGCAACAGAGCCGTGCGCTGGACCGGAATACTTCTTCTCGCCGCCGGCATCCTGATCGGGATCGCGTACTGGCAGCAGGCCGCGGAGGAGGACAACAATGATGCAGACATAT
>CAVRYQ010000025.1:0-7850 GCA_963725375.1 uncultured Pseudomonadota bacterium | reverse complement strand
AGCTTTAGTCCTCCCTTGCCTTGAAAACAACCTTCTTACGTTTGCGATTGACTTTCTGGAGCCGCCTAAACCGGAAGCGGAGGTGTGGCTTCGGAAGTTCAACCACCCGAAACTCCCCTAGCGGGGTTTCAACGGACTCGCCACGCTTGAGCGCGTCGACCATGCCGTCGATAATCGCCGCAACTGAATCCCTGGCCTCGTCGAACGTCAGGCCCTTGTTCTGAAGCTCCCGGGCCAACCAATCCCGGCCAATCGCTTTGGTGACCTGAGGACGCTGCGGAAGCCTCCAATGCCCGCCGCGTTTCATTCGAGCGTTCTCACGAGGAGCTAACCGACGAGAAACTTTCTGCTCGGCCCTGCGGACTGCACGCGCGGTCTCGTGCAGGTTCTTCTTCTGGGTCAACTCCTCAGACCCGTCATGTATCGCATCCAGATAACGCTTGAAGCGCGGCGTATAGCGCTGCATCGCGTGCATGTTTCCCAGCACGAAACTGATCGGATTGTTCAACTCATGCGCAACCCCTGCCACCAGCTTGCCGAGCGAAGCCATCTTTTCGGATTGCAGCAGTTGCTGCTGGGTGCGCTTGAGCTGGTCGTGCGCCTCGCGCAACTTGTGATAGGCACGCCGCAACTCGCCCACCGGTCGCCCGGTGATCACCACGCCCAGTAGCTTCTGGGTGGCGGACAGACGCGGCGTGAAATTGAGCGCGACGGGCGTGGCATTGCCCTCGCGCGTGCGGAACTGCAATTCCACATCGTTGGCGGGCTCGGCCGTCAAACCCGAGATCACGCGTTTTGCGATCAGGCAGTCGTCCTCATCCGCAAACAGTGACGACAGTTTCGCGCCCTTCAGTTCCTGTTCGGTCTTGCCGGTAAATGCGAGCAGCGAATGGTTCACTTCCTCGATGACGCCGTTGCGGTCACACACCACCAGCAAGTCGGACATCGACGTCAGGATGCTGAAGATGAATTGCTGCGACTCTTCCAGTTCCGAGTTCTTGTGTTCCAGCTCCACTTCATATTGCAGCAGTTCGTTGTACACCTCATCCATCGAACGCACGACATCGATCCAGGCTGATTCCGAAAAGGAATCCAGCTCGCTCGGCAACGGAAGTCTGGCTGATGTCCGGTGTGTGCTCATCGCCCGGCCCGTCATGTCCGGGGATGGCTGTGGACATGCCCGTGGCCTGCGTCCACATCGACCGGAACGAGATTCACCTGCCCATGCCGCACCCCGCGCTCGGCGATCAGCGCATCGGCAAAGCGCCGCACCGTCCCGGTCGCCCCGCGCAGCATCACCGTCTCCAGGCAATTGTCGTGATCCAGATGGACATGCGTGGCCGCGACAACCAGGTCGTGGTGATGATGCTGCAACTCCGTCAGGCGCTCTGCCAGGTCGCGTTCGTGATGGTTGTACACGTAGGACAGGCTGGCGACGCAGAACGGCGCCCGCGATTCCTGCAAGTGCAGCGTATCCAGCTTGCTGCGCAGCATGTCGCGCACCGCCTCGGAGCGGTTCAGGTAGCCGCGCTCGCGGATCAGGCGGTCGAATTCGCTGGCAAGTTTTTCGTCCAGAGAGATGGTGAAACGTTCCATATTATTTCCTCGAATACAAAATCAGCCACAGAGATCACAGAGGGAGCAACGCCTGCACATCATGTCGACGAATCACCCGGGCGGTCAACCGATCTTGTATCACAACAGCTTTGCTTTTCTCTGTGAGCTCTGTGTACTCTGCGGCCAATAGTTTTTCAAGATCTAATGCACCGTGCACACCATGCACGGATCGAACGACCTGACCACATGCTGCACTGCCAGCGGCGCGGCATTTCCGCCTTCGTCCGCTTCCAGTCCGACCAGCGCCTGTTCCAGCGCGCCCGGCTCGCCCGCCGCATCGCGCGGGGAAAAATTCCATGTCGTGGGTGCGATGATCTGGTAATTATGGATTTTTCCGTTGCGCACATCCAGCCAGTGCCCGAGGCCGCCGCGCGCGGCCTCGACCAGGCCGACGCCGCGCGCATCCTCGATCTCATGGGCGGGAAGACAGTACGCATCGCCGGGCAGGAACTGGCGCAACCAGGCCTCCATAACCGGCAACACCAATGCCAGTTCCAGCATGCGCGCCACCACCCTGGCCGTCACGCTGGCGCCGTGGCGCCCCACCATGTCGCGCACCAGGGGATGGCCCGCCACCATTTGCCGTGCCAGTGCGCCCGTCTCCACCACCTGGCCGGACAGGCGCGGCGCCTTGCACCATGAATACGCGTCTTCCTTGTCCGGCTGCGGCAGGGTAAAGCCCTCGCCCGGATGCAATGACCGATCGCCCGCCATCCAGCTACTGGTCACATCCTCGCGTATCGCCGCTACATCCAGTGCCTGCAACCGGTCGTCACCCCACAGCCCCGCCGCAAACAAGTGCGCAATACCGTCGGGATAGGCGCCATAGCTGATGAAGCGATCCGTGGCCCTGCCGATATGCTGCAACTCCAGGTCGCGGGCGATATTCAGGAACCGCGGAAAATCCGCCCGTTTTGCGCGCGGCTTCATCCATTTGTACAGCGCAGTTTCGGAATCCAGGGAAGCCAGCGTTTCCAGCCTGTCGTCGAACAAAGTCCGTTCCAGGAACGCGCGGAATTCGGACAACAGGATTTTCAGGCGCAGTTTCTCCGCTTCTTCCACCGCGCGCGTCGAACCGCCCGGCTGCAGCGCAAGGGTGTGCGGCCACCGACCTGCGAGGTAGCCCATCACGTTCATGAACTTGGCACGTACCGGCAATACCTCCCCCGCCGCCGAACCCGTCACCGACTTGAAACGGGATTGCGCATCGGCGAACCAGGGACGATCGCGATAGGCGTCGCGCGCGAAGTCGGGCATGAAGAACAGGTAAAAATGGCTGAGGTGGTCGGCCAGATTTTCTGCCGCCACGGTCAGGTTGGCTGCCAGGCGCCCATTTTCCGGCGGCTGTACCCCCATGCACTGGGCCAGCGCCTGCGCAGCCGCAGCCGATTGCGCCACCGAGCATATCCCG
Organism: uncultured Pseudomonadota bacterium; assembly: GCA_963725375.1. Lineage (GTDB taxonomy): Bacteria > Pseudomonadota > Gammaproteobacteria > Burkholderiales > Gallionellaceae > Sideroxyarcus. Next base: position 4,822 of record CAVRYQ010000025.1, on the reverse strand, counting down.
CAGATACGCGGCACGAAGACCAGCGCATCGAGCGGATGCTTGCCCGCCAGTATCTGTTCGAAACCGCGATACATGGGCGAATTCACGTAAGCGGCGCGCACGCGGCCGGATTCGATGTCCAGAGTCACCTCCAGATCGCCTTCGACACGATTGAAAGGCCCGATGATGCGGCGTGTCATTTCAGGCGCGTCCTCTTGTTCGCGGGCGCCACCACCTGGTGGTCAGCTACCGCGTTTTCCTTGACGCGCCTGGGCGTCGCCGACTTGGACAATGCAGCCAGCGCCACGAACCACGCTTTCGGCATGTCCGTCGGCAGTCCGATCGGAATGCCCGCGATCTTGGGGGTAATGCCGAAGGCATGACCCGGTTCCTCGAAACCCGGCTCTGTGCAGGCGATACAGGCGTAGCCGCCGCGCGTGCACGATCCCTCGCCGTTCCACAGGCGGATATTGCAGTCAGCATGCACCTGCGTGCCCTTGCATCCCATGTGTTCCATCATGCAGCCGAGATCGGACGGCTTGCAGGCGCTGGCCTTGAACTCATAGAATTCGTTGCGCGTGCAGCCATGATGCACCAGATGGTCCGAGAACAGGCGCGGGCGACGGAACGCATCCAGGTTCTCCTCGAACATCTCGCCCTGCGCCACGGCAACCAGCGTCTCGACCACCCAATTGGGATGGGTCGGACAACCCGCGATGTTGATCACCGGCAAGCCGGACGCGGCACGATATTCCTCACCGAGCAGGCCCCCCTGAGCTTCCCCGTCGTACTGCATGCCGCAGGCGTCCGCAGGATTGATCCCGGCCGCCGTCACGCCGCCGAACGCCGCGCAACTGCCGACAGCCACGGTATGCCGGGCGACACCGGCCAGACGCCCGATCATGCTCATCATCGATACGCCGCCCGTCCTGCGATGGAAGCCGCCGCTGCCGAACGGCCCCTTCAGCACAGAACCTTCCAGACAGAGTATATCCAGCCGCATCGCTCCGCTGGCGCATGCCTCGATGATGGCCAGTGCCTCGTCCGCACTCTGTTCCGACAGGGAGGGATGCCACAGCAAATTGATGCCGAAACCTTGCAGCGTGTCGAACAGGTTGCGGCAATCCGCATTCAGCAGCGACAGGGTGCAGCCACCGCAGCCGCCGGATTGCAGCCAGAGCAGGTTGAGCGGCTCGGCCCGGGTCACGATGTCATTCACCCTTCTTCTCCAGTCCGTAGCGCGCCAGCTTGCTGCGCAGCCCAACGCGCGACAGCCCGAGTTCGCTCGCGGCGCGCGTCTTGTTCCAGCGGTGGCGGATCAGGCTTTCGCGCAGCACGCGTGCCTCCAGCGCCTCCATCCTGTCCTTCAGGCTGCCGTCCAGCCCGGCCAGTATGCTCATGTCATGCACCTGTTCCTCCGGCGCGGCACGCAGCACTTTGGGCGAGAACAAGTGCGCGCCGATATATTCCGTGTCGCACAACAGGATGGCACGCAGAATCTCGTTCTGCATCTCGCGCACATTGCCCGGCCACTGGTAATTGCACAGGCAGTCCAGTGCTTCAGGTGTGAATCCCTGTATCGTCTTGCCCATGGCCGGTGCGGCCTCGCGCAACAGCGAGAGTGCGATCAGCGGCGCATCCATCCTGCGTTCGCGCAGGGCCGGCATTGGCAGCACGAATTGCGTCAGCCGGTAATACAGGTCTTCGCGAAAACGGCCCTTGCTCACTTCTTCTTCCAGGTCGCGGTTGGTTGCCGACAGCACGCGCACGTCGATCTTGCGCGAGCGCGAACTGCCGACCGGCCGTATCTCGCCTTCCTGCAGCACGCGCAGCAGCTTGACCTGAAACGACGGCGAGGTATCGCCGATCTCATCCAGAAAGATGGTGCCGCCGTCGGCCTGTTCGAACAGGCCAATGCGGTCCTCGAAGGCGCCGGTGAAACTGCCGCGCTTGTGCCCGAACAGTTCCGACTCCAGCAACTGGTCCGACATTGCGCCGCAGTTCTCGATGACGAAGGCGCGCGTCGCGCGCGGACTGGAATAGTGGATGGCACGGCCCAGCAATTCCTTGCCGGAGCCGGATTCGCCCGAGATGTGCACGGCGACGTCGCTGTTGGCAACCCGTGCCGCCAGTTCGATGACCTGGTTCAGCGGACTGGACGCCGCACGCACGATGCGCGAGAACTCGTAGTGGTCTCGCAGCTTCTCGTGCTTTGCGGCGACGCGCTTCTGCAACACCGGCTGCATGGTGCGCAATTCCAGATTCATGCGGTTGCTCTGCTGCTGCAGGTCGTATAGCTGCGCCGCCGCGCGCACGTTCAACAGCAGCGATTCGGGATGCCAGGGCTTGAGGATGTATTGATAGATACCGGCATCGTTGATGCCCGCGATGATGTCTTCGACATCGGTGTAGCCGGAAATGATCATCCTCACCGCATCAGGCCAGCGTTCGCGTACTTCCTTCAGGAAATCGATCCCGGTGACGCCGGGCATGCGATGGTCGCACAGCACGACATGGATATGCTCCCTTTCCATCACCGCGCGTCCTTCTTCGGCGCTGGACACGGTCAATACATTGAACTCCTCATCCAGAGTTCGGCGTATCGACTCCTGCGAGCGCAGTTCGTCGTCGATGACCAGGACAGTGCCTTGAATAGCCATAAATCAGTCGCCTCCTTTCATGTCCGGACATTGTCAGAATTGTCCCATCATGCACACGCCTTTTCGGACAAAGGCAATTCGCGATGACATGCGAGATGGCGCGGCGTGAACGCGTGCGGAATCTTGTACACGAAATGATGCCGTGCGTAATGATAACTGGGATCGAAGCCATAAAAATTACGGCGCATTTCGTCCAGTTCGACGGCCCGATACTCGGCCAGAGGTTTCTTCGCCTCGTCGCAGGCGCGGCGCGCACATTTGTCGGCAAGACGCTGCGCGTAGTCCGGCGCTGCCGCCATTTCCAGCGCCATGCGCCTGACCCTGGCGCGGAATGCCGCCGTATCGTCTTCAAAACACGCATCTATGAGCCCCTCCCGCACCGCGGCGGCAGCCGAGATGGGCAGGCGGCTCTGCATGATAGCCTGCGCGCGTTCCATGCCAACTCTTGCCGGCAGCAGGTAGGTCCAGTATTCGGAGCCGTACAGGTTGCCCATGTTCCGGTAGTGCGGATTGAGCACGACTGCCTGCCGCGCCCACACCCGGTCCGCGGCCAGCGCGAGGAAGCAGCCGCCCGCGCCAGCGTTGCCCTGCATCACGGCCACGGTGAGCTTGCCGGCGGTGCGCAATATCTCCAGCGCCAGATCGTCCATCGCCTCGATGTTGCGCATGGATTCGTCGGCCGGACTGTCCGCGGCCTCGATGCGGTTGAGGTGTATGCCGTTGGACCAGAAGTCCTCGCCGCCCATCAGCATCAGCACGCGCGTCGGACGCTCCCTCGCCTCCACATAGGCCTGGCGCAGCGCGCGGCATTGGTCGGTGGACATCGCGCCGTTGTAAAAATCGAAGTGCAGGAAGCCGACGATGCCGTGTTCCACGTAACGTATCTCGCACGGCACGGCGGGCACCAGCTCGGGCAGCGCCGCAGCTTCCGCGGCAAAGGCCACGGCCGCCGGCAACTTGAGTGCGGGATCGTGTTCCAGCCTGCGCACATGGCCGACCCAGACCGCGCCGTCGAAGGTCGCGCGCAACAGGGCATCGCCGCAGCGCCCGAGCATCTCGCCCGCCGCGCCGCTGTAGCCGGTTTCGGCTCGCGCATCGAACAGGTGGCAGGGCTGACCGAACAGCATGTCCTTCACGCCGGGACAACCGTCGGCCGCGTTCAGCTTGCGCAGCACGGTCGCGGTGTCGTCGTGCTGCCAGTCGATGGCGCGCTGCACCTGTTTGATGGACGGGCGTTCGGTGCCGCGCACGGGCGCCTTGAATTCATTCAGCGGAACGGGTTTCCAGTTGCCGCGCACATAATCCGGGTAGTGCGCCAGCGCCTCCAGCACGCCGCGCACGGCCGCATCGGCCACGAGCCCGCGATACAGGCTGGATTTTTTTTCGGCCTGCATGGCGAAAGTCTGCGCCGACCAAATGTCGCCGCCATCCATCACGGCATTGGCCTGCAGCACCGTCACTCCCCATTCCGCGACACCCTCCTGTATCGCCCAGTCCAGCGACGACGGTCCACGGTCGCCGACGATGCCGGGATGCACGACCAGGCACACTTGGTTTGCCCATATCGAAGCAGGGATGGCGCGTTTCAAGAATGGCGCCACGATCACATCCGGCCGCCACAAATCCACCGCCTCCTCCGCCACCGAATCGGCGATATCAAGTTCGACCGTGACTTCGTGGCCGCACGCCTTCAGTTCCAGCCACAGGCGCTGGGACAGGCTGTTGAAGGAATGGGTCAGCAACAGGATGCGCATGGGATCGTCAGCAGATACGGGGCAACTGTTCGCCGGCCAGCCAGTCCACATTGCGGCGGCCGCCGAACGCGGTCTTCATCTGCACGAAATGATGCGCGTCGGCATGCGCCGAGCCTATGATGGCCGCGCCGCCAGCCAGCGGGTGCGCCCGCATTGCGGCCAGCAGGCGTTCGGCATCGGCTGCCGCGCAGATCGCGATCAATTTGCCCTCATTGGCGACATACAAGGGATCGAGCCCGAGGAATTCGCACGCGGCGGCCACCACCGGTTTAACCGGAATGGCATCCTCGTTGATCATCAGGCCAACCGACGATTGCCTGGCGATCTCATTGAGCGTCGTGGCCAGACCGCCGCGCGTGGGATCTCGCAGGCAGCGGATATCCGCGCCGCTCGCCAGCATGGCCGCGACTAGGCCGTGCAGGGCGGCAT
>CAVRYQ010000024.1:0-12261 GCA_963725375.1 uncultured Pseudomonadota bacterium | reverse complement strand
TCGGGACCGATATGACGGCTTTTGCATAAAACTTATCTATTGGCTTCCTGGGTCGGTATCTGTCCGGGCAACAACGAATCCGCTGGCAAGCGTAAATCAGGACGCGTCCGCAAGGGCAACCTTTATGTCCGTCGCCTGCTCTGCGAGTTCGCTCATGCCGCCAGTCGCACCAAGTCGGTATTCAAGTCAAAATTCGAAGCCTTGATTGTTCGCCGTGGACACAAACGATCCATCGTCGCCTTGGCTCATAAACTATTACGTACTATCTTCTTCATGCTCGACCGTGGCGAATATTACCGGGACTCCGCCACCGACTATGAAGCGCTTTCCGTTCAACGCAATGCTGCTCGCTGGATCAAAAAACTGATTAGTTTCGGCTTTATCCCGAAACCAGCCTGATCCATATTGTTTCCATTTTCCATGGCTTTCATCGGCCAGAGTTCGTCACGGCCAGAAAATGGTTTCTTTCACGTTAAAGGACGGAGTTTTTCGCTTGGTTTGGATAAACTTTCATCCGGAAATGGCCACACTGGCTCGGGCGGAGCCAATGCGGCTTTTCGTGCAGCAGCCTCTGCCTTGTTCAGCGCTGCAGTTGCCTTGCGTGCCGCGGCTTCCTCCAGCGCAATCTGCTTTGCTTGGGCGGCTGCCGCTTTGCGCGCTTCCACTTCCGCTTTTCTGGCAACCGCCAGTTCCTGCGCCGCCAGCCTAGCCTGTTCTGCAGCCAGTTTTCTGGCCACTTCAGCCTGTTGTGCCACAATCTTTTTAGCTTCCGCTTCGGCTTTCTTGAGCGCTGCAGCTTCCAGAGCAACCTGATTTCTGGCTTCGGCTTCCGCCTTCTTCTCCGCAGCGGCCTGCTGTGCCGCCAGTTTGCGCGCCTCGGTTTCTGCCTTTTTCAATGCGGCGGTTTCTGTTGCCGCCTGTTTTCTTGCTTCTGCAGCAGCCATTCTGGCCGCTGCAGCCTGTAGTTCAGCCAATTTTTTGGCCTCCGCTTCCACTTTTTTCAGAGCAGCAGCCTCTTCTGCCGCCCTCTTCTTTTCTGCCGCAGCAGCCAGCTTCAATGCAGCAGTTTCCTCTGCAATCTTTTTTCTGGCTTCAACCTCGATCAATTTGGCTGCGGCTGCTTCCTGTGCGCGCTGCCTTGCCTGTTCTTTAGCCAATTCCTTTGCGGCCGCGGCTTCTTGTGCTGCAATGATCAGGGCGATCCTGGCCGCTTCCGCATCCGCGCGCGTCTTTTCACCCGCTTCATGCGCGGCGTGCATTTCCTGCTCGGCCATGGATTGATTTGTCACGGCAGCTTCATAAGCCGCCCGTGCCTGGCTTGCAGATTCTTCTTTCTGGAGAGCGATGACCTGCTGGGCTTCCGCTATCTGTCTGGCTTCTGCCGCTGCCTGATTGGCGGCCAGCATTGCTTTATTGGCAAGAGTCAAAGCTTTTTGTGCTGCTGCCGCATTTCGGGAAGTGCGAATCTCATCCGGCGTCAATTTGACCTTTTTTACCTCTGACATCCAAATCTCCTCAGTTAAAACGTTCATCCGGTCAAGTATGTTCAGGAGCAGTCGAATTCAGTTCCACACAGTTCCGTCGGGTCGGTAAATCCCGCATTCGCCATGCGACCATGACTGCACACTTGATATATTCCAAGTCCACGCAAAGATACAGAACGATCGTTCTGTTGTCAATTCCGCCTGCCATTCTTGCCAGCGTTGAAAATGAACGGCCCGGATCGGAATATTTTTGGCTGAATCCGAACAGGGCGATGCTGGTAAGTCGATAGTCAGCAGGAGTTTTACGGCAACATGCATCGCAAAATTCGTTTGCCCTTCAGCCGCCGATATATGACATCTCTATCCTGTTTCCTGAAGCCGTTTCGGCATGGCGCAATTGCGAATAGCGATCATCGCGCCGTGCCCAGATGGAGGCGACCAAGTCGGACAATGTCTGTTCGCTCGCACCTTGCCGCATCGGGTCTCGCAGATTGGCGCTTGCATGGCTGGCGAACAGGCAGGTATACAACTTCCCGTCTGTGGACAAGCGCGCACGTGTGCAGGAACTGCAAAATGCCTGCGTAACCGATGCGATCACGCCGATTTCTCCTGCCCCGTCCTGATACTGCCAGCGTTCTGCCACTTCCCCTTCGTAATTGGGATCAATCGGCTGAATGTCGTAGCGCGATGCCACCCGCTCCAGTATCCGGCGCGCGGAAACCACATCATCCATGCGCCAGTCATTCGTGCTGCCCGCATCCATGTATTCGATGAACCGCAGAACGATGCCGCTGTGCCGGAAGTGTGTCGCCATGGGAATGATTTCGTTTTCGTTCATTCCCCGCTTGACCACCATGTTGACCTTGATCGAGGTGAAGTTGGCGCGCTGCGCCGCGGCAATGCCTTCCAGTATGGTGGCAACCGGGATTTCCGCTCCGCTCGCCTTGCTGAACGTCTCTTGATGCAAGCCGTCAAGGCTGATCGTGATGCGCGACAAGCCCGCATCCTTGAGTGACTGTACCTTATTGGCTAACAGTACGGCGTTGGTGGTCCGCCCGATATCGAGCGGACTCCCTTCCAATGTTCGCAGCGCGGCGAGTTTCTCGATGAGGCGCTCAACACCCCGGCGCAAAAACGGCTCTCCCCCGGTCAGGCGTATCTTCTGCACACCATGACGAATGAAAAGCCCGGCTAGCCTTTCTATTTCCTCAAAGCTGAGTAATTCCTTGCGGGGCAGGAACGCGTAGTCCGCATCGAAAACTTCACTGGGCATGCAGTACGTACAGCGCAGATTGCAACGGTCCGTCACCGAAATGCGCAGATCGCGCAGTGGGCGGGAAATCCTGTCGACAGCGATCCCGTTGCGGGAAAGTGATTCAATCAAGCCTGGAGGGTCACGCGCAATATCCGCATATTCCGCAACGATTGGAATGACCTTGCGTTGCAAAATTCACACGCAGCCGGTCGGCTTGGGCAAGCCGCCGTATTTCGTAATCGGCTTCATCGGGCCGGTCATCCAGGTATCGAACAGTTCCTTTTGGTCCTTTTCGATATATTTTGCAAACTTGCGAATGGGCGGAACAACATTGAATTCTTCGTAATACTCGCGCGCCTTGAGGATGTGCGACCATTTTTCATCGCTGAGCTCGTAGCCGTCCGCGTCTGCCATTGCACGGCCGATCTCCGGCGTCCAATCCAGCATGTCTTCCAGGTATCCGTCTCCGTCGCGTGCTGGTATATTCATACTCTTCTCCTGAATGTTTCCGGTATTAAGTGGTTCGGTGAATGCACGTCAGTGCTTCGGTACACACGACTCAGTCGTCTCCCAGTTCCGGTGCGGGATCGCGGATCTGGTTGAGCAAATCCTCGGCCTGCAGTTCCGTATCGGCATGGATCATTTTGATCATTGCGGGTGAACCCACGACCATTTCGATTCGTAACTGCTTGACCCTCGCAGATGCGTCCCGGTATGCATCATGCTGTTCCAGCTTTTTCAGCTGCCGGAATGGGAAAGAAGTCACGTGGTAAATATAGTAGGGCATGCTTGCCTCATTCGATTTCGCCTTGAATGCACGCCAGATTCAGGAGGCGGGGCGTTTCAGAAAGGTGATGACGTTGGAACCGGGCGCATTCCTGCTGGCGCAACCGCCCTCACCGACTCCGGCATTCTGCTCGGCTTCGTGAAGGAGGTTGATGACGTCCACATAATGCTTCTGCTTTACCATCATCAATGCTGTATATCCGCCCTCATTGCACGCAAGCACGTCGGCACCCGCATTCAGCAGGGCTTCAACCACGGCGGTCTCACCATAGCCCGCGGCCAGCATCAACGGTCTTACACCGTAACCGATGGCTGCCTCGATGTCTGCGCCCGCGTCGATCAGTATCTGCACAACGTCGGAAAACCCCCGTTTCATATCTGCGTTATAGACGGCCCTGGACAATGGCGACCAGCCATGCTCATCGCGCGCGTTGACGTCCGCCCCGCCCTCCAGCAGTACCTGCACCATCGTCAAGTCGCCCGCGTGCGCCGCCAGCATCAATACCGTCGCACTTTCGCAATCGCGGGCATCGGCATCAGCACCCGCTGCCAGCATCAGATGGGCAGAGGCGGTGTCACCGGCTTTCACTGCATCGATCAGGTCTGTATCCATGCTGTCCTCCCCAGGTCTACTTCTGCACGGTATTCTGCAACGCGCGCCGGATCGCTTCCGGAGCCTTCATGATGTTCATGAAGCTGTTCTTGCCCATCATGCTGAGATCGGGGAAATCGATGGCGATACGGAAACGCGCATACAGTGCATACACCTTGTTGCCCGAGACCAGCACTTCGTAAGGCAAGTGCGCCGTGGATTTCACCTCGTGGAAATCGATCTCGTTCATGATGTAGTGGTCGTCCATGTATTGGTTGTCGCCACTCCCTTTCATCGCGACGCCGAACACGCTTTCCTGCTTGCCGGGAATGTCGACACGATAGACTTTGGATACGCCGTTCGTGTTGCTTGCCAGCTTGGTGTCCACCGCCTTCACCGCCTCGTCGTAGCTGCCATATTCTGCAAGCACGCTGGGGTCCGAGAAATATTCCATGCCTATCATGTAGTGGTATCCGCGCGCCTGCTTTGCCGTCATGCCTTGCGCGCCGAATTCCTCCATCTTGCCGAGCGCGGTTGCCAGCGATGTCGCCACCCCGCTCAGGTCGCCCTGCATGCGATACACGTTCGCCATATAAACCGGATTGGTGTAGCTCACCTGTACTTCCTTTCCGGCTTCGGTGAGCGCAATGCGCTGCACCGCACCGTAGCCGCCAAAATCGGAGGCTGCCGCATTCTTCTTCAACTCATCGTTGGTAACGATGATGATGTCTGCACCGGCATACGGCGCATATTCCCCGGCCACTGTAAACCCGGCCGCCGTCAGCGCCGCCTTCACCTGGGCGGACTTGTCCGCAATGGTGCCTGCGCCTTTCGAAGCCAGCACAAACGGCTTGAGTATTGCATCGGCAGCCTGCGCGTTCGCACCGATGCACAGGAACAACATTGACAGCAACATACTTCTGATTGTCTTGATGAACATCATTTCTCTCCCTGTTGTTATCGGACTTTTGCTGCTTGTTATGATTTTTGTGGATGGAACCAGGCCAATTTGGCTCTGAGCGAGACCACGCCGCCGACGATGATTAGCGTCGGTGCTTGCGGCTTTTCGCGCGCGGCGATGCCGGGCAGGGTCGCCAATGTGCCCGTGATGACGCGCTGGTTCGGCGTGGTGCCCTGTTGCACGATCGCGATGGGTGTCGTATCCGGCATGCCATGCTGGATGAGTCTGGCGCACAGCGTATCTAGGCCGTGCAGGCCCATGTACACGACAACGGTTTGTTTCGGCCGCGCCAGTGCCGCCCAATCCAGATTCATGGTGCCATCCTTGAGATGGCCGGTAACGAACATGCAGGACTGCGCATGGTCGCGATGAGTCAGCGGGATCCCGGCATAGGAAGCCACGCCGGAGGCCGCGGTGATGCCGGGCACGACCTGGAACGGGATGCCCTGCTCGGCAAGGGTCTCGATCTCTTCCCCGCCTCGCCCGAAGATGAACGGGTCCCCGCCCTTCAGCCGCAGCACACGCTTGCCTTCTCCGGCCAGACGCACCAGCAGTTCGTTGATCTCTTCCTGGCGCAAGGTATGGTCGGCGCGCTTCTTGCCCACGAAGATGCGCTCCGCATCGCGCCGCGTCATGTCGACGATGGGCTTGGACACGAGGTTGTCGTACACCACCACGTCCGCCTTCTGCATCAGGCGCAATGCACGAAAGGTCAGCAAGTCCGGATCGCCGGGGCCCGCACCGACCAAGTACACCTCGCCGCGCTGGATGTTGTCCTCGTTGGCCAGCATCTTCTGCAACAGCGCTTCGGCGCTGCTTTCGTCACCGGTCAATACCTTCTCGGCGACCACTCCTTCCAACGCGTTCTCCCAGAAGATGCGGCGCTTGGCCGGGTTGGTGACACGCTTCTTGACCAGTTCACGAAAGCGCTCGGCAAATGCCGCCAAGCTTCTGTAGTTCTGCGGAATCATCGTTTCCAGTCTGCCGCGCATCATGCGCGTCAGTACCGGCGATGCCCCGCCGCTGGAAAATGCGATCATCAGCGGGGAACGGTCGAGGATGGCTGGCATGATGAACGAACACAGTTCCGGATCATCCACCACATTCACCGGCAGGTTGCGTGCCTGCGCAAGTTCGGAGACCTGCCGGTTGACGCCGCGATCGCCGGTGGCAGCGATGACCAGCGTCGCGCCATCGAGATGCTGCGCTTCGAAGCGTGCAACGACAGGCTCTATGCCCGGCTGACCCGCCAATGCAGGATCGATTTCGGGCGCCACGACACGCACTTTTGCACCTGCCTCCAGCAATACCCCGGCCTTGCGCCTGGCGACATCGCCTCCCCCAACCACAAGGCACAGCTTGCCTTTGACATTATGAAATACTGGCAGGAAATCCACGTTATCCCTTGACAGCTTTGAGAATCAACGGCACCAGTGCATCCGGCAAAGTGATCTTGCCTGCCAAGGCAAAATCATGCGCGCGGGAAGACATCTTGTTCCAGGTCTTCCTGATGATTTCTATCCATTTCGCTTCGTCATATTCAGGATGCTGGCCGGCAAAATGCATCATGTAATGTTCTATGAACACCAGGTCCACCACATCCTCCATCAACTGTGTCTCGGGATTGACCTTCAATGCCTTCTTGCCAACGATGGCCTTCACGCGCTCTACCATGTCGTCGTCGTAACCCGCCTGCCTCATCAGGTTTCCGGCGGTTTCGGCGTGGAATTTGTACAGTCCGGTACGCCATTGCAGATAGCCATTGCGATCCATGGGGAAATTGCTGCGCGGGCTCTTCCAGCGCTGGATGTGCTGGGCGCGCACGGCCAGTTTCACCGCCTCGGACGCCTCCGGCGCATAACGTTCCTGCATCTTGGTCATGCGTTGCGCATACAGAAGTTCTTTGGGATATTCCCTGCCATTCGCCGTATCCTTGTTCGGATCTTCGGCATTCGCCTTGTCAAAGGCAGCGATGGCAGCCTGATAGCGTTGCAATGTCATAGTGCTTTCTCGCTGTTGGTTGGTGACGATGTTGTTTTCTGCTCCTTGCAGCGCCGCACAAAGGCAACGAAGCGGGTAGCCCAATAGCAACTGCCTATGGTGCGCAGATGGGTATAGGAAGCCAGCAGGTTATGCACAATGAGTCCGTCGCGCTCCCCGTCGATGCCGTAACCGCGCTCGACATGGTAAGCGAAGCGGCTATCCGGAGGAAGGTTCTCCAAGCTGGAGTAATGAAATTCATGCGCCTTGATCTGTATGGCCGGCGTATTCGGTCGTGGCCACGGATGCGCTTCATCTTCCTTTAGATGTACGTAACCGCGACCGATCGGTTTGTCATGCATCAGCACATCGCCCGGGATGGCACCGACCATGCGGTAGGTGCGCCCCTGATACTCGATTCCGCGCGACAGATACATCAATCCGCCGCATTCCGCATAAGCGGGCATGCCGCCCTCGATGGCCTGCTTGATCTGGGTACGCAATGCCACGTTTGCTTCCAGCTCGGTGGCACAGGTTTCCGGAAAACCGCCTCCGATATACAACCCATCCACTTGCGGCAATTGCGAATCGCGCAAGGCATCGAACGGTACCAGTTCGGCCCCCGCCGCTTCCAGCGCATCGAGGTCATCTGCATAATAGAAGCCGAAGGAACGGTCGCGCGCGATACCGATGCGCACTCTTTCTCCGCACGGCAAAGGGCTCACTTCGGCCTTGTGCGGAATGGCCAGCGGCTCTTTTTCCGACAGCACGAGCAACTTGTCCAGGTCGACCTGTTCCGCAATGGCCTGGCCGATCAGCCTGATCCTGGAGGCAGCCACTTGGGACTCGTTGCTGGGCATCAGGCCGAGATGGCGTTCGACGATGCTCAGACGCTCGTCGTGATGGATCGCCCCGATCACCGGCACATCGGTGTAATGTTCGATGACGGCGCGAAGTTTGGATTCGTGTCGGCTTCCGCCCAGATTGTTGAGGATAACCCCGGCGATATTGATATCCCGGTCGAATGCCTGGTAACCGAGGATCAGCGGTGCGATACCGCGCGTCATGCCACGAGCATCAATCACCAGCATCACGGGCAGATCAAGCAGCTTGGCCAGGGCCGCGTTGCTGTTGCTGCCATCCAGAGCCAAGCCATCGTACAGCCCCTTGTTGCCTTCAACCAGGTTCACTTCCGCGCAATGGCGTGCGAAAGTGGCGACGATATCGTCGTGTTCCATCAGGTACAGATCGAGATTGCGGCAGGTATGACCAGCAGCCTGGCTGAGCCACATCGGGTCGATGTAGTCGGGGCCTTTCTTGAATGGCTGCACGACATGGCCGCGCGCCGCAAGTGCTTCGCACAGACCGATGCTGACCATGGTTTTTCCTGAGGATTTATGTGCTGCCGAGATCAGCATACGGTTCATGGCAGCCTTCCCGCGAAGTTAATCTGCTACGTAGGGCTTGTCATGCGGCATGAAATCCAGAACGCGCACGCCGACTGTGGTGATCACGAAAGCAACCGCCAGACCGCCGATACCCAGCATGAATTCGTAGATGGATGGATGATATGAGGCTATCTGCCCGTCACCGAAGCTGCTTTTAACCTCGAAGCCCGGGAAGATATCGAGCGGGAAAGCCTGTCCGCCGATGATGAATACATACAGCAGCGACAACGCTCCCAGGACTACCAGCAGCGACGCCACCATGACGCACCTGGCCTTGCCCAGGCCGGGTATATAGATCAACAGCAACGGCAAGAGATTGCCGATCACGATATATCCCCACCAGAACAGATTCGGGTAGACACCGCCATCGCGCAGGATGAAGTTCTCAAACGCGGATTTATGCGCAAAATACAAGTTGGTCATGTGGTACATGGTGACCATGTACAGCGAACCGATGATGAATACCCCGAGCAGGTTCTTCTTGCGACGCAGGATGTCGGCATCCAGCGTCTTCTCGTTCCATGCGTAGATCGCGGATTGCACCACATGGAACACGGCCAATCCCCAAGCGAAGGACAATACGATGAACATCGGCGGCAGGATTGCCGATCCATATGCCTGGCGTGCGGTCAGGAACGCAAAGATCAGGCCGGTGCCGGTGGTGAGGATGAAACGCCATGCGAACACCGCCAGTCCCGCCGTCTTGTTCCAGGGATTCATGCGGCGCTCCATCATCGTCCACAGGTAGATGATCACCAGCGAAAACATTCCCGAGTACAGCACCACATTCCAGGCGAACACCGATGTGGGATTGAAATTTGTCGCGGCCACGATGATGCGGTCGGGTCTGCCGAGATCCAGCATCAGCACGGTCAGGCCGCCGGCCAGCATGGCAATGGACAGCAGACTTGCCAGCGGCGCGCGGGCCTTGTAGATGGCCTTACCGAATACCGACCCGATCGAGGCGACGTTAAGCACGCCGGAAGCGGCCACGATCAAGAAGATCGCGAATACGTGCGGCATGCCCCACACGATCTGGTTGTTCATGCCGGTGATGATATGACCGTGCGACTCCATCATGTGCACTGCATACAGTCCGGCCAGCAAGACCAGTCCGGCGGCAGCGAGCAGCGCGTAGTACAGACGGTTCCTGGAACGCAACGTGTAAAGATCATCCATGATCAAAGTCCTTGGTAACGGATGCCGGGATTCAACTGCAGATCTGCGCGTACCTGAACGGACGCGACGCTGCGTATCTTCCGGGCGATCTCGCTGTTTGCATCGTTCAGGTTGCCGAACAGGATGGCCTTGTTCGTGCACGCCTGCGCACATGCAGGCTGTTGCCCCTTGTCGATGCGGTGCACGCACAGGGTGCACGACTCGACGGTACCCTTGCCGCGCGGCACATCCGGATTCTGGTCATGCAAGGGTTCGTGCACGAAGGAGCGGGCCTTGTATGGACAGGCCATCATGCAATAGCGGCAACCGATGCAACGATGCCGGTCTACCAGAACGATCCCATCCGCACGCCTGAATGAAGCGGCAGTCGGACAAACGTCCACGCAAGGCGGTTCCTCGCAGTGCTGGCACATCATCGGCAGAGATATTTCACGTCCGCTGCTGATATCCTTGATATCGATCTTGCGCATCCATTGCGAATCGGTAGGCAACGTTCCTCCCGACAATCCGTTCTCCTTGTTGCAGGCGGCGACGCAGTCATTGCAGCCGGTCTTGCATTGTGCAGTATCGATCAGCATGCCCCAGCGTACCGCGCTGCTGGCCGCTTCCGCCTTGCCATGCGCAGTATCGAACAACAGCATGCCTGGCGCAATGGCGACGGCGGCAGCGCCCAGCGACGTCTTCAGGAATTGTCTGCGTTGTGAATCGTGATCGCTCATTTATCATCCTTCCCGGCAAGCGCAACCCGGCGTTTGCTGGCGTGACATTCGAAGCAATCGATCTTTACCGCCTCGTAACGATGGCAGCCTGCGCAGAAACTGTCCTCGCGTGCGATCACGCTGTCGTCCTTCAGGCTGGCATGGCACTCCACGCAGTTCTTCAGGCTGATCTGCTCATCGCGTACACCCTTGCGCACTGCCTCGTCGCGCTGATGTATAAGCAGGTGCATATGGTTCCTGCGCATCCACTGCGGATCCCGTACGCACTGCCCGCCCTTGCCGATATCCAGCTTGGGCGCGTTCGCCTCGCTGGCCCACGCCAGCGGAATGCAGAAGCAAAGCAACAGGGATACGAGCAGCTTCATTATTCGCCCAGGCCCATCTGGATATAGCCAGTCGGACATACGTCGGCACAGATGTGGCAACCGATGCACTTGTCATAGTCGGTAGCAACGTAGCGGCCCAGCGTAGCCTCGGTCTTCTTGACGCGATACACGGCAGTCTGCGGGCAATACACAACACAGTTGTCGCACTCGAAACACATGCCGCAGCTCATGCAGCGCTTGGCTTCCGCAACCGCATTCTCCTGGCTGAGCACACCCAGACGCTCCTCGAAATTGCCCAGCGCGGTTTCCTTGCTGAGCGTGACGATATTGCGCTGGTTGCGCGGCACATAAGAGAAGTGCCCGAGGAACAGCTTGTCATGCGGGATGATGTAGCGGTCCGAACGGTTGTCGAAGTTGTGCACCGCGACATTGGAGTTGCAGGTGCCGCGCATCGGCTCATGACTGTCTTTGGGCTCAAGGCCTTTTTCCGCCAGCTTGCGCAACAGGTCGAACTGGTGCGCGTCGATCTTGGGGCGTTTTTCCAGCTCCTGCCCGTTCATGTAGTGGTGAATGCCATCGGCAGCGATGGAGCCGTGTCCGATCGCTGTAGTCAGCAGATGCGGCCGTATCACGTCGCCACCGGCGAATACGCCGGGTTGTCCGTTCACCACATAGTTGCGGTCTGTCGAGACCGCGCCCTTGCCGTTATTGAATTGCTCCAGCCCGGTGAAGTCGACCGCTTGGCCGATCGCGGAAACAATCAGGTCGGCTTCGATATCATGTTCGCTGCCTTCTATGTTCTTGATCTCCAGCTTGCCACCGGCCAGTCTGGCTTCGCATTTCACCACCCGCAACGCGGTGGCGCGGCCATTGGCATCGCGCACAATGCCGACCGGCGCGAGTCCGCCGATGATCTGGATGCCTTCAGCCAATGCCTGTTCTATCTCGTGCTTGTTGGCCTGCATCTTGTCGATGTTGAAAATCGAGGTGAGCGTGACTTCCGCGCCCTGTTTCACCGAAATATCCGCCACGTCGTGCGCCAGTCTTCCGGCAATGGCGAGTTCGGCATCAGTCGGTTTGGCATGCTGGATGTGGCCGAGACGGCGCGCCACCGTCGCAACGTCGATGGAGGTATCGCCACCACCGACCACCACCACGCGCTTGCCGACATGCTGCAGACGCCCGTCATTGAACGCTTTCAGGAAAGCGGTCGCGGTCACCACATTGGGGGCCGCGCTGTCTGCGATAGGCAGGGCACGACCGGCCTGGGCACCCATGCCGAGGAAAACCGCGTCGAAATCCTTGCGTATCTGTTCCATGGTGATGTCGGTACCTACGCGCGTCTTCATGCGCGTCTGCACGCCGAGATCGAGTATCCGCTGAATTTCCGCATCCAGCACATCGCGCGGAGTACGGAATCCGGGAATGCCGTAGCGCATCATGCCGCCCAGGTATTCATGCTCGTCGAACACGGTGACGTCGTGACCTTTCATTGCCAGTTGGTAGGCACAGGACAAACCGGCCGGGCCGC
>CAVRYQ010000023.1:0-50999 GCA_963725375.1 uncultured Pseudomonadota bacterium | reverse complement strand
TTCGCCCAGGAAATGCTCGACCGAATTGATGCCGACATGGTCTTCCACTTCATTGCGGTTGCAGCCCGTTTCGCACGGGGCCGGGCACACGCGTCCCATTACAGACGGGAAAGGGTTGGCTTCCGTCAGGCGGCGCCAGGCGTACTCCTGCCACGGCATGACGGGTTTGCCATCGGCGCCATTGGGCACTTTTTCCGTACCACGCACGATGGCCAGATAGCCGCGAATATCCTCGCCTGCGGGGCAACTCCCCTGGCATGGCGGTGTGGATTGTATGTAGGTCGGACACTTGTAGGTATGGCTGGCCTGGAAGATTTTATCGTTCAGGCGGCGAACTTTGTTGTCGCCATCCTTGTAACGGCGGAAAGTAATTTTCTGCGGGGTTTCGCTCACTACTGACATTTGCTTGTCTCCTCTTTATTTCGGTCCTAACTGGATCGCGTTGCTGACCAGTTGATGCACGCCGCCCACCATTTTTCTGTCAAAACCGTAGATGGGCATGATTTTGCTGAATTGCGTTTTGCAAATGGCGCAAATCACCGCCATGAAATTGACGCCATGTTCGTCTACCGCATGTTGCAGCACTTCCATGCGCGGCAGCGCACCCTTGACGCGAAGATCCATCAGATCGTCGGTCAGCAATCCTCCGCCACCACCACAACAGAATGTCTGCTCGCGCGTGGTATTCGGCGCCATCTCCACAAAGTTGTTGGCAACCGCCCTGATGATGTTGCGCGGAATCTCGAACTGCCCGCCCGGCAGGTCGCCCATGCGCGAACCGCGCGCAACGTTGCAGGAATCGTGGAAGGTGATGACGAGTTTATCGTTGGCCGACTTGTCGAGTACCAATGCGTTACGTTCGATCAGGTCCCAGGTAAACTCGCAAATATGTGTAGGCTGCCTATAGCGGTGATCAAGCTGCTTCTGCAGCATCATGGCAAAACGGTCTGTTTCATCCGCTCCACCGCCTACGCCGCTCAACGTATTCCAGAAACTGTAAGCCACGCGCCAGGCATGGCCACACTCACCCACCACGATGCGTTTCACGCCCAGTTCGAGCGCGGCTTCGCGGATGCGCAGCGCGATCTTGCGCAGTTGTTCGTAGTTGCCGATGAACATGCCGAAGTTGCCGGCCTCGGAAGCCATTGAAGACAGCGTCCAGCTGGTACCCGTGGCATGGAACACTTTGGCGTAACCGATCAGGCTGTCGATGTGCGGTTCGGCAAAGAAGTCGGCAGAGGGCGTGATGAGCAGCACTTCCGCACCCTTCACATCGATGGGGAAACGCACGTCAATGCCTGTGTCTTCCTTGACGTCTTCCTCCAGCCCTTCCAGCGTATCGATCAGCGCCGGGCCCGGCAGGCCGAGGTTGTTGCCGATCTTGTGTACCTTGCCAATGATCTCGTTGTCGTACTTCTGTCCATAACCGACGGAGTCCAGTATCTCGCGTGCCGCCATGGTCACTTCTGCGGTATCGATGCCATAAGGGCAAAATACCGAGCAGCGGCGGCATTCCGAACATTGATGGAAATAGTTATGCCACTCGTCCAGCACTTCGCGCGTCAGATCGCGCGCACCGACGAGCTTGGGAAATAATTTGCCGGGCAGAGTGAAATAGCGGCGATAAACGCTGCGCAACAGGTCCTGGCGCGCCACCGGCATGTTTTTCGGGTCCTGGGTGCCGATAAAATAGTGGCACTTGTCGGAACATGCACCACAGTGCACACAGGCATCCATGAATACCTTGAGCGAACGGTATTTGGTCAGCAATTCACCCATCCTGGCAATGGCACGATCATGCCAGTCGTCAACCAGTTGGCCGGGGAAGCCGAGTGCTTCCTGAATTTTTTCACCAGCAACAAAAGGGCCTTTCCCTTCCATCGCCCCCGGCTTCAGCGCGGGGATAAGGGGAATGACGCGATAGGCCGGCGCGGTAATGTCCGCCATGCTATTTCTCCGATTCCAACTTGGCAGCCCAGGCGCTCAGATGGCGCTTTTCGCGGGGGTCGTCCTTCTGGTTGCGTGTCGGCGAAAAAAAGACTCCTGGCGCATGCAGCAATTTGCTGTTGGGGAATACGACCAGGAGCGACACAATCAACGACAGATGGATCATCAACAACGGATCGGCCGGAAGCGCCCCGACATCAAAATGCATCAAGCCGAGGAAATATGACTTCACCGCGATCACATCGGTGTGTGCTGCGAACTTCATCAGCAAGCCCGAAGCGGCTATGCCGATCAGCAACAACAGCATCAGGTGATCAGAAGGTGTCGAGATGTAACGGATGCGTTCGACGAACATGCGACGCGCCCACAATCCGCACAATCCCAGCAGCATGGTAATACCCGCATAAATCCCGAACGGCTGGACGAATGCAACCCATTCCCACACCGGCTCGGTGAAATAGCGCAGGTGACGCAGGATCACCAATGCCAAGCTTGCATGAAACAGCCAGCCCAGACCCCATGTCCACAAATTTGCCTTGAACAGGCTCTGGAAGAACACAACCTCGCGCGTCATGCGCAACACCACGCCACCAGTGGTGGTAGGCGCAGGTGTTGTCGGTATCTTCAGCGGAGCCGGGGTGCGGGCGTAACTACCGATGCGATAGAACAGCCCCACGACAAACAACAAAGTCGCGAGATAAAACAGGATCGCAAAGACGATGCTCGCCATGAGAGAGTCCCTATCGCCAGACCCGGATCACACGCAACCGGTGGGTTTTGGCAGTCCGGCGATCTTGCAGGCCTGCTTGCCCGGGCCATACGGAAACAGGCCATACAGGTATTCGCTGTTGCCTTTTTCCGCACCGAGTTTCTTGCCGATGGCCTTGGTCAGGACGCGTACCGCTGGAGCGATCTGGTATTCTTCAAAATACTCGCGCAGGAAATTGACGACTTCCCAGTGCTGATCGGTCATGGTGACGTTCTCGGTCTGTGCGATGTAATTCGCGACATCGGTGTTCCAGTCAGCCAGGTTGGTCAGATAGCCTTCTTCATCGGTTTCGTAGCTTTTGCCGCCCACTTCGATACTTGACATGTTGTTCCTCCTTCTGTTTGTTACTGATTAAAGCCAGGATTGGCAGGTTTTGTTGTTGCTGGTCAAATCGACGAAGCCGCCATAATCGACCGGAGAAACACCTTCGATGAGCCTGTCGCCCATGCCGCGTGCTTCGAGGTCCGGCATCAGGACATGCACCTTGAACCGACCCATTGCGGCGCGCAGCCTGGCTTCTCCGGCATTGCCGCGCGTCGCTGCATAGACGGCATCCTCGATGAGCAGAATGTCCCCGCCCGTCGCCGTATTCAGACAACTATCCAGCGAGATGCTGGTCAGGGGCGATTTATTGATGATATGTAACATGCGTTTGCTCCCCCTAGAAACTCAAGACCACGTCTTGCTCATCCATCAGTTTTCCCATCTCGGCACGACTGAGCAGCGTAACCGGCACCAGGAAATCTTCTTCGGTAAGCCCGCGTGCCTCCATGGCTTCCTTTTCCACGTACAATTTCTCGATGTCGTAGTCTTCCAGCGCGCGATAAGCCGGCGAGAAATTCTTGGTCTCGATCCCCTTGGTCTGCTGGCCTTTCTTCAACTGGTAGACACCGTCATCCAGAAACGCCAAGGATACATCCTGATCGAAGGCTGCGGTTATCAACACCACCTCCAGCGACTCCAGCGCGTAGATCGTGCCGTAGGGCGCCTTGCGATTGACGAACATGAACTTTTTGGCCTCACTCATTCCGTCTCTCCTTAATCGCCGAAGGTGACCAAGCGGTCACACTTGATGCCGGCTTCCACCAGTTGCCCCAGCCCGGAAATGCGAAAACCCTGGGCCAAGTTCTCTTCCTTGATGCCGCGACGCAGCGCTGCAGCGACGCAAACCACCAGATCGACCTTGTGCTCTTCCGCCAACTTTCCCCAGCGATTCACGATATGCCGGTCATCCTGCGGCGGCTCGGTCAGCTTGGAGGCATTGTTGACGCCATCGTGATAGAAGAACACGCGCCACACTTCATGCCCCTTGGCGATGGCTGCCTTGGCAAACAGATAAGCCGAATCACTGGCTTGATGCTGGTAAGGCCCTTCGTTGACGACGATTCCGAATTTCATTCAGGACCTCTCGCTCAGAAACGGATATGGGTCGACGCGTTCAAGTTGGAGCGGGAACCGCGCCAATCGTCGATCAGATACTTGGTGAACGGCAATCCGGTCTTTTCGAAGAATCGTGGCCAGCCGATACGCTCGATCCAGTCGGCCATGCGCTCCCAAGGACGGGCATCCGCCTTGTAAACGCGCAGGATGTTCTTCACCGCCGCGCCGACTTCGGGCCAGCGCGGCGCGTTGTTCGGATATCCGGAAGCAACCATCTTCATGAAGGTGGGTTTGCCGCGCGCATTCGAGTTCTTGCCGCCCACCCAGATCGCCAACTTGGAATTCTCCGGATCGTTGATCTGCATCGGCGGGCACGGAGGATAGCAGGCGCCGCAGCACATGCACTTGGATTCATCGATCTCCAGCGAAGGTTTGCCGTTCACCATGGCAGGACGGATCGCCGCAACCGGGCAGCGTGCAACCACAGCCGGGCGTTCGCACACGTTGGCAACCAGGTCATGGTTGATGACCGGCGGCTTGGTATGCTGCACGATGATGGCGATGTCAGCCTGGCCGCCGCAATTGATCTCGCAGCAGGATGTGGACATATGCACGCGGTTCGGCATCTCCTCGTGTTTGAATTCCTCGATCAATTCGTCCATCAGCGCCTTCACCACGCCGGATGCGTCCGTGCCCGGGATGTCGCAGTGCAGCCATCCCTGGGTATGCGCGATCATCGTTACCGAGTTGCCCGTGCCGCCGACCGGGAAGCCATGCTTTTCCAGCTCGGCAATCAGCGGTGCAACTTTTTTCTCCTCCGACACCATGAATTCGATGTTGGAGCGGATGGTGAAACGCACGCGGCCTTCGGCAAACTTGTCGGCGATGTCGCACAGCGTGCGTATCGTGTATACATCCATCTGGCGCTGGGTACCGGCGCGCACCGTCCATACTTCGTCTCCGCTGTGCGAGACATGGTGCAGAACGCCGGGACGGGGACGGTCGTGATATTTCCAGTTGCCGTAGTTCTTCGCCAGCAACGGATGCAGGTATTTTTTGTTGTCCGGTACGCCAGTCTCTTTCGGCTTGCGCATCTGTACGGGTGCGGGTGCATTCATCTTGTATCTCCTCAGGCAGCTTGCTTTTTGGCTTTGATTTTGGCGACTTCGTCATCCCATCCATCGGTGCGAACGTATGGGTTCATGCGTGGCGAATTGATCATGGCCGGATCGACCTCGATCTCCATCGCATCCAGGAAGTTGGCCAAGCCGATACGCTCAATCATCTCGCCGGTACGCTCGTGCTCCAACGCATTCTCGGCAAAGAAATCGATGGTGCGTTGCGCAAAGTCGACCAGTTTCTCGACCTCCTCTTCGGTATCCAGCTTCATGAATGGAATGACCACGGTGCCCATCAGGCCGCCGATCTTCAGGTGGCTCTTGCCACCGACCAGGACGCTTGCGCCCTTGTCCTTGCCGGGCGCGAGTGCGCCCGTCATCACGTTGATGCAATGCATGCAACGTACGCAGTCCTGATTGTCGATCTCCACCCCGTGCGTGTCGCTCACGGCCACGCTGGTGATGTGCTCGCCCTGCTTGATCTTCTTGAGTTCCTTGACCTGAAAGGTCTTGGTCGGGCAGCGCGCGACCACGTCGTTCACCAGCTCGTCCATGCCATGCTTGGCGAACCATTTCCTGGCCAGCCCTTCATCGGTGCGGATATTGTCGCGCCAGGTGCCAATCACGGCCATGTCGGAACGCTGGATCGCGTTCATGCAGTCATTCGGGCAACCAGAGAACTTGAACTTAAATTTGTATGGCAGCGACGGACGGTGCAGGTCATCCAGGAAAGTGTTCAGGACCGCGCGGTGCGCAGTTGCCTCGTCGTAGCACGACTGCTCGCAGCGAGCCGCACCCACGCACGACATCGAGGTACGTACCGCAGGGCCTGCACCACCGAGATCGAAGCCCATCTCGTTGATCTCGTCAAAGGCCTTTTGCACGTTCTCGGTCGTGCAACCCTGGAACATGATGTCGCCGGACTGACCGTGGAACGCGATCAGGCCGGAGCCATGCTTTTCCCAGATATCGCAGAATTTGCGCAGCGTGTCAGTATCGTAGTGCATGCCGGCGGGTGGCATCACGCGCAAAGTATGGAACTCGGCCGCATCCTTGTAGACCGGCTTGCCGTTTTGGTCCTTGAGTTCGGTGAAACGGGGAATGACGCCACCGCCATAACCGAATACGCCGACCGTACCGCCCTTCCAGTATCCCTTGCGGGTCTTGTATGAAGTCTCGAGCTGGCCAAGCAGATCAACCATGAGATCCTTGTCTTTGGCCAGTCTTTTCAAGCCGGTCACGAAGCTTGGCCACTCGCCTTTTTCGAGCTCATTCAGGTTCGGAGTGTCATACAGTGTTTTTGCCATGATATTTCCTTTCAAGTCGCGTTGCGCTACATTGCCCGGCGAGGGCCTGAAATTCCAAATTGTCGTACGGGCTCAGGTTCAGATTGCAATCACCGACCCGGTTTCTTGATGGTTCCGCATGGTACGGCGCAACAACAAGGCTAACCATTACCCGGAGCGACTATCCAAAGTAACCCTTAAGGGGGGTGCTTTTCACTTCCCCAGTAGTATTCCAAACAGGACGGCATTGGCGCTAGACTTGACGCATGCATTGGGCCTGTCGTTCCGTTGTCGCGCGTATCGAACATTATTTAAGGAAAAACATGGCGAAAATCACCGAACTCGACAAGATCCATGTCCCCCTGGGAGGGCAGCAGATCGAGTTGCAACAGATCGATCATGCAGAGGATGGCATGAGCATGCTGCGCGTCCGCATCCGCGAGGGCAAACGTTTCACCATCTTCGATATCGATCCTGCAACGGCGGGGCAATGGGCCTCAACCATGCTGCAATGGGCAAATTCCCAAGCCAATAACAGGCAATGACCAGTGACCGCCGCACACATTGAAATGATCGATCTGGTGTTCGAGATAAGCGGCGGCACCTTGCCCGCCGCTTATCCCTACGCGCTATGGGATGAGTTGGTCCGTCTCGTCCCGCAACTCGGGGAAAATGACCAGGTCGGCGTCATTCCCTTGCGCGCGGCCGTCAGCAATGAAGGAATGCTGCTTCCCAAACGTGCCAAGCTGGTGCTGCGATTGCCGCATGCGCTGACCGAGGCTGCTTCCAGCCTGGCGCAAAAGCAGGTACAGGTGGCGGGCAGCTCGATACAACTGGGTTCGTACAAAGAAAGACACATATCGCACTATCCCACCCTGCATGCACACCTGGTTACGGGCGCGGATGATGAGCTTTCGTTCGTGAACGAAGTGGGATCGGCGCTCGCCGGGATGGGTGTTGAAGCAAAACTGATCTGCGGTCAGCGTCTTGCCCTGACAAATGGCGAGCGCACGATCAAAGGATATAGCTTGGTGTTGCATGACCTCAGCCCGGAAGATTCCTTGCGTGTGCAATATTCCGGATTGGGCAGGGAACGGCGCCTGGGTTGCGGCATATTTGTTCCATATAAAGTCATCTCCGGCCTGGAGTGACGTTTTACTGAAAGAAAGGAAAATAAAGATGGGATATACAGTTGCAGGAAACGAGCTGGAAGCCAATGATGACGGCTTCCTGCTGGAAGCCGATTTCAGCGAGGAAGTGGTGAGCGTGATCGCGGCATCAGAAGGAATCGAACTAACGCCCAGACACTGGGAAGTCATCAACTATATGCGCGAGCAATACCGCGAGCATGGCCACACCCCCAATTTTCGCAACATGCTGAAGGATATCAACGAATTCTGGCCGGAAGCCGACAGCAAGGCTTTGTACGATCTCTTTCCGATGGGGCCGGCCAAACAGGCGGCAAAGGTCGCCGGATTGCCGCAACCTCTGGGTAAAGGCGGCTATTGAACCTTACCCGCCAAGCACCTGCCCACGAATACGCAGCAAAAGATACCGGTCTTCGCACCGGCCATAAGGAGATGAAGATGGGAATGGAAATGGTCAACGTAGTGCTCGACATGAAGGGGCTTTCCTGCCCGAGGCCGCTCCTCGGGGCGAAACGCATGGTCGATGAACTCGCCGCGGGGCAAGTGCTGCTGCTGGTGTCGGATTGCCCCGGAACAGAGGACGACCTGTTCGCCTGGGCAAAGCTGACCGGCAACCAGGTTCTGAAAACCGAGAAAATGCCGAATGGCGGCATCGGCTATCACATTCAGAAAGGCACGGGCCACGCGCATAATGCCAACGTCACGCTGGACATACGCGGCGCCGTCTGTCCCGGCCCCATAGTCGAGGCAAAGAAACTTCTGAACGGGATGCATACGGGCGAAGTGTTGAAACTCGTCAGCGATTGCCCCGGCGTGCAATCCGACATCGGCGGCTGGGCTTCGGCAACGGGCATGATCTTGCTGGAATCCGTCGAAGCTGCACCCGGAGTGCACGAATTCTACATCCGTAAAGGCTGAGCCTTGCGCATCAAAAGCAACTGGTTCAGGGAAGGCCGCGAACATACACCGCAGGAGATCTCGGATGCCTTGGCATTTGTCGTTTCGCGCATCGCCGACAATGCATTGAAGAACACGCGCAAGGCGAAATTCGAGATCGAAGTCGGAGTACAGTATTTCGACTTCCTCGCCGAGTTCCTGTTGTTCCTCATCATTTCCGCCGACCGCATCGCTTACCGCGAACTGTCAGAGGCAGACAGGCTCGTTTTCACTGGCAACCTGGCGAACCGGGTGGCCGAAACCTATGCCGAGAATCGCAGCCGCCTGCTTGTCGATGACCTGAAGGAGTGCAAGCGGCGCTTCATAGACCTGCTCAATCAGCGCGCCGGGGAATATGCCGAATTCGGCTATGACGAAAACGGCCCTGCCTACACTTTCTATCGCTATCTCGCCTATTGCATCGGCGAAATCATGACCGATGCGGACAGCGGCTGGATCATCGACCAGATCATCAGCTTTGAAGCACCGGAGGCAATACAGATGGTCGAAAAGGCCCTGCGCGGCCTGAATGAAGCAGAACCAAAGAAATCGCGCCGACGCGCGTCGGTCAGCGGGGATTGAATGACAAACCCTTTCACTTCTGGCAACACCGAAGCATATCTGCGCTGGCGCGAACGGAAACTTGTCACCGCGCCGCAATCGGTGAACGAGTTCATCGTCGAAGTGCATGATCCACGCGCACTGACGCAGGCCGAATACGATGCGCTGGCCGAATGCGTGCGCCGCTGCAACATGGCGATCTACGTCAGCCGGCTGCACGACACCGATACCGAAATCCCGCGCCTGCTGGGCGCCCGCTTTGGCCTGGCGCATCTCGATGCCAACTGGCTGGCGGGCGAAGACGGCATCTCCGAGATCCGCGTATTCGACAACGGTACGCGCCAGCAATACATTCCTTACACCGACAGGCCGATCAAGTGGCATACCGACGGCTATTACAACCCGCCAGAACGCACCATTCGCGGCATGGTGCTGCATTGCGTGCGCAGCGCCAGCAGCGGCGGCGAGAACCAGTTGATGGATCACGAAATGGCCTACCTGCTGTTGCGCGATGAAAATCCTCAGCACATTCTCGCATTGATGCAAGCCGATGCAATGACCATCCCGGACCGGGTGGACGCGACGGATGGCGTGCGCAGCGCGCAAAGCGGCCCGGTATTCTCGGTGGATGCTGACGGAAATCTGCACATGCGCTATACCGCACGCACCCGCAGCATCGAATGGAAACAGGACGCCGCGACACTTGCCGCGGTGGCCGCACTGGAACGCCTGCTGGCTTCAGCTACGCCGCACATCTTCAAGGCACACCTCGATCCGGGCATGGGACTGCTGTGCAACAACGTGTTGCATGACCGCAGTGCCTTTGTCGATGCCCCCGGCCTGCCGCCGCGTTTGCTGTATCGCGCACGCTATCTGGACAGGATTACCTTTTGATTACACGCTAAAGCTTCCGCAAACCAAGTCGATAGCCTTACAGACGGGATTGGTTTGAATCCGATTGATGATATCCAACTGTAAAGGACCATCGTGGCCAGCAATTCACCTTCAATTCTGAGGCAACTCAAATACTCATTCCTGGGCTTCGGCCTAGCCATGGGGCTCGTATTCCCGCTGTACGCCAACTTCTTCGTCAACTGGAAGGAAGGCATGCTCATCTGGTTCTGTGTGGGCTGCATTGTCGCGGGCATTACCATAGGCATTTCCAACCACAAGCTGCTCGAATGGCTGCTCGTGCGCAAATTGCGCCTAGTTTCTGCCGCTTCCGAACGCATCCGCACTGGTGACTTGCGCGAAGGATGCGGCTTGCGAAGTGCGGATACGGTCGGCGAAATCACCGAGGGCTTTGATGCCATGGCCACCAGCCTGCGCAAAACCATAGGCGAAGTGGCCGGTTCCGCAGGCTCGGTGGACACGACTGCGCGCGCGATCGGCTCGTCCATGCATACGCTGGGGGGCGACATGGAAAAATACCGCCAGGATGCGCAGGAAATCATCAAGGTCGTAAATGGCATGGCGGATGCGGCCAACACCATTCTCGCCCTGTCGGATGCGGCCGGGAGCAGCGCATCGTCCGCGGACGAACTGGTACGCAACGGCGTGTCGCAAGTGACCAGTACCGAGAAAGCCATCTCGGTACTGGATGAAGCCAGTCGCAAAATATCAGCCAACGCCGGCAGGCTCGCTGCCAGTGCCAAGGAAGTCGAGACCGCAGTCTCCGTCATACGCGCCATCGCCGAACAAACCAATCTCCTGGCCCTCAATGCCGCCATCGAAGCCGCCCGTGCGGGCGAACAGGGTCGCGGATTCGCGGTCGTGGCAGATGAGGTCCGAAAGCTGTCGGAACAGGCGGCACAAGCCACCACACGCATTGATGCCGTTCTGAAACGGGTCAGCGCCGATGTTGCTTCCACTGTTAGCATTTCGGAGGAGAACGCCGTCGCAGTCCTTGATGGACTCCAGGCGGCCAAATCTTCTTCAGAAATATTCGTTCAGATCGAAAAAGCAACCGTGGAGATGAAACATTCTGTCGAAGCCGTGCGTGAAGCCGCCGACGATCAGCAAATGCTGGTGGGCATCGTCCTCTCCCGCATGTCTGAAAGCGAGTCCAGAACGGAATGCGTCGCCGATCTCACCAAGGTCTGCATCGCGGAAGCCGACCGGATGATAGCAGCGGCTCAGGGTCTTAGTGCGACGACGAGTAAATTCGTGGTGTGAACTTTGGGGTGTTGTGAGAATCAGTCTCTATCCTATTGAATATAAAGATATGCAAATAATAAGCCCGCCAGGAAGGCGGGCTTATTACTGGAATCAAACTGCAATCAGCTTAGTACCAGCCGTATGACAGGCTGAGCGAATCCTCCGACATGCTGATGCTTGCATTGCCACCATAAAACGCATTAGGAATGGGGCCGGTGACAGTCTGCTTGAAGGCATGGATGTAAGCAAGCGTCACTTCCTGTTTGTTGGCCAGTTTCCATGTGCTGCCCAAAGACAAGTGGTCCTGGACAACTCCGGGAGCCAATATGTTCAACAAAGTCTGGCTACTTGGTATTTGCTGGTTGTTATGGTTGTAACCGGCACGCACAGTCAGGGTAGAGTCAATGTCATAACTTACGCCGAGCTTGAAGACAGTCATGTCCTGCCAGCCGAAGCCAGGACCGCTGGAACCTCCTAGCTGAGTGCTTGGTCCTGTAGGAACAGCAAATGGGTTGCCAACTGAGTCGACGCCACTGTAATTTATGCGTTCTACATCGAACGCTACTGTTGTCGCCGACGTAGCTTTGACTGAAGCGCCAAGACCATAGTTGGACGGAATGTCATAGCTGCCCTGATCCGCAAACAGGCCGCTGTATTTGTTGAATTTACCCATTTTGGTCTTGGTCTGGTACGTCGCTCCCAACGTCACCATAGGCGTAACTTCCCCTGTCCAGCCTACTCTCAATCCGTATCCGGTAGATGTATCCGTTCCGTTGTCACTCATCGCACTAGAGTTGCTTGACAGTTGAGACAATGCCGGTCCGTTTAATCCAGTAGCACTGAACATCTGGTAGGCCAAGTTCAAAGAGACGCCTACAGAATTGCTGGAATTGATCTTCTGTGACCAGGTTGGTGCGATGAAGAGTTGTTCCAGATTGATTCCTAGGTTACCTTGGGCCCCAAAGCTGGTGAATGGATTGGTGTTGTACTGGGTGTTCATACCACCATTTCCGAATACGGATACACCCAGCGAGGTATCCGAACTGATCATCTTGTTGTAGCCGAACGAAGGAATGTAGAACATGCTTCTGCCATTTCCATCGTAAGTGCCGTTCAAACCGGCTTGATTGCCACTGATTTCGGCACTGCGATTAGGCTTGAAGAAGATCAGGCCGACATCCACGCGATCACCGACCATCACCATGCCGGCAGGGTTATTTGCGGCCGCGATGGAATCCAATGGCAGCGCAATACTTGCTCCGCCCATACCCTCGTTTTGTGAGCCATAGCCGATCGGAAAATAGCCATTGGTGGCATTCGCCAGCGGCGATGCTGCCATCCCCAACGAAAACAATGAAGCTACGATCTTTTTGATTCTCATGCTTCTCTCCCCTGATTGTGAAAACGCCCCCATGGCATTTCAAGTTACACAACAACCCCGTGCAGCAAACCCATCTTATATGAACAAGCAGATATCCGTGTCTCCGGCGAAGCCCATGAATGTCGCAGCACCACCGTATTCGCACTGTTCGATGAATTCGCTCTTGTCGAATTCAAACAAATCGACGGTCATCTGGCAAGCAACAAATTTAACGTCGGCTTCCAGGCACAGGTCGCGCAATTCCTGCAGCGACGCAACGCCATGCTTCTTGAGCTTCTGCTTCATCATCATGGTGGCCATGGATTCCATGCCGGGCAGCATCTGCACCATCACCGGCATCGGGATCGGCATCGGCATCGCCGGGTTGGCCAGCGGACTGATCATCACGGTGGACAGATCCTTGCGCAGCAATTGCAGGCCGTAGAACGTGAAGAAAATCTGCACGTCGTAACCCAGTGCGGCGGCTGTGGATCCCAGGATGAACGGCGGATACGCCATGTCCAGGGTGCCCTTGGTGGCGATGATCGCCATTTTCTTGGTAGCCATTCTTGCCCCTTAAAATATGTTGGATTGGCGGATTCGATTATTTCTTCTTCATGTAGAAGACGTATTCGCCGTTGGCCTCTTCCTGACCCACCAGGGGATTGCCGGTCTGCTCGGCAAATGCGGCCATGTCCTTCACCGAACCGCAATCGGTCGAAATGACCTTGAGCACTTGGTTGGACGTCATGTCAGCCAGAGCCTTCTTGGTCTTTACGATAGGCAAGGGACAGGATAGACCGCGAGCATTGAGTTCCTTATCAAAATTCATTATTTCTTCTCCCACATGTGAATTAAAACGACTACCTGAAAAATGCGTCACCGCACAAAGCTTGCTTTGCATTATAGGGATAAGCAACCCTGCAACGTCCATAGCCACCAAGGGTAAAATGCGATAGCTCTTTAGGGTTATCTTTAAGCATCTGCTTATAGAGGTGCCACAATTATTGTGGCAATCGTATCCCTAATTCGGAGAAATGCACAGTATCTGGAATATCGTGCAAACGGTCTGCGCCTGGCCACACTTGTCGAGGTGCAACACTGGCGCACGAGCCGCTGGAGTCGGCCCCGGAAGCGGCTTTAG
Source organism: uncultured Pseudomonadota bacterium (assembly GCA_963725375.1). Classification (GTDB taxonomy): domain Bacteria; phylum Pseudomonadota; class Gammaproteobacteria; order Burkholderiales; family Gallionellaceae; genus Sideroxyarcus. Next base: position 37,193 of record CAVRYQ010000023.1, on the reverse strand, counting down.
TTGCTAGGAGTCTGCGTGTCCAGATGCAGGCAGATCGCATCGATCGCCATCCTGTCGGTCGGAAAGATATTTTCCTCTCCGATCTTGGCGCTCAGGCCGGTTCTATCCATCACGTCGGAGACTTGTTTCTTGATGCCGCTGAACGTCAGCTTGATCCCGCTTTTCTGGAAGCGCTCCAGCAGATTGCGCAGCATTTCGATTCCGGATGCATCGATCTCGTTGATGCCGCTCGCCTGAACAAGAATGCACTCCATCTCCGGGTTCTCCTGTTCCAGTTTCAGCAGTGCGTCTTCAAAATAAGAAACATTCACGAAACGCAGCGCACCGTCAAAGCGGATCGCTCCCAGCTTCGGATGCAACGGAGGCAGGTTGTGGCGTACAGCATCGCGCAGCGTGGTGTCGCTATGCAGGCCCAGTACGGCTACGCGCGGGCGCATCATGCGATAGAGCAGCAGGGAGAGCGACAGGATGATGCCGGTGAGAATGCCGTTTTGAATGTTCGGCGCAAAAGCCAGCGTCGCAACGAAAGTCACGATCGCCGCGGTACCGTCATCCCCGCTTGCACGCCAGGCGTTCCTGATGGACTGGAAGTTGATGAGGTTGATGACTGCCATCATGATGATCGCGGCAAGAACCGGCTTGGGCAAATGAAACAGCAAGGATGTGAAGAACAGCAATGTGAGCAGCACGAAAACCGCGGCAATAATGGATGACAACGGGGTTCTGGCATCGGACGCAAGATTCAGCGCCGAACGGGAGAATGAGCCGCTCACCGGCATCGACTGGCAAAACGCGGCAGCCACCTTGGCCAGTCCCTGCCCGATCAGTTCCTTGTTCTCGTCCCATGGCTGGCGGGTCTTGATGGCGATCACCTTGCAACTCGACATGGCTTCCATGAAGCTGATCAGGGCAATCACAAAACTGGCCGGCAGGAGTGCGACGGTCGCATGCCAATCCAGAGGCGGGAGGCTCAAAGTGGGCAGGCCCTGAGGCACGATCCCGACCACCCTGCCCCCCAGATTGGCATAGTCGATCGCATAGCTGACCCAGGTCAGGGAAGCGACCGTGATCAACACACCAGGCAGCCTGGGAGCGAATTTCTTGAACCCGAGCAGCATGAGGATGGCAGATATGCCGAATCCAAAGGAAAGCGCGTGTGCAGTATCGATGTGCATCAGCACCCGGCTGATATCAATCAGAAAGTGCTCCGACTGCGCAGCAGGAATGCCCAGCAAGGTCGGCACCTGCGACAGTCCGATAATGATTGCCGCGGCGTTGATGAATCCCATCAGCACCGGATTGGACAGGAAATTGAGTAGAATGCCCACCCTGAACAGTCCGAAGGCAATTTGAAACAATCCGGAAATCATTGCCAACAGAATCGCGTACGAGTAGAACAACTGGCTGCCATGCCCGGCCAGCGGCGCGATGCTGGCCGCGGTCAGCAGCGAGGTCATTGCAACGGGGCCGGTGGACAATTGATTGGACGAACCGAACAATGCGCCGATCACCGTGGGAATCAAGGCGGCGTACAAGCCGTAATAGGCCGGGACTCCCGCAAGCTGGGCGTAAGCCAAGGATTGTGGAATGGCCACCAGAGAGACCGTGATACCTGCGAGCAAGTCGGCCTTGAGGGTGTCGGCCCTCAGGTCAAATCGCCGGGCAAAGTTGCGCCAGATGGCCTGCAGATTCATTGTTTCATCTCCACGTTCATCCTATGGTTTGATAGTACAGATTCTGCGGGTGATTGGCTTGCGCAAAGAAGAACCAGCGTTCTGCCAGCAACCCGATATATTGAAGCACAAACGCCAGCCCCAGCAGCAAGGGAGTAAACCTGCCCAGCGCCAGCAGGAACAGTGGCAGCACAAAAGCCAGCAGCAGAAACACCGGCTTGATCGTGCGCAGGAAAACAGCGTCCTTGCCGTGAAAGAATTCACGCGTATTGAACGATCCCCCCATGGCCCCCATCGAGCGCTGCACGATGTGAGGGTGCTTTACGCCGATGGCGGTCTGCAGCGTGGATTTCGGCTTGAGGCGCGCGTTGCGTATCAACGATGCGATGCGCCCGGCAAAAGCCAGCAAAGTGATGACAAGCGCCCAGCCGACAAAAAATTGTGTCTGCGAGGGTGCTGCCAACGCCGCATAGAACGCTGCAAGTACGAAACCGGACGCCCCTCCCATCAGGATGTAGTTGATGACAGTCAGCGGCGAGTACCATTCGCGCAGGAAGCGCAGGCAGGCATAGACCATGCCGGTACAGACGAACAGCACGAACGCCATGAATGTGCCGAGGTAGCCGAGCACGACCGACAGGTCGATGAGCATGCCACTGGGCAGCATCACCACCTGGGGCCTGAACCCGGTCAAATGGGAGACACCATATACAAATACGATTCCCATGAATACCGGCAGGACGATTACCTCGCGCGACAGCCATGAGGTGCGCCATTGCGTTGCTGCACGCCACGCGCGCTCCGGCCGCCCAAGATGGAAGAACGAGGCGATCAGTCCCCCCCCGAGCAGCAGCAACGTAATGACACTGCCATAACCGTAGAAGGCATCTGACTGCATCGGCAGGAGGCCGAACAATGCATACGATTGATGCGTGAACAATGCAAGGAACAGACCTTGCCCAGCACCGAGCAAGGTAGTCAGGAAAATCACGGAAAAAGCGGGTTTCATCGTTCGTCGTTACCAGGCAGAAGCATCGTCCATCGACGGCGCGCCCTTTGCGGGCTTGGGCAGCAGGCCGTCCACTTTGAGGGGGTTGTCCGCGCGTTCCAGCTCGTCCATGTGTATCTTGAGCCTGGTCTTGCGGCGCGGCAGGTAATGGTTGGCGGGATGCGTGCCCCACTCCGGCATCAGCGCATAGCCGCCGTCCTCCCGTATCGCCTGCGATATTTGGGATTCCGGATCGTGGATATCGCCGAACAGGCGCGCACTGGTCGGGCACGCCTTCACGCAGGAGGGTTTGCGGTCGATCTCGGCGAGTGACTGATCGTAGATGCGATCCACGCACAGGGTGCATTTTTTCATCACCTGCTCTTTTTCGTCGAATTCGCGCGCGCCGTACGGGCAGGCCCAAGTGCAGTACTTGCAGCCGATGCATTTGTCGTAATCCACCAGCACGATACCGTCTTCCTTGCGCTTGTATGACGCGCCGGTCGGGCACACCGGCACGCAGGGCGGATCTTCGCAATGCAGGCAGGATTTGGGGAAATGCAGCGTCTCGCTGTTCGGATACTGGCCAATTTCAAATGTCTGCACGCGATTGAAGAACGTGCCGGTCGGATCTGCGCCATAAGGATTCTCGTCGCACAGTGGCCCCGCCGACCCCGAAGTGTTCCATTCCTTGCAACTGGTCACGCAGGCATGACAGCCCACGCAGACATTCAGGTCGATGACCAGGGCGAGCTGAGTCATGGCGAGCCTTTCAATTCAATCATCCCGAGCCGGGTCATTTCGTACCGCCTTTCTTCCTGCCGCCGCCGAAATAGGCCTGCCAGGTCGGGTGTTCTTTCATGCCCGGATATTTCTTCATGGGTTCGAATTGCGGCGAGGTTTGCTCCAGCTCACCCTCTTCCGCCTTGTAGATGCGTACGCGCACGTCATACCAGGCTGCCTGCCCGGTGATCGGGTCGGAGTTGGAGAAACGCTTGCCGTTCGCTTCCGGCGGCAGTTCTTCCGAAATGATGTGGTTAAGCAGGAAGCCCTGCTGCGATTCATTGGCATCGGGCGACAGGTTCCACGCACCGGCGGCTTTGCCAATGGCATTCCAGGTCCAGACCGTTCCCGGTTCCACCGACTCGCTGTAGCGCGCCATGCAGCGCACCCTGCCCCATTGCGACTCGACCCACATCCAGTCGCCGTCCGCGATGTCAGAATCGTGTGCGGTGCGGGAATTGACGTAGAGATAGTTGTGCGCATGGATCTGGCGCAGCCAGGCATTTTGCGAATCCCAGGAGTGGTACATCGCCATCGGCCGTTGCGTCAACGCCGACAAGGGATACTTGCGCTTGTCGCTGGTCTGCGTTTCCAGCGGCTCGTAGTAGAACGGCAAGGGATCGAAGAAAGTTTCGATGCGCTTCGCCAGATGCGCCGGGGGCTGGCGCGAGATGCTCTTCCCCTGTGCGGCCAGGCGGAACTTCTGCAGCACCTCGGAATAGAGATGAATCAGAATCGGCTCCGCGTAGCGCGTGATGCCGCTGCGTTGCGACCATTCGAGATAACCCTTGTTCCAGTTGCGCATGAACTGGTAGGAGCGCGGCAACACATGGTGATGCACGCAGTCGTTCCTGGCATACATCTCCCACTGGTTGGGATTCGGCTCGCCGCGTATGGACTTCTCGCCCCCCTTTCCGCGCCATCCACTCAGGAAGCCGATGCCGGACCCGGGCGCAGTTTCCCAGTTGACGATGAAATCGGGATAGTCCTTGAACTTGCGCTCGCCTGCTTTCGTAACAAAAGCGGGCAATTTCAGGCGCGTGCCCAGTTCGATCAACACTTCCTGGAACGGCTTGCATTCGCCGGTCGGCGGCAACACGGGGATGCGCACCGAATCCACCGGGCCGTCGAATTCCGAGATCGGGCGGTCGAGCATGGACATCACGTCATGGCGCTCAAGATAGGTCGTATCCGGCAGGATCAGATCGGCAAACGCGGTGGTTTCGGAATGGAAGGCATCGCATACCACGATGAACGGAATCTTGTATTGCCCGTCCTCTTCCTTGTCGGTGAGCATCTTGCGCACTTCGCTGGTGTTCATGCTCGAATTCCAGGCCATGTTGGCCATGAACAGCAACAGCGTATCGATCTTGTAGGGGTCGCCGCGCCAGGCATTGGTGATGACGTTGTGCATCAGCCCATGCACGGAGAGCGGATATTCCCAGGAAAAGGCCTTGTCGATGCGTACCGGGCTGCCGTCGGCATTGACGAACAGATCGTCCGGATCGGAAGGCCAGCCCAGCGCCATGCCGTCGAGCGGCGTATTCGGTTGCACCGCGCGCGGGTCATTCGGCGTACGCGCGCAGGGTGGGATCGGACGCGGGAACGGTGGCTTGTGGCGGAAGCCGCCGGGCCGGTCTATCGTGCCCAGCAGGGTCATCAGAATGGACAGTGCGCGTATCGTGTGGAAGCCGTTGGAATGCGCGGCCAATCCACGCATGGCATGAAACGAGACCGGGTTGCCGGTCACGGTGTCATGTTCCTTGCCCCAGGAATCGGTCCAGGCGATCGGCAGTTCGATCTTCTGGTCGCGTGCGGTGATGCCCATTTCATGTGCGAGGCGGCGAATGACCTCGGCAGAAATGCCGGTGATCTGCTCCGCCCACTCCGGCGTGTAATCCTTGACGCGCTCCTGCAGCAACTGGAACGCAGGTTTGACCGGCGTGCCATCCGACAGCTTGAATTCGCCGAACAGGTAAGGGTCGGCACCTTCACTGTGCGTGATCACCGCCTTCTCGGAGTTGCGATCCCACCACAGTTTGTTCTGCGGGTCGTAACAGCCTTCTTCCTGCGGTACTTCCGTGCGCACGAACATGCCGAACTCGTCATGCGCCGCATCCAGATTCACCAGTTGCCCGGAGTTGGTATAGCGCACGAGGAATTCGCGGTCATACAAACCGAGCGCGATGATCTCGTGAATCAAGGCCAGCATCAGTGCGCCGTCAGTCCCGGGGCGAATCGGCACCCATTCGTCGGCGATCGCGGAATATCCGGTGCGCACGGGGTTGATCGAGATGAAACGCCCGCCTTCGCGCTTGAATTTCGCCAAGGCAATCTTCAGCGGATTGGAATGATGGTCTTCCGCCGTGCCTATCATGATGAACAGCTTGGAGCGTTCCAGGTCGGGTCCGCCGAATTCCCAGAACGAACCGCCGATGGTATAGATCATGCCCGCAGCCATGTTCACCGAACAGAAGCCGCCGTGTGCCGCATAGTTCGGCGTGCCGAACTGGCGCGCGAACAGGCCGGTCAGCGCCTGCATCTGGTCACGTCCGGTGAACAGCGCAAATTTCTTCGGGTCGGTAGACCGTATCTTGCCCAAGCGCTCGCCGAGGATAGAGAAAGTCTCCTCCCAACTGATCTCTTCGAAATCACCCGCTCCGCGCTCAGAACCTGGCTTGCGGCGCAGCGGCCTGGTCAGGCGCGCGGGAGAATATTGCTTCATGATGCCGGACGAACCCTTGGCGCAGATCACGCCATTGTTCAACGGATGATCCGGGTTTCCATCTATGTAACGCACCTCACCGTTGCGCATGTGCACACGGATGCCGCAGCGGCATGCACACATATAGCAAGTGGTCTTGTGAACTTCGGTTTTTGCATCCGCAACAGGCGGTACAAGCGGATCATGCAATGGGGTCGATGACATGGGTGGAAGGCTGGTTTAATAGTTATCGAGGCGGCGCAGCCTCACCGAATTAGTCGGCTTTTATGGGTCGCAAGTATGCGTATCCCTTGCCAGTACTGCCATAGCCGTGATGAGTGATGATGACATAACCCGTAAGGGGGGTACGCCCTTCAACCCATGAGGGGTATCGTAGATTTGAAGATGTTGCTCTAGTGTGCCGAGCCTGAGATTCCATAAGCAGTTGAACCGATTTAAGGGAGGCAACATGGCTTTAGTAAACCCGCATGGCGGGAGTGACCTTAATCCCCGCTTGTTAGCGGGGGAAGATCTGATCGCGGAAATCAAGCGCGCGCACTCATATCCGAAAGTGACCGTGAGTTCGCGCGAAAAAGGCGACATCATCATGCTCGGCATCGGCGGATTCACCCCGCTCGACGGGTTCATGACCCATGCCGACTGGCAAGGTGTCTGCGACGGCATGACCATGACCAACGGCCTGTTCTGGCCCATCCCTATTACGCTTTCCACAGACAAATCGACTGCTGACGCAATCCCCACCGGCAACGAAATCGCACTCGTCGACCCCGACGACGGCAGCATTCTTGCCACGATGAAAGTCACCGAGAAATACGCCATCGACAAAGGGCACGAATGTGCCACTGTATTCGGTACTGCCGACGTCGAGCACCCCGGTGTGAAGATGGTCATGGAACAAGGCGACGTGAATCTCGCCGGTCCGGTAAAGGTATTGTCGCAGGGCGGCTTCCCGGAGAAATACGGCGAGTTGTTCAAGACGCCGAAAGAGACGCGCGCACTCTTCAACGAATTGGGATGGAGCAAAGTAGCAGCGTTCCAGACGCGTAACCCGATGCACCGTTCGCATGAATACCTGGCCAAGGTCGCCATCGAAGTCTGCGACGGTGTGCTGATCCATTCCCTGCTCGGCAACCTCAAACCCGGAGACATCCCGGCCGAAGTGCGTACCCATGCCATCATGGCACTGACCAAACATTATTTTGTCGCCAAGACCATCGCCCAGGCGGGTTATCCGCTCGACATGCGTTACGCAGGGCCGCGCGAAGCGCTGTTGCATGCGCTGTTCCGCCAGAATTACGGCTGCTCGCATCTCATCGTCGGACGCGATCATGCCGGTGTCGGCAGCTACTATGGCCCGTTTGATGCGCATCACATTTTCGACAAGATTCCCAAGGGCGCGCTCGAAACGCAGCCGCTCAAGATCGACTGGACTTTCTGGTGCTACAAATGCGGTGGCATGGCCTCCGCGCGTACCTGCCCGCACGACGACAAGGAACGGCTGCTGCTGTCGGGTACCAAGTTGCGCAAGATGCTTTCCGAGGGCTCCGAGGTACCACCGGAATTCAGCCGCCCGGAAGTGCTTGAAATATTGCGCAAATACTACGCGGGACTGCAAGAGCATGAGAAGGTAGAAGTAAAACTGGCTGGGCATTCCGCAAAGTAAGGCCAGCGGATAATCCGGTCATTCAGGATGGCATACGTCTGCAATTAACGAGGAGAAACCAATGTTCACAAGCAATCCCTTTGCCGGACTCTCGGCATCGATTCCAACCGTCTACATGCAGGGGTATATCGTCGTGATGTTCCTGCTGGTCATGGGCGGGACCATACTTGACATGTTGCACAAGAAAAGCGCGCAGTACTTTTTCGAAAATGCAAAAAAAGCGGAGAAGAGCGCAAAACGCTCGGTGAGCGGCGGTGAAAAGGTTGCGATGGCCACTGCCGTGCTGGTCAAGGAAGTGCTGACCTCCGGTGAATTCGACAATCCCCGCCGCAGACTTTCCCACCTGTTGACCATGTGGGGAACCATCATCTTTATCGTGACTACCGCGATCATGATCTTCTCGCCGGCATCGCCCGCCTCTGCCTTGCTGCCATCACTGTGGCACATCGGTGCACTGATGCTGGCCGTCGGTGGCTACTGGTTCTGGTTCGCCATCCGCGCCGACGTGGCTGCGGAAGGCCTGCCCTGGTTCCGCTTCGAGCGTGCGGATTTGTTCATCCTGTCGCTACTGGCCACTTCGACCTTCGCATTGATCTGGTCGTTTACCGGCGGCGGACTGACCATATTCTTTGCCTTGTTCATCCTGTCCAGCACCGTACTCTTCGGCGGTGTGTACTGGTCCAAGTTCGCCCACATGTTCTTCAAGCCCGCTGCGGCCTTCCAGAAACGCGTCATCATGGCCGACGGTGGCCGCGAAAATCTGCCGCCAGACTACGACCTGACGGATCCGGAAGTTCAGCGCAAGTTCCCGGATGTGCCCATGTACATGGGCAAGAACCCGCCGAACATGGGGCTTTGCATCAAGGCTGAAAGAGCAAACCACTACTGATGCCGACTTGACCGACTTTCAATAAGAAATAGAGGAGTAACTTATGCCAACTTTTGTATATATGACGCGTTGTGACGGTTGCGGAGAATGCGTTGACATCTGCCCGTCCGACATCATGCACATCGACAAGAAACTGCGTCGTGCCTACAACATCGAACCCAGCATGTGCTGGGAATGCTATTCCTGCGTAAAGGCATGCCCGCATCAGGCGATCGATGTGCGCGGCTATGCCGACTTCGCGCCGCTGGGGCACAGCGTTCGCGTGATCCGCGATGAAGAGAAAGGCACGATTGCGTGGCGCATCAAGTTCCGCAACGGCAAGAAAGACATGGAACTGCTGGCACCTATCACGACCAAGCCCTGGGGCTCGGCCACACCGGACCTCGCAAAAGTCCCTGCCCCCAGCAAAGAAATGCGCGATAGCCAACTGTTGTTCAATGAGCCCAAATACATCCGCATGGATGAGGGCGGATTGCACACACTGCAATCCAATGGCCTGGAAATCAAAAAGGGAGTGCAATACTGATGAGCTACTCGACAATTATCGAAGACAATATCGACATCCTGGTTGTCGGTGCGGGCCTGGGCGGTACGGGCGCGGCATTCGAGGCAAGATATTGGGGCCAGAACAAGAAGATCGTGATCGCCGAAAAGGCAAACATCATGCGTTCCGGCGCGGTGGCCCAGGGCCTGTATGCGATCAACTGCTACATGGGTACGCGCTTTGGCGAGAACAATCCCGAGGATCATGTGCGCTATGCGCGTATCGACTTGATGGGCATGGTGCGCGAAGACCTGCTGTTCGACATGGCACGCCACGTAGACTCCGCCGTGCATAACTTTGAAGAGTGGGGCCTGCCCATCATGCGCAACGAGAAGAAGGGTTCGTATCTGCGCGAAGGGCGTTGGCAGATCATGATACACGGCGAATCCTACAAGCCCATCGTCGCCGAAGCCGCCAAGAAGTCCGCGGACCAGGTGTTCAACCGCATCTGCGTGACTCACCTGCTGATGGATGAATCCAAGGAAAACCGTGTTGCGGGTGCCGTGGGCTTCAATGTCCGCACCGGCAACTATCATGTATTCAAGTCCAAGGCCGTTATCTGTGGCGCCGGTGGCGCTTCCAACATCTTCAAGCCGCGCTCTGTCGGCGAAGGCGCGGGGCGTGTCTGGTACGCACCGTGGTCTTCCGGCTCCGCATACGGCCTGATGATAGAAGCCGGCGCAAAGATGACGCAGATGGAAAACCGTATCGTGTTGGCCCGGTTCAAGGATGGCTACGGCCCTGTCGGCGCCTACTTCCTGCACCTCAAGACTTACACCCAGAACGCCTATGGTGAAGAGTACGAGTCCAAGTGGTTCCCGGCCCTGCAGCAAATGGTGGGCAAGGAATACCTGGATCCGGAGGTATCGCACCGCACTCACCGTCCGATCCCGACCTGCCTGCGTAACCACGCAATCATCAACGAGGTGAACGCCGGTCGCGGCCCAATCCACATGGTCACCATGGAAGCTTTCCAGGATCCTCACCTGGAAGAGATCGGCTGGCACAACTTCCTGGGCATGACCGTTGGTCAGGCCGTGCTGTGGGCCGCCACCGACGTGGATCCCAAGTACGAGAACCCCGAGCTGACCACCTCCGAGCCTTATGTGATGGGTTCGCATGCCACCGGTTGCGGCGCCTGGTGTTCCGGTCCTGAAGACATCTCTCCGGAAGAATATTTCTGGGGCTACAACCGCATGACGACGATTGAAGGCCTGTTCGGCGCCGGTGACGCGGTAGGCGGTACACCGCACGCATTCTCGTCGGGTTCTTTCACCGAAGGCCGCCTGGCTGCCAAGGCTGCCTGCAAATACATCGATGACGGCAAGGCGGAAGGCATCCGTGTTTCCGAGTCTCAGATCAATCGCCGCAGGGAACAGATCTACAAGCCTCTGGAAACTTACCGTGTTTTCAGCAATGAAGTGGTTGCAGGCACCGTCAATCCCAACTTCATCAACCCGAGACAGGGCCTTGATCGCTTGCAGAAACTGATGGACGAGTACTGCGGCGGTTTCGGCGTCAACTACATGACCAACGACAAGCTCCTTAACATCGGTCTGAAGAAGATGTCGATTCTGGGTGAAGATCTGGAAAAGGTTGCCGCATCCGACATCCATGAACTGTTGCGTGCATGGGAACTGAAGCATCGTTTCCTGACTTCGGAAAGCGTGTTCCATCACACGTTGTTCCGTAAGGAAACACGCTGGCCCGGTTACTACTACCGCGGCGATGTGATGAAGCTGGATGACCAGAACTGGCACGTACTGACGGTTTCCCGCCGCGATCCGAAGACGGGTGAATACACCATGGAAAAGGCACCGCTCTACCACCTGGTAGGCGATGTGGAAAAGAAGCCCGCAGAAGTGCACTAAGCAAACAAAAGCATTGACAGGGGACCGGCATATTTCATGTTGGTCCTCTTTTTATCTGTTTCGCAAATGTGGAATAATCGTTTCCATGAAATGACATTTGTACATCAGGTTGATTTAGCGGAGTTCGATTGATGAATATCATTGATAAGACAGATGAAGAGATACTGGAAATCGCTAATCCCATGTGGGCGGATTTGGTCAAATACTCGAATGAAGGCAACTATGGTGCGTTCACGCGCAATTTTTCGAGCACACTGATTGCCGGTGCCAATGAAGTTGAAATGGGCAAGCAGTTCGCGAGAAGCGAACTGGCAAAGAACCTGTCGCCGGACTATGACTATCTAGGCATCATTCGTCGCGGCGAATATGTCACGGTGTTGTACAAGCAAAGAAGCTCGAAGAAAGCCGGCGAATGGCTGGGAAGGCTAGTACTCGGCTATGAAAAGGACAAGGTGAGGATTTTTGGCGCCACCATATTCTAAGGACAGGGTTATAAAAAATATCGAATATGTCAGATACGATAGCAGACGAAAAATTCGTTGAACTGAATTACAAGGTCATCGACACCAAGACCGGCGATGTGCTGGTCACTGTGGATTATCCGCTGGGTTATGTCCACGGCGTGAATGATGTGATGTCCGAAGAAGTCACTAGGGAACTCTATGGCAAAAAGGTCGGCGATATCATTGAGGTGCCGATAGATACTGCGAAGCTGTACGGTGAGAGAGACGAATCGCTGGTGTTCACCGATCGCCTGGAAAATGTCCCGGAAGAATATCGCGAAATCGGCATGACCATCACCATGGAAAATGACAAGGGTGAGCCCAGAAGCTTTATCGTTACCCGGTTTGACGACCAGACCCTGACTGTCGATGGCAATAACCCCCTTTGTGGCAGAGAGGTCATGTTCATGCTGGAAGTGCTGACCATACGTGATGCCACAGAGGAAGAGATCGAGCTTGGCGGACCGATTGGTGCCGATCCCGAACTGAATGAAATACTCGACAGGGCAAAATGAAGTTCTCGACCAATTACATCATTTTCCCGCCGAACAAGGCACTGGAACGTGCATTGGCGAATGCTATCGGCATGATGGGTGCAGAGATGGCCGCAGCAACCGTTCCGGATACCAAAGTCGCCGTCGCGGATAATTTCCGTTACGCACGGGGAAATTATGAGCAACACCGTTTCAGCGCCGGGAGCTATGAAAGTTTACGCGAGGCGCTTGAGGCATGGTTGTCAGATACTGCCGATACGGGCGCTCCCGCCGCCAGGATCAGTCGCGCACGGGAACCGCTGGCCTGGGCAGAGACGCAGAACAATCTCGGAAACATTCTTGCCGCACTGGCGCAGCAAAGAAGAGATGCGACATTGTTTGAACGGGCCATCCTGTGTTTCAACCAGGCGCTGGAAGTGTTCAGTCAGGAAAGCGCTCCCATGGAATGGGCGTACACCCAATATAACCTTGGCACGGCCAACCAGGCGCTTGGCCGGTTGCTTGAGGCCACACAGCCCTTGAAGATCGCCGTAGACGCTTACACCAATGCCTTGCAGGTCTGGACACGGGAAAAGTATCCGGAAGACTGGATGTACACCATGCATCAACTGGGGGCCACCTTGCATACGTTCGGTAAGCAGCTCAAAGGCAACCGTCAATTTCAAAAGTCCGTTGTTGCCTATAAGAACGCCCTCGCCGTTCTCGACGCAGACAATTACGCATTAGAGCTGACTGCCACGCATAACAACCGGGCTGTCGTCTTGCATCATCTCGGTGAATCGGAAGAAAATCCCGAGCGCCTGAAAGAAGCGATCAATTCCTATGAGAAGGCATTGACAGTCAGCATGGAGCAGCAATTGCCCATCCATTTGTCAGTCATCTGCCGGGTGAACAAGGCGACAGCGCAAAATGCACTGGCTCAATTGACAAATGACGCCGTGCTTGCGGAAGAAATTGCAGACGAGTTTGAAGTGATCATGGAATGTTTTACTCACGCGCTGCAACCGCTCTGCTTGAGGCATTGCGAGGAACAACTGAAAATGGCGCAGGCGCAACTGCCAATGATTGACAGCTAGGCTGGTTGAGAGCGGACTGAAATCAAATCCGCCCGGAAAGTTTATTTTCCAGCTCGATGAATGAACCGGTATCCGCCAGGAAACGGATCGTTCTGGCACCGAACCCGACTTCCGGGCTTGATTCTGCTTTGTCTATGGATAAAGTCAGCACCACGCCCAACCTTGGAGACAGATTGTGGCTTTTACAGACTTCAACGATTTTTTCCTTGATGGGCTCCAGTTGCTTTACGAGAATGTCTGTCAGGGCAAATACGTCCACCTCTCCGGAAAGGGTCTCTGTGGATAACTCCCAGGAACTTATGACGGGTTTGTCCAGCCCGCTGTATGCGCCGGCGGCATTGACGGAGGTAGGCTCCATGCCAAGCTTGCGCGTGATGTCGTCGGGGTTGAAGTGGTAGCCCAGCAATGCAAAGTAAGCCCGTCCATTATTCGATGCCAAGATGGTTTCCTCGTTAACAAGATTGTTATAAGTATAGATTGAACCGGAGGTGTTCTGTTGTCGTCTGAAGCCACACACGAGAAAAAAAGAGACCCTAATGATCCATGCCTGTTTTGCACAGATCCTCGCGGGGTTTCGATACGGCACGAACTTGCTTACAGTGCCCGCGACTCATTTCCGGCGAGTCTTGGACACACCGTGGTCATACCGCGTCGGCATGTATCCAGTTTTTTCGACCTGACGCCGGAAGAAGTGAACGCCTGCATGAGCCTCATCAAGGAGGAAAAGAAACGCATCGACGAGGAATTCAATCCGGACGGCTACAATATTGGCGTCAACGTCGGATCCGCGGCAGGCCAAAGCATTTTCCATGTCCATATTCACATCATCCCCCGTTACAAAGGGGATGTTGAGAATCCACAGGGAGGCGTGCGGCATGTGGTTCCAAAGAAGGCATATTACACGCGCTGACCAGTATAATTTCGGCAGCAATACGGGAGGGATCGACATGCCTGTTTACATACTTCCCGTTTTTACGCACCACTTTTTTAACCCAAGGAGATAGGATCATGAGTGATGAAAAGAAACCTTTTATGCGCCCCAAGGTTCCGGATGGCCACACATTCCGCGTAACCACGCGCCAAAAGGAAATCGTGCCGGGACAGTTTTTTGTGGGCTATGAAACCACCTGGGAACCGCAGCAAAAAGAAGTGCCCTACACTACTCCCAAGAAGCCCTGAATCAATCAGCAAGGAATAACTCCGCCGCACGAGCCAGAATGGTCGCGCGGCTTTTACGCTTCAGAGTTATTTTGTGGTGCCTGGGATTACCGCCACATTTTCAGGAGGAATTTCGATGTCTGATATCAATGATCCAAGAGTTTTCTTTGCTGCCGAGCGCACCTTGCTTGCATGGAATAGGACCAGCCTTTCCCTGATGGCCTTCGGCTTCGTTATCGAGCGCTTCGGACTGTTCGTGCATATCCTCCTGCCCCGGCATGACATGCCATTGCAACGCGGGCTGTCCTTCTGGATCGGATTGATCTTCGTTCTGCTGGGTGCAATCACCGCGGCCTTTTCCACGGTGCAATACCGGAAGGTGCTCGAAATCCTCCAACCCATTGAAATCCCGGTCGGCTACCGCACTGATCCCGGAGTCATCAGCAACCTGATCATCTCGGCGTTGGGAATCATCCTGACGATCTATTTCATTCTGGGCGTATAACGGACAAATTAAGATCGCCCTGAGGCACAAAAAAAACCGCCCAAATCTTCAGGCGGCCTTGGCGTTGCACAGGCAGGTTCCTCCAATCAGCACACGCTCTTTATGCCAAATTTTGCAAGGATGCTGACGAGCGGACAGAACCGGGTGATTCCGCTCTGGAATAAATTGAGCCCGACAAAGGCGGTAAATAGCAGGAAATAACTGCTGACGAATATGGGACTGCCCTGGGCACCCAATGCCAGTGACAGCATCACAAACGTTCCTGCAACAATACGAACGATACGCTCTGAATTCATGACAACTCTCCTGTGAAAATGGTTAACTGTTCACGATACCTTTTTGTACAGTACCGCGTAATACAAGACCGGAATGACGATCAACGTCAGCAATGTCGAGACGAATATGCCGAATATCAGGGACAGCGCCAGTCCGTTGAATATCGGGTCGTCAAGAATGAACAGCGCCCCCAGCATCGCAGCCAGACCGGTCAGGATGATCGGTTTTGCACGGGCCGATGCCGCACCGATGACCGCGTGCTGCAAATCCATGCCGTCACGCAGTTGCAGATTGACGAAGTCCACCAGCAATATTGAGTTGCGCACGATGATGCCAGCAAGCGCGATCATGCCGATCATCGATGTTGCGGTAAACTGCGCGCCGAACAATGCATGCCCGGGCATCACTCCGATGATGGTGAGGGGAATCGGCGCCATGATGACCAGTGGCACAACATAGCTCTTGAATTGCGCAACAACCAGCAGATAGATCAGGATCAATCCGACGCCATAGGCGATACCCATGTCGCGGAAGGTTTCAAACGTCACCTGCCATTCGCCATCCCATTTCAGCGCATAACCGGCATAAGGGTCGGATGGCTGCTTGAAAAAGTAGGATTTCAGCGAACCGCCCTGCTCCAGTGCCATGCCGCTGGTCTTGCCGTTGATGCCGAACATGCCGTACAGCGGGCTATCCAGTTTGCCTGCCATGTCGCCGGTCACATAAACCACCGGCAGCAAATCCTTGTGGTAGATCGGGTAGTCACGCTCTACCTGCAGCACCTGCACCACTTCAGACAAGGGAACCAGGGCGCCGTCGCGCGCGCGCACCTTGAGCTTCAGCACGTCGTCGATGCGGCTGCGCTTTTCGGCAGGCAGGCCCAGACGTAAAGGAGGGGCGTACTTTGCGTTGGCGTCATGCAAGGCCGTCACGTCCTGCCCGGACAAGGCAATTTGCACTGCATCGACAATATCGCGCTGCGCAACACCCAGCAGGGCTGCCTTGCTCTGCATCACGTGCAGGATCAGCTTGGGTGCGGCTTCGCTCACGGTATCGTCTATCCCGACAATGTCCGGCGTGGCGGTAAACTGTGCATGTACCTTGATTGCGACCCTGCGGGCGCCCTGATAATCCGGTCCGTAGATCTCGGCCACGATGGGCGACAGCACCGGCGGCCCGGGCGGCACCTCGACGATTTTCACTTTTGCGCCCCACACCCTGGCAATCTTCTCGATCGGCTCGCGCACGCTGGTCGCGATCTCGTGGCTGCTGCGCGAACGGTGATGCTTGTCCTGCAGATTCACCTGGATATCGCCCTGCTCCGAAGCGCTGCGCAGATAATACTGGCGCACCAACCCGTTGAAGTTGATGGGTGAAGAGGTCCCGGCATAGGCCTCGTAATCCGTCACTTCCGGCACGCTCGACAGATAAGCACCGATCTCATGCATGACTCCGGAGGTCTGCTCCAGCGCCGTGCCGCTGGGCATGTCGACCACAATCTGGAATTCGGATTTGTTGTCGAATGGCAGCATTTTCAGCACAACCAGCTTGACCACGGCCAACGATACCGCGAATAGAAGCGCCCCCAGTATCCCCAGCCACAGTTTGCGTCTCGCCGGTTTGCCATGGACTCCATTCAGGAAAGGTGTCAGGCGATTGCGGAAGAAACGGGTAATTTTGGTATCGCGTTCGTCCTTGACCACGGTGTGATGCGCGTCTGCCAGTTTCAGTGCTAACCAGGGTGTGATGATGAATGCTATTGCCAGCGAGATCAGCATTCCCATGCTGGCATTGATCGGGATCGGGCTCATGTACGGCCCCATCAGGCCGCTGACGAAAGCCATCGGCAACAGCGCAGCGATTACGGTAAAAGTCGCGAGGATGGTCGGGCTGCCGACTTCATCCACAGCCTCGGGAATGATCTCTGACAGCGATTGACGCTGCGCCAGTTCGCGCCGACGATGGATATTTTCCACCACGACGATGGCGTCATCCACCAGGATGCCGATCGAAAAAATGAGCGCGAAAAGCGACACCCGATTCAGCGTAAAGCCGTATGCCCACGAAGCGAACAGTGTCACCGCCAGCGTCAACAAAACTGCAACTCCGACAATGACAGCCTCGCGTCGGCCAAGTGCAAACCAGACCAGCGCAACCACGGCAAATGTGGCGAAGAACAGCTTCTTGATGAGCTTCATCGCCTTGTCGTTGGCGGTTTCACCATAGTTGCGGGTGGTGGTCACCTGGACATCGGAAGGAATCACGCTGCCTTTCAACTCTTCCACCCGCTGCAACAATTTATTGGCGACATCCACCGCATTCTCGCCCGGCTTCTTGGTCACTGCAAGCGTGACTGCGCCAAATTCGCCGTGAGTCTTGATACTCTTGTCGCCCGCAGCCATGCCCGTACCCAGCCATACATAGCTGCCGGGTTGATCAGCGCCATCCATCACATCCGCCACATCGCGCAGGAATACGGGTTTGTTGTCAATCACGCCCACCACCAGTTGGCTGACTTCTTTGGCGTCGCTGAGGAAATTTCCGGTTTGTACCAGCACTTCACGGTTGTTCTGCACCAGGTTCCCGGCACTTTGCGACACGTTGGATGCCTGTAATGCAGCGCGCACCTCCTGTACCGTAAGCTGGTGCGCATTCAATGCATCCGGGTCCAGCAACACTCGCACGATGCGCGGCGTTCCGCCCAGCGTCGTCACTTCGCGGGTACCGCTGACACGTTTCAGTTCGGACTCGATCGCATGTGCGACCTGGGTCAGCGCCACACCGCCCACGCCCTGTTCGCGCCACAGCGTAAACGCCATGATCGGCACGTCATCTATGCCTTTGGCCTTGATGATGGGCTGCGATCACGCCCAGCGTGGGTGGCAGCCAATCAGCATGCGAATTGATGACATCGTAGAGTTTGACCAGCGAAGGCACATGCTGCTCGCCGACCTTGAACTGGATCGTCAGCACCGCCATGCCCGGCTGCGACACGGAATAGACGTGATCGACACCCGATATCTGAGACAGCACCTGTTCCGCAGGTGTTGAGACCGTATTCGCCACATCCTGGGCGGAAGCGCCGGGATAGGCGATCAGCACATTGGCCATGGTGACGTTGATCTGCGGTTCTTCCTCGCGCGGTGTAACTATCACTGCAAAAACACCCAGCAATACCGCCACCAGCGCCAGCAAAGGGGTCATCTGCGAGTGCAGGAAGGTCCGCGCAATGCGGCCGGATATTCCCATGCTCATTGCCTGTTCTCCGCAGCGACCATGCCCGCTTTGACGGCGTCGCTCGCCACGCGTTCGCCGATGTTCAAACCGGCCAGCACTTCGATCTCGTTCCGCTCATTGGTATCGCCGAGACGGACCTGGCGCAGGCGCGGCGTTTCCTTGTCGTCCACCACATACACCGCCACCACTTCGCTGCGGCGCAGCACAGCACTCACCGGAATCAGCATTTTGCTCACTTTGCCCACCACAAAATGGGTACGCACGAACATGCCCGGATAAAGATTTGGCTGGTTGGCGGGCAGTTCGACGCGCACTTGTGTGCTGTGCGTCCGCATATCCGCGGAAGGTTGTACCGTGACGGATGCAGCTTTGATCCAGCGATTCAGCGAAGGCACCTCTATCGTTACAATCGGGTGGCTTCCGATGTCTTTCAATTTATCCTGCGGCACGCTGGCAATGACACGCAGTTGCGAGGGGTCGAAACCGGTCATCAGCGGTTTGCCTACGGTGACCATCTCGCCCATCTCCACCATGCGCGCCGATACAATGCCGGCATAAGGTGCAATCACGGCGGCATAACTTTGCGTCAGCGCAGACTGCTCCGCGCCAGCTTCGCTTGCCGCCGCCTGTGCCTGAGCCACATCGTAGTCCGACTTGGCTTTGTCCAGCGCGGCCTGACTGATGAATTTCTGTTCGAACAACTGCTTTGAGCGTTCATAGTTCAGTCGCGCGTTCTGCAGGGTCGCCTCCGCCTGTGACAATTGCGCCCTGCTGCCTGCCAGGGTCTGGTTCGCCTCGCGCTCGTCGATGCGCAAGATTACCTGCCCTTTGTTCACGTGATCACCCACGTCAAAAAATATGCCTTTTACCCTCCCCGAAATCTGGGCCGACACCGTCGATTGACGTGTCGCTTCGACGACGCCGTCGATGCTGTATGTCTGCTCTACTTCACGCATCTGTACCGGCGCAGTCGCCAGTGGTTCGGCAGCGCATAACGGGGCAGCAATCAACAACATTAGTCCGATCATTTTCATCATTAATCTCTCTTCCGTGGTCATCGGGCAACTTAACGCCTTCTGTCATTTGAACAATTTGTCCGGGTAATTTGCGTCGTCATCACATTGCGCAAAATACATCCCGCACCATGCCTACCAGATTAAGCGTGCGCGCATCACTGATACGGTAGTACACGCGATTGGCATCCTTTTGTGTTGCAAGCAGGTTTTTGTACCTCAAAATTGCCAAGTGCTGCGAAATATTACTCTGCGTTGACCCCACCTGCTCGACGATATCCTGCACGCTCAGTTCGCCGTCACCCAAGGCGCACAATATCTTGAGGCGCAAGGGATGCGAAATCGCCTTGAAAGAGGTTGCCGTAACGAGAAAGTCATCATCCCTGTCTATCAGCATGTCTGCCCGCTGCCTTCCCGCCATTTTGAAGATGCCAGCCAAATCGGAACATCAGTTCATTGCCCGCACCTGATTAGTATAACATCATATCAGCATATTCTAACATATTGAATATTCCGGCGTAGATATCCTGTTTATTCAGTGCACTACAGATTCTCCGACCAACTCTTCTTTTGCACTGGCGGAATATTTCAGTCGACCGCCAGACAATCAGAGGCCCGGAATAGTCATCGTTTTTCAGGTTTGCGGCGGCGGCACCTGAAAATACATTGGCGTCCGGGCTCAACTTTCCAGACTGTCTTATGCATCGAGGCCGAGCCATATGGCGCGGCCTCGGAATAGAAGAACTGGCAGCAAGAATTTCAAAGTGTCAGCGGAACAGGAAGTTAAAGAAGGTCAAGCAATCAGGTTTGCCCCCACGGCAATCCATCAAAACGCCAACCGTTGTGAGAATTGCGATGATGGCTATCGTCCAGATCCCCCTCAAAGCCATGCTCGACGTTATAGATATCATTCAGTCCCGCATTTTCCAGAGCCACACCGGCGTCAGCGGACCGCCGTCCGGAACGACAAATCAGCACGATGGGCCGATTGACGCTGGCCGCTTTGCGCACATGGGCCACGAACATCGGATTGATTTCCCAATCGGGTCCGTCCACCCAGGGGATATGAATGGAACCGCGCGGATGTCCGACGAACATGTATTCCATCTCGCTACGCACATCAATGAATACCGCCTCGGGATTAGCTTGCAGGAAGTCGTACGCTTCCTTGGGGTTAAGGTGCTGCATGGTATCCGCCCTCCTTGTTGTTTAGTTCTGAATGCCGGATTATAGCGCCCGGATCGGGCTGACTGGAGGAACGGGCTGAAGCTGCGACATCGTTCAACTTGTTCAGTTGCATACCGTGCGCATCCGGCACTGTTTCTTTCGCACTGCTGCCATGGGCAACGCCCCCATCAATTGTGAACAGCAAACCACCGGAATGGGGCATTCAGCACCCCGCTTTTATTGATCTCCTACTGGCAAATCTCGACGTTGGCGTGGTGCAACTGGCAGAGCGAGCCGATCAATTCAGCACCTTGATCTCAAGCCTCCGATGCAGAATACTGCAAAGTACGTATCTCAAAACTCATGTGTTCCAGATCGCCCAGTATCCAGGTTGGAACTGCGTCCACACCGGGCGCATCTATGCCCGCAACCGAACCGGGATTGACCAGCCAGCTTTTCCCGCCGGCGATGTTGGATTGCAATCCCACATGCGCGGTATGACTATGGCCATGGCAGACCAGATCGTATTCTCCTGTACAGGCAAAAGCCTGGCCGTGATGCGGCATATGCGTAACGAAAATCTTGCGCCCGCCGAGTTCCAGCACGGCATCCTGTCCGTGATAGATAAACAGGCCATTTGATTTCGCCGTCATGCGGTAAAGCGCCGCGACGTCGCCAATGTTGTTGCCATGCACGGCATGGATGGGAATGCCCAGCTTGAGGGGAGCACGCAAGGTATTGACCCCGATAAGGTCACCACAGTGGATGACAGCTTGTGCACCCGCGGCTTGCGCCTCTACAATTGCCTCGACCAGCGGATCGGACCGGTCATGACTGTCGGAAACAATACAAATCTTCATACCTGTTTTTTGTCACGTGGATTCTTCAGGGGAAACGCCGGTTAAGTCTGCTTTCCCCCGTCTTCCGCAGGACGAGGGGACTTGTTCGGTGTTTTCTTGAGCATTAGGCAGAATTCCGGCCTGGAGTGTCTATAACCACATAGGGTGGGTGCTGTTATAGCCCTGAAGGGGTAGTTGCCAGATATTCGACAAGGTCTTGTTGATATAAAAGGAAAAGCGGCATACCCTAGTATAGCTATTGCAAATATCAGCTTAGAGACATTGGGACTCTCGGACATTTTATCGATGGATGTAATGGATACAAAGTTCAAGTCAACAGACGAGTCGGCCAACGTTGCATTCTACTGGACACGCGACCCCGAGTTGGTGTTTCCCGGCAAGAATGGCGGCTTGGAGGCGTGCGTTGAACAGGAATTCACCGCAGCCCGCACCAGCGACCTCAAGACGCTGCTGAACACTTGCCTGGAAACAGCCGCCAGTTTCATCAAGGCCAAAGCTGCCGTGGTGCGCGTATTGCTGCCGGACGAACAGACCCTGCAGGTCATCAGCGCGGTCGGACTGACAGGCGAAGAACTGGAAGCCGAACGCATCGTCGAGCTGGCTTGCGAAAATTGCGGGAAAGACGCGTTCAAACACGGTCTCTGCTCCACCAATATCGAAAGTTGCAATACCCGAAGCGGCGATCAACCCCGGCAGTTTCGCTCGGTGATCTCCATTCCGCTCGCATGCCGCAATTCTCCTGAAGCCATGCTGGGTGTTTTCACGTTATTCTTCGACACGCCCCAATCCTCTTCCGGCAATTCGGCCGCGCTGGCGAACAGCTTTGCCGACCTGCTGGGTGCTCTCATTGAACACATCAAATCCACGCGCGAGGCCAAACGGGAAGAGTTGTTGATGGAGCGC
This sequence comes from uncultured Pseudomonadota bacterium, assembly GCA_963725375.1. Taxonomy (GTDB): domain Bacteria; phylum Pseudomonadota; class Gammaproteobacteria; order Burkholderiales; family Gallionellaceae; genus Sideroxyarcus. The sequence goes on along the minus strand of CAVRYQ010000023.1, from coordinate 14,865 downwards.
CAATCCATCGCCAACGATATCCATGATTCCCTTGCGCAAACGCTGAATTATGCCCGCATGAGCACAACATTACTGAGCGACGCGATCCGGAACAATAACGAAGTGATGGCCACCAAATATGTGCGCGATATCGACGAAGCCCTGGAAATCGGCCAGAAATCGGTGCGCACGCTGATCACGGATTTTCGCAGCGATATGGACACGGCTGGCCTGTTGCATGCACTGCAAGCGCTCGTCGAGCAGTTTGTCCTGAAACATCACATCGTACTTGACTGCTCCATCCGCGTTGCCGATCTCGACCTGCCGCTTGAACACGAGATACAGACATACCACATCGTGCGCGAGGCACTGTCCAACATTGCCAAGCATTCCAGCGCGAGCCATGCGCGACTGATCGTGGATCATCTCTGCGGATACTATGTCTTCACGATTGAAGACAACGGGATTGGGACATTCTCCCCACTGGAAGGGCATTACGGAATCATCATCATGCGCGAACGCGCACAACGTATCGGCGGTGAAATCAAAGTGGAAAGCACAAAAGGATTGGGCACCTGCGTACAACTATTCTTCCCGGAACCTGAGCTCAACTGGAGAGCAGCGCATGGATAACAAGCTGAAAATCGTGTTGGTGGATGATCAGGGATTGTGCCGCCGCGGATTAAGCGAGCTGCTCACGCACTGCTATGATTTCAACGTACTTGGCGCGATCGGTTCAATCGAGGAGCTTCGCGTTCTCATCAAGGAGCAACCGGATCTGCTTGTGATGGATCTGCGCATGAAACCAATGGACGGCCTGTCCATGCTTGAACAGTTGCGCAAGGAAGGGTGCACCATTCCCGCCGTGATGTTGACCATGAGTGATTCGGAAGCTGATCTGGGGAATGCCATACGCGCCGGCGTGCGTGGCTACCTGCTCAAGGATATGGCACCGGAAGAAGTCGTGGATGCCATTCGGCGCGTTGCCGCCGGCGAACTGGTGGTCGCACCGACCATGACGGTGAAGATGATCGAAATGCTGCGTGGTGACCAACTGGGTCAGGAACCGAAGAATTCGCTCAAGCTCTTGACAGAACGCGAGCGCGAAATCCTGCAATTGCTCTCTCGCGGCGAAAGCAACAAAGCCATCGCGCTTACGCTGTCGATCAGTTACGACACGGTAAAGCAACATGTGCGCCACATCCTGAACAAGCTCAATCTGTCGTCAAGAGTCAAGGCTGCCGTGCTTTTTGCCAAGGAGCAGGGAACGCCGGAGGACAGCGAAACACTATCGGATATGCAGGTCGGTTCAAAGAAGCAGGGCAGTAAGTAAATCAGGCATTTGTTCCTTCAATAAACAATACGGAGAGGATATAACATGGCACACATCGTCATTATGGGAGCAGGTCTTGGCGGCATGCCGGCCGCATACGAAATGAGGGACAAGTTGGACAGCAAACACAAGGTCACGGTTGTCTCGAACACCGAAAACTTCCATTTTGTCCCATCGAACCCGTGGGTTGGCGTACGGTGGCGTGACCGCAAACAGATCGAGTTCCCCGTGCGCACTTATCTGGAGCGCAAGGGTATCGAATTCATCTCCACAGGCGTCAAGCGTGTTCATCCCGACAAGAACCAGCTTGAATTGAACGACGGCAAGAGTATCGATTACGACTATCTGGTAATCGCCACAGGTCCCAAGCTGGCGTTTGACGAAGTCGAGGGGCTGGGTCCGAATGGCGGACACACTTATTCAATATGCCATGTCGATCACGCAATGAAATCGAATGATGAGTGGGAGAGCTTCTGCGACAAGCCCGGCCCCATCGTGGTCGGCGCTGTGCAAGGCGCCTCCTGCTTTGGCCCCGCTTACGAATACGCCTTCATCATGGATACCGATCTGCGCAAACGCAAGATCCGCACGAAAGTGCCGATGACCTTCGTCACGTCGGAACCTTACGTCGGCCACCTGGGATTGGGCGGTGTGGGTGATTCCAAGGGTATCCTCGAATCCGGTATGCGCGACAAGGGCATCAAGTGGATATGCAATGCCAAAGTCACCAAGGTTGAAGCAGGAAAAATGTTCGTCACCGAGCACGACGACATGGGCGTGGAGAAAAAGAAACACGAACTGCCGTTCAACTACAGCATGATGCTGCCGGCCTTCAAGGGTGTCGATGCGGTTTTTGGCATTGATGGGCTGGTTCAGGCACGCGGTTTCGTCGTCGTGGACAAGCACCAGCGCAACCCGAAGTACAAGAACATCTTCGCAGTCGGCGTTTGCGTCGCCATTCCGCCAGTGGAGGCCACCCCGATTCCATGCGGGACTCCCAAGACCGGCTACATGATCGAATCCATGGTGACTGCAACAGTGCATAACATCCACGCAGATCTGGTTGGCGAACCTGCCGACAAGGAGGCAACTTGGAACGCCGTTTGCCTCGCCGACTTTGGCGAAAGCGGCGTTGCGTTTGTCGCCATTCCGCAAATTCCGCCGCGCAATGTGAACTGGTTCTCCGAAGGAAAATGGGTACATCTTGCAAAAGTCGCTTTCGAGAAATACTTTATTCGCAAGATGAAGAAGGGCACGTCCGAACCGTTCTATGAAGGCAGCATCATGAAAATGCTGGGCATTGAAAAGCTGAAATAGGCGATTCTGGAAGCGACTGAAAAGCCCCGGGTTCCGGGGCTTTTTTTGCGATGGAAAAACGCAACTTTGATCGCTCGTTCCGTTTGCAGGAATGCCGGAATGTTACACCTCCTTGCCCAGCATATTTTCAAACCTGGCCTGGAGCTGCTCTCTGCTTTCCATATAGGCGGGGTCCTGAATGATGCAACTGACCGGACACACTTCAACACATTGCGGCGTGTCGAAGTGACCGACACATTCAGTACATTTTTCCGGATCGACGACGTACAAGTTCTCGCGTTGCGCAATGGCACCATTCGGGCACTCCGGCTCACACACATCGCAATTGATACATTCTTCTGTAATATACAAGGCCATATCCCACTCCTGTAACTTAACAAGTTTCTTATCTCACACCGCGAAAGCAACAGGGATTTGCTCACACGCTCATTGGGGTTCACTCTCCTCAACCGAGTGACTGGTCCTGAATGAAGATGTTTCGCACGCCAAAAAAATACCTGTGACGCTACGCGTCACAGGAGGAATCTGAATGGAGGGAGTATCCAATCAGTGAGGCACCACATTGCTTCAATACCAACAGACAGTTGCGATTCCTGTTCAGCAACGATCATGCCCACGGGAAGATTTTATCTTTGTCTTTATTTTTCAGGTTCATCAGACTTTCCCATGGGTAACTTGAGCCGGATACAGATCAAGCCCGCCGCAGTGGAAATAGATGGCGATCTTGAAGTGGTCACGGTTCCTGAATCCACAGGCACGTTTTTGTACAGTTGCAATCTTTGAGTTCAGCCCTTCAGCCACAGCATTGGTGATGCGATGTTTGAAATAGGTCAACACATTCGGCAAGTGCCGCGCAATCAACTTCGCCGCATCGATCATGGGCTGCAAGCGGCTATGCGTCGCCCAGAAGTACCAACGCTTCCAGAACTTCAACGCCCAGGCCGCAGACGTGTAGCTCCACAATTCCCGCAACACCTCCTTGAGCGCCCAGGCGCGTCCGGTCGCAAGCTCGCTGCTTTGCAGTTCCTTGAATCGCATCCTGGCCTGGTCAGTCATGTTGGACGGGTTGGTCAGCCACAGGTATTTGCTGTTGACCAACGTGTTGTTCCCTTCATTCTTCAGCGCCTTGTGTTCCTGCTTCCTGACCTTGTCTACCGCCTCGACGACATGGCGCATGATGTGGAAGCGGTCAAACACCATTTTGCCATCCGCCTCTGGCACACCTTCCTGGCACGCATTGATGAAGGCCGGCCACATGTCGAGACTGATCGCCTCTATCCCGGCGCAGCGCGCCAACCCAAAGGCGTCGAAATAGGCAGCCAGACTTTCTTCACGGCGCCCCTCGCCAACGTATTCCACCGTCGCCTGATCCAGATCGCAGACCAGCGTCATGTATTGATGCCCCTTGGCGATGGCTTTCTCATCTACGCCGATCTGCTTGGGCAAGGCATCGCCTTTGGCAGCACGACCGCGCAACACCGCACGTTCCATCAGGTGCCACGCCTGATCCCAGCTGATGCGCAACAATCCTGCAGCACGTTCAATATTGGCTGCCAACAGGACATTCACCGCCAGCGCCTCGAACAGGTGCGTAAACCGGCTTCCCTCGTCCGCCCATGGCAGGCGCGCCTGCCGAACGCCATGCTCAGTGCAAGACACGCGCGGTGGACTGGCATGCAGGTAGGTCATGAACTGACAACTGTCCAGATGTCGCCAAACCCGTTCAGCAGAATGGTCGTACACGGGATGTTCCTGCCCACATTCCGGGCAGGCAAAGCGCACGCCCTTCGCATGCCCAACATACACATCAACTCGGCCTTGCGTCATGTCCAGATCAACACGCTCTACCGTCCACGGCTCGTTTATCCCCAGCAAGTGCCGGTACAACTCTTTGCTTTCCATCGCTCGTCCCTTAACCAAGTTAGAGACGATAGATTATCTTTTACCCACGCAATTGTCAGATGAACCATTTTTCATAATGATATGAACAATCGAGATTACTTCCAGGCGGACTGATGCGCCAGAATTGGCATTCAACCGGCACCATGACTGCCATAATCGACAGCATGCTGAATCGATTCAATGCGTGGGGCGAGATGCACACGCACGGTCGTGGCGAACGATGTCGGTGGACCGCCCTGCTTCAGACAATCTTGACCTGCGTCAACTCCTTGCCATCCGGGTCAGTAAGGTGCACCGCGCATGCTATGCATGGATCAAAGCTGTGTACGGTGCGCAATATCTCAATGGGCTGCTTCACGTCATGCAATTGATGACCTTTCAGCGCCCCTTCATACGGTCCCTGGTTTCCCTGGGTGTCGCGGGGGCCCGCGTTCCAAGTGCTGGGCACGATCGCCTGGTAGTTATCGATTTTCTGGTCCTTGATGACTATCCAATGGGAAAGCGCTCCGCGGGGCGCCTCGGTGACACCAACGCCCTGCGCATGGCGAGGCCACGTCGAAGGTTCCCATTTCGAATCGTTGAAAGTTCTGACATCGCCAGCCTTCATGTTTGCAACCAGTTGGTCATACCAGCCCTGCATCGCATCGGCGATGATCTTGGTCTCAAGTGTGCGCGCGGCAGTGCGTCCCAGCGTCGAGTAAAGCGCCTGCACCGGTACGTCGAGTTTTTTCAACGCCATGCCCACCAGTTCTTTGGTCTGCTCATGTCCTGATGCATACAGCATCAGCACGCGTGCCAGCGGACCGACTTCGACCGCCTTGCCTTTCCAGCGCGGCGACTTCATCCACGAATAATCCTTGTCCACATCCAGATGCGCATACGGCGGCTTTGGCCCCGTATAATCAAGTCTGGTCTCGCCCTTGTAGGGATGCAGGCCCTGCTCCTTGCCCACGGAATAGTCGTACCAGGCGTGGCTGACAAATTCCTGTATTTCGCCTTCCGCATTCATGTCGATGGGATGTATCTTGCTCAGGTCGCGATCCAGGATCACTCCCGCAGGGATCATATAAGACGAGGGGTCCGACATGCCCCTGGCCGGGAAATCGCCGAAGGTGAGAAAGTTGCCGACGCCCTCGCCCTGCGTGAACCAGTCCTTGTAAAACCCTGCAATGGCCAACGTGTCCGGCACATAGACCTGGTCGACGAATTCGCGCATCCGGGTGATCGCGTTCTGTACCGTTTGCAGCCCGACTTCGTTGAGCGCGGTGCCGGAATTCCCCCCGTGAGAATGCGGGCCATTGCCCTGTTGGGGATCGATACTGATCGCGCACGGCACACCGCCCACCAGGAACATCGGATGCGGATTCTTGCCGCCGAACACGGCATGCAGTTTCACGACATCGCGTTGCCATGCCAACGCATCCAGATAGTGGGCGACGGCCATGAGGTTGGCTTCGGGCGGCAACTTGTAAGCGGGATGACCCCAGTAGCCGTTGGCGAAAATGCCCAGTTGGCCGGCATCGACGAAGCCTTTCAGCTTCTTCTGCACGTCGCTGAAATAGCCGGGCGACGACCTGGCATAGCCCGACAGACTTTGTGCCAATGCCGAGGTCGCCTTCGGATCGGCCTTCAGCGCCGAAACCACGTCCACCCAGTCCAGCGCATGCAGGTGATAGAAATGCATCACGTGGTCATGGATGTATTGCGCGCCTATCATCAGGTTGCGGATCAACTGCGCGTTGCCCGGCACCTCGATCTTCAGCGCGTTTTCAACGGCGCGCACCGATGCAATGCCATGCACCAGCGTGCACACGCCGCAGATGCGCTGCGCAAACGCCCAGGCGTCGCGCGGGTCGCGCCCCTTGAGGATGATCTCGATGCCGCGCACCATGGTGCCGGCGCTGGAGGCGCGCGTGATGCGATTGTTCGCGTCGGTTTCCGCCTCGATGCGCAAGTGGCCCTCAATGCGGGTGACCGGGTCAACTACGATGGTTTGCGTCATGTCGTAATCCTCAAACGTTCAGAAATTCCGCCAGAATGCGGTACTGCGCAGCACTCTCGGCATTGTCGGTGCCGCGGCCTGTCGCAATGCTTGCGCAGGTTCGCGCCATGCGTGCGTGCATCGCCGCATTCCAGGCCGGACTGTCTCCTCTCTCCGTCGGCGTGAGGCAGGCTACTGCCGCCTGCGCAACAAAATGCCCCGCCTGGCTATTCCAGTCGCATTCCTTTCCGCATTGGGTAAAACTGTCCACGCTGGATTTTTTTGCCGACTGAAACGCGGCGGCAAGTTCGTCCTCGGTAATGTCGGCACGTTTGGCGGCATTGATCGCATTTTTCACTCCGGCGTCCTTGCTGAGCATCAGCACATTCTCTGCAAAACGCGCAGCGACCAGGCGCTGCCCGGCCCTGGAAAGCGCGATCAAGGCGACCTTGAATTCGTTATCGTTGTTGATGGCCATTGTCTATTCTCCTTCCGCCAGATGATCGGCAATCAACTCGGTAAGCCCGACTACCGGAATATTCATGTGATAATGCTCCAGACCCTCCTCCAGCACGATGCGGCAATTGGCGCAGGCTGTGACCAGCGTCTTTGCACCGGTCTCTTCGAGTTGCGATTTCTTCTTTCTGAAGGCTTGCAGACGCAACGGTTCGGCTGCTTCGATGGCACTGACCCCGCCACCACCGCCGCAACACCAGTTCATCTGCCCATGATCGGCTGTATCGACAAAATTTTTCGCCACCAGTTTCAGGAGATTGCGCGGCTGTTCCAGTACACCGCCGCGCCGGACCAGTTGGCAAGGGTCATGGAAGGTGAGCAGTGCCTCCTCGAAACCCGTAGTCTTGAGAATGCCTGCGCGGCGGAAGCCGTCCAGCACTTCCAGGATATGCAGCACCTCGAAGGTATAGGGTCGGCCCACGAGATTGGGGCCTTCCCAGCGCAATGCGGTGTAGGCATGGCCGCACTCCGGGCTGATCACCGTTTTGACCTTGAGTTTTTCCGCGCCGTCGACGATGCGCTGCACAAGTATTTTCGCAATGTCCGAGACACCGATCTGAATGCCGCTGTTAGTCGCCTCGAACGCGTCAGAACACAGCGTCCAAGTCTTGCCCGCCTGTTTCATGATCCTGGCGACCGCAGCCAGGTATTCCGGAAAATTGATGATCTCCATCGAGGACATCAGCACCATGTATTCCGCGCCTTCCACATCCAGCGGAATTTCGATGCCCGTATCTGCCTGCACGTGCTTCATCTGTGACTTCACCGCCGGCAGGCGTATGCCCATCGGACTGCCGATTTCCACCGAACGCTTGCTCGCGTTGACCAAATCCTCCGGCGCATGACCGGAAGCGGCCATGCCTTCGCGCATCTTGCGGATCATGTAGCTCATGTCGTTGCCTACCGGGCACACCATGGCGCAGCGCGAGCACATCGTGCAACTGTTGTATACCAGCGGCTTCCATTGTTCCAGTTCCGCATCGGTGACCGGCTTGCACAAGCCGAGCATCTTCGCGAGCTTGCCCAGCACGGTATATTCCTGCTTCCAGACACGGCGCAACGGTTCGAGCTTGTGGATGGGGGTGTATTGCGGATCGCCGGTTTCGGTGTAGAACAGACAGGCTTCGGCACAAAGGCCGCAATGCACGCAGCTTGAGAAGAAACTGGCGATCGGGGCATCGATGACTTCCTTGAAGGCGTTGAGGCCATTGGCAAAATTCGCGCTCATGATGCCACTCCTTTGCGTCCAAAAATGTCGCCGTTATACCAGCGCGAGATGAACAACGAGAATGTGTGGAATAGCTTGGTAAACGGCAACAACACCAGCAGCAACTCGACCGAGAACAGATGCAGCGCCAGCATCAGGGTATATTCCACAAACAGGTGGTGGTAAGCCATGTAGCCGGTCAACAGAGGAAGGAAGGTCACGGCCCAGGCAATATAATCGCCCATGCCCGACAGCATGCGCTTTACGCGATGATTGAGTCGATGCGCAAGCAATACGCCCAACGCCACCATCGCCGCCACGACCGAAGCATCGACCAGCGGTGTGGGCAGATTTGGCCAGCGCAAACCCGTGAAACTGCGAAATAACTCGATATGCGGGGCCAGAAAGAAAATGGCCAGAAACAACCCCAGGTGAAAAACATAACCGCTGATGTACGTCACCGGATCGCGTTTCAACATTCCTTCCGGTGGCAAGGAGCGGGTCAGCATGGTGCGCCAACCGCTGCCCCGTGTAATGGCACGCGGCCTGGAAAGATCGGCTTTGCGGCCAAGACCGAATATCTCGAACAGGCGCAATACGATACCAGCGGCAAACACCATCAAAGCCCAGTTCAGCACACCCCCCCGCGCAAGGGTCAGGAGTTCGAGATGGTTCATTTTTCCTCCCGCGCAAGATCCTGCACCGTCAATGTTTCGCGGGTCGCCCTCGCCGCCGACCTAGTCGAACGGTTGTGCCAGGTGATCGCCACACCGGCGGATGCGCCAGCTACGGCGGCCGCACCCAGCATTCCCGACGTTGCCGACACCGGCATAGACAACGCCTTGTAAAACGGGCCCGCATCCCAGAACTTCGGCTCGGAACAGCCGATACAACCGTGCCCGGATTCGATCGGGAAACTGGTCCCCTCATTCCATTTCGTCGTGGCGCAGGCATTGTGGGTCACCGGCCCCTTGCAGCCGAGCTTGAACAGGCACCAGCCGTTCCGCGCTGCCTCATCGTCGAAGGTCTCCGCAAACTTGCCCTGATCGTAGAATGGGCGGCGATAGCAGCGATCATGGATAGTTTCGCCATAAAAAGATCTGGGGCGGCCCAACGCGTCCAGGTCGGGTATTCCGCCGAAGGTCAGAAAGTGCGCCAGTACACCGGTCATCACCACAGGAATCGGCGGGCAACCGGGCACATTGATAATGGGCTTGTCCTTGATGATGTCGCTCACTGCCACGGCGCCCGTGGGATTAGGATCGGCCATGGGAATGCCGCCGTAAGTCGCACAGGTTCCCACCGCCACGATGGCTGCTGCGCCTTTTGCGGTTTCCACCAGCATGTCGTGATTGCTGACACCGGCAATGGCGGAGAAACCGGGATTGCCCATCGGGATGGAGCCATCGACGATCAACAGGTATTTGCCCTCGTTGTCCCGCATGGATTGCAAGCGGGCATATTCGGCCGCCTCTCCGGAGGCCGCTTGCAGCGTATGGTGATAATCAAGGGAGATCATGTCGAAGATCATGTTTTCCAGTGTCGGCGAATGCGAGCGCGTGATGGATTCTGTACAGCCGGTGCATTCCTGGAATGAGAGCCAGATCACCGATTGTCGCCGCGCTTTGCTGATGGCCTCAGCCATCACGCCGGCCATCGCTGGCGGCAATGCCAGAAATGCCGCCAGCGATGTACAGTACTTGAGAAATTCGCGGCGGGTGACCCCGCGCTGCGCCAGGCCTTCACCCACTGTTCCGGGCAATATTTCCGTTTGCCGAGTATTCTTCATGTCAACTCCCTGCTTTCAATGAACCGCGCAACGTGCAAATTTTTTTGCTATTCAATTTATCCCGTACTTATTTGCGGTCATCCATTCCGGGCAAAACGCCCGATGATTTCGGATGCCGTACCGCATATCCCTGGCAACGCTGCAGCAACCGAAGGCGTCAGCGTATCGCCCCATCCTACGAAGGCCGGTTGCACGCCTATCAGCGCGCGCTGCTGCGGCCAGTATCCGGTCAGCAGCAAGATGGCGCGCAGATCGAGCAATCCCACTTCATGCACGCTGCTCTTCCGGTTCTCACCAAGGAAACGATCCATGTCCTCGCCTTCAAAACTGCGCGCGGTTCCCGGCGACTCGCCCAGTTCCGCTGCATCGATCACCAGCAGGGCGTCGCATTCGCTGATCGGTACAGCCAGCGTAAAAGACAGCGTACCGCCGTCGATGAATTCAATGTCATTGCCTGCGCCGAATCGCCTTTCGAGTTCGTTCATGGCGACGATGCCTGCACCTTCGTCGGCGAGCAGCGTGTTACCGATTCCAAGAATGAGTATTCTCATGCTGCCTGCTCCGGGTCATGCCGCAGGGATAACACGTTGTCAGGTAATATTGGTACGGTTGAAGAAGAGGGAAAGTAGGAATCCAGACTGGTCTCACCCCGCATTGCTGCAGCGAGACCATCAAGCGCCAGATTGATTTCAGCGGCTTGTCGCGCCGTGATGATCTCGCGAGCCTGTCCCAGCGTTGCGTACACCCAATCGCCGGGAGACAGCTCTTCCAGCAGGAACGCATTCAGCCGCTCACGCCGCCCACGACCTTCGCACCAGGCGAATGCTCCGTCGACTTCGACGACATGCATGGGTATGCCGATACACATAATTTTGCATGCTAGCAACAATTGATGAAAATGAAATAACCCGTATGGGTAAGATCAGGAGCTCAACCGCATCCTGATCAATACTGATGCATACGCCCCGCTCAGGGCTGCAATGGCAGAGTACCTTCCCAAAACCATGGGATATTAATTTGGGGGCTGATGAGCATCGCAAAATACAACATGATTTGGCGACAGCGGTACGCCATGTCCACTTCATTGCACATGCGTGCAAAAGGGAAATGATGAAAAGTCTGGCTCGATATTTTTCCTGACGCGCGTGCTATGTGACATTTGTTACAGACAAGGTTCGGCATTCATTTAAAATACGTGTGCGCGACATTCAGAGGATCACGGCATTCAGAGGATGATGGGCAGCAATATCCCATTAATATCCCTGCCGACATCGAGCGAGATGCAATACAGGCGAGCGAGTTTTTTTCGCTATCGGCAGGAAATACGCAAATTCAGGAACCGGAATGGCTTCACCTCAGTATCACTGGAAAAGAAGAATAATTCAGCTTGCAACACTGCTGCTGATCGCCGTGATCCCCGCCTTGGGATTGTTTCGTATCGATCTGTCCACGGCCAGTTTCACCCTGTTGAGCAACCGGATATGGTGGTCGAATTTCCCTTTCGTGTTCGGCTTGGCATTGGTATTTGCCACGCTCCCTCTGATCATCTACATGACCATCGGCACGGTCTGGTGCGGATGGGCCTGCCCCCAGAACCTGCTTGCGGAATGGGCCAATAACCTCACCTACAAACTCCTGGGCAAGCGTGCCAGCGTAAATGTGGACGGAGAAGGCATGAAGGTTGCCGCAGCCAAGAACAAGGCAAGCAATTGGGCCATCCTTGCGTTCACTTTCCTCGGCGCCTCCATGATTCTGGCGCTCATTCCATTTTTTCTTTTTTTCTCGTTTGGTGAAGTCTGGTCATTCTTTGCCGCTGACGCCGATGCAAAATTGTCTGCGTTCATGCAACGACTCTATTATTTTGCGGTATTCCTTATTTTCATCGACATTGCTGTCGTGCGCTACTTCATGTGCGATTACGCATGTTTGTATCGTATCGGCCAAAAGATGTTCAGGAACCGGGATGCCTTGCATGTTACCTACGACAGTTCACGCTCGGATGATTGTGCCAAATGCAATTACTGCGCCACGCCCTGTATCACCGGAATCGCGCCAACCGCCATCAAGCCCTATGACAACTGCATCAACTGTGGTGAATGCATCGATGCCTGCAACCGTCTGCATGAAAAAAGCCATTCGACCGGCCTCCTGGATTTCAGGTTGGGTGACGGAGGCAGCTCATGGAGTGAGAAAATCAGAAGCGTCTTTGCCCACTTCAACTGGCTGACCGGCGGCCTGTTTCTGCTGGGTGCTGCAATGATGGCATGGGGTATCTATACCCAGCAGCAGATACCGGCCCAGTTGCCGATCGCGCAGCAACTGAAACAGCGCGAGCTCGCCAATTTTTGCAACAGACAGTGCGAACCGAAGCTATTGCTGTGCAAGGGCGGAAAAATGGAGGACTGTTATCGCGCTGCCGCGTGCAAATGCGAATGCTTCCTGCAACAGGATCCGGGCAATGCCTCAAGCGCGCAGTGGCGGCAATGCTCGGCGCAAAATAACGCCAGGGCAGAGACATTGCGCACCTCTCTCTCCAATGTGGGCGGGACGAGCCCATGACGGCGAAAGCCAATGCCGCGATGAAATTCGCCCTCCGACAGGGCTGGTTCGCAGGCTTCGGGAGATAATGCTTGAAACAAGTAAACAAAAACCTGACATATTATTGCCGGAAAACAAAAGGAGTAGTTCATGTTCAAACTGCCTATGGTGATCATCTACATGATCATCGCATTCAACATCACCGCGTTCACTGCGATATTGCTGCTGAATATGCTGATCATCAGTTCGCTCATCGCCAAAATCATCGCATGCGCGTTGACAATCGGCGCATGGGTGCTGGCCTATATCAAGCGCGACAAAGTCGTGACGATATTCTGAGGACTCGTCAAGTTGCCATTCGGCGCCATCTGAATTGGCAGTTCGCTCACTGCAGAATCAATGGGAGGTAAATCATGAACCCGATTGCTCAAGCCTTCGGCATAGGAATTGTCCTAGGCATCATACTTTTTTTCGTACTTGCGCGTGCCGGTCTGATTGACAATAAGGAGTAGGTAGTTAAATATAACTTTAATATTTCCATAGAAATTCATATTTTTAAATGATAGTAGAAGGGGTGGCCTTCGTTACGCGCCAATCACGAGCTTCTCGTAACCACGTGCGCATCACGTGACTGCTGCTGACAAGTTCAACGGAAACGCGCTAAAACCACACTCCATGTTTGCGCATTAGCTACTGTATGTTTATAGAGTCAGCTGTTATAATATTGGTCTTCGAGCCACGTGCTTCCATGATAGGTAACGGGTAGCTGTGTATAGTTTGGAGCGGCCTCACTTGTTAGGGCACAAACCTCTAGTTTCGCAATAGTCCTGTGTAATGAACATCGCGGGACAAACATTGTGCCTGTTTGGCGGAATTCACACTCCTCGCTAGATGGCTAGAGGTATACTTGGACCTCTATGCGAGTACCGAACCGGCCGGGTGACATGATCGTTCTCTATACGAATATTGGTCTGTCGCGGCGAACCGGGACCGAGGTTTTGATCGCAGACCTGGCAAAGGCCATGAAAGCGTTGGGCCACCAGCCGATGGTGTATACTCCTTCGGCGGGACAAGTCGCCGCCGAAATTGCGGCTCTTGGAATCCCCGTTGAGACCGATCTCCTCCGCCTTCCCGCCACTCCCGACGTAATTCACGGACACCATCACCTGGAAACCATCGAGGCCATTCAGCGATTTCCCAAGACCCCTGCCTTGTTCGTTTGCCATGACGTCAACGCATGGCACGATCAGGTTCCCCGTCATCCCAACATCCGCCGCTTCGTCGCGGTTGGTCTGAACGCCCGGAGCCGGCTGATTCGAGACTGGTACCGAACGCGAGCCCGCATCGAAGTCATCGGCAACGGAGTGGATACGGCGCGATTTCTCCCGCGCCCCCCGCTGCCGGCCGCGCCGCGGCGCGCGCTGGTCTTCAGTAACGACGCCGGCGACCATTCCCACTGGGAGCCCATAGCGGAAGCCTGCGCCAGGCTTGGCATTCCCGTGGAGCGGGTGGGCTCGGCCGCGGGCCGCCAGGTCGCGGCGCCCGAAAGCGTCTTGGGGAATTACGACCTCGTCTTTGCCAGGGACCGCTGCGCGCTGGAAGCGGCGGCCGTGGGCACTGCCGTGATTCTCTGCGATATTCAAGGACTCGGTCATATGATCACTTCCCAAAATGTCGGGAATCTGCGCGCCTGGAACTTCGGCGTGCGCAACCCTCTCCCGGCCAGTCGCAGCAGACTCGATCGTTGCCGAAATTCGGCGCTACGACCCGGAGGACGCGGCAAGAGTGCGCGATTTCATCCGCGGCAAGGCGAGCCTTTCGCACGCGGTGAACCGTTACCTGGACGTTTATCGCCAGATCCGCGCCGAAGGCGTTCCGGCCCTCGTTCCGAATCGGCGTCGAAAGCTCTATCCGAAGACGCGGCGATTGGAAGTGAGCGACCAGAAAAGGCTGAAAATCGAGATCCAGGACTGCCCGGCGGAGGTGCGCGCCGGCTGCTGGATCGATTTGCGCGTGACGCTTCGAAGCGGCATCGATGTCCCCATCGCCACCTCTCCTCCTTGTCCCGCACTATTCTTTCATCGCTGGTATGAGTCCGATTCCGATCAGCCGTTGCCCGTCGAGACGCCGCGAGGCATCATCCAGCCGCCCCTCGATCCGGGCAGGACCGGAGAATACGCGCTGCGGGTGGTTGCGCCTCGCCAGGCCGGCCGCTTCCGCATCGGAATCACGTTGCTTCAGGAAGGTTGGCGCTGGCTCGATACGCAGGATCCCCGCGTATTCGCCGACCGGTGGATCACGGT
>CAVRYQ010000022.1:0-6463 GCA_963725375.1 uncultured Pseudomonadota bacterium | reverse complement strand
AATCGGCGGCATTGTAGCCGAAGACGAAAATGCACTTTGTATCTTCGATTTCGACGATGGAATTGCTCATTGCCCCATTGCCCAACGTGGCCTGCAATCCCGCCACAGATGGCGCATGGCAAACACGAGCGCAGTGATCGATGTTGTTGGTTCCGATCACCGCACGGGCGAATTTCTGCATGACATAGTTTGCTTCGTTGCCTGGTCCGCGCGCCGAGCCGGTCAACATGATGGAATCGGCGCCGTATTTGTGCTTGATCTCCTTGAGGCGTGAAGCCGTGAACTGAATCGCCTCATCCCAGGAAACCTCTTTCAGGTCTTCGCCGCGATGACGCCTCAGAAGAGGCTTTTTCAGGCGAGGCGTCAACAGTTTTGTGTCGTTCAGGAAATCCCACCCGTAATACCCCTTCAGGCACAGCTCGCCTTCGTTGGTAACTCCATGCGCGCCTTCCGCGCCGACAATAGCTCCATCCTCGACAAGGAGGTTCATTTTGCACCCAGAGCCGCAATACGGACATACCGTCAGAACTTTTTCTGCCATCGCGTCAATCCTTCTCTCATGAGTTTGCCTTGGCGTCAATTAGCGCACGCCCCAGTGCACGCACCGGCCGCTCCGATACAGCTCGGCTTAGGCGCCCACCTGGCCCGGATACTCGCCCGGACCAAAAGCAGCCTGCGCCATTGCTGTATGCTCGCGCCGTTTGCGCGCTGCTTCAGCAAGCACAGCCGCATCAATGACGGAAATGGCCTTGGTCGGACATACCTCAACGCAAGCCGGACCGTCTGCGCGATCCACGCACAGATCGCATTTGACGGCTTCCACATGCGTGCCGGATATAATCGGCCGATCTGAGAGCAGCGCATCACAAGGCAACACCTCTATTACTCCGAAGCGGCAGGCGACCATGCAGCTCTTGCAGCCAATGCATCGCGAGGGAACGACCTCGACGGAATTGTTGCGCAAAACCAGCGTGCCCGTGGGACAGACTGCCGCACAGGGCGCATCCTCGCATTGGCGGCACTGAACCGGCGTGCTTACCCTGGCGGTTTTCACCACCGTCAGACGCGGGTTGAAGGATGCAGGCGACATTTTAACCATTGCATCCGTTGCGGAATGGGCCAGCACGCAAGCAATCTCGCAGGTGCGGCAACCAATGCATTTGCCCGGATCGGCGATCACCAACTTGTTCATCAGTTCACCTGTCAATCTCTCCCGGACTCGCATACGGCGCACCGGGCTGTTATTTTGAAACCCGCTATGACCAGACGTTCAAAAAGCTTTCCGCATTGGCGGCCATACGTTTCCGTTTGCAGTCGAGGCAAAGGACCTCGGATTGCCCGTCGGGAAGCGCTTGCAAACGCCGATCCATGAATCTTTGCGTTACCATCGAAGCGCCGCAGGATGTGCATGTAAGCAGCGGGAATCGCGCGATCGTCAAGTCATCCCGCACGATGGCGCGTTCTCCATCGCCGTCTTCGATGCGGATCATTCCTGTAGGGCAGACCATGGCGCAAGAGCCGCACCCGATACACAATTCTGAAAGTGCGCCAAACTCGGTGCTCACGTCCCGGCTTTGTCCCCTGCCCGAAAATGAAATAGCGGCAGTACCGATCTTGTCCTTGCAAGCGCGCACGCAAAGGCCGCACCGCACGCACAGGTCGTGCTGCGCACCCTCGCCAAACGGAGTAGAAGTGACGCCGTAATGCTTCGCGATCGCGCGGAGCGATTCCGACTCCGGAGAGCGTCCGAGCAGGAGTTGAAAGATGACTCGGCGCGCACTCTCGACAGCCGCAGATTCCGTCTGTACAGCAAGTCCGTTTGAGACAGGCGTCATGCAAGCTGCGACCAATCCAGGCCGCTGGGCTGGGCCTTCAGCCCACACCACGCACACACGGCAGGCTCCATACCCACCGAGGGCTTCGTGATGGCAGAGTGTGGGGATATCAATTCCGGCCATTCGCGCAGCTTCCAGCACGGTCATGCCTTCCGGGACTTCCTGGGTCTGGCCATTCAGCGTAATCGTTGTCATGGTTAAGCCTTTTTCACCCCGCCAAATTTGCAGGTATCGAAACAGATTCCGCACTTGATACATGCCGCTTGGTCGATGCTATGAGGTTTCTTTTTCTCTCCATGGATGGCTTTCTGCGGACACTGGCGCGCGCATGCGGTACAGCCTGTGCAAGCCTCGGGATCGATGGTGAACTCAATCAGGGATTTGCAGACGCCCGCCGGGCACTTCTTCTGATAGATGTGCGCCTCGTATTCGTCGCGGAAGTAGCGCAGCGTGGACATCACAGGATTCGGCGCGGTCTTTCCCAGGGCGCAGAGCGACATATCCCGCATCACAGCCGACAGCTCCTCAAGAGCGGTGAGATGCTCCGGAGTCCCTTTGCCGGTGGTGATTTCGTTCAACAGGCGGGACAACTCGCGCGTGCCCTCGCGGCAGGGAGTGCATTTGCCGCAGGACTCGTCCATGCAGAGGGTGACGAAGTATTTGGCGACGTCCACCATGCAGGTGTCTTCATCCATCACCACCATGCCACCGGATCCCATGATGGACCCAACCGCAGTGAGGTTTTCGTAGTCGACAGGCACATCGATGTGCTCTGCCGGGATACAGCCTCCCGATGGACCGCCGGTCTGAACGGCTTTGAACTTTTTATTCTTGGGAATGCCGCCGCCGATTTCGTAGATGATCTCGCGCAGCGGGATGCCCATCGGCACTTCGACCAGACCGGTATGATTGACCTTGCCTACCAGCGAAAAGATCTTGGTGCCCTTCGATTTGCCCGTACCGATGGCACCAAACCAGGCGGCGCCGTTCTTGATGATCTTCGGTATAGTGGCCAGGGTTTCAACATTGTTGATGCAGGTTGGCAATCCCCAAAGCCCCTTATCGGCGGGAAACGGAGGTTTCGGCTTCGGCTCGCCAATCTGGTCTTCCAACGAGGCGATCAGCGCGGTTTCCTCGCCACAGACGAAGGCTCCGGCGCCGAGCTTGACCTGAATATCGAAGTCGAGACCGAGCCCCAGGACGTTGGATCCCAGGTATC
Source organism: uncultured Pseudomonadota bacterium (assembly GCA_963725375.1). Classification (GTDB taxonomy): domain Bacteria; phylum Pseudomonadota; class Gammaproteobacteria; order Burkholderiales; family Gallionellaceae; genus Sideroxyarcus. Next base: position 3,409 of record CAVRYQ010000022.1, on the reverse strand, counting down.
CGCGTTGGCGGGCCTGGGCGATGGCGTGGCGCAAACGCTGGACTGCCAGCGGATACTCGGCACGGATATATACATAGCCTTTGGAGGCGCCAATGGCGTAGGCAGCGATGATCATGCCTTCAATCACCGCATGAGGATCGCCCTCAATGACGGCGCGATCCATGTAGGCCCCGGGATCGCCTTCATCGGCATTGCAGATAAGGTACTTCGTGTCACCCGGCGAACGGCGGCAAAGTTCCCACTTCACCCCGGTCGGGAAGCCGGCTCCGCCACGCCCCCTAAGGCCGGAAGCTTTGATTTCCTCAATCACTTTTTCGGGCGTCATAGGAGGAAATGGCACGCTTCGCGCTCTGATAGCCGCCGATCGCGCAGTAGGCATCGATGTCTTCCGGGTCGATCGTACCGCAGGCTCCGAGCACTACTTTATTCTGCTTGGAAAAGAATTGCTCGTACTCTGGCCCGGGCACCATCCATTCCTTCACAGGGACACCGCCAATGATGTGTTCGTCGACGATCCGGCGGACCATGTGCGGCTTGACCCACTGGTAAGCGGTCATCACGCCGTCGATCCGGACCTCTATAATGGCATTCTTGGCGCAAAGGCCCATGCAGCCGACCTGCTCCACGCAATTCTTGCCGAAGGTTGCGTCGAGGCCCTTTTCCGCCATAATCTCCTGAAAGGCTTTCAGGACATCCGGAGCACCAGCCAACACGCCCCCCAGGCTCATGCAGATCTTCACGTTGATGGAGCGGGCAGCAGGCATCTCCACGATGGCGTGACGTTCGTTGTCTGCGGCCGGGAGTTCCCTGGCTGCCTGTTCCGCCGGCGACTCGACGTATCCGGCTTGGTACTTCTTCAGGATTTCCGGTATCTTTTTTGAGCTGACCGGGCCGTAGGTTTGATCTCCCACGACAACTACCGGAGAAAGGGCGCAGGCGCCAACGCAATGCACTTCATTCAATGTGAACTGCATGTCCGGAGTGGTTTCGCCTAGTTGAACCCCCAGCTTCCGTGTCAACTCGTCGAGGAGTCGTAACGAGCCATTGACGTGACACGCCGTCCCGGTACAAACCTGGATCTCATGCCGGCCTTTCGGCGTCAAGCTGAAGTAGTGGTAGAACGTGGCAATACTGTAGAGACGAGTGATGGGAATTCCGGTCTTCTTGGCCAGATAGTAGAGCGCATCCTTGGGCAAGTAGCCAAAGTGCGATTGCACCTCCTGGAGGACCGAGATCAGGTTTCCCGTAACCTCAACATAACGCGAAAGAACGCCGTCGATTGGGCCGGTGGTTGCCATTGGTTCGGCGATTGCCATTGGGTCGGTGATTGCCATTGGATCGGTGGTTGCCATTCAATAAGCATGCGCAGCGAGAAAGACGGCGCACTTGCCTCCCATAACAAATTGTGCCAAAGAACGGCGACCGAGCGATCCACACCACCGATCGACCCTTATTTGGCCGGCTGAGCCCAGCGCAGGCTAACGCGAAGCTGGCATCGCCACACCCGCCTTGGGCAGAAGGGGCCACAAGGCAAGGCACGGAGATGTGTTGCAACGCACAGCCCCTAGATTGAAGGTGCCACCGGGCAGAACGCGGCGATGTGTCGGAGCGCACTACCTCATGTGATTTAGATCACGTAAAGGAGAGGCGGCCCGGCGAACTGCAGGCTTTCACAACTGTTCGGCCAACGTCAGTGTCCAGTGTAGCAAATCATTCTGCGGCTGAGAGTTAGGTATCATTTTGGCTTGCCGCGAATGCAAGTTCCTCACGGTGGCGGCGAGGCTTCGGGGCCCACCGGCGATGTGAACGATGTCAACACTCTCGACAAGATTCTGATCGAGGTCGTCGCAATTTCGGTTTATGTGCCGGCCGCCATCGTGCGCAATCGGCTCAGAATCGAAGTTAGCCTGTACTAACTTCTATATTTGCTCAGTCTTACCTTTGTCGAGAAACCACGCACTTTGCACACCCTTCAGGGCATCGACTCCCAGCTCGACTTACCCGACCCTGGCAACCAAATTGACCCCGTCAACTTATAGCCGGAAGGCAGCATTAAGGTATGATCTAACTCACTGGAATTTTCATTCGCTTCGGAAAAAGGATGTGCAGTGTGATTCCCCGCATTGTGTCTGTAACCGGCATCAGCGAGTGGCGGGATGGAGAGATCCGCTCGCAGAACGACTACCTCGTAGGTGAGGAGCCGCTTGAGATTCGCATTGGTGAAGCTGCCTTCAACGTCACCATGCGCACTCCGGGGCACGAACTTGAACTTGCGGCCGGCTTTCTCTTTACTGAAGGCCTGATCTCAAGCCGAAGCCAGATTGCCTCACTCCGCCTTGAGGCCAACGCCAAGCAGAACGGCGCCAATCGAGTGCGTGTCGACCTGGCTCCGGGCGTCAAGCTCGATTCCGAGACGGCCCAGCGAAACTTCTATACGACTTCAAGTTGCGGAGTCTGCGGCAAGGCCTCGATCGATGCCGTGCGCGTGCGCGGCATCGAACCTCCGAACACGGCCTGCGCCATCGATCCTGAAGTGCTCTGCCGCCTACCCGATAAACTATTCGAGTCGCAGGCGGCTTTTAGCCGGACCGGCGCAATACACGCAGCCGGGCTGTTCAGTACTGCCGGCGAGTTGCTTGTTCTTCGCGAGGACGTTGGACGCCACAATGCGGTTGACAAAGCAATCGGTTGGGCGCTGGCCAATGACCTGATACCGCTGCGTGACTTTGTGCTTCTCGTCAGCGGGCGAGGCGGCTTTGAGATTGTGCAGAAGGCCCTTGTCGCCGGGTTGCCCATTCTGGCTTCGGTTTCGGCGCCATCGGATCTTGCAGTCAATCTTGCCCGCGAGTTCGGCATGACCCTGGTCGGCTTCTTGAGAGGCCGCCGCTTCGTAATCTATTCCGGGGCGGAAAGGCTCGTGGCGGGAGTACCGCTGACACAAAACTGACTTTCTCCGGATGAAGCAGCGCACCCTCGCCGTAATGCGAAAATCACAATTCTCCCCTGCGAAAGGCAGTGGTATACTTCCGGCAATTCTTGTCCTTCGCGGTCAGCATATCAACGGCAAGCAGCGTTCCTCTGATATCTTTGTCCGCTGGATCGAGGATTGCGGAATCCATTCCTTCATACATTGCAAGGCATAGAAAGTTACGGTTGATGAGCTTTCGCAGCGGCAATCCGAAGGAGATGTTGCTCAGTCCCGAGGTGATCTTCACGCCGGGAAACTTTGCCCGGATGGCTCGCATAGTTTCCACAAAATGAAGGAGCGAGCTGTTGGCGGTGGATACGGCGATGACAAGTGGATCGATGTAAAGCCGTTCCGGCCCAAGGCCATGTTGGGCAGCCTTCTCGACAAGCTTAGCGGCAATCTCGATTCTATGTTCCGACGTCTTGGGAATGCCGGCGTCGT
>CAVRYQ010000021.1:0-13464 GCA_963725375.1 uncultured Pseudomonadota bacterium | reverse complement strand
TCAGTGCATCAGCCTCATTCAGAAACAGGCAATGCAGCGACGATACTCCAAGGTCCTTCGCATATTGCAAAGCATACTCAAGCAGCAATCCGCGCATCTCATCGGAATTTGCCAGCAACCTTTTTCCGCCTATCGGTGTGAAAGGTACGGCGCATACTAGCTTGGGATAATAGTGCAGTCCGTTCAGGTGATACGCATCGGCCCAGGCAAAATCGAACACGTGCTCGCCATATGAATTCATCTTCAGGTAAAGCGGCATCGCACCGACCAGTCGCCCGCCCAGCCACAACGTGACAAACCGGGTTGTCCAGCCGAACTGCGGCGTGGCGCAACCACTTTCCTGCAAGGCATAAAAGAAGGAATGGGAAAGCACCGGATCACCGCCCGCCAGCGCGTCCCAATCCGCCGCGCGAATCTGCGCAAGGTCGTCGATGATCTTCAGGGCGGGCTTGTTCATGCGCACATTGTAGTGGGGGCGAGCGCAGAACAAGCCATCTAATTGCAGCGGCTGATTTGATATACTCAACCATCCCCGGATTCAGAGCCGATATGAACCACTTGAACATCGTTATTCTCGCTGCCGGCAAAGGCACGCGCATGTATTCCGACAAGCCCAAGGTCTTGCATGCGCTGGCAGGCAAACCGCTGGTGCAGCACGTCCTCGATTGCGCAATTTCCCTACAGCCGCAACAGATGTGTGTGGTTTACGGGCATGGCGGAGAAGCCGTACCGCAGGCGATGCAAAAGTACGGGGCAGAATTCGTGATCCAGGAACCGCAACTCGGCACCGGGCACGCAGTGCAACAGGCGATGCCGCATCTGCGGGACGGCAGCCGCACTCTGGTACTTTATGGGGATGTTCCACTGATACGGCACAGTACGCTGCACCAGATGCAACAAGCGGGCGAAGGTCTGGTGCTGCTTACCGTCAATCTAGAGAACCCGACCGGCTACGGCCGCATCGTGCGCGATTTGCAGGGCGACGTGCAACGCATTGTGGAGGAAAAAGATGCTACGAGCGAACAGCGCGAGATACGCGAAGTGAATACCGGTATCCTGATCGCGCCAACCGAAAATCTGAGAACATGGCTCGGCAAACTGGGCAACAACAACGCTCAGGGTGAGTACTACCTGACCGACATTGTGGCGATGGCCGTGCAGCAAGGCTTGCCGGTAAATACCGTGCAGCCGGCCCATCGTTGGGAAGTCGAAGGTATCAACAACAAGCTGCAGCTCGCCAATCTGGAGCGCATCTGGCAGCAGAATATTGCGGCCCAAATGATGACTCAGGGCGTGACGCTAGCCGATCCGGCACGTCTCGACGTGCGCGGCAACCTCGCGTGCGGGCGTGACGTACAGATTGACGTCGGCTGCATCTTTGAGGGCGAAGTAAACTTGGGAAACGGCGTGCAAGTAGGCGCTTACAGCATCATTCGTAACGCAACCATCGCCCAACGCAGCCAGATTGCACCCTACAGCCTCATCGACGACAGCGAAATAGGTGCCAACTGCCACATCGGGCCATACGCACGGCTGCGTCCGGGAACAATATTGCACGACGACGCGCATGTCGGAAACTTCGTAGAGATCAAGAACAGTGAGATCGGCAAAGGCAGCAAGGCCAATCATCTGAGCTACATTGGCGACAGCACCGTGGGCAGCCGCGTGAATATCGGCGCGGGCACCATCACCTGCAACTACGACGGCGCGAACAAGCATCGCACCATCATCGAAGACGATGCCTTCATCGGTTCGGACACACAACTGGTCGCCCCGGTCAAAGTGGGCAAGGGTGCCACCATCGGCGCAGGTTCGACCATCACCGCGGAGGCGCCCGCGGGAGAACTGACGATCTCGCGCAGCAGACAGACAACGATCGCGGGCTGGCAACGCCCGCAAAAAGGAAAGAAATAACATGTGCGGAATCGTAGGCGCCGTCGCAAAACGGAATATCGTACCCATTCTGGTCAATGGCCTGCTGCGGCTGGAATACCGGGGCTACGACTCCGCCGGTCTGGTGGTTGTGCACGACGGAAAACTGGATCGCGTGCGCAGCATCGGTCGCGTAGCCGAACTGGCCTCGAAGAGCGCAAATACCTACGGCGAACTCGGCATCGCCCACACACGCTGGGCCACCCACGGCGTGCCCAGCGAGCGCAACGCCCATCCCCACATCAGCCGCAACCTCATCGCCGTCGTACACAACGGCATCATCGAAAACTATGAAGAGTTGCGTACCGAACTTACCGGGCAAGGTTACGAATTCACTTCAGATACGGATACCGAAGTCATCGCGCACCTGGTGCATAGCCACTACACGCAAGGCGACCTGCTGGCCGCCACGCAGATGGCCTTGTCGCAACTGGTCGGAGCGTACGCGATCGGTGTGGTGGCAGCGGACAACCCCCATCAGCTCATCGCCGCGCGCAAGGGCAGCCCGCTGCTGTTGGGCGTGGGCGAAGGTGAGCACTTCATCGCATCAGACATGTCGGCGCTGCTGCAGGTCACGAAGAACGTGGTTTACCTGGAAGAAGGCGATGTGGTCGAAGTGAATCTCACTAACTACCGCATCTTCGACGCACAGGGAAATGCGGCGCAACGTCCGGTGAACGTCAGTGAGCTCAATAACGACAGCGTGGAACTGGGCGAATATAAGCACTACATGCAAAAGGAAATCCACGAGCAGCCTCAAGCCCTCGCGGATACCCTGCAATCGGTATGCAACAGCCAAACGATGGTTCCGGGAATCTTCGGCGCCGATGCGACCGCAATATTCCCCCAAATTGACAGTATACTCATCCTCGCATGCGGCACCAGCCACCACGCGGGGATGGTGGCGCGTTACTGGCTGGAAGAGATTGCGGGCATCCAGTGTACGGTCGAGATCGCCAGCGAATATCGCTATCGCGTCAGCGTGGCCAATCCCGGAACACTGGTCGTGACCATTTCGCAGTCCGGAGAAACGGCCGATACGCTGGCGGCGCTCAACCACGCCAAGGTAACGGGCCATCTTCACACGTTAGCGATCTGCAACGTGCCCGAAAGCGCCATCATCCGCCAATCGAAACTGCGCTTCCTGACGCGAGCGGGCCCGGAGATTGGTGTTGCTTCAACCAAGGCATTCACCACGCAGCTTGCTGCACTGTTCCTGCTGACTCTGGTCATGGCCAAATTGCGCGGACGCCTCAATGCGGAGCGCGAGCAACAGTTCCTGCACGAACTGCGGCACCTGCCAAGCGCGATTAAAAAGGTATTGGCGCTGGAACCGCAAATCGCAGAACTGTCCAGTAACTTCGCGGATAAACAGCATGCACTGTTCCTTGGCCGCGGCATGCATTATCCGATCGCCCTGGAAGGTGCACTCAAGCTCAAGGAAATATCCTATATACATGCCGAGGCTTACCCGGCAGGGGAATTGAAACACGGCCCGTTGGCACTGGTGGACAAGGATATGCCCGTTGTGTCGGTGGCGCCGAACGATCTTTTGCTGGAAAAGCTCAAATCGAACCTTCAGGAAGTCCGCGCGCGCGGCGGCGAGTTATATGTGTTTGCAGACGCAAACACACATATCAGGGCTGCCGACGGGATCCACATCCTGCAAATGCCGGAACACGCGGGTTTTCTGAGTCCTATTCTGCATACCATCGCTCTGCAACTGCTGGCATATTACGTGGCATTGCAAAAGGGAACGGATGTGGACAAGCCCCGCAATCTTGCGAAGTCCGTTACTGTCGAGTGATGGATCCGGCGTTGGGCTTGTCGTAAAGGCTGATTGACGGCCGCAACCACAAACCGCACGACAACAAGTCACACCTCAGGCAAACCAAGGAGTCCCGAAGCATGGCGGTTATCGCCGTATTCAACCAAAAGGGCGGAGTGGGTAAGACCACCACTTGCCTGAATCTTTCGGCCGCGCTGTCTCTGGCGCAGCGGCATCCGATCGCGCTGGACATGGACCCGCAGGGACACCTGAGCCTGGCGTCCGGACTGAAGAACGGCACATCGCAGTCCAGGAGCATGGCCGCCTTTTTCAAGGACCAGGTTCCGCTGGCCAAGTTGTTGCATGACACGCCCGCTGGATGGCAGCTCGTTCCCGCCACGCTGGAATTATCCAAGATCGACGCGCTGTACGGCAGCGACCCACAAGCCGCAAAGAAGCTGAAGCAGGGTCTGGCGGAGGAGCTGGCGCTGACCGGCGCACCAATCATCATAGACTGCTGCCCGATGCTGGGGGTGCTCACCTTGAATGCGCTGCTCGCCGCAGACAAGGTTCTGATTCCCGTATCGGCGGATTTTCTGTCGGAACATGGGGTGCATCGACTGGACTCGGCGCTGAACGTGCTGGAAAAGAAACTGCAACGCACGTTCGAGCGCCGCATCGTCGTCACGCGCTTCGATTCCCGCCGCAAGCTGTCCTTTGACATCTACGATAAACTCAAAAAGCGTTACGGTGATCTGGTGTGCAAGACTCGAATAGGCGAGACTGTTGCCTTGGCAACGAGTCCGATGCACGGCCTGGACGTGTTCGCTTATGCACCACAAAGCCCGGGGGCGGCTGACTACAAACAACTGGCGCTGGAGCTGACGGAAAGCGGTTTCGTCTAGGCGAACCAGGTATAGACGGCAAACAGCAGGAATGCACCCAGCAAAAGCGCAATGGCCGCTAACCAAGCATTGCGCTTTTTTTGTTGCAGCAGCACTTCACGCAGCAACGTTGCGGTCTGCGCGTCCGGATCCAGAGTCAGGCGCTGATGTAACAAGCGCGGCAGTTGCGGCAGCAAAGTCGCATAGCGCGGCGCTTCGGTGCGCAGGGCCTTGATGAAGCCTCGCCAGCCGACCTGTTCGCTCATCCAGCGTTCCAGCCAGGGTTTGGCTGTCTTCCAGAGATCAAGCTCGGGATCGAGCTGCAGTCCCAAGCCTTCAATGTTGAGCAAAGTCTTTTGCAGCAATACCAGTTGCGGCTGAATTTCGATGCCGAAACGGCGCGAGGTCTGGAACAAACGCAACAGGATCTTCCCGAACGAAACCTCGCGCAACGGCTTGTCGAAAATGGGTTCGCAAACCGCACGGATGGCAGCCTCGAATTCGTCCACGCGGGTATGGGCCGGTGCCCAGCCGGATTCGATATGCAGTTCAGCCACGCGCTTGTAATCGCGGTTGAAGAAGGCGATGAAATTCTGCGCGAGATAATTCTTGTCCGTGACCGTCAGCGTGCCCATGATGCCAAAATCCAGCGCTACATAGCGTCCGTCGCGCGCCACCAGGATATTGCCCGGGTGCATGTCGGCGTGAAAAAAGCCGTCGCGAAATACTTGCGTATAAAAAATCTCGACGCCATTGGCAGCCAGTCGGGACAGGTCTATCCCCGCTTCACGCAACGTGCCGATCCGGCTGATCGGGATGCCGTGCATGCGCTCCATCACCATCACCTCGGCGGAGCACCAGTCCCAGTATACTTCGGGGACAAGCAGCAATTTGGCATCGGCGAAATTGCGCCGCAACTGGCTGGCGTTGGACGATTCGCGCATCATGTCGAGTTCGTCATGCAGGTATTTGTCGAATTCGGCCACGACCAGCTTCGGCTTCAGCCTTTTGCCGTCTTCCGACCAGCATTCGATCAGGCCCGCGCAAATCTGCAATAGCGCGATGTCATGTTCGATGACGTTTAATATGCTGGGGCGCAGAATCTTCACGGCCACTTCGCGTCCATCCGGCAGCACGGCGAAATGCACTTGCGCAACGGATGCGCTGGCTTCGGGTATCTCGTTGAATTCGGCGAAGACCGCCGCCAGCTTCTTTCCGTATGCCTGTTCGAGCAAAGTCACTGCGAGGTCGGAAGGGAAAGGCGGAACCCGGTCCTGAAGTTTGGCGAGTTCATCTGCGATGTCTGCGGGAATCAGGTCGCGGCGTGTCGAAAGCAACTGGCCGAATTTGACGAAGATGGGACCCAATGCTTCCAGTGCCAAACGCAGGCGTTCGGCGCGTGGACGCGATGTATCGCGGAAGAACAACAGCCAGTTGAGCGGGCGCAGCAGCCAGCTCGTCCGGTCATGTGCCAGCAGGAATTCGTCCAGGCCGAAACGGAGAACGACGAAAATGATCTTGAGTAAGCGGAAAATACGCATTTACAAAGAGTTCAAATAAAAAAGGGCATAGCGGATGTCGCCATGCCCTCTAGTTTACTTTACTTTGGAATTAAACCTGCTGTATTCCGGCCAGCAGCCAAACCGACTTGTCATCGCTCAGATTCTTCTGCACATGCCATATCTCGTCGAAGCTTTCAGGCGTGCCGTTGTTCTCGCGCAGTTGGCCGCTCATGCGCACGCTGGCAATGGCGTGGCCCTTTTCGGTAACCACTTCCAGAAGATCGGCGTTCAGTGAAATCACGTCGGTCTTCTGCGGAGCGTCGCCGCGTTCCTGTAGTTGCATGCAAGCTTCGGCAAACATCTCGGGTGTCGTGTATTCGCGAATATCGTCAGCGTCCTTGCGGTCATTTGCGGCCTGCAGGCGGATGAACGAAGTTCTGGCACTGCGCAGGAAGCTATCGACAGGGAAGTCGGCCGGAATATTGGCCGCGGCAATCGGTGTTCCCTCGCTATCGCCTTGCGGTTGCCGAGCCGGATTCGTCGCACCGTAAGGTCCGTTCGCTCCGGCATATTGCAAGGCCGGCTCCTGTTTGCGCCGGAATAGGGAGACCAGGAACATCACGGCAATCGCCGCCATGACCATCATCAGAATGGAGCCCATGCCTTCACCCAGGCCACCACCGGCGAACATCGCACCCAAACCGGCGCCTATCGCGAGCCCAGCCAGCGGACCGAGCCATCTGTTGCCGGGAGCCGGGGGCGCAACACCCGGTTGGGAAGAAGTTGGCGCGGGAGCAACCGCGGGAGCATTTCTTACCGGCGCGCTCATGGTGCGCTGTGTCCCGACACTGCCGCCGCCACCGAAGCGCTTGGCTTCGGCACTGGCAGCGAACAAAGAAATACTGGTCAGGGCGATGGTCAGCAAGAGTGCAAAACGTTTCATGTGACTCCTCACGAGTAGGCAAATTCGAAGCGGCGCACTGTAGCACAGTGCTGAAATACTACGGATGACAGTTTAAAGTCATATTATCAAGGGGGTACAAGCCTGCTTGAGGTGACGAAATATGCGGTGTCGCCGAAACAGGTCGTAGGCAAGCCGCGGTGCTCTTCATAAGTCAGCGCAATGCGCTGGCCAACTTGCCGGTTGATGTTCGCGGCCACGTCTTCATCGCGCACCGTGAACAGAAATTTTTCGGGCGCCGCACCCGGCAGCGCGACCAGCGAAAGCTCGCCTTCCCAAGTCTTGCAGAGCCAGCCTTTTTTTGAAAGCTTCTGCATGAATCCGGCGCGCTCACCTTCAGAATAGCTCCAGTTCAACGCGACCCAGACATAACCGACAACGATCGCAATTATGATGGCGAAAAAAACGAGAGCCGCAGTCAGAAAGCTTCTTGGCAATGCCATGTTGAAGTCCGGAAAAGTATAAAGAGAAGCCAATTATAGGCCACACCTGAATCCGGCGCCGCCTGGATATATGGCAGCTAGAATGGGGGTGGACTGACAAAATGCAAGGGTGCGCCGGTAAGCGGATGCAACAGGCCCAGGCGGGTGGCGTGCAACATCAGGCGCGGCACGCCTTGAGCGTCGCCATACAGTGCATCCCCGAGCATGGGATGGCCGATCGCAGCCATGTGCACACGCAATTGGTGAGTACGCCCTGTCACGGGTTCCAGCTCGACGCGGGAAACAGGAAAAGAGCCGTTCGAACAACGCCCGCGGAGACCGCTACATATTGGATCAGGCCCCTGAGGAGACAAGTTGCTGCCGGGGCCGCAGCCCGCTCCCGGGTTGAACTTGCATTGCTCGAAAAACTTGGGGCAAATCGAAACAAAGGATTCCGAAACCCGGTACCGCGTCAGCGAGGGTTTGCCACGTGGGCCATCGACTTTTTGCATTGGCCGGTTCGGCCAATCTGCGGCGAGGGGCAGGTTGATCTCGCCGCTTTCCGGCTCCGGCTTGCCCGCGACCAGGGCCACATAGTACTTTTTCACCTGACGCTCGCGGAACATGCACGACAGGCTGCGCTGCATCTCGGCACCGCGCGCAAACACCATCAGGCCGGAAGTCGCCATGTCCAGGCGATGAACGGTCAGCGCATCCGGAAACTGGCTTTGGAGTCGGACGGAAAGGCAATCCTGCTTGTCTACGCCGCGACCAGGGACGGCAAGCAACCCGGCGGGCTTGGCTGCCACCAGCAAACAGTCATCCTGGTAAACAAGTTCGAAGTCCTTACTGGGGGTCATCGCCGGTAACGGGCGTATCCGGGAGAGGATTGGAAAGCATCTTTTTTGCGCGGTTCTTGCTCGAGTCGGCAAAGCGGAAACGGCCTGCCAGCACGCAACCCTTCATGCCGATGTCGCAGGGCTTGTTCAGCACCTTCTGGCATTTGCCGTCGATCTCGTGCGGGCAACCCCAGCTGCTCATGGCCGACTAGGCCTTCTTCACGAACTCGGTCTTCAACTGCATCGCGCCTATGCCGTCGATCTTGCAATCGATGTCGTGGTCGCCATCCACCAGGCGGATGTTCTTCACCTTGGTACCCATCTTTACCACCGAGGACGAGCCCTTGACCTTCAGGTCCTTGATCACGGTGACCGAATCGCCGTCGACCAGCACATTGCCGAAGGCATCCTTGAACACCTTCGCCTCTTCTCCCGCCGCGGCGGGCGTGTCCTTCGGCCACTCGTGGGCACACTCGGGACAGACGTAGCTGGCGCCGTCCTCGTAGGTGTATTCGGAACTGCATTGCGGGCATTTGGGTAAAGCGGTCATGATGAATCCTGTGATTAAAAAAACAGATTGCAGCTTGGGTTGAAAGAAAAAATACCCAACAAATCACCGATGGGTATCGCGTTGCTCAATCCATCCTACGCTGGCTCAACTGCGCTACAAAAACAACGTCCATGCATGGCAGAAATGGCAGCCGAATTACAGCTTGTAACCCCGATGCACTGCCACCACCCCGCCGGTCATGTTGTAGTACTCCACATGCTCCAGCCCGGCGTCTATCATCATCTGCTTCAGTTCTTCCTGTCCCGGATGCATGCGGATGGACTCGGCGAGATAGCGGTAGCTGTCGGCGTCATTGGCAATGAGCTCACCCATCCTGGGCAGCAGCTTGAAGGAATAAAGGTCGTAGACTTTTTCCAGCGGCTTGGCCACCTTGGAAAACTCCAGCACGATCACGCGGCCGCCCGGCTTGAGCACGCGGTGCATTTCGCGCAGGGCGGCTTCTTTGTGCGTTACGTTGCGCAGGCCGAAGGCAATGCTCACGCAGTCGAAATAATTGTCGGGGAAAGGCAGCTTTTCGGCGTCGCATTGCGCGGTGGGAGTGGGTTTGCCTTCGTCGAGCAGGCGGTCGCGGCCCACGCGCAGCATGGCGTTGTTGATGTCGGTGAGGATGACTTGGCCGCTTTTCCCGACCTTGTCCAGGAACAGGCGCGAGATGTCGCCGGAGCCGCCCGCAATATCGAGCACGCGCTGGCCTTCGTGCACGTTTGCAAGGCCCACCGCGAAACGCTTCCAGATGCGGTGCAGGCCCACCGACATGAGGTCATTCATGATGTCGTACTTGCTGGCGACGGAGGTGAACACGCCCGCCACCTTCCTGGCCTTCTCGCTTTCGTCTACGGTTTCAAAACCGAAATGGGTCTTTGCCATGGCGCTGCTCCTTGTATTTCATCCCGCAAAACAGGTTTGCCTTGATTAATTCTGGTCGCGGCTTTCACCGGCAGATTCCAGCCTGGTCAGGTAATCGTGCCACATGGCATCGTGATATTTGCCCAGCTCATGCAGATATTCCCAGGTATAGAGTCCGCTGTCGTGGCCATCGTCGAATACCAGCTTGATGGCGTAGCTGCCCGCGGGCTCGACTGCGGTGATCAACACGTTACGCTTTCCCACCTGGAGCGTCTCCTGGCCGGGGCCGTGGCCGCGCACCTCGGCGGAGGGCGAGAATACGCGCAGGAATTCGAACGGCAGCTTGAAGCGGGCGTCGTCGTCGAAGGCGATTTCCAGCATTCTGGATTGCTGATGCAGGGTGATTTCGGTCGGAGTCATAGTAAGCGTATCTTTTTCAGTAATGCGGTGGTGGAGCGTTCGTGCAGGAAAGGGATGCTGTGCACGGCGCCGCCCCAGATCCTGACTTCCTTGCTGCCGACGATGTTTTCAGGCTTCCAGTCGCCGCCCTTGACCAGCACGTCCGGTTTGGACGCAAGGATGAGGTTGAGCGGGGTGTCCTCGTCGAATTTCACGACCAGGTTCACCGACTCCAGCGCTGCCAGCACGGCCATGCGATCCAGTTCGGAATTGATCGGCCGGTCATCACCCTTGCCCTGGCGCTTAACCGAGGCATCGCTGTTCACGCCCACCACGAGAGAAAAACCGAGCGCGCGGGCCTGTGCCAGATAGGTCACATGGCCGCGATGCAGCACATCGAAACAGCCGTTGGTGAACACCAGCGGTCGCGGGAGTGTGGCGATTCGCGCGGCCAGCATGTCAGCCGCGCAGATCTTGTTCTCGAAGCCGGGTGTCGGGTATTTCATCAGTCTATGTACTCAAAAACGCGAACCACCTTTTGAACGCCCGCCGTGGTGCTGGCAATATCAGAAGCGGCATCGGCCTCGGCACGCGTGACCAGTCCCATCAGGTACACCACGCTGTTCCGGGTAACGACCTTGATCTGGTCGGCCTTGAGGGCCGCGCTCTTGACGAATCGAAGCTGCACGTTGCCGGTGATGCGGGCATCACCATTGGTGGTACTGCTGACCGTGGATGGGTCGGCCACAACAAGTTCGTTGGCGATACCTTTGACGTTGGGAATGCTGCCGACGATGCGTTCGATATCCATCTTCGCTTCTTCGGTCGCCGCTATGCCGGTGACAAGTGCAAAGCGGTTGTAGGCGCTAACGTTGACTTTAACCGTGTCCTTGTACTTTTCATCGATGCGCTTGCGCGCCTTGCCTTCGATGGTGTCGTCCTCGACTTTGGCGCCGGGAGTGCGACGATCGGTAGCGGTCACAGAGATGCCGGCGTTGACGCCCGCGGCAACGACCGGCGCGACGCAGCCTTGCAACAGAACTGACATCGCGATCAGCAAAACGGACGCATAACGCATCATTCCCCTCCCAGGATCAGGTGATCAATGGCATCGCAAATGCAGTGCAGCGCGAGCAGGTGGACCTCCTGGATACGAGCGGTGCTCTTTGCCGGGACGCAAATATGAAAATCTGTCGGCTTCAAGAGGGTTGTCATCTTCCCGCCGTCACGTCCGGTCAGCGCGACAACCGGCATGTTGCGTTCGTGCGCGGCATGGATGGCTTCAATCACATTGGGCGAATTGCCGCTGGTGGAGATGGCAAGGAGCACATCGCCGTCCATGCCCAGCGCGCGCACCTGCTTGGAAAAGATCTGGAGGTAATCGTAGTCGTTGGCAATCGAGGTGAGTACCGAGCTGTCGGTGGTCAGCGCGATGGCGGCCAGTCCGGGCCGCTCGACCTCAAAGCGGTTCACCAGCTCGGCGGCGAAGTGCTGCGAATCTGCCGCCGATCCGCCATTGCCGCAAACCAGTATCTTGCCGTCGCTCATCAGGCACGCGACCATGGCCTGCGCGGCATCCGCGATGGGCTGGGACAGCACTTTCTTGCTTTGCAGCTTCAGTTGCGCGCTGTCGTCGAAGTGTTTGCCGATGCGAGTGGTCAGGGTCATGGTATTAACAAGAAAAAGGAGACAGGGAGCGATTTTACCCTAAGGCAGAGCTGAATAAATCTTCCGTGGGACACAACCCTGCATGCGCGTCCGGGCAGGAATCTCCGGGCAGCGCCTATATTTCAAAGACGCTCTTGACCCAGTCTATGTTATTGGCGGCATCCAGCAGCACGGCGTCGAAACGGCAGGGCGGGATGTAGGGCAATGAAGCGAGGTAATGTTGTGCGGTGAGGATGAGGCGCCGCTGTTTGTGTGTGTCGATGCTGGCGCCCGCACCGCCGAAATTGTTGCCGCTGCGCTGGCGTACCTCGGCAAAAATCAGGGTATCACCGTCGCGCAGGATCAGGTCGATCTCCCCGAAACGGCAGCGGGAATTGGCCTGTATCAACCTCAGCCGTACAGCTGCAGATATTGCGCTGCAACTTTCTCGGCCTGAGTACCGGGCTTCAAGGCAGAGGTTTTCCTTCGACAGGCACTCCCGCTCCCTGACGCATGATGGCGAAGGCACTCTCGCGCTGAAACACGTGCCCGCTTCTGGATATTTTGCCGGTGACGCCGTCCAACGGCAGCACATTGTCGGGATTATGCCGATACAGCACCAAAAGCAGGCGATAGGCGTCAATACCCAGCGCGTACAGACGTTCCAGCTCCGGAGTCATGGGCGGCACCGCATGTGGATAGATCATCACTGCCGGGTGGTCGGGTTGCAGCAGCCAGGGCATATCGAAAAAGCGCACGTCGGCCAGGTCGTAATTGGTCAATGTATTGGCATTGCCGGTAAAAACCTGGGACGTTGCATAGACCGGAATCGTGGAGTTGATATAGGGACGGATCAGCCGCGCCTTGTCGGGTTCGGCCGCAAGAAAAACGGAGCCGCCCGGTTCCTGCGAAAGTTCTTGCAGGGGGGTGGGGTCGCCGTCGTAGATGATCCCCGCCCGCAAGATGCCACCCTCGCGTTGCCATTCGTCGGAAAATGCCTGCGCAAGGCGCTTTGACAGCGCCGAATTGGTGGACACAACCGTGGCACTGAGTAACCCCGCCGTCGTGGCGCTTTGCGCTGCCTGGCGCGCTTCGGCTTCCGGCGGGAGGCCGAAGAAATAGAGCTGGTCGCTGCGTGCGCCCTCCGCCAGGTTGAGCGCCAAAGTGGGTGTCGTGATCGGGCCTTGCGCCGCCAGTGCGGCAACCCCGTCGCGCGTGAGCGGGCCGGCTGCGGCTACTGCCCCGGCGCGCAGCGCCTTCTGATAGAGCGCGGCGATCTCGGTGCTTTCATCCTTGCAGGGATAGATACGCACTGGCAAGCCGTTCGCCTCCTGGGCGGCCGCGGCGAGAAATCCCTGCTGTACCGCAGCAGCGGCCTTGCCAAAAACCGGCGAGTCCAATGGCAACAACAGCGCGATGTGCGGGACGGTGGGTTCCGTGCTGATCGCGGGCAAGGGAACGGACACCAGCGGAGCCGCTGCGGGGATCGCCTCCGTAACCACAGGCGGCTGCGCGGCAGCCGCTTCGGACGTCGCGGCGGGAAGTGGCGCCGGAACTGCGGGCAATTGCGGTACCGGGGCAGGGGCCGCCGCCGGGACCGTTGGCACCGGAGTGGCGCAGCCAAAAACGCTCACGTATAGTGCGGCGATAAATAACCCGCGCAACCAACCAGACACAGAGGCGACAGTTTGCA
>CAVRYQ010000020.1:0-32635 GCA_963725375.1 uncultured Pseudomonadota bacterium | reverse complement strand
CTACCGGGCGTTATCGGAGGCGGCTTCGAGCGCCTTGGCGACCGGCCGGCCATCTCGTCCCCGGCGTCAGACGGCAAAGTGAAGGCTGAATAGGCCGACGACGCGGTGATCAGTCCCATGACCAGGATTGCCGGCCAAAAATCGCTCGCCTCGATGGTTCCGTGTCTTTGCAGGAAACTGGACGCTTGCAAGGCAAACGCGCCTACGGTGACGCCCATGCCGAGTGACAGTTGCTGCACGGTGGCGTACATACTGGTAGCCTGGCTGACGACATGGTCGGGAATGTCCGCGTAAGTGATCGCATTCAGGGACGTGAACTGTAAACTGCGGACACATCCGCCCAACAGCAGCACCAGGAAGATGAGCAGATGCGGCGTTCTCGCCGTGAACACCGCCATCGCGGCGACGCTCGCCGCCGAAAGCAGGGCATTGTAGGCCAGCACCGAACGAAAACCATACAGCCGCAAAAACATCTTGATAGCGCTCTTTATGAACAAAGCGCCGATCGCCGAGGCGCAGGTCAACATTCCCGATTGCAACGGACTCATGCCGAAACCCAGTTGCAGCAGCAGCGGCAGCAGCAGCGCGATTGAACCAATGCCAACGCGGAACAAGGAGCCGCCGCCAACCCCCACCAGAAATGTCTTGATCTTAAATAGTCCGAGATCCAGCAGCGGCGTTTCCGTGCGCCGGGCAAGGCGAAAATATAAATAAGTTATGGCCGTCCCAATTACTATGCTTGCGACGGCGAACTCCCGCGGCAGCAGGCGCTCGGTGATCGTGCTTAATCCGAACATCAACAACGACAAGCCCGTCGCCGAAGTGAGAAAGCCAATCACGTCCAGCGGCGGAACCACGGGCTCGCGGATATTTTCCATGTAGCGTACGGCGAGAAAAATACCCAGGATGCTGACCGGAACGTTGATGAAAAAAATCCAGCGCCAACTCAAGTAGGTGGTAATGAAGCCGCCCAGCGGCGGACCGACCAGCGGCCCCAACAGGGCCGGAACCGTCAGATAATTCAGGGCGGTAACCAGCTCTTCCCGGGAAACCGTGCGCACAATTACGATTCGCCCTACCGGCACCATCATGGCGCCGCCGATGCCCTGCAGGAAACGGGCGGCCACAAAGAACGCGAAAGAACGCGCCAGGCCGCACAGCATCGAGCTGACCATGAAGGTGGCTATCGCCGCGCAAAAAACCGTGCGTCCGCCGAATCTGTCGGCCATCCAGCCGGAGATCGGTATGAAAACCGCCAGGCTCACCAGGTAAGCTGTCAACCCAAGCTTGAGTGCAATCGCATCCATGCCCAGATCGCGGGCGATCATCGGCAGTGATGTGGTGATGACCGTGCCGTTAACGTTCTCCATCAACAAGGCGCAGGCGACGATCAGCGGGACGAACAGCTCCGGCCGAATCCCGAACCACCTTTGTGCTAAGGAATTCGAGCTGCGGGCAGGTAATGCGTCAACTTCTTCTTTAGGAACTTCTAGAATTTTTGCCACGATTGCTTATTGATAGTATCTCTGTTTTGCCCCGAAGCCGCAAACCAGCCGACCGCACACAATTAAGATACAGACCTTACGCGAGCGAGGCGTTCTCAGAGCTTCGTCAAGTCGCGGGCGATTACGGAATCCGCCCGGGCTCGACACTTACCCCTAAATACCTGGATGCTGAAGAGCTTGCGCGGCTTCAAAAATGAGTGATCGCGGCCCGGGAAATATCGGGCTCAAAACTGATCTAAGATGAAACCCTATGCCGAAAAATGAACGAGAAGCCTGGAACCAGCGCTACCGCGATGGATCACACGGAGGAAATGGTCCCGACCCATTTCTGATCCAGAGCTGCGAAGAATACATCCAGCCGCTGTTCCCCGCCGGTGGCCGGGCGCTCGATGTCGCCGGCGGCACCGGCAGGCACTCTGTCTATCTGGCCGAGCGGGCCTGGCAAGTGACGCTGGCCGACATCTCCGAGGTAGGTGTAGAGCGTGCGCGCGAGCGGGCAAAGCGACATGGCGTCCAGGTCGATTTTTTGATCGGCGACACTTGCGGCCTTGCTTTCGGCCGTGAGCAATTCGACCTCGTGATGGTGCTTTTCTATTTGGAGCGTGACATTCTTCCCGCGCTCGGCGCGGCCCTCTGGCCCGGCGGACTCATCGTCTATAAGACTTATACCCACGAGCACGAAAAATTCGCCATCCACGGCCTGTCGCATCCCATGTATTTCCTTGGCGACAACGAGCTGTTGCACGCGTTTCCAGGCTTTCGCGTGCTTCACTATCGCGAGTCGGTACATGAGCGCGGCATCGCCGAACTGGTGGCCCGCAAGCCGCTGTGAGCCACCCGCTATGATTTTCTACCGCTGGAGTTTCCTTCCCTACCGCCGATAAGACGAGTGCGGGCTCATTCCGCCGTTCGAAAACCGCGGAAGCGGAATCGGCGCGAGCCGGTTAATGAATCTCTATCCGCGGTCGATAGTTGGAATCAAGAAAGGCTCGCGGCGTCTGCCATTCGTACGGCAGCGCCGAAGCGACGTGCAAAATACCTGACTGAACACGTCAGTATCAGCACATATCAGGATACGAGAGGACATGGAATGAAGTGGACGGTTGCAAGAAAACTAGCCATCGGATTCGGCGGCATCGTGTTGCTAGTAATGATCAGCGGGGGCGTAAGCTTCGTTTGCCAGCAAAAGTTGGCGGCTCACCAGAGCAGAAATGCCCTTGGCGTGGCCATACTCAGAAATGCGTACGAAACTTTAGCGACCGTCAACTTTGCCAACTCCACCCTGCGAGGCTACACGATCGGCCTGAAAGATCCCAGTGAAGGGCCACGAATGAAGAAGAACCTTTATTCCAACTGGGAACAGATAGCGACTTTGGTGCGGCGATTGAGTGAGCAGAGCAGGGGGTTCAAGTCGGAAGAGAACAAACGCATCGTTGCCACTATGGCGGATGATGCCAAAGCTTACCAGGCCGAACAGACAGAAATGATGCAGCTTGCCGAGAGCGGCGATGAAGGCTTGGCGAAAGTCCGCGGGAAGATAACGAAGGCCTCGAATACCTCCGCTAACCGGATTCGGGAGGACGCTCAAAAGCTGCTCGGCAACGTAAACAACATGATGGACCAAGAGAATGTGACTGCTAGCGCAACCGCGCGCAGTGGCACGTGGGCCACGATTTTGAGTTCCATGCTAATCATGATCCTCGGTATTGTCCTTGTCGGATTTCTGGCGCGGCAGATCGCTCGGCCTCTTCGCACGGCCGCTCAAAAGATCACAGCGGCGGAGCGCACAGGGGATTTGACCGTCCAAGTTGTATCGAGCGCTCAAGATGAAATAGGAGAAATCTGTGCCGCCTTCAATGGATTTGTTCGCAAGCTGCACGAGGCGGTTTCTCAGGTAGCAGCATCGGCCGAGCACGTGGCGTCGGCGTCGGAGGAAATTTCGGCCTCGGCGACGCAACAGTCGCAGGGCCATGAGGTGCAGAAGGACCAGACGCAGCAGGTGGCGACCGCCATGCACGAGATGGCCTCGTCGGTGGGACAGATTTCGGAGGGGTCGAACCGGGCGGCCGAGGCGGCGCAGAAGGCGTCGGAGACGGCGCGCGCCGGGGGGCGAATCGTGGAGCAGACGCTGGAGAACATGCAGTCGATATCGGCTTCGGTGACAGAGACGGCGAACAAGATCGAGGCCTTGGGCAAAAACTCCGACCAGATCGGCAAGATCATCGGGGTGATCGACGACATTGCCGACCAGACCAATCTGCTGGCGCTGAATGCGGCGATCGAGGCGGCGCGGGCGGGCGAACAGGGCCGAGGATTTGCGGTGGTTGCCGACGAGGTGCGCAAGCTGGCGGAGCGCACCAGCACGGCGACCAAGGAAATTGCGGGTATGATCGAGGGCATCCAGCAGGAGACACGAGCGCGGTGGAGGCGATGCAGGCGGGGACGAAACGGGTGGAATCGGGGGTGACGACGACGCGGCAGGCGGGCGAGTCGCTGCGCGAGATTATTGCCGCGGCCAGCCAGGTGGGGGAAATGGTGACGCAGATAGCGACGGCGGCGCACCAGCAAGGGGAGAATTCATCCTGCATGAAAAATCGCCCCGCACCTTGTATTTTCTTGCATTCGATACTGGTTTTGCCCCGATCAAGAGCCTGATCGAACACGCGCTGTCGCTTGAAGCCGAAGCCATGTGCCTGCACTGGACCGGGTCCGTTCCGGCAAGCATTTATCTTCCGAATATCGCGCATGCCTGGAAGGATGCGCTGGATAACTTCTACTATGAAGAACATGTTGCGGGATTCGATTTGCGCGCAGTGAACGAAAAGCGCGCGCAGGCCTTGCGCGACATGCTGGACGGCATATGCATTAGCGACCCTGGCCTGCTTGAGGGCGACCTGTATATCGCCGGACCGGAGGCCGCAGTTTGTGTGGTTGAGCAGTATTTCATTGACCACGGCCTGCCGAAGACGCGCGTTTCAGTTGCGGGTGTCCGTTGAGAGTCCGGAGGCGTCCGGACCTCTGGATTCGGTGGCAGGTTTCATATCTTCTGTGACCGTCAGCCGGGATCGGTGCGTGGATGCGCGGGCTGAATCCGGTATCGACATGGCGATAGAACCCGGCCCGGGGAAAGACCTGGCAAAGCTGATCGCGGCGCACGCGCTCTGTGATTTCGGGGATTGCAGGGCACTTGCAGTTTGGCTGCACTAACTAGCCATTTTTTGTTCTGGACGCATGAAATGCGTTCATCCGTACTGGGAGTCAGTTGATGATCGATTGGGAATTCATATTGTTGTATCTTGCCGCCGGCAGCGTCGCCGGCTTCTTGGCCGGGCTGCTGGGCGTCGGAGGCGGAATCGTGATTGTGCCTATCCTGATGTTCATTTTCGCGGCGCAGCATTTTCCGGTCGACCACATGATCCATATTGCCATCGGAACTTCGCTTGCCAGTATCATGTTTACATCGGTGTCCAGCTTTCGCGCACACCACGCGCATGGTGCGGTCAACTGGAGCATTGTGAAAGGCATCACGCCGGGCATCCTGCTGGGTACCCTGGCCGGTTCCTTTGTGGTGGCAAAACTGCCCGCCAACCTGCTCAAGGGTTTCTTTATCGTGTTTCTTCTCTATGTGGCAACGCAGTTGCTGCTTAACTTCAAGCCCAAGCCGACGCGCGAACTTCCCGGAACCGGAGGCATGATCGCCGCAGGCGGGGTCATCGGGCTGGTTTCCAGTTTCGTCGGCATCGGCGGCGGGTCCCTGTCCGTGCCCTTCATGACCTGGAGCAACGTCAAGATGCACAACGCGATCGGTACTTCCGCCGCGATCGGGTTTCCCATCGCTGTCGCCGGAACGGTGGGTTATGTGTTGAATGGCTGGTCCGTGACCGGCCTGCCTGCCTGGAGTCTCGGTTTTATCCATTTGCCATCGCTTGCCTGCCTGGCCGCGGCCAGCGTCCTGGTTGCGCCATTTGGCGCAAAGGCTGCGCACAAGCTGCCGGTGGCGACGCTCAAGAAGGTGTTCGCGCTGTTTCTGCTGGTGATCGGCGCCAAGATGGCGCTGGGTTCGATGTAACAATACTCCCGCATGCTTGAACGCCGGCCGCCATTTCGGGTTAAATATGCGTGGCTCGCAGATAAACTGGGCTGGCCGGATGGAAGGAAAAGGATGTACAGGATTTCAGATCACATCGAGATGGCCGCAAACGAATATTTGCAGGAGACGGGGAAAGGCGAACTGGATGCGCTCTGGCTTGCCGAATATTTTCGGGATTGCGTGCAGGACGATTTTCCCGGGCAGGATCTGGTCGCATTTTTTGCGCTGGCGCAAAAAGCGCTGACACTGAGAATCGAAAAGGCGCAAAAGCTGGCGCGCCTGCAACAGGAAAAATCCCGCCGAAGCGCTGAACACAAGAGCAAGCCTTGAAGGTTAAATTCGCATATCCACCTATATGATTCCAATCATCACCGCCGGCAATCTGGTCAAACAATATCCCGGTGTGACCGCCGTGGACGGGATCAACCTGTCCATTCCTGAGGGAATCTGCTTTGGCCTGCTTGGCCCGAACGGCGCGGGCAAGACCACGACCATAGAGATACTGGAAGGCATCCATCTCCCGACCAGCGGCACCATTCTGTACAAAGGCGAGCCCCTCGGTACGCGTTATCGCGAAGAGGTGGGCATCCAGTTCCAGCACACGGCATTGCAGGAGTTCCTGACGGTTCGTGAAACGCTGGAGCTGTTCAGGCGGCTTTACCAGAAAACCTTGCCTGTTCCGGAATTGATCGAGCTGTGTTCGCTGGCGGATATTCTGGACCGTGATACGCGCAAGATTTCGGGCGGCCAGCGCCAGCGCCTGCTGCTTGCACTGGCCCTGATCAACGACCCCGACCTGATTTTTCTGGACGAGCCCACGACCGGGCTGGATCCACAGGCGCGGCGCAATTTCTGGGACCTGGTCAACCTGGTCAAGTCGCGCAAGAAATCCATCGTGCTGACGACCCATTACATGGAAGAGGCCAATGCGCTTTGCGACGAGATCGCCATCATGGACAAGGGGCGTATCGTTTCGCAGGGCACCCCGGCGCAGTTGCTGTCGGATCATTTTGGCGACGTGATCCTGCAGATACCCAATGGCGACGCGGGAGACAAGGCAAGCGAACTGGGACTGAACGCTGTGCAATCGGGGGATATGCTGGAAATACGGACCAATCGCATGCACCACACGCTGCAACAACTGATCGATAAGGGCGTCAATCTGGAAAGGCTGCGCATACGTGCATGGACGCTGGAAGACCTGTTCATCAATGTGACCGGAAAGAAGACCAACGCATGAAAAAATTCCTGGCGGTATTGCATGCCCGCAACATGGAATTCCTGCGCGACCGCTCGGCGCTGGCCTGGAATCTAGGGATGCCCTTCATGCTGGTCATAGGCCTTGCTTTCACTTTTTCCGACAGCAACAAGGAAATCTACAAGATCGGCATAATCGGCGGTATCGAAAGACTGCACAGCGTCGCGCCCGAATTGCAAGCGACCCGGCATATACAGTTCATTCCGTATGACGATCTGGAGACTGCCATCGGCAAAGTCGATTACCATCAAATGGATATGCTCATTGATGTGAGCGGCGCACCGAGGTACTGGATCAATTCGAAGTCGCCCAGCGGGTATTTGCTAGAGCGCATCCTTTGGGGTACCGAAGGCCATGCATTCCAGCGGCAGACGGTGGAGGGCGCGGAGATACGCTACGTTGACTGGTTCCTGCCCGGCATACTCGGCATGAACATGATGTTTGCCTGCCTGTTCGGCGTCGGCTTCGTGATTGTGCGATACCGCAAGAACGGCTTCCTAAAGCGCCTGAAGGCAACGCCGCTGGGCGCCTTCCAGTTCCTGCTGGCACAACTTGTTTCACGTTTGCTGTTGATCATGCTGATCACCGTGATCGTGTATGAAGGATGCAATCTCTTCATCGGATTCAACATGCAGGGTTCCTACTGGACGCTGCTATTGGTGACGACGCTGGGGGCGACGAGCATGATTTCCGTCGGCTTGCTCATCGCCTCACACACGGCCAGCGAAGAGCTGGCCGGCGGCATGCTCAATATCGTGACCTGGCCGATGATGTTACTGTCGGGCGCCTGGTTCTCGCTGGAAGGCGCTCAAGTCTGGGTGCAAAAACTGGCGCTGCTCTTTCCGCTGACCCACCTGATCTCGGCCGCCCGCGCAATCATGAACGAGGGTGCAACGCTGTCCCAGGTGATGCCCGATGTCTGGGTGCTTGCACTCACGAGCAGCGTCTTTATCGCGATCGGTGCATACGTATTCAAATGGGAATGATTTTGCCGTGCAGACCGGATGACGTCGACGGGGTGACGGCCTGTCCTATTTGGCCAAACCCAGTACAAATTTGACCAGCTCCCTGATGTCGGCATCGCTGACCGCCGGGGCATTGCCGGGCATGGGCACTGCTCCCCAGTTTCCCGAACCGCCGCGGGAGACTTTCCGGACCAGCCCTTCCATCAGGGGATATTCCTTTCCCTTGTAGGTATATGTAGTCTCGTCCTTGTATCTCTTTGAGACATCCATCCAGGCCGGTCCGACTATTCTCCTGTCGACCGCGTGGCAGGCAACGCAGTTGTTCTTTCTGGCCAGCGGGGGCATGTCGATCGCGATAGCATTGCCTGCAATTGCCATTCCGGCCGCGATCACACTTGCGATCATCATCGATTTCATACCTTTTCCTTATATGGAATTAACGTCATTCTTGTGCCCTTCGGGTCGCCCGGTGTTTCTTTCGACCGGCGAAGTTCCCACAGGTCAACAACTAAGTCAAGCGCGACGCGACGCCACATCCGGCGCGGCATCCCATCTGCATATCAGGCCACGGTCCCAACCGCGCGCGATGTCGATTCAGTCCTTGTTGGCCTCGATCGGGGAATAAAGTTTGATTTCGTCACCGACCAGGGGCACGAATTGCGCCATGCCGAACTGGGTGCGCGAGATGGTGGCGGAGACGTCCGCTCCACAGTGCATCTTTCTGGTGAGGGGAAACGGCGCACAATGAAAATTGTCCACGCGCAGCGTCAGGGGGCGGGTGGTGGCGAGCAGGGTGAATTTTCCTTCGGCGGCGACGACCTTGTCACCGTCGAAAATCAGCTTGTCGGAGGTGAAGTGGATGGTCGGATATTGCGCAACATTGAAGAACTCATCCCCCTTCATGTGCTCGTCCCACTTGGCGAAACCCATGTCGAGCGAGCCCGTCTCGATGACGATGTCCACGCTGCCCTGCCTGGCGGCAATATCGAGCGTGATCTTGCCGCTGGATTTGTTGAAGCGCCCGCGCTGCGTGGAGTAGCCAAGATGATTCACTTCGAACATGGGCCAGGTATGCGTCGGGTCGATGGTGTAGTTGTCAGCAGCGCAAGCAGGCATGGCGAACACTGCGCCGACGAAGGCGAGCAGCGAAAAACTCATGACGTTCCTTACGCGCCGGGTTTCTGCCGGCCCGAATGGCGACAGCGGCATCGTCATGATTTCCTGGCCAGGGATGGGATCATGCGTGCGAGGACGTCGTCGCGTTCGATCAGGTGATGCTTGAGCGCGGCACCGACATGCGCGATCACCAGGCCGAGCATGATGTAATTGAGCGTCTCGTGTACTTCATGCAGCGTATCGCCGAGCTCCTTGTTCTTGCCGACGAGGTCGGGCAGCGGCAGTACGCTAAACCACACGGTCTGGAATCCTTTGGCGGAACTCATCAGCCAGCCGGTGACGGGAACTATGAAGATCAGCATATAGAGCAGGTAATGGACGCTTTCGGCAACGAGTTTTTCCCAGCGCAGCATCGTGTCGGGCATCAGGGGCGGGCGGTGGGTAGACCTCCAAAACACGCGTGCCACTGCAATCAGGAATACGGCAACGCCTATCCACTTGTGGTAACTGTACAAACGCAATTTGGTCGGTGAGAGCGGCAGGTCGTGCATGTACAGTCCCAGCGGAAATGCGACGAAAATCAGCAGGGCGATCAGCCAATGAAGGATGACGGCGGTTTTCGTGTAACGATCGGTCATTTCTGTCTCTCATGTATTTATTGTACTCATCCTAGTGAAGTGGCGGGCTGCGTGTCAATGAAAGTTTTGTACCGACCGCCCGGGCGTGCCGGATATCAGGGGGCAATTTTTTGGTTCGCTTTATTCCGCCCCTGATATGTGTCAGACCGATGCGGCGCGGACTTGAAAATCGCATACCTGCCCGCATTTGTCGGTCAAGGCCGGGTGATACACTGTGCGCCGCATTGTTTCGTACTTTTGGAGAATTTACGCAATGAAACGAGTATTTCTGTTCATTTTGACCAACCTGGCCGTGCTGCTGGTCATCAACTTCACGCTGCGCCTGCTGGGCGTGGATCGCGTTCTGGACCAAAGCGGCGGAATCAATTTCAGCGCCTTGATGGTGATGTCGGCGGTCATCGGTTTTTCCGGCTCCATTATTTCCCTGTTGATATCCAAGTGGATGGCCAGGATGTCGGTTGGCGCTCAGGTCATCGAAAATCCGCAAGATCCGACCGAGCGCTGGCTGGTCGAGACGGTGCGTCGTCAGGCGCAGGCTGCAGGCATCGGCATGCCGGAAGTGGCGATCTACGATGCACCGGATGTGAATGCCTTTGCCACGGGCTGGAACCGGAATCAGGCTCTGGTGGCTGTGAGTACCGGCCTGCTGCACAGCATGAGCAGAGACGAAGCGGAGGCGGTGCTGGGCCATGAAATCACTCATGTTGCCAACGGCGACATGGTCACGCTGGCCCTGATCCAGGGTGTAGTCAACACCTTCGTGGTGTTCTTCTCCAGGATTGTCGGCATCCTTGTGGATCGTGTGCTGTTGAAGAACGATCCGCGCAACGGCCCCGGGATCGGTGCTTTCGTCGCCGAAGTTGCCGCCCAGATCGTGCTGGGCATACTGGCCAGCATCATCGTCATGTGGTTTTCGCGCCAGCGCGAGTTCCGTGCCGACGCGGGCGGGGCGAAGCTGGCCGGAACACAGAAGATGATCGCGGCACTGGAACGCCTGAAGGCGAACCATGAGCAGGCCGCGATGCCGCAGAACATGGCCGCGATGGCCATCTCCAGCCAGGGCGGCTTCTCCAGGCTGTTCATGACGCACCCGCCGCTGGAGGAGCGCATCGAAGCCTTGCGTGCGGAGAAGTAAGGGAAAGCGATATGTCGTGATGGAAACGGTGGGTCTTGCCCGCCGTTTTTCATTCAATCGTCATCATCGAATTTCTGGCGCGGCGGGTTGCCGTCGTATACGAGGCTTTGCCTGCGCTGCAAATATGCGTCGCGAATGAAGCTGTAACGGTCGATGATGGCGTCATCCAGGACTTTCTCCTGCTGCAGCAGGCTCACGCGCTCGTCAAGTCCCTCCATCGCCCAGGCGCTGTTGCGTGCCGGAACGTCCCCGGTGTTGCTGATGACGCTGAAGTAACTGTCCGTGTAGAGTCCCGTGCTGTCGCGTATGGTGCTTGGCCCCAGTATAGGCAATACCAGGTAGGGGCCGCTGGGAACTCCCCAGTAGCCCAGCGTCTGGCCGAAATCTTCGTTGTGTTTTTCCAGTCGAGTGGTGACGTTGAACAGGCCGAAAAGACCGAATGTGGAGTTGAAGGCCACGCGTGTCGCATCGCTGGCAGCCTGCCTGAATTTCAGTTGCAGGATGTCGTTGGCGGTAACCACCACATCATCCAGATTGGAAAAGAAATTGCTGACCATGGTCTTGATGGGGCTGGGCACGACCTTGTCGTAACCCTGTGCAACCGGCTTGATCACGGCCCGGTCCAGTGCGTCATTGAATTTGTAGACGCCACGGTTGAAGGATTCAAAAGGGTCTTTTTGCTGTGCGTATGAGCTGAGATTGACGGTGCCGCAACCCGTTAACAACAGGATCGAAAACAGCATGGATATGCGCATCAAAAGCATGAACGTGTGGGGGTGGACAAATGAACAGTGTTGATTATAGGGGGAAACCGTTGCCCATTGCACCCTTGTTGCGATCCGCGCAACGCGCCCGGCATCATGATTTACGATTAAAACATTTATATCATATGTATTCGTGTCAACTTAATTCACTGCAATGCGTTACTTGCAATGCGTTAGAAGGTCCTGTTTTGTTAAAATTTTTGATAAGGGAATGTATCATGAAGAAAATTGCATTTGTTCTGGCTTCACTTCTGGTCGCTGCATGCTCGTCTACCCACAAGGCTGATACTGCGGCTGCACCGCAAACAACCGCCGCGCCTGCGGCCGTGTCGGCTCCACAGTCGGCAGCAAGCAAACTTGCGGCCGAACTGCAGGGTCTCCAGGCGGACAGCGTCTATTTTGATTTTGACAAGTCTGTCGTAAAGCCCGCGTTCCATGATGCGATACAGAAGCAGGCGGATTTCATCAAGGAGCACAAGAATGACGTGGTCACCCTGCAGGGCAACGCCGACGAACGTGGAACCGAGAAATACAACCTTGCCTTGGGAAATCGTCGTGCAAAAGCGGTCCGGGAAGCCCTCGGTCGCCTGGGTGTGCCGGCATCACAGATCAAGACTGTGAGCCTTGGAAAAGACCATCCGCGCCTGCTGTGTCATGAAGAAAAATGCTGGCAGGAGAATCGTCGGGTCGATTTCGTGCACAAGCTTGACTAAGCAGCGCGGCGGCCCGGGCCACACTCTGGTTGCCAGCCAGGGGTGCCGATGGCATCGAGAATCCGCGCTTGGTGCACTGAGGTGCTTTCTGCGCGCGGCTTTGACTTGAACCGATGGGCTGTCATGGACAGCCCTGCTGCGTTTTATGACCGACGCTGCAGCGCGGCGGGATCGATGATGTGGCGTAAAAATACTTGAACTGGAACGCATATGGCGGCTCGGCAGGACAGCGGCGGAATTTTGTTGCGAGTGGCAAACCGTCAGGACATTTTCGGGGAACGCCGAAGATTCCTTGAGCAGGCGGCCAGACTTGGTATCGATGAATGGCTGCGACCTGCAGTCGAAGATAATGAGTCGGGAATCAGGTTCATGCTGCATGAAGGATTTTCCGGCAGCCTGACGCCGGACTACGACACATTGCGGCTCTGCGAAAGATTGAAGCTCGACCCAGTCAGAAACGGGAACGATCTGGAAAAGGAGATCCTGCTGGCAATGCTGTCGGGCCCGGTGACTTTTGAATATCCCGGTTACAGCGAATTCGCGGCTTCAGTGCGCATGCGGCGGAACATCGTCGACGCGTCGCGCCTGACGGAGCTGGACTTCCACACCAGCAAGATTGAAAGGCCGGAGGACTTCTGGAAGTACTCGGAAGCGTGCGGCTTTACACTTCTGCCCGGTAAATCGCTGATAGAGGCTTTGCGCAGGGCAACTCAACCGGGCGTGTCCGGCAAGCAATATTCCTTTTCCTGCTACCGCGCAACGGAATATGTGATTCTGCTCGGCATTGCGCAGGAACTGGCCGGATGCAATCCAGAGCTGCTTCGGAAATTGCAGCATCAATGGGAACGGCGGGCCATCATGTCGCGGCAATTTCACGATATTTTCACGCAGGAATATGGTTCCATGTCTGAACCATTGCCGCTGAACTACTACGTTCCCGGCGATCGTCTCTGGTTTCGCAATCCCGACGCACTGTCCGCGGAAATTGCCGGTTATGAAGGATCATGGGTCTTTTATCTCGGCGGGGGTCTTTTTACCAACTTCTGGAAACATGACCGTCCCTATACGCTTGCCTCGAAATGCATCGAGATATATCACTGGCGTACCGGCGCGTATCAGGACGGGGAAGGAAAATGGCAGATGAATGAAGCGATTGTTGACGAGAAGGTAGAGTCCGCGATGCACGACCCTGAAGAGACGTCGCGCATTTTGAAGTACATGATGAAATTGCGTGACCCTCAGGAAATCTTTGCCGGCGGCGGTTGTCTTGACGCGTCCCGCGAATATCCGCGATGGGTGTGCCCGGGCTCCTGTAATCTCGTGCTTCCCGAACAATCGAGTTGAACAAGTAACCCTGCCTGAGTTCGGGCGCTCAAGGAGTTGATGGCATTGCACGGAAAGCTGGACAAGCGGATAAAATATCGTCTCATCACAACTGGTGCCACTTCAACATGATAGAAACCCTCACTCTCCTCACACTGTGCGTCTTGTTCCTGGTTTTCTTCCGTCCAGGAAAAACGCCCCCCCTTGAGAATCAACTGGTGATCGACCGGCCGGGCAAATACAAGATCACGCTCGCGCCGAAATTGAATTTGGCGCAACCCTTTATTGAAGCGATCGTCGACCGGCTGGCGAAATCGAATATTTCGACGCAACAAGGTAGCGCCGCGCAGTTCATTGCAGTCAGCGACAAACAAGTTGCAACCACCCACGGCGGCGCATATCTGCTGGCAATCATCGTGCGTGAAGGAATGATTTACTTTTACGGGGTTCAGACGGCTTCAGGCAATCCCGCAAATTACCTGGAAACCATCAAGATCGGCGCCAAAGACATGCTGGAGAACTTTCCGGCAAGCGATGAACGCAGCCAGGCGCTTGAAGAAAACCTGCTTGCAGCAACGCTGGATGTTGCCGCGGAGAGAGGGATCGTCGTTGATCCTTTGCGGGGCTAGAGCGCCAGGGCGAGCGAGCGACCTGGCTTCCGCCATGAAGAAAAACCGCGGGATCGATCCCGGCCATGTATTTGCGCAGTCGCTCTCTGGATATGAAGGAAGGCTTCCGGAGGTATTTGATGAAAGATTGGCTGATCATGGGCGCCATCGGACTTTTGGTTCTGATCGTCTTCCAGGCGGGGCAGCAGGAATCCCGGGATATCTCGCTTCAGGCCATCGTCAGTCTGCATTCACAAGACCGCTAGTCTGGTCACGAATGTCCGGTGTGATATCCCCCGCGAGCGTGCGGCTTCAACGTGTCTGCGGTTCGAGATCGGAGTTGCGGAATGTGAACGTGCCGCGATTGCGGTCGGCGAAGTAGTATTCAAGCGTGTAGCGCACCGGGCGGAATGCCAGCGTATCCCATGGAATTTCTGCTTCTGCGAACAACGCCACTTCCAGGCTTTCCACGCCGGGAAAAAAATCCGGATCGAGCATCGTGGCGCGATACAGCAGCTGCACCTGGTTGATGTAGGGCAGGTTGTACATCGCATAGAGCCCCAGTATTTCGATACGCGCATTCGCCTCTTCCAAGGTCTCGCGTGTGGCCGCCTGGGCCGTCGTTTCGCCGTTTTCCATGAAGCCGGCCGGTAATGTCCACAGGCCGTGACGCGGTTCGATCGCGCGGCGGCAGAGCAGGATGCGTCCGTCCCGCCACTCGGGTATCGCACCGACGATCAGCTTGGGATTCTGGTAATGGATGGTATTGCAAACGGTGCAGACATGGCGCTCGCGGTGATCGCCCTGAGGCAGGGCAAGTTTGACCGGCGCGCCGCATTCCGAGCAGAATTTCACGGCATCAGTCCCAGAATTTCCACCATGGCGAAGGATTCAGCGGGGATTCCTTGGCGCTGGGTCGAATGCCATCCCTGGTGACGTTCAGGGCAAGTATGCGCTTTGTGTCATCACGCAGGTCTTTCATTCCCATCGCGTCATATGCCTGCACCAGGATCTGCAGCGCGTCCAGCGTCTGCGGCGTTTGCGGGAAGTCGATCAATACCCCCTTGGCACGATTTGCCGCGGCAACATAGGCGCCGCGACGCAGGTAATAGCCCGCAACATGGATTTCCGCACGCGCCAGCGTGATCAGCAGGAATCTCATGCGTATCCGGGCATCCGGCGTGTACTTGCTGTCCGGAAAACGCGTCACCAGTTCCTTGAACGAATTGAAGGAATCGCGCAAGGCAGCGGGGTCGCGCTCGGAGGGATCCTGTTTGAACAGGGTGCCGAACAGGCTGTTGATGTTCTCGTTGAAGTTGATGAGTCCCTTCAGGTAGTACACGTAATCAAGATGTATGCTCGTGGGATACATCTTCACGAACTGGTCCAGCGCACCCAGTGCCGGGGCCGGTTCGCTGTGCTTGTAATAGGCATAGGCAATTTCCATCTGCGCCTGTTGCGCATAGCGGCCATAGGGGTAGCGCGACTGCAGCGTTTCAAACAGTTTCACCGCCTTTTCGTAATTTTCATCCTTCATTTGCTCCTGCGCTTTTACATAGATATCGTCGGCGGACGAGTTCTTCATTTCGTCCTTGGCAGGGTCGGAACTGCAAGCAACTAAACTGATCAGGAGGAAAACAGCTAAACTATGGCGCATGACAGAACCCGAAGAAGATTTGGCCGATTATAGCAAAGACGATGAGCCTGCCGACCTGCTTGAGATGCGTGTACCCATGGCACACGGCGGGCTGCGCCTCGACCAGGCGCTGGTACAAATGTTTCCGGAGTACTCGCGCAGCCGCCTCCAGGGCTGGGTAGAGCAGGGGCTCGTGACAGTCAATGGACTTGCAGGCAGCGTCAAGCAAAAGGTGTGGGGAGGGGAAGTGGTCTGCGTCTCGCCGCAGATACATCCCTCCGAGCAACCCTGCGTGGCGGAGGATATTCCGCTCGACGTCGTCTATGAGGATGATGCCATACTGGTCATAAACAAGCCCGTAGGGCTGGTGGTGCATCCGGGCAGCGGGAACTGGACCGGCACGCTGCTCAATGCACTGCTGCACCATGCTCCGCATCTGGCCGAAGTGCCGCGCGCAGGCATCGTGCACAGGCTGGACAAGGACACCAGCGGCCTTATGGTGGTGGCCAAGACACTCGTTGCGCAGACCGCGCTGGTACGGCAGATGCAGGCGCGCAGCGTGAAACGCGAATATCTGGCACTGGTGTGGGGCGAACTGGACTACGGCGGCGTAATCGACCTGCCCATCGGGCGTCACCCGTCGCAGCGCGTGAAGATGGCGGTGATCGAGGGCGGCAAGGAAGCGGTCACCCATTACAGCGTGGAAGCGAATTTCCCCAGTTGCACTTTGTTGCGCTGCAGACTCGAGACCGGGCGCACGCACCAGATTCGCGTGCATCTGACTCACCTTGGACATCCCCTGGTCGGCGACAGCGTGTACCAGAAGGGCGTGCAGAAATGCGCACTGCCCTTGCGCGAACTGTTGAACGGATTTCCGCGGCAGGCGTTGCACGCGACGAAATTGGTACTGGAACATCCGCTTACCGGCGAACGGATGGAATGGGAAGCGCCACTGCCGGAAGATATGGAACAACTGCTGGATCGGATCGACGAGGCAAGTCATGGCATTGTCTGAGCATTGCATCGTGCCGGACTGGCCGGCCCCCCGGAACGTCAAGGCATTGCAGACTACGCGCCACGGCGGCATCAGCGCCGTGCCTTATGACACCCTCAACCTAGGCATGCATGTCGGGGATAACCCGCAGGCCGTTGCGCGCAACCGCCAGTTGCTCGAACCGTTGCTGCCGAGTGAGCCGGTGTGGCTGGAACAGGTGCATGGTACCGTGGTTACCGATGCCGGAGCGGCGTCCTGCCGCGTTCAGGCGGATGCCTGCATCGCGCGCCAGCGCGGTGCGGTGTGCGTGGTGATGACGGCGGATTGTCTGCCGGTGTTGCTGTGTGACGACGCGGGCACGGTGGTAGGCGTTGCACATGCCGGCTGGAAAGGACTGGCGGCGGGAGTCGTCGAAGCCACTGTCGGGGCGATGGGCGCCGCGCCGCACACGTTGATGGCCTGGCTGGGGCCGGCCATCGGGCCGGAGGCTTTCGAAGTGGGCGGCGAAGTGCGCGCGGTTTTCACTGCCCACGATGGGCGGGCGAGCGCCGCATTCACGCCTCACGGGGGGCAGGGCAAATATCATGCGAACCTCTACCTGCTGGCGCGTCAGCGCCTCGATGCCCTGGGCGTCACCCGTGTTTACGGTGGCACTTATTGCACCAGTTGTCAGGCGGACAAGTTTTTTTCCTACCGCCGCGACGGCGTGACCGGACGCATGGGCAGTTTCATCTGGCTCGCCGCTGACGCCGAATAGCCCGAGGGCCAGCATGTTCAGAAAAGAACGGGAGAGCGCAACATGAACCAGGCATACATTACCGGCAGCGGACTCTGGGTTCCGCCTTACCTTATCACCAACGCTGAACTCGTGGCTTCGTATAACGAATACGTGCGGCGCAGCAACGAGCGCAATGCCGTGGCCATCGCCGGCTGCGAAGTTGCGGCGCTGCCGAAATCGAGCAGCGACTTCATCGAAAAGGCGTCGGGCATCAGGCAGCGCTACGTGGTCGAAAAGGCCGGGGTGCTCGATCCGGATCTCATGCGTCCGGTGATACCGCAACGCCCCAATGACCAGATATCGCTGATGGCGGAGATGGCTGTCGGCGCGGCGCGCGAGGCACTGGCCAGCGCCGGGCGCAAGGCGGAGGAAGTCGATCTGGTGATTGTTGCCTGTTCGAATCTGCAGCGCCCCTATCCGGCTATCGCCGTCGAGGTACAGGGCGCGCTTGGCTGTGGCGGTTACGGTTACGACATGAATGTGGCCTGCTCTTCGGCCACGTTCGGCATCGCACAGGCCGCCAACGCTGTGCGTTCCGGCAGCGCGCGCTGCGCACTGGTGATCAGCCCGGAACTGCCCTCGGCGCACCTCGAATGGCGGGATCGCGATTGCCACTTCATCTTCGGCGATGTTGCCACCGCGGTCGTCGTCGAAGGGACGCCTGCGGGCGGGCAGAAGTCCGCCTGGGAGATTCTGAGCTCCAGGGCTGCGACGGTTTTCTCCAACAATATCCGCAACAACAGCGGCTTTCTCGACCGTTGCGATCCGCCCTCTCGCGACAACCGTGACAAGCTCTTCATGCAGGAAGGTCGCAAGGTGTTCAAGGAGGTCTGCCCGATGGCTGCCGACCATATCAGCGACCACCTGGCGGCCAACGGCTTTGCGGCACTCGACGTCAGCCGCTTCTGGCTGCACCAGGCCAACCAGACCATGAATCACCTGATCGCGAAGCGCCTTCTCGGGCGCGACGCCACGCCGGAAGAGGCGCCGGTCATCCTCGACAAGTTCGCCAATACGGCCTCGGCCGGTTCCATCATTGCCTTTCATCTGCACAACGCCGACCTTGCGGCGGGATGTGTCGGCGTCATCTGCTCGTTCGGGGCGGGATATTCGATCGGCAGCCACATCTTCAAGCGGGTTTGACGGAACTAATCCGGATCGGGCACAAATTCCTCCATGCAAGAAATCACTTCCGCCCAGCGCAAAGTCATCCTGGCTGCCTGCTTCGGCACTTTCCTGGAGTGGTACGACTTCCTCACTTTTGCTTCGTTGGCGACGTATTTCAGCGTGCTGTTCTTTCCACCGGAGAATCCCACAGCCGCGTTGCTGATGAGCCTCGCCACTTTCGGCGTCGGCATGGTGGTGCGACCGCTGGGTTCGGCGCTGTTCGGTTCGCTGGCGGACAAATATGGTCGGCGTCCCGTCTTCATCGCCACCATATCGCTGATGGGCTCGACGACATTCCTCGTGGGGTTGTTGCCGACATATGCGCAGATCGGCATGTTCGCACCCTTGTCGCTGCTGTGTTTGCGCCTGCTGCAGGGGCTGGCGGTGGGGGGGGAAATCGGTGGTGTGGCGGTGTATGTGACCGAGCATGCGCCGCAAGGCAGGCGCGGTGTCTATACCAGCGTGCTGCAACTGATGGGCCCCTTGGGCATACTCGTTTCAACATTGCAGATCGTGCTGTTGCATGTATTCCTTGAAGATTCCGCATTCAACACCTGGGGCTGGCGCATTCCTTTCCTGTTTTCGGCATTGTTGCTATTCATTTCAATCAGGAGCCGAATGAGCCTGGAAGAGTCACCAGTGTTCCGCCAGTTGCAGGCGGAGGACGCCGTCTCCAAAGCGCCTCTGCGGGAATGCCTGAGTGATCGCCGTACCCTGGGACGCATGGCGCTGCTGTTCTTCTGCATCTCTGCGGGCGGCTCGCTGCTGTTCTTCTCCTCGCAGGTGTATGCCAACGTGTTCCTGAGGAGCGTGGTGCGGCTCGACGCTCAGCTCGCCAGTACGCTGGTGATGGTCAGCACCTTGCTGCTGTTCCCGCTCACCATTCTCTGCGGCTGGCTGTCGGACTGGATCGGACGCAGGCCTGTCCTGCTGGCCGGTCTGCTGCTCGGTGCGGTCGCCATCGTGCCCGTGTTCAAAGGGTTGCAGCATTATGGCAATCCGGCGCTGGAGCGCTTCAATCGCGAGGTCGCGGTGACGCTGTACGGAAGGGATTGCGACTACAGCCCGTTCCGCAAGGCGGCAAACGACTGCGAGCGCAACCAGGAATTTTTCACCAGGAACGGCGTTTCGTATTCGCTGCAGCCACAACGCGCCGGACAGGGCGTTTTCGTGAGTGTGGGCGGCGACGGCGGAATCAGCGGTTTCAGCCCCGACAGGCTGACCGGCGTGTTGAAAGCCCGGGGATGGTCAGAACATGCGGATATCAGCCAGATAAACCGTTTCATGCTGTTCCTGCTGCTCATCGTTCCGGTGGTGGCCGTTGCGCTGATTACCGGCCCGCAGACAGCAGTTCTCGCGGAACTGTTCACGGCCCGTACCCGCTATACCGCAGCCGCTGTGCCGCATAACCTGAGTGCGGGCTGGATCGGAGGATTGTCGCCCTTCATGGTCACCCTGCTTTCGGTCCATGCTGGCGATGCACTGGCCGGGTTGTGGTATCCGGCGGGCATGCTGATCCTCGCTTGCGTGATCGGGCTGCTATTCCTGCCCGAGACGCTGGACGCCCCCCTGGGCCATTAGCGGCTCTGATAAAGGCGTGTAATCGCTTTTCAGCACTCCGGGCTCAAGTTTTCCTGCCGGATGTCGTCATAGACATGCGCACTGCATTTTCTTCAATGCGGCCCCATTTTGGAGAAATCAATGATGAATTGGTACAACTCGCTCAGCATCCGCTGGAAGCTGCAATTCGGCTTTTTCCTGGTGACGATGATCACGACGGTCTATAACCGCATGCTCGCATCGCATGAACTGGGGGAGATGGTCGACATTGCGCGCGCTGGCGGCGTCAGTCAGCAAGTCATCAGCCAGCTTGTGGCAAACCATGATTCGTATATCTTCAATTCGTTCTGGGAGTCCGGGCTGGAGTTCATGCTCCAGTTCTTCATCATCGGCATTGTTGCCAACCTGTTCGTCAAACCTATCAGGGCCCTGTGCAGCGCTCTTAAGACGGTGGAGAAGGGCGACCTGACCAAGGGCGTGGACCATCGCTCGCGCGACGAGGTCGGGGAGCTGGAAAAAAGTTTCAACGACATGCTGTCCAAGCTCAATCACATCATGTGCGCAGTGGACGAGAGCGGAAAGGAAATGGAGCAGTCCGCATTCCAGATCGCGAAGATATCGCGCGAGATCGCAGAAGTGGGGCGCAAGGAACAAAGCCGTTCGGAGGAAGTGAATGGCGCGACCCGGCAATTGCACGAGATTTCGGAAAGCGTGCAGGCGCAGGCGACGGAGGCAACCGCAAGAGCTCAACGCACCGAATCACAGGCGCGCGAGGGGATCAGCTACGTGCAGAACAATATCTCCGAAATGGAAAACACGGTCCAGGAAGTGAACCAGGCCGCAACAAAGATCAACGAACTGGAGCGATCCGCGGCGCAGATCCACGACATCATCACCACCATTCAGGATATTGCCGGGCAAACCAACCTGCTGGCGCTCAACGCGGCGATCGAGGCCGCTCGTGCCGGAGAGCAGGGGCGCGGATTCGCCGTGGTGGCCGATGAGGTGCGCAAATTGGCCGAGCGCACCACGCAATCGGCGGGTGAAATTTCACACATCATTTCCCAGCTTGGCGGCAAGGTCGAGGAGGTGACGAGGTCGATGAATGCGGTGGTGGGCAAGGTGCACGAGAACCAGAAGCTGGCAGGCGAGACGGCGGGAGTCATCGAGCGGATTTCGGTGGATATCGCCGAGACGGCCAGCGCAAACAACGGCATAACCGATGCAAGTGTTGCGCAGATACGCAATGTGGACATCCTCCAGAAGACACTCAATGAGCTCTTCGCGACTTTGCAGGAGAGCTCGGTCAAGGTGGAGACGACGGCGGGCATCGGCGATGGGCTGCATACGGTCACCGGGACGCTGAACAACCTGATGGGTGAGTTCACCTTCAGTCACACGTCCGCCATCCGGGCGATCCAGCATGAGAAACGAACCTTTCCGCGTGCCGCGAATCGCCTGCTGGTGCATGTGGTGCAGGGAAGCATGTCCGTGGAATGTCCGAGCCTGGATTTCAGCATGACCGGCATTCGCCTGATGATGAACAAGGAACTGGATAGGTCAAAGCTGATCGAAATGGACATATATCTCCCGCAGGAAGACATCGCCCGTTACGAGGGGCAGGAGCCGGTCAGGCTGCATGGCAGGATTACATGGCAGCGCAAGGAACAGGAAAAATTCCTCTGTGGTGTCGCCTTCGAGAAGATGTCTGATGCGGCGGCGCGGCGCCTGCGCGAAGGCTTCAGGTACTACAACAAGGAACCCGAATTCGGTGCCATCCGTTGATACTGGGTATAATCCGCGCCCTTCATTTATTCCTGTCATCGCATGGGCATTCTGGCCTGGATCATCGTCACCAGTCTTCTGGGCGGCATTCTGAGCGTGCTGGCGGCCGCGCTGTTCGCGCTCAATGCGCGAGGCCAATACCTGGGCGGACTAGTGAGTTATGCCATCGGCGCGCTGCTGGGTGCTGTATTCCTCGACATTCTGCCCGAGGCATTCCAGCAGCGGACTGATCTGCCTGCCGTGAGCGCGACGGTGCTGCTTGGCATCCTGTTGTTCTTCACGCTGGAGAAAGTGCTGATCTGGCGCCATTGCCATCACGAACATTGCGAAGCACACGAGCCGCACGAGCAGGCCGGACATGATCACGGACGCAGCGGAACGATGGTCATCGTTGGCGATGCGTTCCACAACTTCATCGACGGCATCATCATCGCGGCAGCTTTCCTGGCCGATGTGCACCTGGGGATTGTGACTTCGCTGGCCATCATTGCCCACGAGATACCGCAGGAAGTCGGTGATTTTGCGGTCCTGCTGCATTCCGGCTACAGCAGGGTCCGCGCGTTTCAACTCAATCTTGTTGCCAGCTTTGCCACGCTGGTCGGCGGCGTGCTGGGATACATCGCCCTGCAGGGCATGCAATCGCTGGTTCCGTATTTGCTGGCCCTGGCGGCAGCCAGCCTGATCTACATTGCCGTGGCAGACCTGATACCCGGGTTGCACAAGCGCACACGCATGCGCGATACCGTGCAGCAAGTAGCACTGATTCTGCTGGGGGTGGGAACCGTTGCGCTGTTCGGCGCCATCGTGCCCGCCTGACCGGGACGCATCAAACGGCAGTGGACGGATTCAGACCCGGCAGCACCGGTCGCATGACCGTCCGTATTTGTCCGGTGGGGCCACGCCGTCATGACACGGAATCATTGATCGACTATCAGTGACGCTATGCATGCTCCGGCGACGGATTGATGATCAGCCTTAACGAGCGCCTGCCGTCGAATTCGACATGGACGAAGCTCAACATGCAGGGAAACATACCGCCTTGCCGGTTTAATACTGCGTAGTGATGGCCGCAATGGCACAGATAATTGAGGAACGGGTTCAATCGCCCGGCCTGGACCAATTCGACACCAATGAATTGGGGAAGCAGGCGCGATACATGCTGCCAAACCAGATCGCGCCGCCGGAATCCGAATAATTGCTCAAACGATTTGCTGCAATCCAGAATCATTCCGCATTCGTCCATCGCAAGTGCCGGTGGATCCTGCTGCTCGGCGGCATTCTTGCCATTCTCTCTTCGCGTCGCAGCAAAGGGAAAAGGATGCGCATCAAAGGATAGAATACTTGTTTGCATGTCCATTTTTCATCCTTGGGGCGATGCCTGGAAAACAGGGAATGACCCAGACTACTGCAATGCCGGTGCTGGAAAAATACGGACGAATACATATGTATGAATACCTATCTCCATGAGTACGCGGCAATTTTGTGCGGGCGGAATGCGCCGGAAGCGCCCGGTACGTAAATGGAGGCCGCTTGCATTACAATCAGCAACGGAAGAAGCGCATCATTGGCGGGATTGCGGAATGGCATCATCCATGAAGACCCCGTGCCATTTCTTGCGGGGCGGATTTGATGCGGGTGCCGGTGACTGAACCGTTTCTGTGATATTTTCCTGATCCACGTGATCAATATTGTCGGATGAGCCGGGCGAAATCCTGATGCTGCCAGAAGATAAACAGGCCGGAAAGAAAATGCTAGATGCATCGCGCGTGCATGCTGACGGATTGCCCGCGCGCGCGCAGCCCGTGGACGCGCAGTCGCACGCCAGTTGCGAAAAAGTGCTCAAGCGCCAGCCGCACAGGATGGCGCCAGGAGGGGCGGTCGATGAGTTGCGGAGCGTCGTCGTACGAGCCGAGCTGGATGCCTCTTGTCTCCGATATCAGGAGCTGTATGATTTTTTCCCCATCGGTTATTTCACGCTGAGCAGCGGCGGTGTCATTGAAGAAGTTAATCTTGCGGGTACCGCGCTTCTGGGCGGGGAACACAATAAATTGCTCAACGGCCACTTTGCCCTTTGTGTTTCTCCCGAAGACCGCGAGCGCTGGCATCGGCATTTTTTGAACACGAAAAATACCGCCGAAAAGCAGAGTTGCGAGTTGGGCCTCAGGCGCGATGACGGTTCGGTCTTTCAGGCCAAACTGGATAGCTTGCGGATGACGGCAGGGCCGGACTCTCCGGTGCGAATTGTCATTGCCGACATCACCGAACAGAAAAGCATGGAACAGGAAATACAGGAGCGGCGCAAGGAAATGGACGACCTGCAAATGCTGCATGCAACCTCCCAAACAGTTGCCTCCATCGCACATGAACTGAATCAGCCGCTGCTCGCGATCGCGTCCTATAGCAGCGCAGCGCTCATGCTGCTGGAATCGTCGGAGCCCAATCTGGACAAGATCAGAAAAGCCGTCGATGGTTGTGAGCGGCAAGCTCACCGGGCCGGAAAATCAATCCGCGACCTGCTCGAATTCCTGAACATCCAGGAATTTACGACCGAGGTATTCGACCTGAACAAAGAGATTGTTGATGTCCTCAATGCGGCGAGGCAAGAGCACGAATTGGCGTTTGAAAGCATAGTCCGTGGGGACGGACGGCTTCCCCTGATTCGAGCCAGCCGTACCCACGTGCAAAAAGTGCTGTTCAATCTGTTGCATAACGGGGTGGAGGCCATGCGGGAAGCCGGTGTTGCCATTCCCGTCATATTCATGACGGTGAAAGAGATGCCGGGTGAAAGAGTTGCTCAAGTGACAATACAGGACAACGGGCCCGGTATCCGGGAAGAAGATGTGCACCGCCTGTTCAAACCGTATTTCACCACGAAGGCCAAGGGGATCGGCATGGGACTCGCCGTCAGCCGTTCCCTGATCGAGACCAATGGCGGCAAGCTGTGGTTTGAACCGCAAGCCGGTTCCGGCGCCATTTTTCACCTGACTTTGCCTTTTGCATCATGAGCTACAACGGCTACGTATTTATCGTAGATGACGATGCAGTTGTGCTGGACTCGTTGCGCATGCAACTGGAGACGGCTGGCTACGCCGTTGCCACTTTCCATGGCGCGGAAGATTTCCTGGAAATATGCACCCCCGATACCCACGGTTGCATCATTCTGGATGTGAACATGCCGGACATGGATGGCCCGGCCCTGCAGGAAGAATTGACGCGGCGCGGCCTGCAACTGCCGATCATCTTTCTTTCCGGCCACGGAACCATACCGTTAACCGTGCGCACCCTGAAGGCGGGGGCGATGGACTTTCTGACCAAACCAGTGAAAGGGACGGTACTGTTGGCCCGCGTCCGGGAGGCGATGGAGCAGTGCTCCCTTTTGCGGAAGCAGGCGCAGGCCTCGCAATCCATAGCCAGCAGGCTGGCCATGCTTACCGAGCGCGAGCGCGAGGTTCTCAAGCTGGCTGTCGCCGGGCACACCAGCAAGGAAATCGCAATACACCTCGGCATCAGCTACCGCACGGTGGAGATACATCGCGCTCACGTCATGCAGAAAACCGGCGCGTCCAATATGCTGGAACTCGCGCGCATCACTTCGAACCCGATCACCGGGCAGATGCCGAACACGAATACGTAGTCATACTGATTTTACCAGTTGGTCGTTCGATGTTAGCGTGGGCAACATATGAGGAGGTGCCTGCCATGTTGCTGTCAGCGATCGAAAAACCGCGTGGAAAGAATATATTCGAGGCCATACTTGCGCGGCGCACGGTAAGAACCTATGCGCCTGACAAAGTCAGCAGCAATGCCGTCCACACACTGCTGGAAGCCGCCATTCGCGCTCCCACGGCCATGCACGAAGAGTCTTGGGCATTCGTCGTTGTGCAGAACAGGCAAACATTGAAGCAGCTTTCCGATCGTGCCAAGCCGATATTCATCGAGGAGATGCGTCACCGCAATGCTCAGGGTACGCGGCATTCGTTCGAACATTATGCGAGGCCCGATTTCGACATGTTCCATGGGGCGAATACCCTGATCATCATTTGCGCAAAACCTGACAGCCCCTTCGTCGCTGCGGATTGCTGGCTGGCCGCCGAAAACCTGATGCTGGTGGCCTGTGATCTTGGCCTGGGCAGTTGCGTCATCGGTTCTGCCGTATCGGTCCTGAACATACACATGGTGAAGACGGAGCTCGGCATACCGGCTGCGTATACCGCGATTGCGCCCATCATCGTGGGGGTTCCGCTGGGGGAGGTCGAAGCGACCTCAAGAAAAGAACCTTTGATCCTTTCCTGGAAACAATGATCCATCGTGCGATCAGATCCGGAGCGTTCGGATTGCATCCGTTTTCTGTCATTTTCTGCTTGCCGCTCCAGATAGTGAAACCCAGTTTCGGGCAGCGTGATGGCGAAACTCG
Organism: uncultured Pseudomonadota bacterium; assembly: GCA_963725375.1. GTDB lineage: Bacteria > Pseudomonadota > Gammaproteobacteria > Burkholderiales > Gallionellaceae > Sideroxyarcus. The sequence goes on along the minus strand of CAVRYQ010000020.1, from coordinate 6,186 downwards.
GAACGGTTCCCGGACATTTGTCCTTCCCAGCACATGAAACAGTTAAAATAGCGTCCCCTTCGGAAAGGGGCGAGACGGGCTTGAATGCCCGTCCCGTCCCCATTCTTACCATTGAGCGCAGCACCGGAGCAGTATGAACATGAAAGAAACAACACCCAGGATTGGTTTCGTCTCGCTCGGTTGTCCCAAGGCAACGGTGGATTCGGAACACATACTGACGCGCATGCGTGCCGAGGGCTATGTCATCACGCCGAGCTATCAGGAGGCTGATCTGGTGGTGGTCAACACCTGCGGCTTTATCGACAGCGCGGTGGCGGAATCGCTGGAAGCCATCGGCGAGGCGTTGCAGGAAAACGGCAAGGTCATCGTCACCGGCTGCCTGGGTGCCAAGGGCGATATTGTGCAAAAGACCCACCCCAAGGTACTGTCAGTCACGGGGCCGCACGAGACGGATGAGGTAATGAATGCGGTGCATCAACATTTGCCGAGACTGCATGACCCTTACACTGACCTCGTACCGCCACAGGGCGTGCGCCTTACGCCCCAGCACTTCGCCTATCTCAAGATCTCCGAAGGCTGCAACCATCGCTGCACCTTCTGCATCATCCCCAGCCTGCGTGGAGACCTGGTGAGCAGGCCGGTCGGCGAGGTCATGCTGGAGGCAGAAAAGCTGGTGCAGTCGGGTGTCAAGGAGCTGCTGGTCATCTCGCAGGACACTTCAGCTTACGGCGTGGACGTGAAATACCGCACCGGCTTCTGGGGCGGCAAGCCGCTCAAGACGCGCATGACCGATCTGGCGGAAGCGCTCGGCAGCCTCGGCGTGTGGACTCGCCTGCATTACGTCTATCCGTACCCGAGCGTGGACGAAGTCATCCCGCTGATGGCCGAGGGCAAGATACTGTCCTATCTCGACATCCCGTTCCAGCATGCCAACGAGCGCATCCTGAAAATGATGAAGCGTCCGGCCAGCAGCGAGAACGTGCTCAAGCGCATCCAGCAATGGCGGAGCATCTGTCCGGATCTCGTGCTGCGCAGTACTTTCATCGTCGGCTTCCCCGGTGAAACTGAGGAGGAATTTGAGGAGCTGCTTGATTTCGTCGAGGAGGCGCAACTCGATCGCGTCGGTGCCTTCAAGTATTCGCCGGTTGAAGGCGCGGCGGCGAACGCACTGGCCGAACACATCGACCCGGATGTGCAGGAAGACCGTCTCGCGCGCCTGATGTACCTGCAAGAGGAAATCAGCGCCGGGAAGCTGGCGAGGAAAATCGGCCAGACCATGACTGTGCTGGTGGATGACGTGGATGAAACCGGATCGGTCGCGCGCAGCGCTGCCGATGCACCCGAGATCGACGGGCTGGTCTACATCAACGGCGCAGAGCTGGAAGTCGGCGAGTTTGTCACGGTACGCATCACCGATTCAGACGAACATGACCTGTGGGGTGAGGTGATCAGTTAATCACGTCCGTGCCGCTGGCTGCCAAATTCGAACAGCGTTCAAACCGGCCACAGAGCGTACAGGCACCACCGGAAAATTCATGGAATTCTCTGTGAGCTCCGTGGCAAATGTTTATTGGTGTGTATTTTATGAGTGAACCCAATCCCTGTTTAACCTGCGGCGCGTGCTGCGCCTATTTTCGTGTCTCGTTCTACTGGGGAGAATCGAACGAAGCGCCCGCTGGCTTCGTGCCTGCGGAACTGACCGAACAGGTGCACCAGCACCTGCTGTGCATGAAGGGCACAAACAGTCACCCGCCGCGATGTGTCGCCTTGCGCGGAGAGGTCGGAAAGCAGGTTGCCTGCTCCATCTACGAACAGCGTCCTACGCCTTGCCGCGAATTCAACGTATATGAGCTGGATGGTACGCCCAACATGCGCTGCTTCAAGCTGCGCGGCTTGATTCCCCCTGCTACAATCAGGCCATGACGCTTTACGCCTTTCTTGCTGTCGGACTGGGTGCAGCCATCGGTGCGTGGATACGCTGGGGCCTGGGCATATGGCTGAACCCGGCAGTTTCCGAATTGCCGTTGGGCACCTTGTCGGCCAATCTTGCAGGCGGCTATCTGGTCGGACTTGCAGTTGCCTTTTTCATACATTATTCAAGCCTGTCCCCGGAATGGCGCTTGTTTGCCATTACCGGCTTTCTGGGCGGGCTCACGACTTTTTCCACTTTTTCGGCCGAGACCGTCACACTGCTGATGCGCGGGCAGTATGCCTGGGGTACGGCGATCATTGCGGCGCACCTCGGCGGTTCGCTGCTGATGACGGTGCTGGGGATACAAACGTTCAGATGGCTACAGCAATAGGGGGAGGATATGCAATCCGTCGTGCTCAAATTCTACGTCAGCGAGAAGCAACATCATCACAATGAACTGATGCACGAGTGGCTGCTGCGTCTTGCGCAACGCCTCGAAATACCCGGTGGCTCGGCTTTCCGCGCCATCGCCGGTTATGGCAAGCACGGGCGCATGCATGAGGAGACCTTCTTCGAACTGGCGGGGAATCTCGCCGTCGCGGTCGAATTCATCGTCGACACACAACAGGCGGATCGCCTCATCGCGGCCGTCGCCGCGGAAAAACTGCAACTGCACTACGTGCGTTACGCAGTGCAATCCGGAACGACCGGCGATTGATTACTTCTTGCCCTTGCCGGACAACACAGCTTCGATTTCGATTTCAGCCGCGATCCAGTAATCCATGGAGCCCGCTTTGAATCCGTTTTTTTCCGCGATGAAATAGGCTGCATCCTGAACCATTCGATAACGCTGTTCCGGCGTGGGCGCGGCAGACGTTTTGGTCGGTGCTGTCCTGGCGGCGGCTTTTTTGACGGTTGCCGCGGGTTTGTCAGCGGCGGGAGTTTTGCTTGTCGCAGCCTTGGTGCTCACTTTTTTCACGGCCGTTGTCGCGGTGGTCGTTTTTTGGGTCGCTGGTTTGGTGACGGCAGTTTTTTTTGCGGCGGCGGTCTTTGTCGTTGTGGCCTTCGCCGTTGTGGATTTTGCTGTCGTGGATTTCGCTGTGGCCATGATAACTACCTTTCAAAAATTAATGCCATCGGTTCCGCAGGAAACAAGCCCATATCCAAGCATGTTCCTCGAATGCAATTCTAAACATAAATTTCCGCCCGTCTGTGATTAATTTGTTTCAGAGGCAGAATATGCCTCCCGCACAAGTTTGTGCCTGTTCGATGCGCGTCAAGACGGGCAGCAGGTTCAATCCGGTATCTTCCTTCAACGTCAGCGCATGTTCCTTGAGATCATCCAGTCCGATGCGGATGGCGGCACCCGTTGCGCCCAGGGCGATCACATTGCCGCTTTCGCAGGAAGGAAAGGCCAGCGCACGCATATCGAATGCTTTGCGCAGCTTGTCCAGGCTGGCACTATAGCCGCGACTGCGGCCCAGCAGATTGACGGCGAGGATGCCGCCGTCATCCAGGCGCGAACGGCACATCTGATAGAACGGCAACGTATCCAGTTCGCCCGGCCGTGCGTTCTCGTCAAAGCCGTCCACCAGGATCAGGTCGTAAGTCTTGTCGGTCCCGGCGATGAATTTCGCGCCATCGGCGATCACGATGTTCAGGCGCAAGGGATCATCCGGCAGCTTGAAGAACTGCCTGGCCGCCGCGACTACCCGCGGCTCGATCTCCACCACGGTCAGTTTGGCCAGCGGATAGTTGCGGTACAGGAACTTGGTGAGCGAGGCCGCGCCGAGGCCGATCAGCAGTACCTTGCGCGGGAAATAGCTATTGGTGCGCAGCGCCCGCGACGGGTGTCCAGCGGCCGTGCCGCCATCCTCGCGCAGCAGCAGGCTTGCCATCATTTCCTTGGTGTATTCGAGTTCCAGGTGCCAGGGGCGCGCAATGCGCATCGCACCTTGTACCCATGTGGAGCCAAAGTGCAAATAGCGCACGCCGGATTCTTCGCTGATATCGATCGAGAAGCTCATCGCGGCGAGAGAGATGATGCGGCGTGGAATAATTTCCTGAAGGCGAGGCGTGCCAGTGCCAGCAGCAGCTCCACCAGCAGCAGGACGGCAAACGCCGCACAGGCGCCGAACGCTAGGGCATCCTGGTGCAACGGAACGGCATAACTGTACTGTGCCATCACTTCGTCCAGCATTTCCTTGTCGCCGTGCAGCAGGATATGCAATGCTTTCAGCGGCAGGCTGGTCTGCAAAGCGGCCATGTCGGCCGCGAAGCGCTGTTGGCGCGCGACCATTCTTGCGATCGCCTGCCCCTCATCCCGGAACGGCTGAACCGTGCTGTTGCGGTGCAACTCGATCAGCTTGTTCAGGTCGCCGCTGAAATACTTGTTGGCGATTTCCTGGTAGGGCTGCAAGTTGATGCTCACCTCGCGCAGATGCGCATCCACGCGCTTCTGGTACTGGTCGGCGAAGTTGGGGACTTGCAGACCGATCAGCAGCGCGATGCAGGCCACGATGATCATCAGGTAGCGGTAGAGGACGGCGGTCATGACCTGGGCTTTATTGCGGCGACATTCCGTTCAGCAGCCAGCGCGCCCATGCGGTGACTTCGGTGGCGCTCATGCCGAGCATGGCTTGCTGCCCGGACAGTTCGTCGGCCGCCGCGCCGTGCAGGTACACGCTGAGCAGCAGCGCCTCATCCGCACTCAGTCCCTGAGCGATGAACGCTGCGATCATGCCGGCCAGCACATCGCCCATGCCCGCGCTGCTCATGCCGGGATTGCCGGTCTGGTTGAGATGCAGCTTGCCATTGCGCGTGACGCACAGGCTGTTGGCGCCTTTCAGCACCACGCTGCCGCCCAGTCGTCTGGCCAGTTCGCGCACCGCTGCGGGGCGATCCTTCTGGATGTCCTCGGCGCTGCACGCCAGCAACCGTGCAGCCTCGCCGGGGTGCGGCGTAAAAACGGACGGTGCTTTTCGACCGTGCAGCATGGCGCGCAGGTCGGGGCGCTGCGCGATCAGGTTGAGCGCGTCGGCATCCAGCACCAGGGGCACATCAAGCTGCAACGCGTCGTAAAGATGCTTTTGCGCGGGCAGGCTGCGCCCCAGGCCGCACCCGATCACCAGTGCGCCAGAACCGAGGGATATTCTTTTTATCGCGTCGCTCGCACCATGCAGCATCAGTTCCGGCATCCGCATGTCCACCAGGGGCATCTTGTCCGCCAGCAGGCCCACATGAACGCATCCCGCGCCCATATTGAGGGCTGCCCGTCCGGCCAGCACCGCGGCACCGATCATGCCTTCGGCTCCACCGATGATTGTTACCGTGCCGAACAGACCTTTGTGGCTGTCTTTGGGGCGGGGCTTGAGAAAGGCGGCGACTTGCCGGCGGGTGATCTTTGCGGGTCGGGCTGTGGGCATATGAGGGCTCTCGGGTTTCGTCAGGCATGTATCCGGGCACTGACGGCTTAGGTTAAACGGGTGTGCATAGTATAATCCGGCCTCGTTATTTCATCGCGCCATCTCGACATGTTCCGCACCTCGATAGGTAAATCCGCTCTTTCCGCCTTCCGCCTCGACAAACTGCGCGCCGCGCTGAATGACACGAAATCCGGCGTCACCCTCAAGGATACGCGCCACTGCTATTTCACGGAACTGTCCACCGGGCTGTCGGCAACCGAGGTCGGTTTGCTCGATCGTCTGCTCGGCCTGGACAAGACCGCGGGCGAGCCGGAGATTGAAGGCAGCATGGCCAGACTGTTGGTGGTGCCGCGCCTCGGCACCATTTCGCCCTGGTCGTCCAAGGCCACGGACATCGCGCGCCATTGCAACTTGCCGCAGGTGACGCGCATCGAGCGCGGCGTTCTGTATTACCTCAGAACCGGAAGCGGTAAGCCCATGACCGACGCGGCAAGGAAGGCCGTGTTGCCGCTGCTGCACGACCGCATGACGGAATCGGTCGTCAGCGATATCGCGGGTGTCGAAGACAGGATATTCAGGCACGGCACGCCGCAGCCGCTTTCCGTGGTGGATATCCTCACCGGCGGCAATGCGGCGCTGGAGGGCGCCAATCGCAAGCTGGGTCTGGCGCTTTCTGCCGACGAAATCGACTACCTGGTGGAAAATTTCACCAGGCTGGGGCGCAATCCGACCGACGTGGAATTGATGATGTTCGCGCAGGCGAATTCCGAACACTGCCGCCACAAGATATTCAATGCCGACTGGATCATCGACGACGAACAGCAGGCCATCTCCCTGTTCGGCATGATC
>CAVRYQ010000019.1:0-3991 GCA_963725375.1 uncultured Pseudomonadota bacterium | reverse complement strand
AACGATAGAGCATGAGATGAAGCTCAACGTTTACTTCAATTCGACCTGCCCCAGCTGTGAGTTAAAGAAACAGTGCACTCCAGGCAAGGAAAGGCGTGTCAGGCGATGGGAGACGTTCTGGATGCCGTGCAGGAGCGACTAGATAGAAGTCCCGACAAGATGATCCAGCGCCGCTGTACGGTTGAGCATGTCTTCGGCACATTGAAGTTCTGGATGGGATCGACGCACTTCCTGACGAAGACACTCAAGCACGTAGGCACAGAGATGAGTTTGCAAGTTCTGGCGTATAACCTGCGACGGGTGATGAATATCCTGGGGATTGAGGGAACAATAAAAGCGATAAGGTTGGTGGGGTCGTGAGTGGCAGTGTTTTTTATGTAAAAATACGGCGCTGGTCAGATTGATGTATCAAAGTAGGTGCGTCTACGAAGAACGTTTCCACACAGCCTCGGTTAGAAACCGACCTTCGAGTACATCCCAAAATGATGAATTGAACGGCCGTTGTCTGGAATGAATCGGACAACGGTTAACTATTGGGTGACCAAGAAGGTGACAAATTGGCAGTATCGAAGCAAAATCCAACACTGGAGCCATTCTCCAAGGCTGGATCGGGTCTCTCCTTTCGCACCATATAAAACAGATGGTTGGTATTACGACGCATCATTCCAATATCGCGCGTTATAATATTTCTTCTACATAACGGAAAAAACACTAGGAAGGTTCTGCCGATGGTGTTTCTGTCCTTTGTCTGTCCTTTGCATGTGCGAACAGGGTGTTTGCAGCAAAACAAGCCGGGGGCACTGACAGGAAATTGGGGGCAGACTAATGTTTTTTCGATTGAGCCCGTCCGGTGATGAGCCGAGCGGGTTTGTTTTTTGATATTCCTCAAGTGCACGCGATGTGGTGCGGATATCTCCGGACTGTCACTCGCAGCCCGTCTGCATCCATGCCGGTCATTGCGGACAGATTCGCGGACAGCTTTCCGCTCGATGCGGGAATTGTTTGTATCTCCCTTTGTACAAAGATGAAATTATGGGGATACAACGCAAGTCGAGTATTGAAAAGTCGTTGCGGACAGTTCCGTTGCTGAAATCCGGCGCGTAGAATCCGGATGCGCGTCAAGTTTGAATAGACAGAAAATACCTTGTGTGCTGCTAACCTTTCACGGATATGAATGCCATGGTCTCGGTGCTGATAGTTGATGATGACGAACAAATCCTCCAGCTTTTGCGGGAATATCTGGCGGGATTCGGCATGTCCGTCACCGGGGTGACAGATGGTGTAGCCATGGAAGAGGCGCTGGGGAAAAATGCGTTCGACCTGATCATACTCGACCTGATGCTTCCGGGAGAAGATGGACTTTCGCTGTGCCGCAGCCTGCGTGTCAAATCGGACATTCCGATATTGATGCTGACTGCACGCGGCGAAGCGATGGACCGGGTGGTGGGGCTGGAAGTGGGCGCGGACGACTATATCGTGAAGCCGTTCGAGCCGCGCGAGCTGGTGGCCCGCATACAGTCGATACTGCGCAGATCGCGGCCGGGACGTGGCGGCCTCGCGGAAAGGAAGGAAGCTGAATTCATGGGATGGCGGCTGGACCTGATCCTGCGCCAGCTTGTTTCGCCGGAACAGGTTGTGATTCCGCTGTCCAACGCGGAATTCCGTTTGCTTGCAGTGCTGGTCGAGCATCCCAACCGGGTGCTGACCAGGGAGTTTCTACTCGACGAGGCGCGGGGCAGGGGCATGGAACTCTTTGACCGAAGCATCGATATACTGATTTCCCGCGTGAGGCAGAAACTCAACGACGATCCGCGCACGCCTTCACTGATCAAAACGATACGAGGCGAGGGGTATCTGTTCGATACGAAGGAATCCAGATGAAATCGGTGATTCCGGATTCCCTGTTCGTACGACTGTTTCTGCTTCTGTTCGTCATCCTTACCGTGAGTTTCTTCGCCGGCAAGGAAATTTTTTTCATGCTGGGTATCGATCATGCATCGTCCTCCGGCCCACGGGATCCGTTCAGGTTGTACGGATTTCTTGTCGTCAGACTGGCAGCGGTCGCCTTGACTGCCTGGGTTGCGGCGCGCTGGCTGTCATATCCGATCAAACGCATGGCGCATGCGGCGGAAGAACTGGGGAGGAACCTGAATAGTCCCAACATCGAAGAAACATCAGGTCCTTCCGAAGTCCGGCAGGCATCGAAAGTATTCAACCAGATGAAAGCGCGCATCAATCAGCAGATGGAGGAGCGCAACCGTTTCCTGGCTGCTGTCTCGCACGACCTGCGCACGCCTCTCACCCGCCTCAAATTGAAGGCCGAGAAGATGCATCAACCGGAATTGCAGGCCGCCATCCAGGAAGACATTAATGAGATGACAAGCATCATCGACACAACACTGGATTATTTGCGCGGTGACGAGCAGCCCGAAGCGGAATGCATGCTTGACATCGGCGCGCTGGTGCATTCGATGGTGGCGGATGCGGAGGAACGCGGGGAGTCGGTCACGGTGTCGGGGAATTCCAGCCCGATCAAGCTGCAGCCACTCGCCATGCGCCGGTGCCTGGGAAATCTTATGGAAAATGCGTTGCGTTACGGGGGGAGTGCCAGCATCGTCATCGGGGAAGCGGAAGACAATGTCGTGATCACCATTCAGGACCGAGGTCCGGGCATTCCGGAGGATCAACTGGAATCGGTCTTCGCACCTTTCTATCGCCTGGATACTTCCCGCAACCGGAATCATGGCGGTGTCGGTCTGGGCCTTTCCATCGCGAGGGACATGGCCAGGAAGCAGGGCGGCGACATTGTCCTGAAAAATGCGCAGGGCGGCGGTTTGCTCGCAACGCTGCGTTTGCCGAAACACCACGGGCTGCGGCACCTGTAAACAAACCGGCGGAAGAATGGGCCGGAAAGATCCGGCACCGTTCGGACAGGCAGGTTGTTCGCCCCTTCTTGCAGCGATACTCCTTGCTTGCTTGTATTTCTATGTTGCTCGATATATATTTCGCATTTGAGCGAAATATTGATCGCGCGTCGCAAGGGCTTTATCGCGCCAGAGGCAACGGCAAGGTCGGTGACGTCGGCTGAAAAATGCAAGCTCATTCATTCGGGTGCCCGCAGAAATCCTGGCCGTGCCGGCTCGGGAGGCGCGAGATTCCCGCGATCCAGCGCGGACAAGATTCGCGATAATCAGACAAGGTAAAGTGTTCCGATGTGGATAGTTGAACTCGCCTTACGCAGACCCTATACCTTCATCGTACTGGCGATCATCATTCTGCTTGCCACGCCTCTCGCGATTCTGCGCACGCCGGTGGACGTATTGCCGGAAATCGATATTCCTGTCATCAGCGTGATCTGGAACTACAGCGGAATGGCGCCAAAGCAGATGGCAGACCGCATCACTTCGGTGCATGAACGCATCCTGACCACGACGGTCAACGACATCGAGCATGTCGAGTCGCAATCCTTGAATGGCATCGCGGTGGTCAAGATATTCTTTCAGCCGAATGTCAACATCCAGACCGCCATTGCCCAGACCGTAGCCGTTTCCCAGACCGTGTTGCGCCAGATGCCTCCGGGAATGATGCCTCCGCTGATCATCAAGTACACCGCTTCAAGCGTGCCGGTGATCCAGATCGGGATGTCGAGCAGCGAGGTGCCTGAACAGGGATTGTTCGACCTGGCGACCAATACGCTGAGGCCCCAGTTGGTGACGATCCCCGGCGTTGCGATTCCCTGGCCCTACGGCGGCAAAATGCGCCTAGTGTCAGTGGATATTGATATGCAGGCCATCCTGGCCAAAGGCCTGACATCGACTGACGTGATCAATGCGGTCAACAGCCAGAACCTGATCCTGCCTACCGGTACCGCCAAGATCGAAGAGACGGAATATAACGTCAGCCTGAACAGTGCGCCGACGACGATCGAAGAGCTGAACAACATACCGGTAAAGACTGTGGGGGGAGCGACAACCTTCCTGAGGGAAGTTGC
>CAVRYQ010000018.1:0-15757 GCA_963725375.1 uncultured Pseudomonadota bacterium | reverse complement strand
AAAACCGCGCCCGCCGGTGAACGGCATTCGCCGATGGCGCGCCTGGATTCCAGCAGGAACTCGCAGCTTAATCGTTGCCCTGTATCGGACACCAACTGCGCACGCGCAGAGTTGGAAATGAAAGTCGTCTGTGTGTCGCGCGGGAAGGAGCGCCAGCCTGCGAAGGTCTCGGAGCGCGCCGCACTGTTTGCGAAGAGATAGAACCCCTTGTATAGCTGTCCGTCTACTGTCGCTTCTATCAGTTGCCTGTCCGGGAACAGCGTACCATTTTGCATCCTGGAACCCGCATCGACGAGCTGGAACGGCAGTGGCTCGGGCGCTGCACACCCCGTTGCCGCCGCAACAGCGAACAGGCAGGAGCATATTGTTTTGAGAGATGTTGTCATTTCAATATCCTTGGCAAAATGGAGGTGCTGGTGGTACGTCGCTCGGGTACCGCGACGTTTGCCGCGATTCTAATTGGCTGTGCCTGCCGAGTCGATCAACTGCGCGCATGGCGGACGTCAGAAACCTGGGGTTGCGGCTGCCTGTTGTTTTCGGGATCGCTGATAAAATAATCGTCATCGCTCAATTCCAGGACACGCATATGCTGCTGTGGTTTGTCATCGCCTACTGGGTCATTTCGGTCGGCATCGGCCTGTATGCCGCCACGCGCGTACACAATACGCGGGATTTTGCCATCGCCGGGCGTCACCTGCCGTTCTATATGGTGACCGCCACGGTGTTCGCCACTTGGTTCGGCTCCGAGACGGTACTCGGCATCCCCGCCACCTTCCTGAAGGAAGGGTTGCATGGCGTTGTCGCCGATCCGTTCGGTGCCTCCATGTGCCTGATCCTGGTCGGGCTGTTCTTCGCCGCGCCGCTGTACCGCATGAACCTCCTGACCATAGGCGATTTCTACAAGAAAAAATATCGGCCGCAGCGTCGAGGTCCTCACCACCATCGCCATCGTGATTTCCTATCTCGGATGGGTGGGGGCGCAAATCACGGCGCTGGGGCTGGTGTTCAACGTGGTGTCCGAGCGGCGACATCAGCAAGCATGCCGGGATGTGGATAGGCTCCGGCACCATCCTCATCTACACCTTCTTCGGCGGCATGTGGGCGGTGGCCGATCACCGACTTCATCCAGATGATCATCATCGTGATCGGCATGCTCTTCATCGGTTTCGAAATCAGCGGTCAGGTAGGCGGCGTGGGCACGGTGGTGGCGCATGCGCGCGCACGCGGGCAAGTTCGAGTTCTGGCCGTCGCCTGGATGCGAAGGAAATCATCGGGTTCGTTGCGGCGTGGATTACCATGATGTTCGGTTCGATCCCGCAGCAGGACGTGTTCCAGCGCGTGCAGTCGTCTAAGACCGAGAAGATCGCCATCTGGGGCGTCGGTGTTCGGCGGCGGGCTGTATTTCCTGTTTGCCTTCGTGCCGATGTTCCTCGCCTATTCGGCCACGCTGATTGATCCGAAAATGGTGAGCGACCTGATCGATACCGACCCGCAAATGATCCTGCCCCGCCTGATCATGCGGCCCGAAGTGCGCCTGTTTGCACAGGTGATGTTCTTCGGCGCATTGCTTTCCGCGATCAAAAGTTGCGCGTCGGCCACGCTGCTGGCGCCTTCGGTCACATTCAGCGAGAACATCCTCAAGCCGATGCTGGGGCACAGGCTGTCGGACCGCCACATGCTGCACACGATGCGCGGCGTGACGCTGGCGTTCACCATCGTTGTCACGCTGTATGCAATGAACTCCAAATCCAGCATTTTCAAGATGGTCGAAAATGCCTACCAGATCACACTGGTCATGGCCTTCGTTCCGCTGGTGGCTGGATTGTTCTGGACGCGTTCCACTAACCAAGGCGCCCTTGCCGCGATCTTCAGCGGCCTGTCGGTATGGCTGTCCATCCTATTCTTCGGGCCTGACGACCCGTTCTTTCCGGCTCAGTTTGCCGGGGTCATTGCCAGCGCCATGGCCATGGTGATCGGTTCACTACTCCCCAGCGTCGTCGCCACGCCCTTGCCTCAGGTTCCCGAACATCAAGGGTTGCACCATCTTGCAGCGAGCCACACCGAACATGTTGCCGAACACCCACATCATCATTCGGGACATAGTGGCGACCATTAGTTGCGACTGTCATGTTATTGTCACAATTCTTTCATACCATCGCAAGCCAAGTGAAATCAAAATGATGGAGAAAAGATGACGACCGCGAACATTCTGATAGTGGAAGACGAGCCCGCGATCCAGGAGCTGCTGGCATTCAACGTGGCGCAATGCGGTTTCCGCGCGACGCAATCCTATGATGTGCCCGGTGCATTGACGGAGATCAATCGCGCGCTGCCTGACCTCATCCTGCTCGACTGGATGCTGCCCGGCACTTCCGGCGTCGAACTGGCGCGGCGCTTGCGCGCGGACCAGCGTACCCGCGACATCCCCATCATCATGCTTACCGCCCGTACGGACGAGCGCGACAAGATACTCGGACTTGAGTCCGGGGCCGACGATTACATCACCAAACCCTTCTCCCCGCGCGAACTCATGGCACGCATCCGCGCCGTGTTGCGCCGCCGCGCGCCGCAGATGAGCGAAGAAACGGTGCGTGTGGAAGGCGTCGAACTTTCTCCGTCCACGCATCGCGTCAGTGCCAATGGACAGATGATCGATCTCGGACCGACGGAATTTCGTCTACTGCACTTCTTCATGACACATGTCGAGCGCGTATACAGCCGCGCGCAGTTGCTGGACCAGGTCTGGGGTGACCATGTCTTTGTGGAAGAGCGCACCGTGGATGTCCATATCCGCCGCCTGCGCCAGGCGCTGGAACCTTCCGGTCTGGACAGCCTGGTGCAGACCGTGCGCGGGAGCGGGTATCGTTTTTCCAGGGAATAGCGCTTGTCGGCCTCGTCCGACGCCTCACCCCGTATAATGCAGCCAGATCATTTCCAAGGTTAGACAGTGAGCGAATTCTGGCGACGTGCTTTCATTTTTCCGGCGTACCTCTCCCTGATCGCCTTGCTGTTCTGGCTGACGCTGGGTGCCTTGCCAGCCGCGCTGGTACTGGCCGCTGGCATCGGCCTCCGGTATTTTTTCCATTTGCGCAACTTTGCGGCATTTAACCGTTGGCTCGCCGACCCCGATGCGCGGTCCGTGCCGGATGGCACCGGCCTGTGGGTGGATGCCTTCGCGCAACTGAACAAACTGACCAAGCGCCGCCGCAAGGAGCGCGAGCAACACGCCGCCGCGCTGCATCAGATGGAGCAGGCCACCTCGGCCTTGCCCGAAGGCGTGGTGATTCTGGGTGAGGGAGACCGGGTGGAATGGTGCAATCCGCAGGCGGAGCATCATTTCGGCTTGGACGGGGATCGCGACATCGGGCAACAGATCACCTACCTCGCGCGCCAGCCGGAATTCGTTCGCTACCTCGCGCAGAATAGCTTCGCGGAACCGCTGGTGTTGCGCGGCATGAGACACGATGACCTCGTCCTCTCGATCAAATTGATCGCCTACGGCAGCAGCAAGCGCCTGCTCATCAGCCGCGACATCACCCACCTCGAACGCATAGAGACCATGCGCCGCGATTTTGTCGCTAACGTTTCGCATGAATTGCGCACGCCGCTGACTGTGGTCAACGGCTTCGTCGAGACAATGCAGGACATGCCGAGCCTGGAGAACGACATGGCCAGGCGCGCCCTGCAACTGATGAGCGAACAGACCCGGCGCATGGAGAATCTGGTGAACGACCTGTTGACCCTGTCACGGCTGGAGAACGAGCAGAATGTATTGCATGAGGAGAAAGTGGATGTGCCGGGCCTGATGAATACCTTGCTCGAGGAAGGCCGCGTGCTGAGCAACGGGCAGCATCAACTCAGGCTTGAGATCGAAAGCGGATCGGGGCTCAACGGCAGCATCAGCGAGTTGCACAGCGCCTTCGGCAATCTGGTCACCAACGCCATCCGGTACACGCCGCCCGGGGGCGACATCGTGTTGCGTTGGTGCGAACAACCCGACGGCCACACGGTGTTTGGCGTCATGGATAGCGGAATCGGTATCGCACCCCAACACATCTCGCGGTTGACCGAACGCTTTTATCGCGTGGATCGGAGCCGCTCACGAGAGACCGGTGGCACCGGGTTGGGCCTGGCCATCGTCAAGCACATCGCCATCCGTCACCAGGCGCAGCTCAATATCGCCAGCGAGGAGGGCAAGGGCAGCACTTTCAGCATCGTCTTTCCGGCAAGGAGGCGGATGCCGGAAGGAGATCCGGCAGCGGCAGTTTAATTCGCCGGTGTGAAACTCACCCGTTCGTAATCATTCCCTTTGTCCACGCTGAGGCCAAGTATCACGCTCAGTTTCCTGGTTTCTTCCAAAATGAGGTCTATGCGGCGTCCGGCCTGGAACCAGTCGCGCGGGAGCACGATACTGGCAGGGATGCGCAGCCTGGGCATTGCCGGTAACAACAGGGCAGGCGCAGCGCCGGCCAGCAGGTTGCCACAGGACTGACCGCGTACTATCCCGGCCTGCGGGGTGCCCGGCAGGTAGCGCACGCCGACGTAGAGCTGTCCGCTGCGCGCGACGCTGACCAGCGCGGTTGCGCCCACCCTGCAAGCGTTCGTGTCCGGATCGCGCACGCAGACAATCTGGTGCAGGCCGAGCTGTTCGCCGCTATTCAATTTGCGCAGCAGGCGTCCTTGCAGCAGCCCATCGCTGTCCACCAGCCAGGTCTCGGACGGAAAATCGATTTTCTCCGGATGGTGGCGATCGGTATGATCCAGCACGCGACCGAAGATCTCGATTTGCCTCTGCACTTCCTTGTCGGAGATGCCGGCGATGCCGGGTGTCTTGAACGGCTCGCGCGCGATAAGCGCATAGATGTTTTCCAGGGCGTAGCACATTTCAACAACAGGTGCATCGCGCGGCTCGTCCAGCAGCGATTCCGATTGCTGTTCGCACCAGCACGAATGCAAGCGATTCAGGAGGTTGATACAGTCATTGCTGTCCAGTTCGTCCCCAAGCCCATTTTGTTGCGGGGCCTGGCCTTGCTGCAGCAGGATGGTTTTGACCCGGATCAGCTTTGACAGGGGAACCATCGCCAGGAAACGCATGCCGTGGCCATCCGTGGCCCGATGTATTGCCATGAGGCCGCGCGTTCCGGCCAGGTCGACAGCCAGTGGTGGTGCGTCTTCCGCGGTCATGCTGCAAGTCGGCTCGACGGTGAACGTATCTTCACAGCATTCCAGCCAGCGCTCCACGATATGCCACTGGGCGCGCGTCAGGCCAAGCGCGCGTGCACGATGAAGCAATAGCGCTTTGACATACAGCGTCAGGGCGGAGATGGGGCTGCCCACGCGATTGAACCTGTCGGCGATCGGTGTCTGCTGAAACCCGTGCTCCTCGATCTGCGCATAGATCATGTGGAAGCGTTGCCAGGATAGTCCGTCGGGCTCGCATCCCGCGCGCAGGCATTCGCCGATCTGCAATCCGCTGTAGAGCAGGCAACGGTGCAATATCAGGGCGGCCTCAGGCGCGACCGTCGTATCTCCCGCATCCCAGGATTGCAGGCAGCGCAGATAACCATTGAGCAGGTTTTGCCACAGGCTGGTGAGGGCGACGAGCGTGATGAAATCCTCCTCGGCAAGCGGCAGCTTTTTTCCGAACAGCCGTTTTGAAAAATCGTCCTGGACGACATGCACGGTCTCGCGCAGCGTTTCGAGCGTCTTCAGGCGTTCCCTGCCGCGCATGGGGAAGCGGTTGAATTCATCCAGTTGCGCGCGCAACGTGCCGTGCGCCAGGTTCAGGTTGGTGAGCTGGAACTGGCTCAACCACCTGGTACACGAATCCGCATCCTTGAATGCGGGGCTGGCGAGGTCATCGGTCGGTTCCAGGGGCAGCATCTCAACTCCTATAGCAGCACGCGTTCGATTCCGCCGTTGTTGGCTTTCGCCACATAGCCTTCCAGCCAGTCGGGACCCAGCAGATGCTTCGCCATCTCGACCACGATGTAATCGGTCGTCGTGCCGGCATCGTCAGTGTAACGGCTCAAACCCTGCTGGCAAGCAGGACAGGAGGTGAGTATCTTCACTTCGCCCGTAAAACCGTCGGAACGCAGCGCAGCCGCTCCCTTGCGCATCTCTTCTTCCTTGCGGGAGCGCACCTGTGTGGCGATCTGCGGTACGCTCAGCCCGAAGGTGCCGGCTTCGCCGCAGCAGCGGTCGTTCAGCGTCACGGGAACCGCCATGAGTTCATTCACCACCTTGAGCGGTGCATAGGTCTTCATCGGCGAGTGGCACGGGTCGTGGTACATGTACCGCACTGACGCGGCGTCGCGCAGCGCTGGGGCGGGAAGTGCGGTGGCCTGCTGCTCCCCAACCGTTGGTTTCATCAGGCTTTCATGCAGCAGGCGATTACCCTGCACTCCCTGCAGCTTTACGCCTTTCTCCAGCAAGTATTCGTGGATGTCGAGCAGGCGGCAGCCGGGGAAGATCTTTTCGAACTGGTACTTCAGCAACTGGTCCATGCACGTGCCGCAGGACACGATCACGGTCTTGATATCCAGATAGTTCAGCGTATTGGCTACACGGTGGAACAGCACGCGGTTGTCCGTCGTGATCTGGCTGCCCTTGTCTTCCTGGCCCGCCGCTGTCTGCGGGTAGCCGCAGCACAGGTAGCCGGGCGGCAGCACGGTGATCGTGCCGATGTCGTACAGCATGGCCTGCGTCGCCAGGCCGACTTGTCCGAACAGGCGTTCCGATCCGCAGCCGGGGAAATAAAACACGGCTTCGGTTTCCTCGTTCACTTTACGCGGGTTGCGGATCACCGGCACGATGGTGTTGTCCTCGATGTCGAGCAGCGCGCGCGAGGTCTTTTTGGGCAATCCGCCCGGCATCGGCTTGTTGATGAAGTGGATCACCTTGGCCTGGATCGTCGGCTTGCCCACGGTGGCGGGAGGATGCGCCACCTGCTGGCGAAACAGTCCCAGGTGCCGTGCGACACGGTAGCCCAGGCGTTGTGCCTTGTAGGCCCATTCGATCATCACTTTGCGCATGATCTTGATCGTGAGCGGGTCGGTGCTGTTCAGGTACAGCATGGATGCCGCGGTGGCCGGATTGAATTTTTTCTTGCCCTGTTTGTACAGGAAGTTGCGCATGGCGACGGATACATCGCCAAAGTCGATGTCCACCGGGCAGGGCTTGAGGCATTTATGGCAAACCGTGCAGTGGTCGGCCACGTCGTTGAACTCGTCGAAGTGCGCGATGGAAACGCCGCGCCGGGTCTGCTCTTCGTACAGGAACGCCTCGATCAGCAGCGAGGTGGCCAGGATTTTGTTGCGCGGCGAGTAAAGCAGGTTGGCGCGTGGCACATGCGTGGTGCAGACGGGCTTGCACTTGCCGCAGCGCAGGCAGTCCTTGATCGAATCGGAAATCTTTCCCAGCTCGCTCTTTTCGAGGATCAGGCTTTCCAGCTCCATCAGGTTGAAGCTGGGCGTATAGGCGTGTTCCAGATTGCTGCCCGGCAACAGTTTGCCCTTGTTGAAGTGTCCGTCCGGATCGATCCTTTGCTTGTATGCGACGAAAGGCGCGATCTCGCTTTGTTCGAGGAAATCGAACTTTGTGATGCCGATGCCGTGTTCGCCCGAGACCACGCCGCCCAGCGCCTTTGCCAAACGCATGATGCGGTCCACCGCGCCGTAGGCCTGCTGCAGCATCGCGTAATCGTCGGAGTTGACTGGAATGTTGGTGTGCACGTTACCGTCGCCGGCATGCATGTGCAGTGCCACGAACACGCGGCTTTTCAGAACACGCTGATGAATCGCAGTGCATTGCTCCAGGACGGGCAGGAACGTGCTGCCGCCGAAGACCTGGCGCAACGGTTCGTGCAGTTCGCGCTTCCACGAGGCACGCAGCAGGTGGCGTTGTACCGCGTCGAATACCGTCACGGCATCCTGCGCATCGTCCGGCGCGAAGGGACAGTTCGCCAGCGGCGCGTCCAGGTTCCCCAGCAGCCAGGTCCAGCGCGCACGCACGTCAGCTAGCAACTGGTGTGCCACCTGCGGGCGATTGCCCAGCAATTCGGCGGCACCCAGTTGCGCGTCGTCCTGGTAGCGCAGCGGCAATTCGCCCGCGAAGAATTCATCCAGCGCATCCAGCAATTTGATCTTGTTGCCGAACGACAGCTCGATGTTGATGCGCTCTATGCCATCGCAATAGTCGCCCATGCGCGGCAGCGGGATTACCACGTCTTCATTGATCTTGAAAGCGTTGGTGTGCTTGGCGATGGCGGCGGTGCGCGCCCGGTCCAGCCAGAATTTCTTGCGCGCTTCGGCGGTGATGGCGATGAAACCTTCGCCATGGCGCAGGTTGGCCACGCGCACGATCTCGGAAGCAGCTTCGCCGACGGCGCGTTCATCGTCGCTGACCACGTCGGTGATCAGCACCATTTTCGGGCGCCCGGTACGTTTGGCCTTGGTGGCATATCCCACCGCCTTCAGGTAACGCTCATCCAGGTGTTCCAGCCCGGCCAGCAAAACCGGTGCGGGGGAATTGCTGCGCTGATTGAACATCGAAGTGATCTCGACGATAGCAGGTACCGCCTCATGTACCTGACCGAAGAACTCCAGGCACACGGTGCGGGTGAATCTGTGCTCGCGGTGCAGGATGAAACGCGCCGAGGTGATGATGCCGTCGCAGCCTTCCTTCTGGACGCCGGGCAGGCCGGAAAGGAATTTGTCGGTGACATCCTTGCCCAGCCCAGCCTTGCGGAACAACTTGCCGGGAATAACCAGTATCTCGGTCTCGGCATTCGGTGTCTTGCCGTCCGCCTCGAAACGGGAAACGCGGAAGCGTGCATTTTCCACGTCGTGGATCTTGCCGAGGTTGTGGTCGAGCCGCTCGATGAACATCCACAGTCCGTCGGGGGTGACCATTTTCCACGACGCCAGGTTGTCCAGGGCTGTGCCCCACAGCACGGCCTTCTTGCCGCCCGCGTTCATCGCCACGTTGCCGCCGATGCAGGAGGCGTCCGCCGAGGTCGGGTCGACCGCGAATACCAGGTTGCCCGCTTCCGCAGCCTCCATCACGCGCCGCGTCACCACGCCGGCACCGCACTGGATCGTGGCGCAGGGTGTGGACAGGCCGGGTAGCGCCAGATGTTCGACCGGGGACAGCGCATCCAGCTTCTCGGTGTTGATGACAGCCGACAGCTTCGTGAGCGGAATTGCGCCGCCGGTATAGCCCGTGCCGCCACCGCGCGGAATGAGCGTCAGGCCCAGTCCGATGCAGGCGCGCACCAGTGGTGCGATTTCCTCTTCCGAGTCTGGATTCAGCACCACGAACGGATATTCCACGCGCCAGTCGGTCGCGTCAGTAACGTGCGAAACGCGTGCCAGCCCGTCGAACTGGATGTTGTCCTTGCGCGTGTGGCGGGACAACACGTGCAGGGTGCGCTTGCGCAATTGCAGCGTGTGCTCGAATTCGGTCGCAAAGCGGTCGACCGCCGCATGGGTCAGGTCGAGCAGGCGCTTCACTTTCTGATTGTCCTGGCGGCGCGCCTCAATGGCGGCCAAACGATGGCGCAACGCGCCAATCAGCGCATCCCGGCGCTTGCGGTTTGAAAGCAGGTCATCTTCCAGATACGGATTGCGCGTCAGCACCCAGATGTCGCCGAGCACTTCGTACAGCATCCTGGCAGAGCGCCCGGTGCGGCGCTCTTCGCGTAGCGTATTGATGATGTCCCACGCTTCGCTGCCCAATATGCGCAATACGATCTCGCGATCGGAGAAGGAGGTGTAGTTGTAAGGGATTTCGCGTAGACGTGCGCTCATGATTTTCTGCAGTTCAACAAGGCGAGCATTCTACAGTATCCCGCGTCTTTGCTCGACCCTGAGGCATGAATGGAGTTAGCATCGATGCCATGAATCAGCCCGGTGAAAAAAAGTTGCGCCTGTTCTTCGCATTCTGGCCGAATGACGCCGAACGCGCCGCCATGGCGGCATGGCAACCGTCGTTGCGCGAGCTGTGTGGGGGGCGGGTGATGCGGATCGACACCCTGCACACCACGCTGGTGTTCCTCGGGGATGTGGCCGAACATCGCCTGCAGGCGGCGCAATCGGCGGCGCGCGCGGTGCGTTGCCCCGGATTCGAGCTGAACCTGACGGTGGTGCATTACTGGGGGCACAACCACATCGCCTATGCGGCGCCGGAATCAACACCGCCGCAATTGGCGGTGCTGGTGCACGAACTGGAAAACAGTTTGCGTAACCATCATATCCATTTTGAAGCCCGCCCCTACAAGCCGCATGTTACCTTATTGCGCGGTGCACAATGGAGCGATGCGCACTTGCCGGTCATGCCGGCGGTGCGCTGGCAGGTAGGCGAGTTCGTGCTGGTGCAGTCACGCCGTGATGAGCAGGGCGCGCGTTATCAGGTGCTGGCGCGCTTTCCTATGCTTCCAGCAGGCGCTTGAGCACCGCGCCCGCCAGCATGAAGCCGAACAGCGGCGGCATGTAGCTGATGGTGCCGTTCACCGCGCGAGGCCGACCGCGGCCCGTCGGCTCCGGCGGCAACGGTTTGCTTGGATGTTCGTCCGAAAATACCGTCAATATGCCCTTGCGGATGCCGTGGTGTTTGCGCAACTTGAGTCGCATCTGCTTCGCCAGCGGGCACATGTCGGTCTTGCTGATGTCCGCCACCTTGACGTGCGCAGGATCGAGGCGGTTGCCCGCGCCCATGCTTGAAGCCACCTTCAGTCCACGATTGTGGCTCTCCACCACCAGTGCCACCTTGCAGGACAGAGAATCGATGCAATCCACCACGTAATCGACGTCGCCGGGCACGAGGTCATTCACGTTGTCGATGGTGAGAAAGTCATACACCAGGGTTACCTGGCATTCCGGATTGATGTCGGCGATGCGCGCGCGCATCAGCTCCGCTTTGGATTGACCCACCGTGGAAAGCAGCGCGGGCAATTGCCGGTTGATGTTGCTGACCACCACTTTGTCATGGTCGAGCAGCGTGAGCCGGCCTATGCCGGCGCGCGCCATCGCTTCGGCACAATAGGAACCCACCCCGCCGAGGCCGGCGATGAATATGTGCATGTTCTTGAGCCTAGCGATGCCTGCATCGCCCACCAGGATATGGGTGCGCGTGAATTGGGGCAGGGTGGAATCGTTCATGACCAAAAAGCGGATATCAGGTTCTTGGGTTCAACCATGTGGGCTGCGTCGGGAGCGATCAGAACAGAAGCAAGGCGCTGAGCGAAAGCGGATAGCTTATTCCCGATGCGCGGCCATCGGCCGAGGCGGCATAATTGATGCGGTTCAATTCGGTGCGCAATGCGAAGTGGCTGTTTACCCGGTATTCTCCGCATCAATTATGCCGCCTTGTTCGATGGCCGCGCATCGGGAATGAGCCTATCCGCTTTCGCTCAGCGCCTTGCTTCTGTTCTGATCGCTCCAAACGCAGCCCACATGGTTGAACCCAAGTTGATATCCGCTTTTTGGTCATGAACGATTCCACCCTGCCCCAATTCACGCGCACCCATATCCTGGTGGGCGATGCAGGCATCACTAGGCTCAAGAACATGCACATATTCATTGCCGGCCTCGGCGGGTGGGTTCCTATCGTGCCGAAGCGATGGCGCGCGCCGGCATAGGCCGGCTCACGCTGCTCGACCATGAAAATGGCGGTCAGCAACATCAACCGGCAATTGCCGCGTGCTTTCCACGGTGGGCTAATCCAAAGCGAGGATGCGCGCGCAATCGCCGACATTAGTCCGGAATGCCAGGTAACCCTGGTGGATGACTTGCTCACCATCGACAACGTGAATGACCTCGTGCCCGGCGACGTCGATTACGTGGTGGATTGCATCGATTCTCTGTCTTGCAAGGTGGCACTGGTGGTGGAGAGCCACAATCGTGCACTGAAGGTGGCTTCAAGCATGGGCGCGGGCAAATGTCTCGATCCTGCGCACGTCAAGGTGGCGGACATCAGCAAGACCGACACGTGCCCGCTGGCGAAGCAGATGGACTCAAGTTGCGCAAACACCACGGCATCCACAAGGGCATATTGACGGTATTTTCGGACGAACATCCAAGCAAACGTTGCCGCCGGAGCCGACGGGCCCCTGCCTCGCGCGTGAACGGCACCATCAGCTACATGCCGCCGCTGTTCGGCTTCATGCTGGCGGGCGCGGTGCTCAAGCTCCTGTGGAAGCATAGGAAAGCGCGCCAGCACCTGACAACGCGCGCACTGCTCATCACGGCGTGACTGCACCAGAGAACTCGCCTACCTGCCAGCGCACCGCCGGCATGACCGGCAAGTGCGCATCGCTCCATTGTGCACCGCGCAATAAGGTAACATGCGGCTTGTAGGGGCGGGCTTCAAAATGGATATGATGGTTACGCAAACTGTTTTCCAGTTCGTGCACCAGCACCGCCAATTGCGGCGGTGTTGATTCCGGCGCCGCATAGGCGATGTGGTTGTGCCCCCAGTAATGCACCACCGTCAGGTTCAGCTCGAATCCGGGGCAACGCACCGCGCGCGCCGCCGATTGCGCCGCCTGCAGGCGCTGTCCCGCCACATCCCCGAGGAACACCAGCGGGTGTGCAGGGTGTCGATCCGCATCACCCGCCCCCCACACAGCTCGCGCAACGACGGTTGCCATGCCGCCATGGCGGCGCGTTCGGCGTGATCCGCGAGAATGCGAAGAACAGGCGCAACTTTTTTTCACCGGGCTGAATCATGGCATCGATGCTAACTCCATTCATCCTCAGGGTCGAGCAAAGACGCGGGATACTGTAAGATGCTCGCCTTGTTGAACTGCAGAATTATGAGCGCACGTCTACGCGAAATCCTTTACAACTACACCTCCTTCTCCGATCGCGATATCGTATTGCGCATATTGGGCACGAAGCGTGGGATATCATCAATACGCTACGCGAAGAGCGCCGCACCGGGCGCCTGCCAGGATGCTGTACGAAGTGCTCGGCGACATCTGGGTGCTGACGCGCATCGCTATCTGGAAGATGACCTGCTTTCAACCGCAAGCGCCGGGATGCGATGATTGGCGCGTTGCGCCATCGTTTGGCCGCCATTGAGGCGCGCCGCCAGGACAATCAGCGATGAGCGCTGCTCGACCTGACCGATGCGGCGGTCGACCGCTTTGCGACCGAATTCGAGCACACGCTGCAATTGCGCAAGCGCACCCTCCACGCGTCGTCCCGCCACACGCGCAGGACACTTCAGTTCGACGGGCTGGCACGCGTTTCGCACGTTACTGACGCGACCGACTGGCGCGTGGAATATCCGTTCGTGGTGCTGGATCCAGACTCGGAAGAGGAAATCGCACGACTGGTGCGCGCCTCCATCGGACTGGGCCTGACGCTCATTCCGCGCGGTGGCGGGACGGGTTATACCGGCGGCGCAATTCGGCTGACGAAGCTGTCGGCTGTCATCAACACCGAGAAGCTGGATGCGTGTCCCCGGTCGAACATCTGGCGCTACCGGCCTGTCCACACCCTGCGCCACGATCCAGTGCGGTGCCGGCGTGATGACGCGGAGCGTGATGGAGGCTGCGGGAGCGGGCAACCTGGTATTCGCGGTCGACCCGACCTCGGCGGACGCCTCCTGCATCGGCGGCAACGTGGCGATGAACGCGGGCGGCAAGAAGGCCGTGCTGTGGGGCACAGCCCTGGACGATTTGGCGTCGTGGAAAATGGTCACCCCCGACGGACTGTGGATGTTCATCGAGCGGCTCGACCACAACCTCGGCAAGATCCACGACGTGGAAAATCACTTCCGCGTTTCCCTTTTCGAGGGGACGCAAGACACCGAATGCCGAGACCGAGATACTGTTATTCCCGGCAAGTTGTTCCGCAAGGCTGGGCTGGGCAAGGATGTCACCGACAAATTCCTTTCCGGCCTGCCCGGCGTCCAGAAGGAAGGTGCGACGGCATCATACCTGCAGCGTTTTCATCCTGCACCGCGAGCACAGATTCACCCGCACCGTGTGCCTGGAGTTCTTCGGTCAGGTACATGAGGCGGTACCTGCTATCGTGAGATCACTTCGATGTTCAATCAGCGCAGCATTTTCCCGGCACCGGTTTTGCTGGCCGGGCTGGAAACCTGGATGAGCGTTACTGAAAGCGGTGGGATGCACCAAGGCCAGGCGTACCGGGCGCCCGAAAATGGTGTGGTCCACCGACGTGGTCAGCGACGATGAACGCGCCGTCGGCGAAGCTGCTTCCGAGATCGTGCGCGTGGCCAACCTGCGCCATGGCGAAGGTTTCATCGCCGTCGCCGCCGAAGCGCGCAGGAATTTCTGGCTCGACCGGGCGCGCACCACCGCCGATCGCCAGAGCGGCCAAACACTTTGGAGTTCAATAAAGACGTGGTAATCCCGCTACCGCGCATGGCAAACTGTATTGCGATGGCATAGAGCACAGATCGACGCACTGCGAGCTGTGAGTTCGGCAACAAGATCAAATTGTCGGAATCAGCTGGATGAATTCTTCGCGGGCGAATTGCCGCTGCGCTACCAGGACGACGCGCAACTGGGTGCCGCCGAAGCTGGGCAATCGCCCACCCGTGGCACACCAGTTGTAGGCTGACGTGCGTGCGCGCTGGACCTCGCTACTCTTTAAACTGGACGCGCCGCTGGCGACTGCTCCTTCGCGCCGGACGATGCGCAGGATCCCGTGACGGTATTCGACACAGAATTCAAGCGCCACCTTCTGCGTGCCTCGTGGAAGCGCAAACTGCACGAACCGTTGCGCCAGGTACTCGGCGGCCGCCCATTCCTGCCCGTCTTGGAGCAATGCGCTGCGATTCATCGTCAGTGGCACTGCACATTTAACCGGCGACGAGTCATATGCACACCAACATTCCAGTCAACTCCAACAATTGCTAGGAGATGGTACAGCACCCCTAAAGCAGCGGTGGACCGCATCATATTCGCAAAGGCGCTGGGCAGCATCATATCCGGGCGAACACGGCATGGGCGTGGTTCGCAACCTCCTCAAAAACAAAGCAACATCAGGCCTTTTGCATCGCGTTCAAGAGCGAAAGGATCGATCCGGACGGAGCACTTCAACAAGGGCAAACTGTTGCCGGGCAGCGATTTGGAACACGCCTCTGCGCCCAGCTTTCAACCTGATGGAGCCGGAAAAACAGATCCTCCAAAAGAGCGAGCTGGGAAAGATTTGCCGATTCGATCAAGGACTCCCTGCTCAGACTCGGCGAGTCCAGACCCCGTCTCCCACCACGCATGTGCAGCGCGCCAACCTCCCGCTTCTCGCCGCGCAACAAAATCCTGGCCACCTCGCTGCTCAATCGAGGCGTTCCTGCTACGAAGAGCAGACCCGGGCGCGGCGTTTCCATCGCGCACTTCGACGAGTTCAACGACGTGGCCGACCACTGCACGGTTTGCAGATAAATGCCTCAAGGCCCTTCCCGGTGGACATAGAGCTTGGGCGATCATGGTTCACCATGAGGGGGTTCCTGTCTTACAAACAGGGCAAACAGAAGTTTAATCCGGCCACAAGCAGCATCCATGCTGTACCTGAACAGCACCAACCGGCTCACGATCAAGATCATACGCGGAGTCGGATGATCAAATAGGCCTACAAGGCGCAAGCGCCTCCAAGTTCCCGTCGTCGCGCGGCACCTGGGACTGTTTCGCCAGCAGGTGGTAGAGCTCCAACCACCGTGGGCAAGCCAACAATCCAGGCCAAGGTGATCCTCCACTCCATCAACAAGCCGATGCAGCAAAATG
>CAVRYQ010000017.1:0-40086 GCA_963725375.1 uncultured Pseudomonadota bacterium | reverse complement strand
CTGTCGATATTAGGCCAGTTACTATGCTGACTTGGCACCCAGCGATGCATCATACGCAGCCGTAGAAGTGTTGAATCGTTTGCATACACCAGTTCCGAGCGCTTAAACAGTTCTTACAATGTTGAGGTGTTAAAGATTTGAGCACAACCTGTTCAAGTCCTAAACACCCGTACAGTCTTATCTATTGTCTATTAATAGATATAGATATATCTACGGCCATTTGAAACCAAACGCAGCATTCAACTCATTAACCCATGCCTTTTCACGAGCCTTGTCATTTAAGCATTTAATGTTCTTGAGCCGTTCCAATGCTTCAAAGAATCCCATCCCCGGCATTTGGTTGTTTTTATCTTTTCTTACAACAACAGAAGTTCTAAACGGCCTATTCTTTGTCGCATCTTCTTGATCAAGTGTTTCAAAACTCTTCGATAAAGGGTGGGTATTCCAATTTCCCTCCAGTGGAGGCAGTGAAAACTTGTTGACGACTTCCTGATAGGTTATTAACCGCTTCGCTTTTGCTGCGCTTTCCAAGAATGTGCCGATACTCATAAAATGTCCTTTTCCTATCACGGAGTAAAGTCCGTTGATGGAGAATCCAGCAACCAGACCGAACAATTATAAACTTAGCGTGTGGATTTCGTAGATCAGGCGGTCGTATCAGACGTTAGCAACATTCAATGTATTTTTGCATCTCGGATAGTTCTGGCATCCCCAAAAGTCACCCTTGGGATGCCAAACCATTTTGATGCCACATGATGCACAAGTTGGTGTGGTGTAGTCACCTTCCGTTGCAAAAGCTAACAACCGCGCCCGCTTTTCTTCTGGCAACATTCCAATCATCTTCAGAAAACGCTGCCCATTAACCAGAAACACCTTGTCATTGTGTTCAGTAGCAAATTTCGTTGCATCGTCTGTGAAGGTGCTGGTCGTCATGAATATTCCCTTGCCCGCAGATTCGTGCGCCATTACACCAAATAGCTCACGCACGGGTTTGATCCCCACCGAGTCCTTCCAAGCTTTACATTGAACCGCATATTCGAGGACCTGAGAGCCATTTGCATAGATTCTGGCATCAATTCCACCATCAGCACCATGTGTAATCGTTTCAACACGTTTGCCAAGCAGTCGAAAATATTCAGCGCAGAGAGTTTCAAAACGATGCCATTCAAGTTTTCTCAATAACTCAATCGACCACTCAGTAGACTTCACTTCCAAAGGATGGGGCTTGCCACTAATTCGCCCCATGTCGTCTTCGGAAGTCATGCTGTGATCTACACGCTCAACTTTTGGACTGTCAGGTTGTTCAGAAGATGAGGTGGATGCCCTACTCCGAAAATAGGAGGCTGCGGCAATAAGAAACAGTAATACTGAAACTACAGGGGCAAGACCAGAAGAGACTTTTCCAAATGCAACCAAGACTGGTGAATTGATCTGCGATGGAATAATCCATCTCATCACGCCAAATATAACAACTGCGAGAACTGCACTCGTCTGCCAAGGAGCCTTCAACAAGTCGGCCACAATGTTGAGTTCATCCTTTTTAGTTCGCCGTCTTGCCATAGCTGCATCCATTGAAATTGTTATTTGACTGTATGCGATCCTAGCAGAATAGTTCCGCACCACATATATGCCGTTTGGCCTAGTCGAATTTAATCAAGTACGCCACTTGAGATATTTTGAAACTTCAATGTTATGAGGATTATGCAATGTCCGTGGGTGGACCAAAGGATTTTCCACACGAAATACTGATGCTGATTTTGATGCCGGTCTTGATACCGCATGAATAGCGGGACTCTTGGATGCCAAAGAAAAAAGGAGTTACACCTTCGTGTAACTCCTTGTTTTTGGTGGGCCCTCGCGGACTTGAACCGCGGACCAAAGGATTATGAGTCCTCTGCTCTAACCAACTGAGCTAAGGGCCCGTAGACTTAACTTTCGCCGTCGAGGAAGCTCTTGAGTTTTTCCGAACGCGAAGGATGACGCAGTTTGCGCAGCGCCTTGGCTTCTATCTGGCGGATACGCTCGCGGGTGACGTCGAACTGTTTGCCGACTTCTTCAAGGGTATGGTCAGTATTCATCTCGATACCGAAGCGCATGCGCAGCACCTTGGCTTCACGGGGAGTAAGGCTGTCCAGGATGTCCTTGGTGACGTTGCGCAAACTGTCGTACACCGCAGCCTCGATAGGTGCCAGCGAGTTGGCGTCTTCGATGAAGTCGCCCAGGTGCGAATCGTCGTCGTCGCCCACCGGGGTCTCCATGGAGATCGGTTCCTTGGCGATCTTGAGGATCTTGCGGATCTTGTCTTCCGGCATCTCCATCTTGATCGCCAGCGTGGCGGCGTCGGCTTCCATGCCGGTCTCTTGCAGGATCTGGCGCGAGATGCGGTTCATCTTGTTGATGGTTTCGATCATATGCACCGGGATGCGGATGGTGCGCGCCTGGTCAGCGATGGAGCGCGTGATGGCCTGGCGGATCCACCATGTCGCATAGGTCGAAAATTTGTAGCCGCGACGATATTCGAATTTGTCCACGGCCTTCATCAGGCCGATGTTGCCCTCCTGGATCAGGTCGAGGAATTGCAAACCGCGGTTCGTGTATTTCTTGGCAATGGAGATCACAAGACGCAGGTTGGCCTCGATCATGTCGCGCTTGGCGCGGCGTGCCTTGGCTTCGCCATTGGTCATCTGTTTGTTGATCTCTTTCAGATCGAGGATGGGAATGCCGACGCGCTGTTGCAACGCCAGCATCTTTTTCTGCTGGTCGATGATGGCGGCCTGAAAGCGCGACAGCGTTTCGCTGTATACCTTCCTGGATGCGATCTCCTGCTTGACCCAATCCAGATTGCCTTCGTTGAGCGGGAACACCTTGATGAAGTGGGCACGCGGCATGTGCGATTTGGTCACGCACAGTTCCTGGATGCTGCGCTCGCAGGAGCGTACTTCTTCCACCAGTCCGCGCATGGTTTCGCACAGGGCGTCCACTTGCTTGGCCGAGAAACGGAACTGCATCAGCTCATCTGAGATTTGCTGTTGCAGCTTGTCGTATTGTTTGCTGCGGTAGCCGTATTTCTCATAGGCCTTGCCCAGCTTGGTGAAGTAGTCGCTGATGATCGCAAAGCGTGCGAGCGCATCTTCCTTGAGCTGCGCCAGGTTGGCGGCAGCGGCGGCTTCGCCGTCTTCTTCCGATTCCTCTTCTTCCTCTTCTTCTTCTGCCTCGTCTTCTTCCTCATCAGCAACTTCGCTGACCATCACTTCTTCCTGGGTGTCGATGAAGCCGTCGATCACTTCATCGATGCGCAACTCATCCTTCGCCACCTTGTCGGCCAGCGCGAGAATTTCGGCGATGGTGGCCGGGCAGGCGGAAATCGCCTGGATCATGTGCTTCAGGCCGTCTTCGATGCGCTTGGCGATCTCGATTTCGTCCTGGCGCGTAAGCAGATTGACCACGCCCATTTCACGCATGTACATACGTACGGGGTCGGTGGTGCGGCCGAATTCGGAATCGACGGTGGAAATGGCAGCTTCAGCTTCTTCCGCCGCATCTTCGTCGGCGACGGGCGGAGCGGTCTCGTTCATCACCAGCGATTCGGTATCAGGCGCGACATCGCACACGGTGATGCCCATGTCGTTGATCATGCTCACCACGCCTTCGACCTGCTCGACTTCAAGCATCTCCGGCAAATGGTCGTTGATTTCGGCAAAAGTCAGATAGCCGCGCTCCTTGCCCAGCAGGATAAGCGCCTTCAGGCGCGTGCGGCGCGCTTCGATGTCCTGTGTCGCGTCGACCGTGGCGGCAGCGGCGACCGCCTTTTCCTTGGCTGTCTGTTTGGTACCGGCTGCGACCGGTTTGGCAGGTGCGGGTTTTTTCTTTTGTTGCGGAGTCGCCATTTTGAGGATTCCCAAAGTTGATTCGTACTCGAAAAACACGGCACCCGAAAAAGTGGTGCCGTCGAAAAGGGCGCGGATTATACCCGATTTCCCAAAACTTTTCCGCGAGTTAGCTACAAAAAGCCATGATCAGGGACTCAGCAAATAGCGTGCCCGATCGTTCAACCCACTTGTGCCTTCAATTGCTTCAACTCCGCATGAAGCTGGTCATGGCGCGCCCTTTCCTGCTCGTTCATGGCCAGCCCTTTGGCCTGCAGCATGGACATCTCGGATTCGATGGCATCGCGCCGGATCTTGCGCAGGATGCCGCTGAAATCCGACTGGACATCGTAGACTTCCCCCAAATGCAGGGTTTCACCTTGCGTAGCGTTGAATATAGCCTCGTGCACCGTCCCTTGAAAATGCTGGATCATCGCCGCAGTGGTGGTTTCGTCTGCCGATTCGTTCAGCCAGTCGACCAATGCCAAGATCGCAGCGCCTTCGGCCCCTTCATTACGCCCCCGCAAGGAAGACGCCGATGGATGCCCGACACCTTCGGCATCGCCCTCCCGCAGCCAATCCCCGGGCAGCTCGCGCGCCAGTTCCGGTTTCATCACCAGGCAACGCAGCAGGGCGCGCAAACCGGAAGGTGCCGGACGTCTGGCCTTCTGAGGCGCCTGACGTTGCGGCGCGGCGATGGGTTTGATGACATACAGGGCTTCCAGTTCCGCTTGGGTCACCCCTGCCAGTGCCGCCACCTCCTTGCGCAACAGCAGCGCCGTAGCAGGCGCTGTGATGGCGGCAAGCAGGGGTTGGGCGCTCTTGAGCAGGGCGCTGCGTCCTTCCTGGGTGCGCAGGTCGACTTGGGCTGTCAGTTCGCGTAACAGGTAGCCTGAAAGCGGCAATGAGTTCTCCAGCTCATGTTCGAAGGCTTCGGTGCCGAATTCGCGGATATAGGTATCAGGATCATGTTCTTCGGGCAGGAACAGGAAGCCGATGCCCTTTCCGTCGACCAGTTGCGGCAACGCGTTTTCCAGCGCGCGCCAGGCGGCTTTCTGGCCGGGCTTGTCGCCATCGAAACAGAACACAATCTGGTCGCACAGGCGCAGCAGTTTTTGCACGTGGAACGGCGTGGTGGCCGTGCCCAAGGTAGCCACGGCATATTCCACGCCGTGCTGTGCCAGGGCCACCACATCCATGTAGCCCTCGACCACGATCACGCGCTGCCGGGCGCGAATGGCTTTTTGCGCCTGGTACAGGCCGTAAAGTTCATGCCCTTTTTCGAACAGCGTCGTCTCTGGCGAGTTGAGATACTTGGGCTCGCCCTTGTCCAGCACGCGTCCGCCGAAGCCGATGACCTGCCCGCGCACGTTGACGATGGGGAACATGATGCGGTCACGGAAGCGGTCGTAGCGCTTGCCGCCCTCGCCCTCGATTACCAGGCCGGTCTCGACCAGACTGGCATCCTGATAATCGGGCACCGCGGTCTTCAGGTTCTGCCAGTCGTCCGGCGCGTAGCCGATGCCGAAGCGCGCGGCGACTTCGCCTGAAAGGCCGCGCCCTTTCAGGTAATCGATGGCGCGCGGCGTCTTCTTGAGTTGCTCGCGGTAAAAACGCGTGGCAGATTGCATCAGGTCGTAGAGATCGGGCGCGACCTTGTGTTGCAGCACATTGGAGGCTTCCTGTGGAACGCTGACACCGATGCTCCGGGCCAGGTCTTCCACGGCCTCGACAAAACCCATGCCGGTGTGTTCCATGACAAAGCCGATGGCCGTGCCGTGCGCGCCGCAGCCGAAACAGTGGTAGAACTGCTTGGTCTGGCTGACCGTAAAGGACGGGGATTTTTCGTTATGGAAGGGGCAGCAGGCGACGTAGTTGGCCCCGGCCTTCTTGAGCGGAAGATAACGCTCGATCACGTCCACGATGTCGAGGCGATTGAGCAGATCCTGAATGAAACTTTTTGGAATCACTCCGCCCTCGCGTCACGTGGTATTGAAAATGCCGGCCTTTTTGTACTCCTTCCCCCTGCAAGGGGGAAGGCTGGAATGGGGGTGGGAGCTGTACAAGCATCTGCCCCCACCCTGTTCCTCCCCCTGCAAGGGGGAGGGACTCTCTTCATACTTATTTTGTGAGCTGCGCCTTGATCAGGCCGGATACCTTGCCCATGTCGGCACGTCCGGCCAGCCTGGGTTTGACCACGCCCATGACCTTGCCCATGTCCTGCGGACCGACGGCACCTGTCGCAGCAATGGCTTCGGCGATGGCGGAAACGATCTCGGCCTCGCTGAACTGCTGCGGCATGTAGGTCTGCAATACGGTGACTTCGAACTCCTCGACATCCACCAGGTCCTGGCGGTTCGCGGCCTTGTACTGACTGATGGAGTCGCGGCGCTGTTTCAGCATCTTTTCGATGATGCTGACGATATCGGTATCGGTCAGCTCGATGCGCTCGTCCACTTCGCGCTGCTTCATCGCGGCCAATAGAAGACGAATCGCCCCGAGGCGCGCCGTTTCCTTGGCGCGCATCGCGGTCTTCATGTCATCAGTGATTTGCTGCTTGAGACTCATATCAAACTGCCCTGCGCCCGGGAGGCGGGACAGATCAATACAGCTTGGGCGGGAGAGTCTGGCTGCGCAGGCGCTTGTAGTGGCGCTTGACGGCAGCGGCCAGCTTGCGTTTACGCTCTGCAGTGGGCTTCTCGTAGAATTCGCGCGCACGCAATTCGGTCAAAAGACCGGTTTTTTCCACAGAACGCTTGAAGCGGCGCATTGCCACTTCGAACGGCTCATTCTCTTTAACACGTACTGTTGTCATGAACAAACTACCTTCTACCAAAAATTCGAGGGCGCGATTCTACAAAACAACGGCTTATTGCACAACCGATATTTTCCACCCGGCCCGCCATGCCCGATCAGCCTGAAATACCACACGCTACCGCCCAGAGTATTGATTCTTGCGGCGTTTGTTCAAAACAAACAGGAAATTTACGACTCCCAGCAGAACAATCACATAGAACAGCATGGCATGTGCCATATGGGCCAAGTTGTCGTTATAAACGTGGTTCAGCCAGAATGACCCTTTCCCGCCGAGCCCAAAGCCACCATCCGGCACGAAAAAGATCAATAAGCCGATGAAAGGCTGAACTCTCAACAGGTAAAAAATGATGCGATGGGTCGCTTTGGTGATGCCGTTCGGGGCGGAGGCATGCAGTCGCGACTTGATGTACCGGTTGGCCGGGTGCAGATAGAACATGCCCACTACAAAGAGTCCGGCTGCTGCAAAGATGTGCGCTGCGTAATAGAGAACGACTACAGGACTGTGCAAGCCGGCATGGATGATATAACCCGCAAGCCAAGTCGCCGCCAGCAGCGCGAACGGCATCCAGTGCAGGACATAAACATGCTTGAGCCATCCGCGCAGCCACGGACGCATTACAAACGGGTGACAGGCAAACACCCGCCACCAAAGCCAGGGCAATTCAACGAACCACAAGCATTGCCGGGCTTGTGGTCTGGGGGGCAGGATTGATATTGAAACAATCGACTAATTTACGCTGACGCGACCGAATTTGCGCTTGCCGACCTGTGCCACGACAACGGCACCCGCCTTGAGCTGCAACGCTTTGTCGCTGACCTTTTCGCCATCCAGTTTTACTCCGCCCTGGTCGATCATCCGCAGCGCCTCGGAGGTGCTGGCAACAAAATTGGCCTGCTTGAGCAGATGGGCGATGGCGATGCTGCCATCGACGGATTGCACGCTGAGTTCCGGCATGTCATCCGGCAAAACGCCTTTCTGGAAACGCGCCTCGAATTCGGCCAGCGCCTCTTCCGCAGCCTTGAGCGTATGGAAGCGGGCGACGATCTCCTGGGCCAGCATCACCTTGATGTCGCGCGGGTTGCGCCCGCCGTTCACCTCTTCGCGCCAATGCTCGATCTGGGCCAGGCTGCGGAAGGATAGCAGCTCAAGGTAACGCCACATCAGCTCGTCGGAGACGGACATGAGCTTGCCGAACATCTCTTGCGGGGTATCGGTCACGCCGATGTAGTTGCCCAGCGACTTGGACATCTTGTTGACGCCATCCAATCCTTCCAGCAACGGCATGGTAAGCACACACTGCGCCGGCTGGCCAAAGTGCTTCTGCAGTTCGCGTCCCATGAGCAGGTTGAATTTCTGGTCGGTGCCGCCCAGCTCCATGTCTGCCTTGAGGGCGACGGAGTCATAGCCCTGCACCAGCGGATAGACGAATTCGTGGATGGCAATGGGCTGGTTGGCCTTGTAGCGCTTGGAAAAATCGTCGCGTTCCAGCATCTGCGCCACGGTATGCGTGGCCGCGAGGCGTATCAGGTCGACCGCGCTGAATTTGTCCATCCAGGTGGAATTGAATACGACCTCGGTCTTCGCTGGATCGAGTACCTTGAACACCTGGTCCCGGTAACTCTGCGCATTGGCAAGCACCTGCTCACGCGACAAGGGCGGGCGCGTCGCATTCTTGCCCGTAGGGTCGCCTATCATGCCGGTGAAGTCACCGATCAGGAACAGCGCGTGATGCCCCAAGTCTTGCAGTTGGCGCATCTTGTTGAGCAGCACCGTGTGCCCGAGATGCAGGTCGGGCGCAGTCGGATCAAAGCCCGCCTTGATGCGCAGGGGCCGGCCCAGTTCAAGTTTTTTGAGCAGTTCGGATTCGAGCAGCAGCTCTTCGCTGCCGCGCTTGATTTGATTGAGGATTTCCTGTTGATTCATGTCGAGAGGCCGCTTGTGTGTATCCAGATCCAATGCCCCGGCGGTGTTTGAGGGCTTGCCGCTTTCTGTTACAGTAGCGCCCTTGAAATTTGATTCAGTCTTGTTGTCCGCCGATAAAGCAGCTGCGGATATTCACAAGTACTGCCGCTTTGGGAGCCGCGAATGTTACCGCAAAACACTTTGTCGCACGCACACAAAATGAAGCTTCGATGGTTCGTCACCTTGTCCAGCCTGCCTTTGCTCGGAGTGGTGACAGCTTTCGGCATCATGCCCCAGACAGATGTTTTATCCAGAGCACAGCAAACCGTCATCGAAGACATCTCCCTGCCGTTGACGACCGCAATTCCCGCCAGCACCACTTCGTTCTGGCGCAACGATCGCGTGCAGCGCGGCGATACCGTCGCCGAACTGCTGCGCCGCCTGAACGTGGAAGATGCGGCTGCCAGCGATTTCCTGCGCAAGAACAAGTCTGCCGAGAGCCTCCGCCAGTTGGCCGTGGGCAAGGAAGTCCAGGCCGAGACGGATGCCAATGGCGCGCTGCTGGCGCTGCGCTATCCGGCAAATGATGTCAACCAGACGATCATCGAAAAGGATGGCGGCAGCTTCAAGACACGCATACTGCCCGCACAGACCGAAAAACGCGTGCAAATCCGCACCGGCAAGATCGAGACCAACCTGTTCGCCGCAACCGATGAAGCCGGACTGCCCGACCCCGCCGCCAACCAGCTGGTCGATATTTTCGGCGGCGATGTCGACTTCCACCACGATCTGCGCAAAGGCGACAAATTCACGGTCATCTACGAGATGAACTACATCAACGGCGAACCGGTACGCACGGGACGCATCCTTTCCGCCGAATTCGTCAATCGCGGCCATGCATTCCGCGCGGCATATTTCCAAACCGGCGAAAATTCCGGTGACTATTATTCGCCTGACGGCAAGAGCATGCACAAGGCCTTTCTGCGTTCGCCGGTCGAATTCTCCCGGATCAGTTCCGGTTTCAGCCTTGCGCGCTTCCACCCGATACTGAACAAATGGCGCTCACATAAAGGGGTGGATTTCGCGGCGCCGATGGGTGCCAAGGTCAAGGTCACCAGCGATGGTGTCGTCGCTTTCGTCGGGCAGCAGCACGGCTATGGAAACGTGGTGATTGTCGATCACCAAGGTCACTTCTCCACGGTCTACGGTCACTTGTCGCGCTTCGCCGGCGGCCTGCACAAGGGCCAGCGCATCGAGCAAGGCCAGATCATCGGCTATGTCGGCATGACCGGCCTGGCGACCGGACCGCATCTGCATTACGAATTCAGACTGAACGGCGTCCAGCACGACCCGCTGAAAGTCGCGCTGCCGGACGGCAAGCCGATCAGCGGCGCACAAATGACCGTCTTCGGCGATGCGACGAATCAGTTGTTTGCACAACTGGACACCTTCCACAATACCCGTATCGCCAAGCTTGACTAAGTGAGCGCATCGCCCGGCCTCTACATCGGCATCATGTCCGGCACCAGCCTGGACGGTATCGATGCAGCGCTGGTCGATCTCTCGCAACCTACGCCCATCCTGATCGCCAGCCATTACCAGCCATATGCCGATCCGCTGAAAGAGGCCTTGCTGGCTCTGCATCAAGCTTCACACAACGAACTGCATCAATCGCACCTGATAGCCAATCGTCTCGCCCGCGAATACGCCGATGCCACGCAGATCCTTCTGAAGAAAGCGGGGATCGCAAGCGGATCGATACAAGCGATTGGCTGCCATGGCCAGACTGTGCGCCACCGCCCTGAACACGGCTACAGCGTGCAACTCAACAATGCATCGCTTCTGGCGGAACTGGCCGGCATCCATGTGGTGGCAGATTTCCGGAGTCGCGATATTGCTGCAGGCGGACAGGGAGCGCCTCTGGTTCCGGCGTTCCACGACAAAGTGCTGCGCCACCCTAACATTCACCGTGTCATTCTAAACATCGGCGGCATTGCCAACCTGACCGATCTGCCGCCTGACGGAAGTACCACGGGATTCGACTCGGGGCCCGGCAACCTGTTGATGGATTCCTGGATCTCTCGCCACCAAGGCAAACCCTATGACAAAGACGGGGCATGGGCGGCCAACGGCAAGATCATTCCCGCCCTGCTGAAAAAATTGCTGGCCGAACCCTTCTTTGCTGCCGCCCCGCCCAAGAGCACCGGACGCGACCTGTTCAACCTTGCATGGCTGGGAAGACAACTGCAGGGCGACGAAGCACCCGTGGACGTGCAGGCCACCTTGCTGGCACTGACCAGCACCAGCATCGCCGCCGCCATACAGAAATCCTGCGCCGGAGCGCAAGAGATCTATCTGTGCGGCGGCGGTGCACACAACACTGCGCTGGCAGCTCACCTGCGGCACGCGCTGCCGCAATGCCGCCTGCAGAAAACCGACGTGCTGGGTATTGACGCCGACTGGATGGAAGCCATCGCATTCGCCTGGCTGGCGCAACAGGCCATGCTTCTGCGCTCTGCCAACCTGCCCGGCGTGACTGGAGCCAGGCACTCATGTGTGCTGGGTGCGATCTATCCTGCCTGAAACAGAATGGGGCGCTTTCGCGCCCCATTCCTGCAACAAGCACTGTCAAAAACTTATGCCGAAAATGACGAGCCACAACCGCAGGTAGTCGTTGCGTTCGGATTCTTGATGACGAACTGGGAACCTTCCAGACCTTCCGTGTAATCGATTTCTGCGCCAACCAGATACTGGAAGCTCATCGGGTCGATCAGCAACTGCACGCCATTCTTGTTCATGACGGTGTCATCCTCATTGGCGACCTCGTCAAACGTAAAGCCGTACTGAAAACCCGAACAACCGCCGCCGCTCACGAATACGCGCAATTTGAGTTCGGCATTGCCTTCCTCTTCGATCAACTGCTTCACCTTGTTTGCCGCATTATCCGTAAACAACAGCGGGTCTTGCATTTCGGTCACTGCATTCATATTGCCTCCTTAAACTGGTTTGATTATGACTCGGCCGAGCCGAGCTTGAAAGCCACTACTCTTTCTTCCGCTTCCACCAAGTGGATCAACCTTCCCTCCACGATCGCGCCCAACTGTATTTCCAGCGTTTTGTAGTGTACGTCGCCTGTGACCTTTGCCTTGCTCTGTAGTTCCAGATACTCCGTCGCGCTTACCGGGCCGACAATAGCGCCGTTCACCACCAGATGAGTGACCTTTATCTCGCCTTCCACGCGCGCATGCTCGCTCAACACCAGGGTGCTGGGCTTGCTCGGATCCGCGATCACGCTACCCTTGATCTCGCCATCGACACGCAGTCCTCCCGCAAAATGTACATCGCCCTGTATCCTGGTTCCGGCGCCAACCAAGGAGTCGATACGATTCTGTGGTTTACTATTCCGGCTATTGAACATGCTTGACTTCTCCTTTAGGACGGCAGGTCGACCGTCTGCTTGATCTTGGGTTCCCGTGTTCCTTTTTCGAATACACGAACCTCCACGCTATCGACCTTCATCTCCGGCGGCAACTTGAATCCCTTGTCTACACGCTGGTAATACTTGAAACTCAACTGGTAATCCGCAACCTCGGAGGGCGAGCTCTCCTGCGGGAATTGTAGCACTACTTTCCTGCCATCCTGCAGGCCGTTCACCACCAGTTGCATGCTTCCCTGAAAGGCACTACCGCGTTGTTGCACACTCTGCACCAGCAGCATGCGGCACAGATATTCGCCCGGCAGACTGTCATGCTCGATCTTCAGGCGATGGATGGACAATTCGGCCTCTCGGGCGCCGGTCAGCGGCAGGTTCTGGAAGAACGCCAGATCTTCCTGCAGGCGCGCGTTTTCATCATGCAGGCTCTTCAGTTGCGCCGTGATGCCCAGATTGGAAGCCTGGTCAATCTGCGCCTGACGATCGTACGCCGCAATCTGGTTGGCTTGTGACGCATTCTGGCTCTCCAGGAAATGCACTCGCTCACGCAGTTCGCCCAACTCCTTTTCCGACTGTCCGCGATGGAACCCCGCCAGTTCCAGACCCGAACCGTAGGCCCACCAGATCAGCATCAAGACCAACAGCACGAAAGGCGCCGCGATTGCCCAGCGTACGTACCAAGGCACATGAGGGCGCACAGACAGCCGCGGCGCAGAAATGCTGAACTTGCGGCGGAAGCTCCGTATCATCTTCATGTCAGGGCAGCAAGGGAACCACGTTCAGACCGGTTGATTCCGGCAGGCCGAACATGATGTTCATGTTTTGCACCGCCTGCCCCGCCGCGCCTTTGACCAGATTGTCGATCACCGACAGTACCACCACCGTGTCGCCTCCCTGCGGCCTGTGCACCGCGATACGGCACTTGTTCGATCCGCGCACCGAGCGCGTTTCAGGTGTGCTGCCCGCAGGCAGCACGTCGACGAACGCCTCGCTTGCATAACGTTGTTCATACAAGGACTGCAAATCCGCCTCTTTCCTGAGGCGGCCGTACAGCGTGGCATGGATGCCGCGTATCATCGGCGTCAGGTGGGGAACGAAAGTCAGTCCTACCGGTTTGCCGATGACATTCCCCAGCCCTTGCCTGATCTCGGGTAAATGCCGGTGCCCGGCCACGCCGTAGGCCTTGAAATTGTCTGATGCCTCAGCGAACAAAGTGGGAATCTCGGCCTTGCGACCAGCCCCGGATACGCCGGATTTTGCATCGGCTATCAATGAGTCCTCTTCAATCAGCCCCATTTCGAGCAAGGGAATAAAGCCCAGTTGCACCGCCGTCGGATAACAACCCGGATTCGCCACCAGCCGCGCCTGCTTGATGCCGACCCTGTTCACTTCCGGCAGGCCGTACACGGCCTCCGCCACCAGATCGGGACAGGCATGGGTCATGCCATACCATTTTTCCCACTCGGTAATATCCTTGATGCGGAAATCGGCAGCCAGATCGATGACCCGCACCCCGGCATCAATCAAGGCGCGCGTTTGTTGCATCGCGATGCCGTTGGGTGTTGCGAAAAAGACCACGTCGCACTGATCGAGATGGGCCTGGTCGGGATGGGTGAAAGGCAGATCCACATGGCCGCGCAAGCTCGGAAACATCTGGCTGACCAGCGTGCCCGCCTCGGCGCGCGACGTGATCACCCGCAATTCCGCCTGCGGATGCCCAGCCAGCAGCCGCAGCAACTCGACCCCGGTATATCCCGTCCCGCCTACGATCCCGATTTTCAACACGTTCTCACCTCAAAAATAGCACTAAATGATAAAGGAAAAAGCCGCCCAAGGGCGGCTTTTTCTGTCCTGCGACAACCCCGTTGCGGGATTAACGCTTGGAGAATTGCTTCCTGCGGCGCGCCTTGCGCAGACCGACCTTCTTGCGCTCGACCTCGCGTGCGTCGCGAGTCACCAGACCTGCCTTGCTCAAGGTAGGCTTGAGGTTGGCGTCGTAGTCGATCAGTGCGCGGGTAATGCCGTGACGCACCGCACCGGCCTGGCCGGATTCGCCACCGCCGGAAACGTTCACCAGGATGTCGAACTTCCCGACCATATCGGTCAGCTCCAGAGGCTGGCGCACCACCATGCGGCCAGTCTCGCGCGAGAAGAACACATCGATAGGCTTGTCGTTGACGACGATGTCGCCCTTGCCGGGCTTGATGAACACGCGTGCCACCGCACTCTTGCGACGACCGGTTCCGTAGTTATAAGTTACGCTCATGATTAAGCCTTCAACAGATCAATGGGTTTCGGTTGCTGCGCGCTGTGCGGGTGAGTCGCACCGCCGTAGACCTTGAGCTTGCTCAACATCGCATAGCCCAGCGGCCCCTTCGGCAACATGCCGCGCACGGCCTTTTGCAATACACGCTGTGGATGGCGCTGTTGCAGCTTGAGGAAATTGGTTTCGTAGATACCACCGGGATAGCCCGTGTGGCGGTAGTACATCTTGTCCTGTGCCTTGTTGCCGGTCACGCGCAGCTTGTCGGCATTGACGACCACGACGAAATCGCCGGTATCGACGTGCGGAGTGTAGATGGCTTTATGCTTGCCGCGCAGGCGGATAGCGATCTGGCTGGCCAAGCGGCCCAAAATTTTGTCGGCGGCATCCACCAGCAACCAGTCATGCTGGACTTCGTGCGGCTTTGCGGAAAATGTTTTCATGGCATTTCCTAAAACTAAAAATGGTTAACAGACTGCGAAGGGCGCGCATTCTAAGCGAGACCTCCATCCCTGTCAAACCCAATCAATCACCCCGGCCCACCCGTCCCGAAGGCCTGGCATGCATCGGGCGGCAACGGTCAATGGGGGCAAGCCTCCACCTCGCGTTCGATCCTGTCCTGATCCCAGCCCATCGCAGGTGCGACCAGCCCGGCCAGATGCCGCAGCTCGTCCCCACTGAGGTGTGCCAACAGCAGCAGCGGCATGCGGCGGCGCAGCAAGTCCGTCAGATGAACAGCCATTTCGTCACGCGCGCACAACAACAGATCCGCGTGGATGAACGGCAGCGCCGGCACGATGCGTGCCGCCAGTTGCGGTGCCGCCTCGACCATGCGGAATACCTGCTCGATGCGCACGCCGTGGCGACGCTGCAGCCATTTCGCGCTCTCCGCATCGATGCCAAGGCGCTGCGCCTGCGCACCGGTTTGGCCGGACCACAGCTCCAGATTCAGCGGCGGCCTCCACGGAAAATCCCTGTCTCCGGTTGCACAGCCGGTCGCCACGCCGGATCGCGTGCATACGGTATCGACAATGACGGCCGCGTCCTCGCGCGCCGACGTGAGTTTTCCGCCAATGGCGTAAAGCAGGCCATTCCCGGCAGCTTTCAGCTCCCAGTCGCGGCTGGCGTCGGAAGGGTGCGCAGCATCGCTCTGCTTCATCACGCGCACACCCGCATAACTACCGACGATGTCCAGCCGGGTCCACGCAGTCCTGAGATAGCCGTTCGCGGCGGCGAGCAGATAATCCACATCTTCCGTTTCGACGGACACGCGATCGATGTCGCCGCGATAATCGGTATCGGTCGTACCCAACAGCGTCCGGCCGTACCACGGGATGATAAAGAATACGCGCCCGTCCTGTTTCGCCGTCAACAGGACCGCCTCGCCGGTTTGCAGGGCGGGCAGCACCAGGTGAACGCCTTTGCTCAAACGGCACCAGGCCTGGCCCTGGGCGGTCGCCGCCGTCCACTGTCCCGCCGTGCTCACGCATTGTCTGGCGCTGACTTGCGCCGTGATGCCGCTCACACCGTCATGCACCGTCGCACCGCACACCTGCCCGCGCACTTCGTTCCACGCGACGACTCTGGCGTAGTTCACGCATACTGCACCCTGCGCCATCGCACCTGCGACAAGTTCCAGCACCAGACGTGCATCGTCGGTCTGCGCGTCGCCATAGGTGAAACCGCCTTTCAGGGCAGTTTCGTCCAGGAAGGGGAAGCGGGCGGAAAATTCCGCTCTGCCAAAGTGGCGATGCCGCATCTGCTCTTCAGGGAATCCTGCCAGCGTGTCGTACAGTGTCAGCCCTGCTTTCAATTTCAGGGTGCCGTTGCGGCTGTCGGCATACACCGGCACACCGAAGCGCAGCGGCCATACGCGATGCGGCGCCACCCGCAGCAGCAAGCGCCGTTCCCTGAGCGCCTTGCGCACCAGTTTGAAATCGTAGGTCTCGAGATAGCGCAGGCCGCCGTGGATCAGTTTGCTGGATGCCGACGACGTCGCGCTCGCCCAGTCAACCTGTTCCACCAGCGCAACTTTCAGGCCGCGCAAAGCGGCATCATATGCCGTCCAGGCGCCGTAGATGCCGCCGCCGCAGACCAGCAGGTCGAATGCACCTTGCAGCGCCGGAAAATCCCGCTTCATTCGTCCCTCATCTGCAGCGCCATTTGCGGCAGGTCGCTGATCAGCACATCCACACCCAACGTCAGCGCGCGACGAATTTGCTCGTCGCTGTTGCATGTGTAAACCGCGATGAATTTCCCGAACTCGCGGGCCACACCCACCATCGCCTCGTCCAGCGTGGCGATATGGACACAAATTCCGTGCAGCCAGGGCAGCTCGCGCAGCAAACGCTGCGCGAAACGGGCCTGATGCTCACGCTCCAGATTGAACACCAGCGGGAACCGCGGCGCGATTTGGTGCGCATAGACGATGCTGTTGAGATCGAACGACGACACCAGGATACGATCGCCATTCGCCTCGCCGGCCATGTCCAGCGTTTGCCTGACCTTGATCTGCTGCCGCACTTCAGGCTCGCCGGGATAATTCTTGATTTCCAGCAGAAGCCGGCAGCGGATGCGATAGACGGACACAAAATCCTGCAGGCGCATCACACCTTCTTTGGCAGCACCGGGGAAATGCGCGGCGAAGTTCATTTCCTGCAACTGCGCGCCATCGTAGTCGTCGATGCGTTTATGCCGCTGCCCCAGCCGGGCAAGATCGTCGTCGTGCCACAACACGCACACCTCGTCGCGACTGAGCTGAATATCGGTCTCCATGCCGTCAATGGCATGACGCAGCGATTTATCGAAAGCGCTG
Organism: uncultured Pseudomonadota bacterium; assembly: GCA_963725375.1. Classification (GTDB taxonomy): domain Bacteria; phylum Pseudomonadota; class Gammaproteobacteria; order Burkholderiales; family Gallionellaceae; genus Sideroxyarcus. The sequence goes on along the minus strand of CAVRYQ010000017.1, from coordinate 22,989 downwards.
CGGGTGTTTTCTGCGGCTTCCTTGTTTGCGCCGCGATGGGCGTAGATCAGTGTTTGACTCATGGCAACTCTCGAATGAACTGCAGCATGGATGCTTCCATCGCCGCGTAGTGCGGGTTGTACATCAGGCGGCGCAGCAGCCCATGTTCAAGATTCCGCGCGTTTACTTCGCCCCACCAGACGTCCGCGGGCTGCGACATGCATGCCTGGTAACGTTCACCGTCATCGTCATAGTAATGCAGGCAGTTGGCATATGCCCCATTTGCGCCGTAATACGGATCTTCAGGCGGGATGACGATCGCGGTATGCGCGCTGCTGAGGATGCGCCTCTCCGGCAATGCACTGTTGACCCACTCCATCTTTTCCTGCTCCCGCCTTGCCGTCGAGTACCACACCAACCTGTTGCACCGGTGTCCCGCCCTGAGCATGAAGCGTAAGGTCGCGTCCGAATTCACGGTGGCATCATCCGCGCTGGCGGCCGCGAACACCGGAATGTTCACGGCGTCTTTCGGCAGGGCCTGCGTCAACTTGTACATCTGTGCCGCAGCGTTCTTGCAGAATGACTCATATTTGTAGAGATCGCGATCCTGCCTGTTGCCCACCCAGGCCGCTTTCGGCAGCAGCCAGCTATAGAGTTTGTGCAGGTTCGCCCATTTCGCCAGCGACGTGATCTCGAGTGCGGGCGAGAACAGGAACAGGCCGCGTACCCGGTCGTCATGCGCCGCATGGAATGTGCTCAATGCGGCACCGGCCGAAAATCCCGCCAGATAGAGTTCATCCACCTCGGTCGCCAGGCAGTCCGCTCCCCAGGCCACCGTCTTCGCCCATTCCCGCCAATCCGCCTCAATCAAGTCACCGGGCTGCGTACCGTGCCCCGGCAACAACAGAGCCATCACGCGAAAGCCGTTGCGCCGGAAGAATCCCGCCAGATGGCGCATGTGATAGGGGGAATCGCTCAAACCATGTGTGAGCAACACACCACGTTTACAGGATTTGTCCCACCCATTTTCGCAATCTCCAAGCGGCACCAGTTCAAAAGGCGCATTGCCTGCGACGATGCTTTCCTGGTCGTTCCTGCCGTCATGGTGCTCACTCAGCATGGCTTGCATACGCAGCACATACTCCGCAAACGACAATCCTGCGCTGGCAAATTCCGCGTTTCTGCCTGAGGCACGGTGCCGCAATCCCAATATCTCCATCGCTTCCCCGTCATATTAACGTAACAACCCGGCGCTATCTTGCGCACCCTAAATAGGCAAGCAGGAGGACTCCATGCCCAGCATTCTACCTGTCGAAAAATACCGCACCACTGCCCGCGCACAGTTTCTGGCAAACCAACTCGTCGCGCGCGCCCAGGAGCAAGTGATGTCGCCACTCCGTGAAATCCTCGAAAAGCGGCGTCTGAGCGCGCTGTTTCAGCCCATCATCGATCTCAAGAGCGGAGAGTTCCTGGGGTTCGAAGGCTTGATACGCGGTCCCGCGGACAGTCCTCTGCATTCCCCGATCAACCTGTTCGGCGCGGCGGAACAACAGGGCCTGCAACTTGAACTGGAAATGCTGTCGCGCAAGGTCGTGCTGGAAACATTCGCAAAACTCAATCTGCCCGGCAACCTTTTCCTCAATATCAGCCCCGAGACGCTCACTCATCCCAGTTTCAAGGACGGCCAGACATTGGCGTTCCTGAAACAACTGGGGCTTGACCCGGCACGCGTGATCATCGAGATCACGGAAAATCAGCCCACCTTCGATTTCGAAGGAATGCGCGACGCACTGCTGCATTACCGCAGGATGGGTTTCAAGATCGCCATCGACGATCTTGGGGAAGGATTTTCCAGCCTGCGCCTGTGGTCGGAATTGCGTCCGGAGTTCATCAAGATCGACATGCATTTCGTGCAGGGCGTGGATCACGACCCGATCAAGCTGCAGTTCCTGAAATCCATCCAGCACATCGCCGAAAGCTGCGGAACGCACGTAATCGCCGAGGGAGTGGAGACCGAAGCCGAACTACGCGTGGTAATGGAGATCGGCATCGCACTCGGCCAGGGCTATTTCATCGCACGCCCTAGCCCCACGCCGCCATTGCTGGCATCCACCGAGACCAGCCGCATCATCAATTCATCCAACATCGCGCTGTTTTCCAAAGGGGATTTCCACCAGCGTTCGCAAACAACAGCGCACAAGCTGCTGACCTATGTCGAACCGGTACATCCCGACACGCTGATCGACCATATATTCGAGCGCTTCAATATCAATCCGGCCTTGCGCATCATTCCGGTTGTCAGGAACAGCGTGCCGATCGGCCTCATCAGCCGTTACCACTTCATCGACCGTTTCGCCAAACCTTTCCAGCGCGAATTGCACAGCAGGAAGCCCTGCGGCGACCTGATCCAGGGCGAGCCGCTGCTGGTGGAAAAGGGCATGCCCATCGAGGAACTCAGCCATTTCATGGCCGAAGCGGACAGCCGCCATTTTGCCGATGGCTTCATCATCACCGAGAACGGTCGCTACATCGGTGTCGCGTCCGGCCAGGACCTGTTGCGCGAGCTGACGCAGATGCAACTGGAAGCGGCGCGCTATGCCAACCCGCTCACACTGCTGCCAGGCAATGTGCCGATCAACGAGCGTATCGAGCATTTGCTGCATGCGAATATCCCTTTTGTCGCCTGCTATTGCGACCTCGATCATTTCAAGCCCTTCAACGACACCTACAGCTATCGCAAGGGCGACGAAATGATCCAGCTCACCGGACGCATCCTGAACTGGGCCTGCGACCCCAAGATGGATTTCATCGGCCACATCGGCGGTGACGATTTCATTCTGCTGATGCAAAGCCGCGACTGGAAATCACGATGCGAGCAGGCGTTACGCTCTTTCGAGCAGGCCGCCGAATTGCTGTTCAATGAAGAGCACCTGGCTGCCGGCGGCTACAACTGCGAAGGCCGCGACGGTACTGTCAAATTTCACCCGCTCACCAGCCTGTCCATCGGCGCGACCCAGGTCGTACCGCACCAGTTCTTGTCTCATCACGAAGTTTCCGCCGCCATGACCGACGCCAAGAAGATGGCAAAAAAGATCAGTGGCAACAGCTTGTTCATTGAAGTACGTAACGCCGTTACCAGGCAATGAAGGAGATTCCCATGAAACTGTTTGCCAGGACCAACAAGGAAACAACCCAAAGCCGCATCCGCAGCGTACACAACATGCTGCTCACGCAAGGCCTCGGCGGCACGCTGGAATATTTGTGCACGTTTTCCGTGTTTTCCGTACTGTCGGAGGCTTGAATCGGGTGCGCACTTTCGCCAGACGACTGGTCGCCCTGTTCCGCGCCGCCCGGCTTGCCCTGCATATCGGCTACGGCCTGACGCTGGCGATCGCCTATCCGTGGCTCGCGTTGCCGATACGGCAGCGCATCCTGCAAAGCTGGTCCGCCGGATTGCTGGACATCTTCAACGTGCGTATCCAGGTCGCCGAGGGCGATCCGCTTCATGCCCTGCGCCATGGACTCATTGTTACCAACCATATTTCGTGGCTGGATGTATTCGTGCTCAATGCCGTCGTGCCGATGCGCTTCGTGGCCAAATCCGAAGTGCGACGCTGGCCGGTCATCGGCTGGCTGTGCGCGCGCGCGCAGACCCTGTTCATCGAACGCGGCAAGGCGCGTTCCGCTGCACGCATCAATGTGCAACTGGTCAGGTTGCTGCAACATGGCGAATGCTTGGCCATCTTTCCGGAAGGGACCACCACTGACGGCCTCCAGGTCGGGCATTTCCATTCTTCCCTGTTGCAACCTGCGATCGACGCCGGGGCTCAGGTGCACCCCATCGCCATCCGCTATCAGGATGCGCTGGGCGCGCACAGTCTGGCGGCTGCCTATATCGATGAAATATCGTTCGGCACCTCGATGTGGCGCATCCTGAGTACGACCAGGCTGCATGTGCAGCTCGTCGCCTCGCCGCCGCTGGATGCGAGCGGTACCGACAGGCGCAACCTGACCAGCGCGGTGCGGCAGCATATCTGCACGACGCTTGCCGCCATGCACTCAGCTCCTGTCACCGAGCCGCATATAGAGGCACCCCATGCACTTGAACCTGCGCATGCCCAGGTCGAAGCCGAACAGCATTTCCAGTCGCTCTACTGCGTATTGCTGCATCCTGCGCTGGTTCAGGAAACAGCAAGCAATCCGCCGAGATAGCTTAACCAATTTTTCATATTGCCTTAACCCCGGCGCAACATGCCGTCGCTAATCTCCTGACATCAACTCTAGGGGAGAACACGATGCTGGATCTGATCAAACAGGAACACCGCGAAGCGCAAGGCAAGCTCACGTTCAGCTTGGCGCGCACCGGCGCGGAAGTGGCTGAAGCACAGCGCGTGCGCTACAAAGTCTTCGCCGAGGAAATGGGCGCGAAGCTGCCCAGCGCCGCATCGGGTCTCGATATCGACCGCTTCGATGAGTTCTGCGACCACCTGCTGGTACGCGATCGCGGCAATGACAAGGTCGTCGGCACGTATCGCATCCTGCCGCCGGAACAGGCGGTCAACGCGGGAGGCTACTATTCCGAGACCGAATTCGACCTGTCGCGCCTGGTGCACCTGCGCGACCGCATGATGGAAATCGGGCGGTCCTGCGTGCACCCTGATTACCGCGACGGCTCGACCATCACCCAGCTTTGGAGCGGCCTCGCAGATTACATCGGCAGGCACGGCCACGAATACCTGATCGGCTGCGCCAGCATCAGCATGGGCGACGGCGGCCACTACGCCGCCAGCGTCTACAACAAGGTGCACAAACTGCACGGCGCACCTGCCGAATACCACGTCTTCCCGCATTGCCGCCTGCCGCTTGAGTCTTTGAACCAGAATCTGGAAGTCACCATTCCGCCATTGATCAAGGGCTATCTGCGCCTCGGTGCCTACATCGCGGGCGAACCTGCCTGGGATCCCGATTTCAACTGCGCAGACCTCTTCATCCTGATGCCGGTATCGCGCATGAATGCACGCTACACCAGGCACTTCATGAAGAAGGCCGCATAGCCCCCCCTGTTTCATTCCGCTTCCCCTTTTGCGCGCACTCAGTCTGGTGCGCGTTCTTTTTGGCAAGCAGGTTTAGCTGCTATATTGCCGCCGCATGTCTGTGTCTTAATTCAGGAGCCGTTCGATGGAAAGTCCTTACAAGGGTAAAACAGGTCTGGTGCGTTTGTGGAATGCCTTCGGCTATTCACTGGCAGGGTTCCGCGCCGCCTACAAGCACGAAGACGCATTCCGGCAGGAAGTCCTGCTCGCCGCCGTCATGATCCCGCTGGCGCTGTGGCTGCCCGTGGGCCATATCGGCCAGGCGATGATGATCGCCAGCGTGTTGCTGGTGATCATGATCGAGTTGCTCAATTCCGCCATCGAAGCCACCGTGGACCGCATCTCGCTGGAAAATCACGACCTCGCGAAACGCGCCAAGGATATCGGCAGCTCCGCCGTGCTGGTGAGCCTGATCAATGTGCTGGTGGTATGGGGATTGGTGCTACTGCACTAGACTGCGTTCACAAAACTTTCAAACTGGCTTAATCAAATATTCATGCGCGAGCGCCAGGATGCGCGGTATGAATACACCAAACCAGATCCCGAACAAGCCCGCGCCGCTGAATATCGCGCTGGTTACCGAAACCTATCTGCCTGAAGTGAACGGCGTCGCCATCACCATCGGCCGCATGGTGCAAGGCCTGCGCAAGCGCCAGCACCGCATCCACATGATCCGTCCGCGCCAGTTCAAGCAGGACACGGCAGCGAATGAGGAAGGCTATACGGAAACACTCGTGACCGGTATGCCCATCCCCGGTTACCCGGAGCTGAAATCCGGGTTGCCCGCCAAGGGACTGCTGATGCGCCTGTGGAAACTCCACCGGCCCGACATCGTGCACATCGCCACCGAAGGCCCCCTTGGTTGGTCCGCCTTGTCAGCCGCACGCAAGTTGAATATCCCGGTGAGCACGGATTTCCACACCAATTTCCACAGCTACTCGCAGCATTACGGTGTCGGCCTGCTGAAAAAGCCCATCGCCGCCTACCTGCGCCATTTCCACAACAAGGCGGCATGCACGCTGGTGCCGACGGCTTCGCTGCAGCAGCAACTGGAATACGAAGGCTACCGGAATGTGTATGTGGTTTCGCGCGGCGTGGACGCGCAATTGTTTCATCCGGCGAAACGCAGTGCCGAATTGCGCGCATCGTGGGATGCCGATGACAACACACCCGTCGTGATGCTGGTAAGCCGCATCGCCCCCGAAAAGAACCTGCATGTGGTCGTCCAGGCCTTCGAGCAAATGCGCAAGGTCAATCCGCGGGCGCGCCTGGTGATGGTCGGCGACGGCCCGGCCCGCGCTGAACTTGAGAAGCAACATCCACACGTGATCTTCCCCGGGATGCTGACCGGGGAACCCCTGGCGCAGTACTACGCTTCCGGCGACATCTTTCTTTATCCCAGCCTGACCGAGACCTATGGCAACGTCACGGTGGAAGCAATGGCCAGCGGCCTCGCCACGGTCGCCTACGATTATGCCGCCGCGCGCCAGCACATGCGCCACGACGAGAACGGCTTGCTAGTGCCGTTTTCCGACACCGACGCCTTCGTCAAACTCGCAACGGGATTGATCTCGGACATGGAGCGCGTGCAACGCTTGCGTCACGCGGCACGCCAGACCGTGGAAGCGCTGACCTGGGAACACATCATGGGCGAGATGGAAGCCGTGCTGGTGGACACCGTCCACACACAGGGAGTACACAATGTCCAACCTGAACTTTCCCCTGCAACAGATTAGCCGCTGGGACGCGGAGCTCTGCGCATTCTGCAACCGGCGCAGCCGCAATTTCACGGTACGCAACCTATTCCGCCTGTTCAGCCGCCTGGGCGACGGTGTGTTCTGGTATGTGCTAATGATCGTGTTGCTGGTGCAATACCAGGGAGCCGCTATCCCCGCCGTGTTTCACATGATCGTCGTCGGTCTGGTCGGTACCGCGCTCTACAAATATATCAAGGGCAAGACCCTGCGCCCGCGCCCGTTCAATGTCCATCCTTCCATTGTCTGCGTCGGCAAGACGCTGGACCAGTTCAGTTTCCCTTCCGGTCACACCATGCATGCGGCGGCCTTCAGCGTTGTCGCAATCGCCTATTTCCCAGCCCTGATCTGGCTGGTGCTGCCATTCAGTGTTATGGTCGGCCTGTCGCGCCCGATACTCGGCCTGCACTATCCAAGCGATGTGGTGGCGGGTGCCGCGCTCGGCGGCATGATCGCCGGGCTGTCGCTGTTCATGATCTGAGCGAAAAGGTCGATCAGACCAAACTACCCTGCACAGCGGCTTGAACCTTGCCGCATGCTTCCTGCGACAGAGGGTTTACGCGCCCAGGCGAAAGCGCATATTCTTCAACGCGCTCTGCGATAATGCGCAGGACTAATTGATATCGAGACTGGCAATGTCCTGGTTCGTCACCAACCTCATCGGCGCTTTCCTGCTGCCTCCGCTCAACCTGCTGCTGCTGGCCGCGCCTGGATTATGGCTCTGGCACAGGCGCCCCTTGCTCGCCCGTCTGCTGCTTGGCGGCGCGTTCGGCTTGCTGTGGCTGCTCTCCACTCCTTATTTTGCGGAAGAACTACTGCACGAACTGGAAGGCAAACCGTTCGTCAACAACACGAAGAAACCCCAGGCCGACGCCATCGTCGTCCTCGGAGGCGGCACCTATTTCAACGCGCCCGAGTATGGCGGCGATACGGTCAGCAAGGACACGCTGGAGCGCCTGCGCTATGCGGCAAAACTTTATCGTGAAACATTGAAACCCATTATGGTCACCGGCGGCATGCCGCTGGGCAACAGCCTGTCCGAAGGCGAGCAGATGAAACAAGTGCTGGAACATGAATTCAATGTGCCGGTGCAATGGACGGAAGGAGCATCGGACAACACGCTGGAAAATGCGCAGCGCTGCCAGCAGTTGCTCAAACAGGCGGGCATCACGCGCGTCTACCTTGTCACGCATGCCTGGCATATGCTGCGCGCGGTGCAGGCATTTCAGGTTGCCGGGTTGCAGGTTGTCCCCGCGCCCACCGCCTACAGCACACGCTATCGCATCGATTTGCTCGCATTCATGCCGAATGCCTATGCCTTGCTCGACAGCCGTATATTCCTGCATGAGCTGATTGGGATGTTGTGGTATCAGTTAAAATCCTGACACCGCAAAGACTGATCTCGAGGTTGCCCGAGCGCAATAAGGACAGTCCCATCAAAGCCAACCAACGGAGTGTCATATGAAAGCACGCATCAAATGGATAGAAGAAGTTTCCTTCATCGGTGAGACAGAGAGCGGTCACGCGGTGGTAATGGATGGCCCGCCCGCGGGCGGGGGGCGCAACCTCGGGCCGAGGCCGATGGAGATGTTGCTCATCGGCACGGGCGCCTGTACCGCTTATGACGTGGTGACCATCCTGAAAAAGGGACGGCAGCAGATTTCGGACTGCGTGGTGGACATCCAGTCCGACCGTGCCGAGACCGACCCCAAGGTGTTCACCAGAATCCACCTACACTTTGTGGTGACGGGGAAGGACCTGAAGCGCGAACAAGTGGAACGCGCCATCAAACTGTCCGCGGACAAATACTGTTCGGCATCGATCATGCTGGGAAAAACGGCGACGGTGATGCACGATTTCGAGATCGTCGAAGGATAAAACCAGGGAGACGCCGATTTAGTCTGCTTTTCTCCCTTTCCCTCCGGGAAAGGAAACTTGTTCGGCGTTTCCCCAATACGTCGCCGTGCGTTGTGCGCTCAGTCCGGCTTGGAACTATTGGTTTTCCCTAGTGCTGCTATACCCAGTAAACCGTTTTCGTCATCACCCTGGACATCCCGCGCATCGCCAGCTTCACCGGCAACGGCAATTCTGCCGCGCCCAGTTTCACTGCCATGTCGGCATGGCCGACTTCATCCACGTACATCTGTTGCGCCACGGCGCGGCTCTTTGCATCCTGCTGCGGCAGGCTGTCCAGATGGCTTTGCAGGTGCGCACCGACTTGGCGTTCGGTTTCCGCCAGGAAACCCAGGTTCCATTTGTCGCCCAGCGCGCCGGCCAATGCACCCAGCGCCAGCGAACTGGTATACCAGAATGGATTGAGCAGGCTCAGGCGTCCGCCCAGCTCATGCACGCGGTGCGAAGTCCAGGACAGATGTTCTGTTTCTTCCCAGGCCGCATGCTGCAGCTTCTCCTGCACCAATGGATCGCGCGCGGTCAGCGCCTGCCCCTGATACAGGGCCTGCGCGCATATTTCCCCGGTGTGATTGATACGCATCAATGCGGCTGCATGCTTCTTTTCCGAATCGCTCATCGCCGATTCGGCGATATCCGCATCCGGATTGGAACGCACGGTGGGCGCCTTGGCAAACAAGGTACGCAGGCCTTTATCGAATTCGATGATCAGGCTGTCCAGATTCAACATGTCGTTCTCCTGTTGGGAATCCCGCAATTTAGGCATTCGGGTGGATGCTGTCAATCGGCACGGATTACATTAAAAAACCCACTGTGTTGCCACAGTGGGTTTCAATACTGCTAACTAATCTCCAACTGGCTACGCCAGCGAGTGATTAGAACTTCTTGTTCAGTCCCACAGCGATCACAGTGGAGCTTCCACCTGCAGTCATAGGGCCAGCTGCCAGTGCATTGTTGAGCGTACTGTATTGAGCTGTATTTGTGCCTTGGCTGACCTTGGCTACAGCAGCATAGAACGTCGTTGACTTGGACAGACCTTGCAGCCAAGCCAAGGTGTAGCCATTAGCACCCTGGTCGGTGCCAGTGCCAACTTGTGTCAAGCTGGAGATTGTGCTTGTACCTATCGAGTTCTTCGCATAAGTCAACGCGATCGCACCCGGGCCAACTGGAGCGACAGCAGAAACAGAATATGCCTTGTTGTCATTACCAGTCGTGACTAAGTTGTTGGTGCCAGTCTTGGAGGTCTGATAGGTTGCAAACAGCTTGACCACGGTGAAGTCATACGATGCACCTAAAGCAAGGTCAGTCGCAGAGAGCGTCGACGTTGATCCCGTATGAATAGTGTTCAAATAGTCACTACCAAGGGTGGCACCGGAATACACGGCTCCAACGGACAGAGGACCATTGTCGTAGGTTGCCGACAACAAGGCAGCTGTGGACTTAGATTGCATCCCTGCAGTGTCAGCTGTAACCAAGTCTCCGACACCAGTCAAGGAAGTCGAGTAGTTCACGGCTACAGTCACGCCACCCATGCTTGGTGAGATATAAGCCAGTGCGCGTTGAGCACGAGCACCAACAGTATTGGAGCCAATCACGAAACCTTTGGTAACGGTCTGCAGAGGAGAGATGGCCGATTGTGCCGTCGGGTCATACTTGACAGCCCAGTCAAATCCAGTTGTTTGCAGCAGACCGGTCGCAAACGTACCGAAGTCCCCTGCCACAGCCAGCATTTGCTGGCGAGCAACCGCGTTAGCCGAACCTGCGCCAACAGAACCGATAGCACTATTGGTCATGTTATCCAGACCGTATTCCAGCACGACAACGGCTTTCATGCCGTTGCTCAGGTCTTCTGCGCCCTTCACTCCGAGGAGGGAAGGAGACAGGCCACCGGTAACTGCCTCAAAATCGCTCTTCAGTCCGTCAGCGGAACTGTGAATGAGCCCGGCGTCAACGGTACCGTACATGGACACGTCTGCGAATGCCGGGGCAGAGAATGCTGCTACGACAGCCAGTGCGATGAGTTTCTTTTGCATTTAAAATCTCCTCAGATTTTGATATTCACTTTCGTATCGGGCCAATCCCTAGCGAAATTGTTGGATTGGCGGGATATCCCGCTTGGTCCGAGGCGCAACTTACACGTCCATGCCTGCCAAATTCAAATATTTCCTCACAATAAATAGGTATACGTCGTTTTCTTACAACACATTGACATGCATCAATAAATACGCAGCTCATTGACAAAACGAAAAACCGGAGTTGACGAATATTTAACGTCTTTTTAACATTAAGATGCCCAAAATATCCTTTATCATATTGATATTATTTAGATATTCTATTTCGTCATGCGCCGGATGTTTTTTAAGCATCATTTTCAGGATTTGGGCGCGACCCTTCATAAGGCGATTATGGACTGTGTTATTTTTGCAACTAATGTCACAAAAACTGCCATTTTGTTCGACCAAAAGCCGGACTTTTCCGCCCCGAGGGGAGATCGGTCATGCAAGCATCGGTGAAGGCCTCTTGCCCGGATTACCGGATTGAAGGGCAAATGGTCGCGGCGATTTCCGTCTTGCGAACGTGTATCACTGGGAAGCTACCCGGGCGGCCTCCCATCCGCCCCCGAGCGCCCTGATCAGATTGACGCTTGCCTGCAATCTCCTGCGGCGCAGATCGAGCGCATCGAGCTGAACCCGTTGCGCAATGGCTTGGGCGGTCACCACTTCAAGATAACTCGCGGTGCCTTCGCGGTAGCGGTTCAGGGCGATATCCAGCGTGTTCTGGGTATCCTTGACGGCTGCATCCAGATGCCTGAATTCTTCCATCAAATTGTTCAAGAGCGAAAGATTGTCCTCGACTTCCTGAAAGGCGCGCAGCACGGTAGAACGGTATTTCGCCCCCGACTCCCTGAAAGCGGCTTCTTCCTGCGCGATCACTGCTTCGCGGCGGCCCGCATCGAAAATGGTCATCAGGGCATTCGGTCCGATCATCCAGAACAGATTGGGAGCGGTCAGCCACGCCGACTGGTAAGTGCTTTCGTAACCGGCGGCGGCGCTGAGATTGACGGTCGGAAAGAAGGCTGATTTGGCCACCCCGATACGTGCATTGGCTTCCGCCAGGTGACGCTCCGCTGCGGCAATGTCCGGCCTGCGCTGCAACAGCACGGCCGGGATACCAACAGGGATCGCCGGCAACGGGATGTCAACCACGGCGGGCGCAATGGAAAACCCAGACGCGGATTCGCCGACCAGGGTCGCGATCGCATGCTCATAAAGCGCCCTGCGCGCGGCAATGTCTGCAATCTTTGCCTGCGCCGTTTCGACTTGCACTTTGGCGCGGGAAACATCAAGAGCGGAATCAATCCCGCCTTGAAAACGGTTTTGCGTCAGTTCCAGAGCCGTGGTATAGGCTCCGATCTCATCCGCCAACAGTTTTGCCTGTGCATCCAGCATGCGCAACGCCAGATAATTGTTGACGAGTTCCGCCCTCAGGCTCAGACGCACCGATTCCAGTTCCGCGGCTGCCGCCTGCGCGCCCGCCGCCCCCGCTTCTACCTGATTGCGCACGCGTCCCCACAGATCGACTTCATAATCGGTCGTCAACCCGAGCGCATTATCGCCATAGACGTTCGGCTGGGTCGTGGAACGCAGCGCGCGATTTTGTGACTGCCGGTTGCGCGTCGCGTAGGCGCCAGCCGAGACGGTCGGAAAATAGCCTGCCCGCGCCTGATCGGCGTAGGCTGTCGCTTGGTCAAAATGCGCCATCGCCGCCGCAAGATCAGCATTGGCTGCATCCAATTTCACGATCAGCTCGTCCAGCGCGGGCGTCCTGTAGGCCTTCCACCAATCGCCGCGGGGAAGATTGTCCGCGGGACGGGAAGGTTGCCAAATCTCCGTATCGCCCTTGTATTCGGCCGGTGCCGGAATCACCGGTATCTTGTACGCGGGCGCCTCGGAACATCCTGCGAACATCAACAAACAGAGTGTCGACGAGGCCAGCCGGATGATACTCATGGCATGGCTCCGGACCTCGCTTCGGCGGCGCCTGCATTCTTGATACGCACGACATCACCTTGCACGATAGAATCGGACGGGCTATCGATCACCCGGTCAGCGCTGTCGATTCCACTGTCCACTTCCACCACGCGCCCCAGATCGCGCGCGATAGTGATGTGTTTAAGCACAACCCGGTCATCGGTACCCACAGTCGCGATTTGCAGCCCCTCTTTTCGGAACAGCAATGCACTCACCGGCAAGCGAAATACCTTGGAGCTGGAAGGCAAATCAAAGTGCACCTCCGCATAACTTCCCGAGAACAGCTTGCCCCCCTTGTTTTCCATCAGCAGTTCCACGGTCGAAGTACGTGAAGACTCGCGAATGGCGTTCGACGTGCGCAGGACGGTCGCCGCAAAATCCTGCGCGGGAAGCTCCGGAAAGCGGATTTTTACCTTCATGTTCGGCTTGATCAGGTAAATGAAGTACTGTGGCACCTCGGTGTAAATCCGCAATCTCCGGTTGTCTACAACCCGGAACAACGACTGCCCGTTGTTGCTTCCGGGATTGATCAGTTTTCCGATATCGGTATTGCGTTCGGTGACCACGCCATCGAAGGGCGCCACGACGCGCTGGAACGACTGATCTGCCAGCAGGCTTTGCAGGGTGGCTTTTGCAGCGTTCAATATGTCACGCCTGGATTTCGCATCTGCCGTCTTTTCATCCGATTCCTGGCGCGAAACCGAATTCGAGACCACCAGATTCTGCCAGCGCTTCGCGGTAATGTCGGCAATCTCGAGATTGGATTCGGCGCTTGCCACGTCGGCCCTGGCCCGCAGTATCTGCTGGTCAAGTTCGGGAGTTTCGATTTTTCCCAGCAATTGCCCCTTTTTTACGTGCGAACCGATGTCCGTGTACCAATTCTTGAGGTAACCGCTCACCCTGGCGTAGATCGGTGCATCCACGTCGGCACGCACATTCCCGGGCAAAATCAGTGTCTGCACGGCAGGACCCGATTGGGGCGACACGATTTTGACGGTCACATGTTTCGCTTCAACTTCCTTCTCTAGGTCATTTGCGTGACTCAGGCGAATCCAGATACCAACCGCCGCCACGACAATGGCGACTATCGCCAATATCAGTGCGGCGAGTCGAAGGCGCGCGGAGTTGGGTATGTGATGAGTGTGCTCGGTCGTCATGCTTGCTCCGGAATCAGGCGGTGTTATTCGCAGCTTCTCCAACATTATGATCTTGGGCCCTGTGCACGAGACTGAACACCACGGGCACAAACAGCAGCGTTGCAAATGTTGCGAAGGCCAGCCCGCCGATCACCGCCCGGCCCAGCGGCGCATTCTGTTCACCTCCGTCGCCGAGTCCCAATGCCATGGGCGCCATACCGATCATCATGGCAAGCGCCGTCATCAGGACCGGGCGGAATCGAATATAGCCTGCTTCCAGGGCGGCGGTCATGCTGTCATCTCCCTCACGCATGCGCTCCCTGGCGAAACTCACCACCAGAATACTGTTGGCGGTGGCCACGCCCATGCACATGATCGAGCCTATCAGGGCGGGCACCGACAACGTAGTGCCAGTCACAAACAGCATCCAGACGATACCCGCCAGGGCCGCAGGCAACGCCGTGATGATGACGAACGGATCCAGCCAGGATTGGAAGTTGACCACAATCAGGAGATAGATCAACACGATCGCACCCAGCAATCCGTACAGCAATCCGCTATAGGAATCGTTCATGGCCTTCACCTGGCCGCGCATGACCACGTAAGAACCCTTGGGAACATCCTTGGCGGTATCCTTCAAAATCCGCTCCATGTCATAGGCCACATTGCCCAGATCCCGTTCCTGTGTCGAACCGAATATATCGATGGTCGGCTCGACATCGTAGTGCGACACGACGGCTTCGCCCTGACCTCTGGTGATGGTGGCGACGCCGCCGAGCAACTGCGATTGCGCATTCGGATCCTGACTGGACGTGACCGGAATATTCTGCAGATCGCTGAGCGTATCGAGGCGGGGCTGCGGTACTTGCACAACGACCGGATAGGAAACCTTGTTGTCCGGATTGACCCAGAAGTTGGGCGCGGTCTGAAAGCTGCCGGATAAGGAGACCAGCATGTTGGTGGCGACGTCATGCTGGGTCAGCCCCATTTCCCGCGCTTGGGTGCGGTTCACGTCCACGTAGAGCTCGGGCTGGTTGAACGCCTGCTGGATGCGCAAATCGGCCAAGCCGGGAATCTTCTTCATCCTGCTCATGATGGCCGCCGCATATTCCTGATTGGCCGCCCGATTGAAGCCAATCACTTGAATGTTGATCGGCGCTGGCATGCCGAAATTCAGGATCTGGCTCACGATGTCGGCAGGCAAGAAAGCGAAGGACACGCCCGGGAAGTCGTCCTGCAGACGCACGCGCAGTGCCTTAACGTATTCTGCCGTGGGACGGTGCCCCGCGTTCAGGGAAATCAGAATATCCGCATCGCCCGGCCCGATGGGCGAGGAATTACTGTAGGTCAGGTTGATGCCGCTCACCGGCAGGCCGATATTGTCCAGAATATTCCTGATTTCACCCGAGGGGATCTCGTTCCTGATCTTGCGTTCAATTTCATCGCACAGGCGAGCCGTTTCCTCGATCCTCGTGCCGGTTTGCGCGCGTACGTGAAGTTTGATCTCACCGGCATCCACCGCCGGGAAAAAATTCCGGCCAAGCCAAGGTACAAGCGCGAACGAGACGAGGACAAATCCCAGGAAACCGATAATGAAAGGAATGCGGATTGAAAGCGCATCTACCAGGGTCTCCCTGTATCCATCACGGATTTGGTCAAATGCCTTTTCAAATGCCAGTTGAAACCGGCTCAGCGGATTCTTCGATTGAGGCAACAGATCTCGGTCTTCCAGTTGTTCTCGATGACTTTCCTGAACATGGGAGTGCAGCAGGTATTTGGCCAGCGTCGGCACCAGCGTGCGGGACAGGATGAATGACGCGATCATCGAGAACATGACCGCCTCGGCCAGCGGGACGAAAAGATATTTCGCCACGCCTTCGAGAAAGAACATCGGGATGAAAACAATACAGATACATAACAAGGATACAAAGGCCGGGCCCACGATCTGATGCGCGCCATCCATGATAGATGCCTCGACGTGTTTGCCCTGCTCCAAATGCCAGTTCATGTTCTCGATGGTCACGGTCGCATCGTCTACCAATATCCCGACCGCCAGCGCCAGCCCGCCCAGCGTCATGACGTTCAGCGTCTGCCCGAAAGCAGCTAGCGCAATGATCGCCGACAATATTGCCAGTGGAATGGATATCGTGATGATCAGCGTGGAGCGCCAGCTGCCGAGAAACAGCAATATCATCAGGCCGGTGAGTGCCGCGGCGATCACGCCCTCGCGAATGACGCCGCTCACCGCGGATTTGACGAACACCGATTGGTCTCCGACCACTTTAAGAACAAGCCCGGGTGGAGCGCCTGCCTCCACGCGCGGCAAAAGCGCTTTCACGTCCCTGATAATGTCCAGCGTGGATGCGCTGCCATTTTTCTGGATGGTGGTCAGCACCGAATGCCGACCATTCACCCTGACAATGTTCTGTTGCGGCGAATATCCATCGCGCACATGGGCCACATCGCGCAACAGGATCGTCGCGCCGTTAAGCGATCTGATCGGCAGGTCGTTCAGTTCATCCAGTACATTCGGACTGGCATTGAGCTTGACGTTGTACTCGAATTCCCCCATCTTTTCGGTGCCTGCCGGAAGGATCAGGTTCTGGTTTAGGATCGCATTGGTCACATCCTGAGGCGCCAGGCCTTTGGAACGCATCGCCTGCATGTCCAGATCCACCTGGACCTGCCTGTTCTTGCCGCCATAGGGCGACGGAATGGCAGCGCGCACTTGCGCCAGGATGGGGCGTATGAAATTGTTTGCGAGATCGAATAGCTGGTTGTCGAGCAGCGTATCGCTGGAAAGCGCGAGTTGCATAACGGGTACGCTCGATGCGTTGTAACTCAGGATCAGCGGCGGCGTAATGCCGGGAGGCAAACGCTTAAGCACCGTTTGTGAAAGCGCGGTGACCTGGCTGACTGCTGCATTGATATTGACATCCGGCTGGAAGAATATTTTCACGACGGCCACACCGGGCAGCGATTGCGATTCGATATGTTCGATATCGTTGACCGCAGTGGATAGCTGTCTTTCGTAGTAGGTGACGATGCGGTCCGACATGTCTTCCGGCGGCAGGCCGTTGTAGGCCCAAACCGCGCTGACCACCGGCACCTTGATGTCCGGAAAGATGTCCGTACGCATGTTCAAATAGACCAGCGGGCCGAGAATTAAAATCAGCAGCGCCAGTACTATGAAAGTATAGGGGCGGCTTAATGCGATCCGGACTATCCACAACATGCGAAGCACTCCCGGTTCATGAATATGCCTCAGACAAATACTGCAATATCTTTACTGCCGAATGATAGATCAGGATTTTCCGCTAAAGAAATGCTTTTTTACCAGGTTGCCCAGCATGAGTTCCAGAAGCGCGTCTGAAGCATCCGCGATTTCCTGATGGAGAATATGGGCCTGCTCGCTGAATATTCGAAACAACTGCGGGTCAAAGCGCTTGCCGCTGTCGGGTTCCATCATTTTCATGGCTTCTGCGAAACTGAAAGGGTCTTTGTAGGGACGTCGCGACGTGAGCGCATCGAATACATCAACAATGGTGAAGATTCTGGCATTCAGCGGGATTTCGCTCCCGTGCAGCCCCTGCATGTAGCCGCTGCCGTCGAATTTCTCGTGATGGAACTCCACTACCTCGCGCGCCCCCTCCAGCCACTTGGATTTGCTGATGATGTCCACACCGAGCAGGACATGGGTGCGCATCACCTCAAATTCTTCTTCGGTCAGCCCGGCAGGTTTGAGCAGGATGTTGTCCCTGATGCCGATCTTGCCCACGTCATGCAGGAATGCGCCCGCGATCAGGTGGCAGATTTGCTCGCTGGGCAGCCCCAGCAATTCGGCGAAACGGATGGCATAGAACCTTCATCCCCTCCTGCAGCCACTGCGCCTGGTCGCCGATCACCTCGGCAGGGACAGTGATCTGGTCGTAGGTCGCATTGTTCATGAAGTGCTGACCGTCGCCGTCGGCGTAAAGGAAGTCGTACTCCTTGTCCTCGACGAAGGCGCGCTCAACCTGCTCGGTGGTCTTGAAGCGGTCGGTCACCTTGACGCCGTCCGACAGGCGGCGCATGTCGATCTGCGTCGTGGGCGTGCCCTTGCCGGGGTGGAAGCTCTCGGCTGAGAGCACAACGCATAGCTGCCCGTCATCCCGCTCGATGATGTTGCCCTTGCGAATCGAGCTTGCGATAACTCTCACGACGGTGTCCTTAAGAAATTGGCGCGCGCTGGATTGCGCGAACGAACGCCTGTTTTCAAGCGGCGTTCCGGCGATGTCGGCGCGCTTTATACTGATTTCGGCGGCAAAGGCCATATGGATCGTCCGCGATCCGACCGCAAGCTTCGGAGCTTTTTGAGTTTGTTCGCGCCCGCGCCGTTCTGGAGCCCCGACCGTCACGCCGCCCGCCGCCCGCGGCTCGTCGCGCGGGCGCGCATCGCCGCAGCCGTTCGCCAATGGTTTGCCGCCGAGGGCTTCGTCGAGGTCGATCCCGCCGCACTGCAGGCCTCGCCCGGCAACGAAACCCACCTGCACGGCCTTCGCGCCGGCCTCGTCGGCGCGGACGGCGCGCCCCGCGAGGCTTGGCTCCATACCTCGCCCGAATTCGCGATGAAGAAGCTGCTGGCTGCCGGCGAGACGCAGATCTTTGCCCTGACCCACGTCTTCCGCAACCGCGAGCGCACCGCGTTGCACGCGCCGGAATTCACGATGCTGGAGTGGTATCGCGTCGGCGCGCCCCTTTACGGCGCTGATGCAGGACTGCTCCGCGCTCCTTGCGCTTGCGGCTGAGGTTGCGGGCGCTGAGATCTTTGAGTTTCGCGGCCGCACCGCGCGCCCGTTCGAGCCGCCCGAGCAAGTCAGCGTCCGCGACGCCTTCCTGCGCCACGCGGGCGTCGATCTCTACGACAGTCTGCCGCTCGGCGGCGCGCCGCCGGACGCGGCCCTCCTCGCCCGGCAGGCGCTGGCGGCGGGCTTGCGGGTCGCAGCGGACGACACGTGGTCCGACGTCTTCAGCCGGCTCCTCAGCGAGCGGGTTGAGCCCCACCTCGGGATCGGTCGCGCGACCCTCCTCACCGCCTATCCGGCGAGCGAGGCCGCCCTGGCGCGGGCGGATCCGTCCGACTCGCGCATCGCCGAGCGCTTCGAGCTCTATGCCTGCGGCGTCGAACT
The DNA here is from genome assembly GCA_963725375.1 of uncultured Pseudomonadota bacterium. Classification (GTDB taxonomy): domain Bacteria; phylum Pseudomonadota; class Gammaproteobacteria; order Burkholderiales; family Gallionellaceae; genus Sideroxyarcus. The sequence continues at coordinate 3,917 of CAVRYQ010000017.1, read as the reverse complement.
CGCCAACGCCTTCCACGAGCTGACCGACGCCGCCGAGCAGCGCAGCCGTTTCGAGGCCGACATGGCCGAGCAGCAGCGGATCTACGGCGCCTCGCATCCGATCGACGAGGATTTTTTGGCTGCCGTCGCCGCGATGCCGGACGCTTCCGGCGCGGCGCTGGGATTCGATCGCCTCGTCATGCTGGCGACCGGCGCCGACAGCGTCGAGGCGGTACAGTGGACGCCGGTCGGGGACCTGGGCCCGAACTCATAGAGTCCCGATCCGGCGTTGATGGAGAAGGCCCGAGCGGCGCTGACCGGCGTCTACGGCTATTCCTCATTCCGGCCAGGACAGGAGGAGATCCTGTCCGCAATCTTCGCTGGCGACGACGTGCTCGCCGTGATGCCGACCGGCAGCGGCAAGTCGCTGCTCTTTCAGCTTCCACCGATCGTCCGGGAAGGCCTGACGCTGGTGGTCTCGCCGCTGATCGCGCTGATGCGCGGCCAGGTCGCGCAGCTTCGCGAACTCGGAATCGAGGCTGCGGCCCTCAATTCCTCGACCGAACCCGACGAGCGGCGCGGGATCGCGCGCGGCCTCAGAGAGGGAACACTGCGCCTACTGTACATCGCCCCGGAACGGCTGCTCCGCGACGACGTGATCGCCTACCTCAAGGGCTTTTCGATCGGCTGTCTCGCCATCGACGAAGCCCATTGTGTGTCGCAATGGGGGCACGACTTCCGTCCGGAATATCTGCGCTTACGCGAGGTGGTCGAGGCGCTGGGCTCCCTGCAGACGATCGCGGTGACGGCGACGGCCGACGCGCCGACGCGGGGCGAGATCGCCGGCAAGCTGTTCGTCCGGCGTCCAAACGTCTTCGTCCGCTCGTTCGACCGGCCCAATCTCTTCCTAGCGATGCGGCCAAAGACCAACGCAACGCGCCAGCTCATCGAGCGGCTCGGCGCCCACCGCGGTGAGAGCGGAATCATCTATTGCGCCTCGCGCCGCCGGACGGAAGAACTGGCAGGAGAGCTTTCCGGCGCCGGCCGTCGTGCGCTGCCCTATCATGCGGGGCTCGAGCATATGATTCGGGCCGCCAACCACGACGCCTTTCTGCGCGAGGACGATTGCATCATCTGCGCCACCATCGCCTTCGGCATGGGGATCGACAAGCCGGACGTGCGGTTCGTCTTTCACGCCGACATGCCGTCGTCGATCGAGGCCTACTATCAGGAGATCGGGCGGGCCGGGCGGGACGGACTGCCCGCCGACACGTTCACCCTGTACGGCGCCGGCGACATCGAGCTGCGCCGCCGCCAGATCGTCGAAGGCGGCTCGCCGGACGAGCGCAAGCGCGTCGAGATGATGAAGCTCGACGACCTCGTGACCCTATGCGAGACGGCGCGCTGCCGCCGCCAGGCGCTGCTTTCGATGTTCGGCGAAGAGTCGGGCCCCTGCGGGCATTGCGACGTCTGCCAGGGCGCCGTGCGGCTGATCGACGGGCGGGTCGAGGCGCAGAAGGCGCTGTCGGCGGTGCTGCGCACTTCGGGCCGCTTCTTCTTCGGCCACCTCGCCAACGTGCTGGCCGGGAAGGCGACGGAGGCGATCGAGCGGCACGGGCACGACCAGCTCAAGACCTTCGGCGTCGGCAAGGACCGCACCCCGGCCGGCTGGCGCGGCGTGCTGAGGCAGTTGCAGTCGGCAAAGCTGATCGTGCGCGACGAGGAGGACCGCGACCGCCTCGTCGTGACCGAGGAGGGCCGCCGCGTGCTGAAAGGCGACGCGCCCTTCGCGCTGCGGGAAGACGTGCTCAGCCCGCGCCCGAAGCGCTCGGAGCGCAGGATCGTCGAGCCGGGCGACGCGGACGCCGCCCTGATCGCGGCGCTCAAGGGCCTGCGCGGAGCGGTCGCGGCCGCCCAGAAGCAGCCCGCCTATGTCATCTTTCCCGACCGGACGCTGATCGAAATGGCGAAGGAACGGCCGGAGACGCTCGACGATCTCGCTTCGATCCACGGGGTCGGCGAGGTCAAGTTGCTGAAATACGGCCCGGCCTTCCTGGCGGTGATCCGCGACCATGCCCATGTGTCGACCGGCCATGCTTGAACATACCCATGCCTGAGTTGCCCCATGCCTGAACTGCCCGAAGTCGAGACGGTCCGGCGGGAACTCGAGCCTGCGATGGTCGGCGCGCGGATCGAAAAGGTCGAGCTGCGGCGCGGCGACATCCGCTTTCCGTTCCCGCCGCGTTTCGGCGAACGGCTCACGGGTAGGCGGATCGAAGCCCTGACGCGCCGCGCGAAATATCTGCTCGCCGCCCTCGACAGCGGCGAGACGCTGATCGCCCATCTCGGCATGTCCGGCTCGTTCCGCGTCGAGGAGGTGTTCGTTGGCGAATTTCACCACCTGCGCTCAAAGGATCCGAAGCACGACCACGTCGTGCTCCACCTCAGTAACGGTAAGGTCGTCACCTACAACGACCCGCGCCGGTTCGGCTTCATGGACCTCGCCGGCGCCGACGCGCTCGACCGCCATCCGCGGCTCGCGGAGCTCGGCGACGAACCGCTCGCGGCCGAGTTCGACGGGGCGAGGCTAGCGGCGCTGTTCGCCGGCTCGCGGGCGCCCCTGAAGGCGGCGCTGCTCGACCAGAAGCGGATCGCCGGCCTCGGCAATATCTACGTCTGCGAGGCGCTTTTCCGGGCAAACCTATCGCCGTTTCGCCCCGCAGGCGATCTTGCGACCGCCAGGGGCGGGCCAACGAAGGCCGCCCGCGCGCTGGCGACGGCGATCCGCGCGGTGCTCGAGGAGGCGATCGAGGCAGGCGGATCGACGCTGCGCGATCATCGCCAGGCCGACGGCGCGCTCGGCTATTTTCAGCACCGCTTCGCAGTCTACGGCCGTGAAGGCGCGTCCTGCCCGAACCCGGGCTGCCGCGAGGCAATCGCCCGCGATGCGCAATCCGGGCGCTCGACGTTTTATTGTCCAGGTTGCCAGAAGTAACGCGCGGGTGCGGCGCAGTCTGCGACTTTGCCCGGCGCGATCAGCGACAGCATGCCACAGCGCGCTCCGCTCTCATTGACAAGGCCGGGCCCGGCGCCTATCTGCATCGGCAACCCTGTTCAGCGGCGCGAAAGTGGGCGTTTCGCCTTGTTTCGCGCTTTTTGTTGTGGCCGTTGTCGTGAGCCGCGCCCGGGACGCCTGACGAAGGGGCGCAGCGCGAGAGTATCCGGCGTCCGGCATGGAAAGGTCGAAAATGCTTGCCGCCCTCAAGTTCGATTCGGTGATGAAACGGGTATTCGGCTCGACGAACGACCGGCGTATCAAGGGCTACAAGCCGAAGATCGCGGAGGTCAACGCGTTCGAGCCGGAATTCGAGGCGCTGACCGACGAGCAATTGCGGGCGAAGACCGACGAATTCCGCGCTGAGCTCGCCGCCGGCAGGACGCTTGACGACATCTACGCCCCCGCCTTCGCCGCCGTGCGCGAGGCCGCCAAGCGGACGCTGAAACAGCGCCATTTCGACGTCCAGCTGATCGGCGGCTTTGTCCTGCACGAAGGCGCGATCGCCGAGATGCGCACGGGCGAAGGCAAGACGCTCGTCGCCACCGGTGGGTCTATCTCAATGCGCTCGCCGGCGAAGGCGTGCACGTGATCACGGTCAACGACTATCTCGCCCGTCGTGACTCCGAGTGGATGGGCCAGGTCTATAAGTTCCTCGGCCTGACCGTCGGCGTGATCGTGCACGGACTTGACGACGAGGAGCGTCGGGCGGCCTACGCCGCCGACGTCACTTACGGCACCAATAACGAGTTCGGCTTCGACTATCTGCGCGACAATATGAAATACGACATGTCGCAGATGGTTCAGCGCGGCCACGCCTTCGCCATTGTCGACGAGGTCGACTCTATTCTGGTCGACGAGGCGCGCACGCCGCTGATTATCT
>CAVRYQ010000016.1:0-97275 GCA_963725375.1 uncultured Pseudomonadota bacterium | reverse complement strand
TACCAATATTGCTCGATGCCGCATCGATGACGGCGACATTGGCGGAGCGGCCATTGAATGCAAAAACATGCCTGGATTTCGGTTCATACAGGATCGCATCCGGGTTCACGCCAGAAACGTTGATGGTGGCGATAACCTTGAGCGTGGCCAAGTCGAACTCCGTGACCGAATTGCTTTTTCCGTTGCTGGTGAAGCCAACGTTCAGGTCATCCGCCAGTGCGATGTCATGCACGCCCTCCGTACCGGGAATATCCCCGACCACTTTTCCCGAATCCGCATCAACGACCTGAACGTGCGCGGACCTGCTGATGAACAGGCGCTGGCGCTGCGCATCAAAAGCAAGCAGGTCCCATTTTTCGTCGCCGCCGACAAGGTAGCGGCTGTCCGGCCTGAACTTGATGTTTGCAGCGGGCTCGGCGGCCTGGGCTGAAAAACTGCCCAAAAGGGCAATCAGGAATAGGGTACGAAGCAGGGTGCTGATATGCATAATTCTTTCCAAAAAATTGTCACCGGAACACCGGGTTGTTAATTGACCTGCTCCAATTCGCAGGCCGAATGGCTACCCTCCATGCTGCAGGTATTGACTTCATGGCCCGCGCTATCCCATACCTTGACCTCCCACTGTTCTGCTCCCTTGCGCTCCATTGTCATGAAACCGAACCCGTTCGTCCAGGAACTGTGATGTTCAACCACTGCTCCCTGAGCCGGCGTGGCGCCGGGCGGCAGCGAAGCGGGAAGCGGCACCACATCTTCCATGGTTCCCGAAAAGCCCGCCACAAATTGCGTCGGGTGCGGACTGGAAAAACTGACTTCCTGCCACATGTGCACATGGCCGGAAAGCAGGGCGTTGATGCGCGGTGGAATAAGCAGCGGATTGATGGCGCCGAAGACGGATTGGATACCCTGGTTGCCCGGCAGCAGCAGCACCTTGCCCTGTATGTCCCGGGCGGCGAAAAAGCCCAGGATCGGATGGTGATTCGCCACCATGTTGTAAGACGCCTGCTGCGACAGTTTCTCAAGCTTGCGATACATCTCGCGATACTTGCTCTGGCGAATGTCGCCCGCCGGGATCACGCCCGCGGAAGTATTTGAAGTATCGAGCACGATCAACTGGGCATCGGTACCGAGCGGAACTGCATAAGGATCTCCATAGTCGCCCGTCGCATCGTTGGCCGCATCGTTGCAGTCACGCCCCGGCAGCAACGGTCGCGGATCGATCATGCGCCACGAGCCCTGGCCGGCGCGCGCGCAGGACTCGTGATTACCGCGCACCATCACCCACGGCGCTGCTTTCAACAGCGCTGCGCCCGGCTCGAAGAAATCCGTCTGCCACGCGTCCCACCCATAGCCCCAGGGACTACCCACGCATCCAGGATTGCCCGCGGGGCACTCATTTTCGCGATAGATGAAATCTCCCACGTGGATTACCAGGTCGGGCTTCCAGTTTGCAGCAGCTGCAGCCACCTTTGCGAACGGATATTGCTCGCCATCGTTACAGGCCTGATAGACCGCCTCGCTCTTCTTCAGGCGGCAGCCCGTGTCGCCGATCACGACGATACGCTTGATCTCGATTGGCGGCAGTGGCAGCGCCACATCATCGATGCTCGCCATCCGTGTACCTGGCAGAACTGATTTTTCGCAAATACGCAGCGGAAAATCGGAGGGCTTCGAATCAACTGCCGCCGATATCGTGGGACGCAATGGCAGCGATTCCGGCGCCGCACGCTGATCCATCCTCGTATCCAGGCCATCCAGCCGGATCAGCGGGCATTGCGCGTCTGCTGTAAGCATCCGCGCAACCGGCATGCCGTTCTCGCCTATCACTACATAGGCGGCAGGTGCGGCTGCAGGCATTGGCCTGTCGACCGCCGCACACGCGCACAGAAAGCCGGCAACCGCGATCACGGATAAGCATCGGCAAAATGAAATGCCGGAGAACCTGAACATGGAACCTTCCAATGAGTTTGAATGACCGGCCGCCCGTCATCCGCGGTTGAACTCGACCCATACCTGGTAGACATGGTCGCTGCCCTGAATCTCGGGTGGCGGCTCGGGATACTTCGCGTTCTGCACCGACTGCAACGCAACCCGGTCTATCATGCCTATACCGCTGCCGACCAGCAAGCGCACGGCACTGGGCAACTTGTCGCGCATATGGAATTCCACCTTCACCCTTCCGGTGTAGTGCATGGCGTATGCAGCGGGAGGCAGGAATTGCGCCGCCTGCACCGCAGCCCTGACTTTCGCCGCATATTCCGCACTGGGTTGGGCATTGCCCATCACGGCAACGGGTGGGGGCGGGGGTGGAACAGGTTGCGTGAACGCGTTCGCCTGAGCCTCCGCGACCTCAGGCAATTCCGGCTTGGGTTCCTCGGGGACCACCTTCGGTTTCGGTTGCACCGTGGGTTGCGGTTGCACTTGCGGTTTCGGCTTCGGCACAGGCGGCTGCGGGTCCGGACTGACCAGCGTGATGATCTCGGCACCGGACTGCACCGGTTTCGTCGTTGCCGTACTGGTCAGCGCGAACACTGCGCCTGCCAGCAACAATGCTTCGATCACGGCGGCCAGGCCCAGCGCCTGAATGGGATAACGGCTATTTCCGGCCACGATCTATTTACCCGCGGTGGTGCGGGTGGCCAGCCCCACTTCGGTTGCTCCGCCCGCCTTGATCGCGTCGATGACCGCCATCACCTGCTGCAACGACGAGGTATCTCTGCCCGCAATCGTCACCGCGGTCTTGCTGCTGTCGCGCTGGTGCAGGAGCTCTGTCAGTTGCGCAGTGGTCAGGGTCCGGTTTCCCACCTGCAACGACCCATCCGGATTGATCTCGACCAGCAATTTCGGGTGCGGGATGGCGACGGCCGTCGAGCTGGTCGGCAGCTTGGTCACATGGCCGGAACTGGGGATCATGCGTAGAGTGAGCATTGCAAAGAAGACCAGCAGAAAGAGCATGATGTCGATCATCGGAATGATCTCTATCCTGGCCTTGCGCGTTTCCAGATACCTCATCTCATGCCCTCGCCTGGGCGTGAAGCACTTCCACCGCACAACGGCGCAGGGGCTTCCTGCGCCCTGAACTGATCGTGGCGGTTCAACAACATGATCTTGATTGTTTCGAGCTGGTGCAGGACGATGCGTACGCGGGTGTGCAGGGCATTGAAGAACACCAGTCCGATCATCGCGATGAACAGGCCGGAGGCCGTGGCGATCAGCGCCTCTGCGATGCCGCCGGTGACCTGGGTGGCGTCGTTCTGGACATTGCCCAGCGCATGAAACGCGTTGAACATGCCGATGATCGTGCCGAACAATCCCAGCAGCGGTGCCAGCGTAATCACGGTATCCAGCATCCACAGCGAGCGGTCCAGCGTGGGCACCTCGTGCATGATCACCTCTTCCAGGTGTCCGTCCAGACTGGCGCGGTCGGCGTTGCTGACCGGCTCGTTCTGCAGGATGTTGAACAGATTCGCATGCGGCAGCTGCGCGAGTTTTTCCGGCAGGGCCAGGGTGGCCTTGTGCGCCCCCTCCTTCAGCATCGCGATCAATTGCTCGCCGCCATGCTGCATGTTGGAAAGATAGCGCGTGCGCTCGATGATCACGGTAAGCGCGACCAGCAACAGCAGCAGCATCAGGTACAGCGTGCCGCCGGAGTCATTTGCAAGTTCAAGTATGTGTGAAATATTCATGATTTGTCTTGATAAGTTTTGGGGGCAGAACGCCCCCGGGTAAACAGTTAATCGAAAAGCCCGTGAATTACATTCCGATCGACAGATTCAGCATGTAGCTGCGAGTGGGTATCACAAAGAACAGCGGGTTTCCGGCTGCATCGTTGCCATTCGAAGCGTACAGCGCCTGTTTGTTGAAAAGATTATTGATCTGGAACCCGATGCTCGCCTTCTTTCCCCAGCCCCCAAGTTCATTCAGGGCATAACTTGAGTTGAAGTTGGTAATCGTATACGCGCCGAAGTGCAGTTGATTGCCCTGTGCGTCGACACCGCTAATTCTCGCTCCTGTTTCTTTTGCCAACAGGGAAGCGTAGATCGGACCCTGGTTATAGATCACCCCTGCCGCCATCGTATTTTTGGGTACGTTGTCCAGCGCCGTGCCATTCTGGTAGTTGTTGCCTCCAACCTTGGCGCCCGCAAATGCTGTGGGGTTCTTGATATCGTAGTTGATGATGGCGTCGTTTCCATACAGGCTGAAACCACTGCCCACATTGTAAGTAACTTCGCCTTCAGCGCCATTGAAGTTTACATTGCCGGCATCGCTGTATACAGCCATGCCGTTTTGCGTACCGGAAGGCTGCATCCAGTTCTTCGACACGATTTCATATACATCACCCGAAACGGTAATGCGTTCGTCCTTCCAAGTTGTGCCAAGCTGATAGTTGTCCGTTTCTGTTGGCTTGATTGTGCTTGTATCAACATTCAGAACCTGGAACGCCTGCATAACCGGGGCCTCGAAACCCTGGGCATATTGTGCATATGCGCTCCAGTTCGGCCGTATCATGTAATGTGCATCAAGTGAAGGCAGTACCTTCGCGAAGGTTGATGATCCATAGTATGGAGCTCCCCCCCAGCCTTGCATGATTGGCGCGTCAAAACTGCGCGAGAAGTTCGAGTATTTCAGGCCGGGAGTAACAGTCAGCGCATCGTTCAGCTTCCATTCGTACTGACCGTAAGGCTGTATGGTCGTCAACGTATCATTTATCAGCCTGCCATAACTGCCCGGCACTACGGCGCCGTTCAGGGTCATGTCCGAGGTCCACGTAGCGCGGAAGTTGCTCTGATGATCAACCCAGATCCCCAAATCCACTTTGCCCGGTCCCATGGGCTTAGAGGTTTTCAAAGTATCGCCCCATGACCGGTAGTTCTGTACCATCGGGCTTCCTGGAACGTCGTTCGCTCCGTAAACTGTGCCGTTTCCGTTTATTGCCGGATTCGAGCTGACCTGTCCGGTACCGCCTACGTCAACGCCTTGAAAGCCGTTGTGATAATAGGCATAGGTATAGAGCTTGTTGTCTATCGTCCAGTCGCCCTGCTGGGTGGTAATGCCGACATATTCCATGTCGGATCTGATGTCGTCATAGTTGTATCCAGTATATGACTGGCTAGTGGGATCATTGATCAATCCGGCGTTGTAACCAAACTTTTGAATCATCGCCAGCGATTCGCCGCCATTGTTGGCAGAGGTATTCTGATGAATACCGTTATGCATGACAGCAAATGTCAGCAAGGTATTGTCGGACACAGGCTTGACCAACTTGGCGAACAGGTTCGCGCGTTGCACACCGTTATTGGTCAAGAAGCCATCGGAGGTCAGTTGTTCATAATCAACGAATGCGGTTGCATCTCCATAATTCTTCATCACCCCGGTATCGAATTCCACACCGGCCAGTCGCGTATTAAAGCTGCCGAATGTCGTGTAGGGTGTAAACACGGCTTCGGTCGAAGGGTTTTTTGATTTGACCGCCATGGTGCCGCCGAATGTCGTCACACCGATGTTGCTTGCATCGCCCGGGCCGCGGTCGATAACCATCCCGCCGAGATCGTGAGCCATAAGGTAAGAAGTGGAGTGATGCGTGAAGTCGTTGGAGTCCTGCCATGGAATGCCGTCGAAGGTGACGTTGAATTGCCCATCCTCAAAGCCGCGCAATGTCAGGGATTGCGACTCCATCAAGCCCGGTCCATTCGGATCCATGCTGCTTACCGCGGGAGCAATGTTTGCAATATCCGTAAAGTTTGAAGTGGCAGAGGCATTGTGCTGGATGTATTGCTCGCTGATAATCGACTGCGGCTGGGTGGAAACTAGGGAACCCTGGGTCGGTGCCTGATAGGCTGCGGTACCCTTGGCGTCATCCGCACCTGCTGTGTTTTGTACCGTACCCAGATCGACGACATCATCGGCAAAAGATCCTTGCGCGGCAGCGGCCAGGGCTGCACACAATATCAATTGCGTAAGGTGTTTCCTCTTGAAATCAAAGCTGACTCGCATTACTTCCTCCTGAAGAATTGTATTAAACCGGCGCTGGCATCAAGCAGTTGCTCAACGGCTGACTTGGCGAGCACGCAAAGTACTGAGGCAGACTTAAATCACGGTGAAATATTTATTACGATTTCATTACCTTCCGGCAAACAAGTCGAAACATTCCGCCCAAGGCGCTGACGCGCTTTAATTTTTATGGCGCGCCGAGGTCAGGTTGGCAGCGCGGGCAGGGTGAAGGAAACAGTCGCACGCAGGCCATTCCTGTCCTGTCTGTTGCTTAACCTGACCTCAGCAGATTCCTGGCTCGCGATCGCGCTCACGATGGCGAGCCCGATGCCGCTTCCTTCCGTTTCGCTGCCGCCGATCCGAAAGAAACGGTCGAACACGCGCGGCAGCAGGGCTTCCGGAATCCCCGGGCCGTTATCCAGTATTTCAACGCTCGCCACATGTCCCGCGACAGCGACGCTGACATCGATGCGCCCGCCCACGGGCGTATAGCGGATGGCGTTGTCCAGCAGGTTGTTGAACAGGATGCGCAAGTCGCCCGCGTTGGCCCGGATCAGCGCGTGCTCGTCGTGAGTCATGCCCAGGTCTATGCGATGTTTTTCGGCAATGGGAATAAAGTCGCCGATGCAGGATTTCACCAGTTGTCTCAGATCCACATCGCTGCGTACGGTCTTCTTTTCAGCCCCGTACCGGGCCATGTGCAGCAACTGCGCAACAAGGTGGGAGGCGCGCTGTATGCCGGACTTCAGTTCAGCGATCCGCGCGTCGACGTCTTCCTGCGAGCGACCGTGGGATAGGTTCTCGATCTGCAATTGCAATGCGGCAAACGGGGTACGCAACTCATGCGCCGCGTCCAGCATGAAATGACGTTGCGCATCAATGGTTTCCCGGATCCGCAGGATCAAACCGTTCATTTCGGTGATCAGGGGCGCAACTTCCGCCGGAATGTGTTCCATCGGCAGAGGGTCCAGGCTGGAGGCATCGCGTTGCGTTGCCGCCCTGGCGACCTCGGCCAGAGGCTTGAAGATGTGTCCGATCCCGAACACGACAAGTATCCATGACAGCGGATAGAGCCCCGCAATCGGAAGCAGGGCACGCAACGCCGCATTGGTGGCGATCTTGCGGCGCACCGCATCCGATTGCGACACCTGCACGGTGCGATCCGGATACACGATGGTATAGGCTCTCCATCGCTGGCCGCGGAGCGACGCATTCGCATATCCCGTGACCGCTCCCCGGGCCAGATCGAAGTCCGGGTGCGAGGAACGCACCTTCTCTTTTCCGAACCAGACCTGGATCACGAAATCGGACTCCTGCTCTTCCCTGTTTTCGCCGCCAAATTTTGCCCGCATGGCAGGAAGCTGCGAACCCTCGTCGATACTTCCAGCAACCAGGAGCAACTGATGGTCGAGAAGCACATTGGCATCCTGCAGCGCGAGCAGATACGAAATCCCGCCCGCAAGCAGCCCCACGACCGTGAACAGCCCAAGCGCCCAGACGATGAGCTGACGTTTCAGGGAAATCATGACGAGTGTCGGGTCACCATCCAGCCGATGCCGCGCACGTTACGGATGATTTCGTTGTCGAACTTCTTGCGCACGGCATGGATCAGCACCTCGACGACATTGCTTTCCACGTCCTCGTTCCAGCCATACAGGCGCTCTTCGAGCTGGCTGCGCGAAAGTATCATTCCCGGATATTCAATAAGCGCCTGCAGCAGCGCGAATTCCCGTGCCGACAGCAAATGGGTTTTCCCGCGATAGGTTGCTTCCTTGCTGCACATGTCTATCGTGATCTCGCCGCTGTCGAGCAGCGTTTGCGTGTCGCCGTCGTTCCGCCTCAGGACTCCGAGCATTCGCGCCACCAGTTCCCTGACCCCGAACGGCTTGACCAAGTAGTCATCCGCGCCCTCGTCCAGGCCGATCACGCAGTCATCAATTTCGTCACGCGCGGTGATGATGAACAATGGGGTTCTGTCTCCGCGCGCACGCATGGATTTGAGTACGTCCATGCCTGCTTTTCCCGGGAGCCCCAGGTCCAGCAAGATCAGATCGTGTCCTCCGGACTCGATGGAAGCCTGCCCCCTGATGCCGTCACGTACCCATTCCACCTTCATGCCGATATCATTCAGCGCGCGGCTCAGGCTCTGGCCTATCATGGGATCGTCTTCGATCAGCAGGATGGCCTTTGCAGTACTCGCACATGGTTGCACGCTTGCATGTTGCAACATTTATTGCACCCGGCGGGCGTTTCGCCGCGCGTTTCAGTTGATGGGATGGTTTTGCCGCGAAGATTGAAATCAACCGCAGAAGTCATCCGGGGAAATTATTACGGCAATGTTAATGTCGGCATGTTGCTGAAATATGACAGGCGCGGAGAACCGGCGAGGCGGGCGTTTCGCAGGATAATCGACCCGTCTTGCGGCGCAGGCGGTGGGCATGCCGTCACAACAAGGAGCCCCGGAAGAAAATCATGAACATTGAACTCTATATCGCAATCATGGCCGGGTTCGTGCTGGCATTTTTCCTGATGGTCAGCGAGATCATGCTGATGCGCAAGCGCGTGGTGAGCATCCTGACGCTCATGAAAGATGATTACCAGTCACGCAGATTCGTGCGGCTTGCCCTGTCCCTGTCTGCGATGCTTGCGTTGATCCTGGTTCAGCCGCTGATCGTAGGCTTCCTGGTGACAATCGCGCTGGACAAGGTCGACCCGCATTTTTCCGGCTCGGTCATTCGTGAAATACGGCGGGGTCTGACGGGAATCCTGGGTTGATGCCTGCCGGCATGCGCGCCATCTGACACAACAAAAACGCGGGAGGGTCGTGATCGTTCCGGCCGACAGAAAGTCACGTCGGAAGCTGATATCCCTTCTTCAGCAATCCTGATAGTGCATCCACTACCGCACCGTCAAAAAGAATGTCGCGGTTGTCTCTGATTTCCTTGATTGCAACATCGGTGCCCAACGCCGGGCGATAAGGCCGGTGGGACGCCATTGACTCCATGACATCGGCCACAGCCAGTATCCGCGCCTCAATGAGAATTTCATCGCCCTTTAAACCGCGCGGATAGCCGCTTCCATCCATGCGCTCGTGGTGCTGGTGGATGATCTCTGCGATCGGCAAGGCAAACTTCACGTTCCTGAGTACCTCGTAGCCGTTTGCGACGTGGGTCTTGATCAATTCATATTCGATCTTGGTCAATTTGGACGGCTTGGTCAGAATTTCAGACGGGATGCCGATCTTGCCGATGTCATGCACCAGGCCGACCATTTGCAGCTCATTGCACCTCTTTTCCGGCCAACCCATTTCTCGCGCGATATCCTCCGCAATGATGCCAACCCGCCTTTCATGGCCTGCCGTATAAGGGTCCCGCTGTTCAACCATATAGGAAACCGCCTGCAACGTTCCCCGCACCGCACCTTCCAATTCATGCACATAGGACGATATTTTTTCCTCGGACTGCTCGAGTTGCGTGACGTCGACGAAACTGCCGATGAAGAGCTCGGGTTTATCGTCTGGTCCTTTTAACACTGAAATGCTGGACTGCGCCCAGAAGTGACTGCCATCTTTCCTGATATAACGTTTCTTGACGAAATGCTTTCCCAGCAAACCGTTCATCAGCAGCTCATTGTATTTTCTTGATTCTTCCAGATCATCGGGAAAGGTCACATCTATCGTGGTCTTCGCTTTCAATTCTTCTTCACTGTAACCGTACATTCTCTGGGCATTCAGGTTGGCCTTGATGAAGCGCAATGATTTGGGATCCACAGCGATCATCCCGGTAGGCGAGTTTTCGAACAACTCGCGGAACCGGGTCTCGCTCCTTTCTATTTTTTCCTTTGCCTGTTTCTCAACTTCGGCACGCAGTGTTTCATGCCTTGCGAATTCCATGGCCTGCGCCGCACTGGTCCGCGCGCGAAAAATCGTCTCGCTGACTATGGCCAACAATATGCCGGTGACGAAGAATATGTCCATGCCTTCGATGGCAGCCAGGCCCGGAAATTTCGGATTGTCGGCAGACTGCCAGAGGTATACGTAGGCGGTGGAGAGCAGCGTCGCGATCACGCCGGAAACGCGTCCCCCATAAAGGGCCGCAAGCGTGACTGCGGGGTAGAAGGTGATATAGGGCAAACTGGTGCCCATATCCTGCAGAGGCCACTTTCGCAAGACAACTGCCGCAATGACCAACAGCGTGGCGATGACGGAACGCTGCATCAAACCCTGTGAGTTTTTGAATAGTGAGAGCACTTTTATCTGACTAGTTCATGAAGTTAAAATGATACTTCAGTCACGCATGACTCACGTCCATCGCGGACGGATCGCCCGGAAGCAGAGTCTGCGCATATCATTTCTCTGGCGGCACTCATAACGATCTCCGAGTCCGTCAGCGTCGAGCCAGTGACCGCCGGATGATATCCGGAACGACAGCGCAAAGATAATACGCCCCCCGGAACCCCACGGCGCCGGGCATTTGATGCACGCTATTTCGCGGTAATCGCCGTCAATATGCCCTGCAGGATCGCATTGGGCGTGGGTGGACAGCCGCCTACCACCACGTCCACGGGAATGACGTTGGAGACCTTGCCGCAGGTGGCGTAACTTTCGCCAAAAATTCCGCCGTCGCAGGCGCAGTCGCCGATCGCCACCACCAGCTTGGGTTCGGGCGTGGCATCGTAAGTGCGCTTGAGCGCGATCTCCATATGGCGCGACACCGGGCCGGTGACCAGCAGCAGGTCGGCATGGCGCGGGCTGGCGACGAACCTGATTCCCAGTCCTTCGAGGTTATAGTAGGCGTTGCTGACGGCGTGAATCTCCAGCTCGCAACCGTTGCACGAACCGGCGTCGACTTGCCGGATCGCAAGCGCACCGCCGAATGCATCCAGAATCTCCCGCCGCAATCGCTGTTCGACGTGGCGCATCGCCTCATCCGTTTGCGGCGGCGTTTCCGTCTTGATGCCCGTCTTGATGATCTGTTTAAGTATCTGGTACATCTGCTCGCCCCTACAGGTCCTGCCCCGAATAGCTCAGGTTGAACGATTTATTGATGAGCGGAAAATCCGGAACGATGTTGTCGATGACCGCGTGTTCCAGCAGCGGCCAGTTCTGCCAGGAAGGGTCGTGCGGATGCACCCGCGCGAGATTTCCCTGCGCATCGGTATGGATCGCCACAAGCACTTCGCCGCGCCAGCCTTCCACCATGCCGATGCCGAACCCGTTTCCGGGAAGCTTTTCCAGCAGCGACGGCTTGTCACCCGCATCGGCCAGATTGAGCAGGATATCCCGCTGCAGGCGCAGCGACTCGAACAGTTCATCGAAGCGCACGATGACGCGCGCCGCCACATCACCGTTGCGATGGGTCGCCATCTGCACGTCCAGCCTGTCATAGGGCGCGCAGGCAAACTGTGATCGCGCATCCCAGCTTTGCGCACTGGCACGTCCGGCGAGTCCGCTCAGCCCGAGCTGGGCCGCCAGTTTCGGCTCCACCCGTCCGGTGCCGATGAATCGATCCTGCATGCCCGCATGCTCATCGTATATCCCGCGCAAGAGGCGTACCTGCTGTTCCAGCATGTCGCATTCCTGTTCGATGATGCGCTTGCCTTCGGCATCGAGATCGACGCTGACACCGCCCGGCACGATCGTGTCCATCAGGTAGCGATGGCCGAACACCGCAGCGTTGTTGCGCAACACCTGCTCCTTGAGGATCCAGAACTGGGAGAGACCAAAGGACAGCGCGACATCGTTGCCGAGATAGCCGAGATCTCCCAAGTGATTGGCGACGCGTTCGCGTTCCAGCAGCAAGGCGCGCAACCACAACGAGCGATCCGGCGGCTTAACTGCAGCGATGCTTTCCGCCGCCATCGCGTAAGACCAGGCATAGGCGACGGTGCTGTCCCCGCTGACGCGTCCCGCCAGCCTCGCGCCTTCCTGCAGGCTCAGGCTCTCGAAGCGCTTTTCAATGCCCTTGTGCACGTAGCCCAGACGTTCTTCCAGTCGCAGCACGCGCTCACCGATGATGGAGAAGCGGAAGTGGCCCGGTTCGATGATGCCGGCATGCACCGGCCCCACCGCGATCTCATGCACGCCCTGCCCTTCGACGCGCACGAAGGAATAGTCGTCGGGTTCTTCGCTACGGCTGGCCGCCGCATCGAAATCCTTGCGCAAGGGAAAGCTGCCGCTGTGCCAGGCGCCGTGGCGCAGCCATTTGCGATGATCGTGGCCATCCGGCGTATGGATGCCCAGCAGATCGCAGGTCGCGCGCTGCAGGCGGTTCGCGGCGGGGAATATCCGGCTGATGTCAGGATAGGCGGGTTGTTCCGCGGACAGATGCATGTTCAGGCAAACCATGCCGGTCTCGTTGACCAGCACCACATGCAGCGCAAATCCCGAGCCTTGCCGGCGCACATCGCTGCCCCACAACGCCATCAACCTGCCGCCGCCTTCGCGCACTTGCCGACAGATTTCAGGCAGGTCATCCGGCGCAATATCGCCAACCCACACCGGCAATGCATCGGTCAGCCTGGACAGTTTCAGATTGGGATGTTTTATCGGCATAATTATCTACCCCAGCAGAGCGGCTGCCTGGCGATACCAATCGGCCAGGTAGGGCGGCATGTACAGTCCGAGCATCAAAACCAGCAGCAGATGCGCAAACACCGGAATGAGCGCGGGCGGATGCGGCAGTTGATGCGCCGTCGTCTCGCCGAACACGACAGGCTGGATCTTGCCGAAAATGGCGGCGAACGCGATGCCCAGAGCGATCAGCAGGATCGGCGTAGCCCACGGGTATTCGTGCATGGCGGTGGTAATGATCAGGAACTCGCTGGCAAACACGCCGAACGGTGGCATGCCGAGGATGGCAAAGGTGCCGATGATCAGTCCCCATCCGACCGTGGGACTGATCCGCAGCAGACCGCGGATGCTTTCCATCTGCTGCGTTCCGAATTTCTGCACCGCATGGCCGACCGCAAAGAAGATCGCCGATTTGGTCAGGGAATGCACCGTCATGTGCAACAAGCCGGCGAAGGTCGCGACGGGGCCTCCCATGCCGAAGGCGAACGTGATCAGACCCATGTGTTCGATGGAGGAGTAGGCGAACATGCGCTTGATGTCTTTTTGCCGGAACAGCGACAAGGAGGCCACCACCACGGAAAGCAGGCCAAAGCCCATCATCAGGTTGCCGGCGAAGTGCGTCCCGAGCGAGCCGTCCACCAGCACCTTGCTGCGCACCACCGCGCACAGCGCCACGTTGAGCAGCAACCCGGACAGCACTGCGGAAACGGGGGTGGGGCCTTCCGCATGCGCATCGGGCAACCAGCTATGCAGCGGCACCAGGCCGACCTTGGTGCCGTATCCCACCAGCAGGAACACGAATGCCAGTTTGAGCACGGTCGGTTCCAGCCCCGACTTGACCCGGTTCAGGTGCGTCCACAAAAGTGCGGTGCCGCCTTCGCCGAGCAGGCGTTCCGCCGCAAAATACAGCAGGATGGTACCGAACAGGGCCAATGCGATACCCACGCCACACAGGATGAAATATTTCCACGCCGCTTCCAGGCTCGCCGGGGTGCGGTACAGACTGACCAGCAGGACCGTGGTCAGCGTCGCCGCCTCCATCGCCACCCAGACGATGCCCATGTTGTTGGTGGTCAGTGCCACCAGCATGGCGAAGCGTGAACATCTGGTACATGCTGTAGTACAGGTGCAGCATGCCCACCGAAAGCCTACCGTGATGCTGCTCGATGCGCATGTAGGGCCGTGAGAACAGCGAGGTGGTGAAGGCGACGAATGCCGTCAGCGCGACCAGGAAGACGTTGAACTGGTCGATGAAGAACTCTTCGTTGAATGCGACCTGCGGACCCGGAGTCGATCACGCGCATGGTCAGGACCACCGATGCGACGAAAGTGCCGAAGCTCATCAGCGCATTCAGCTCTGCTGCCCAGGCGCGCGAACCGAACACGGCCAGCAGCAGTCCTCCCGCCAGCGGGATGAGCAGCAGCGCCAGTAGTTGCGTATCAATCATCCTTGAGCTTCTCCATATGGCCGATGTCCAGGCTGTCGAAAGTCTCGCGGATCTGGAAAAAGAAGATGCCGAAGATGAACGTCGCCACCAGCACATCCAGCGCGATACCCAGTTCCACGACCAGCGGCATGCCTTGCGTGGCGCTGGTGGCGGCAAAGAACAGCCCGTTTTCGAGCGACAGGAAAGCGACGACCTGGGAAACCGCCTTGCGCCGCGTCAGCATCATCAGCAGGGACAACAGCACACTGGCGAGCGCGATACCGATCAGGCCGCGCGTGATGCCCTCGGACAATTGCGAGATCGGTGCCGCGAGGTTGAAGGAAAAAATCACCAGCGCGATGCCCACCAGCATCGTGGTAGGAATATTGATCATCGTTTCCACATCCCAGCGCACATTCAGTTTGCGTATCAGTCGATGCAGCAGCCAGGGAAGCAGCAGCACTTTCAGTAACAGGGTGAGTCCGGCCGAGTAATACAAATGATGCTGCAAAGTGGAGTAGGCGACCACAAAGGTGCTGACCGCCAGCACCAATCCCTGCAAGGCAAACAGGTTGATCAGCGACAATATCCGCCGCTGCGTCAGCATGGCAAACGCGATCAGCAGCAGCAACGCGGCCAGCAGGTTGATGAACTGGAGGGAGAGCGGGATCTGCATCTCAGGCACCCAGCAGGAAGTGGATCAGCAGGCCCAGCACCGCCAGCAGGAACGCCGTGCCCAGGAACTCGGGCGCGCGGAAGATGCGCAGCTTGGCCGAGATCGCCTCGAACACGGCCAGTCCCGCACCGGCCACCAGCATTTTCAGCAGCAGCAATACGATGGCCAGCGGCAGGCCGGCCCAGTTGCCGACCTCGACGATTCCGTGCGGCAGGAACAAGGCAATGCCGATGGAGATGTAGGCAAACAATTTCAGGCTGCTGGCCCATTCGATCAGCGCCAGGTGCCGCGCCGAATATTCGAGGATCATCGCCTCGTGGATCATGGTCAGTTCGAGATGGGTGGTGGGATTGTCCACCGGAATGCGCGCGTTCTCGGCCAGCAGCACGATCACGAAGGCCAGCGCCGCGAAGGCCAGGCTGGGATACAGGATGAACTGGTGATGCGCCAGCACGTTCACGATGCGCGGCATCTGCGTGGAGTGACTGATCATCGACGCGGTAAAAAAGACCATCAGCAAAGCCGGCTCGGCAAGGAAGGACACCAGCATCTCGCGCCGGGCACCCAGCGAGCCGAAGGCCGTACCGATGTCCATCGCGGCCAGCGCGAGGAACATCCTGGCCACGGCGAACACCCCGACCAGTGCAATCACGTCTGCAGCCTGCGAGAACGGCAAATCCACCGCGATGATCGGAATGATCGCGGCCGCCAGCCACATGCAGCCGAACACGATGTAGGGCGTGACACGGAACAGTGGCGATGCGTTGTACGCGATTACCGCATCCTTCTGGAACAGCTTGCGCAACACGCGGTAGGGCTGCAGCACGCCCGCGCCGGACCGGTTCTGCAGCCACGCCTGGCACTGGTTGACCCAGCCCGTCAGCAGCGGCGCAAGCAATACCACCAGCATCAGTTGCGCAAGCTGGAACAGGATGGCGAGGATCAGGTTCATGAATTCCATCACACGAACACCAGCAGCACGACCAGGGTGACAAAGGTATAGGCTAGATACAGATGGATGCGTCCATGCTGCAATAGCGAAGCCAGGGAAGAAAGTTTTTCGGTGAGGTACTTGATCGGCAGATACAGGATGTACCACAGCCGATCCTCGGTCTGCCCCTGATAGCGGGGATGCGTATCGAACGGGCTCGGCACTTCCCTCTCGATCCTGAAGAACGGTTCAAAGATGCGGCGGATCGGCTGCCCGAAGCCTTCCGCGGTATCCTGCATGCGTGCGGTCTGCGCCGGGAAGCCGCAATCCCACGCCGCGCTGCGGCGCAACCGGCCGTGATACAAACGCCGCACCAGTATCGTGGTGAGCAACATCACGCCAAGCACCGCCAGCAGGAAATACAGCGGGCTGTAGCTGGCACGCTCGATATCCACCGGCGCGAGGAAGACCCAGTTGGCAGTGGCATTGCCCAGGCCGGAGCCGATCAGCGCATGCGCTACCAGATCGATCTGCTGCACCACGAACACGGGTGCCAGGCCCAGCGCCACACAGGCAAGCGCCAGCCACAACATCCCGCTGCGCTCCCAGCGGTCGGCATCGTGCGCATGTGCCAGCGCCTTCTCGCGCGGCTGGCCGAGAAAGATGACGCCGTAGAATTTCACCATGACATATGCGGCCAGCGCAGCGGCCAGCGCGATCACGCCCGCGGCAACGGGCACCAGCATGTTGATATAACTGTTCGGCAGGCCGGGCGACAACAGGAACGCCTGCAGCAGCAGCCATTCCGACACAAAGCCATTGAGCGGCGGCAGCCCGGCGATGGCCAGCACGCCGACCAGCATCAACACCGCCGCCCAGGGCATGTGGCGGATTAGTCCGCCCAGACGTCCCATGTTGCGCTCGCCGGTGGCATGCAATATCGCACCGGTGCCGATGAACAACAGGCTCTTGAAGAAAGCGTGGTTCAGGCTGTGATACAGCGTGGCCGTGAGCGACAGCGCCGCCAGGGTATCCTTGCCATAGACGTGGAAGATGATGGTCAGTCCTATCCCGACCAGCAGCAGGCCGATGTTTTCTATCGACGAATAGGCCAGCAGTCGCTTCATGTCCCCCTGCACAGCGGCGAACATCACGCCGAACACTGCGGTGATCAGACCCAGCGCCAGCGTCAGTACGCCCCACCACCAGAGCTGGGTGCCCAGCAGATCGAAGGTGACACGCAGGATTCCATAGATCGCGGTCTTGAGCATCACGCCGCTCATCAGCGCAGATACCGGTGAAGGCGCGGCAGGATGCGCCTCGGGCAGCCACACATGCAGCGGTACCACACCGGCCTTGGCGCCAAAGCCGAACAAGGCCAGCAGGAATACCACCGACGACCAGAAGGAACCCAGATGCGCGGTGCGCATTGCATCAAAAGTGTAGGCGGCAATGCCGTTCCCCCGCTGCATCACCCCGAAGCTGAGCAGTATCGCAATCGCGCCGACATGTGCAATGAGCAGATAGAGATAACCCGCCTTGCGGATATCCGGAATTTTGTGATCGGTGGTGACCAGAAGATAGGATGACAGCGCCATCGTCTCCCAAGCCACCATGAACATGTAAGCGTCATTCGCCAGCAGCACCAGCGTCATGCCCACCAAGAACAGGTGATATTCGAGGCACACCAGACCGAGCGTGCCGCCCGCCATGGTCTTGAAATAACCCGCGCTATACAGTGAAACACCGAGGGATGCGCCACCCAGCAGAATCAGGAAGAACGCAGACAGCGGATCGACGCGAAGATGGAAAGGAAGATCAGGCAGGCCCAGCGGCAACATCATGACGTTGGGTGCCGCAGCCAACGCCCACAATCCGGTCAGCGCCAACAGCAGCGATGTCAACGCGCTGAGCGGAAAAATGACGCGATTGATCAACCATGGTGCACGTTGTAGCACCAGCCCGGCCACTCCGAGAGCTATCCAGAACTGGACCAGCCAGCCAATTACATCTAGAGGCAATATTCCAACGGCGTCCATCTGGTGTTACTTGTACACCCCTCTGTTGAATGAGCATCCTGCAGGCTGGCGATTCTACTCCTGCGCTCCTTGGCTATTCAAGAATCGAATCGCTGTTTCCGTCTTCTTACCCCAACAGGATAACCCGTACGAGTCATCAGGCTCAGCCTGAGCCCACGATTACCCTCACTGAACTCGGCTTGCGCCACGACACGCCCTGTTTTACAGCTCTTTCAGACTAGCCATAAATAACAAGATAACCAATTCAGGGTGCTTTTCGAACCCGAACTTAGCGCTTTGCCGGTAGTCAAAGTGTTATATCAAAGCCAGCATGATCAGGAAGGTGTCGTGATGAACCAAGCGCCGCCCGATATCAATACAAACCAACTAAACCAAAGTGATACACAGCTTCCAGAACACAGTGCAGGACTGCGGTTTGGAAGTGAGTTGTTGGCTGTCACGAAGCCCTTTGCCCAGGAATCGAGGACGAAAAGCTAGTGGTACGTCGCCAGCACAATGGCCGCGCTGATTTTTGTTTTGATCGCGGCGGGCATGCCGTTGTTGTGGCCGGTGCGGATGCTGCTGTCGATACTGGGTGCACTGTTGATGGTGCGGGCTTTCATAACCTATCATGACTACATGCATGGGGCAATCCTGCGAGATTTGCGCCTTGCTTGGTTGGTATTTCATTTATATGCCACCTTCGGGCTAACCCCTGTCACTTCCTGGAAAGAAAGTCACAATTATCATCACGGTCATGTCGGCATGATCAACCGCATAAGCGTTGGTACCTTTCCTTTAATTACAACCAAGATGTGGCATGATGCCTCGGCGGCTGAGCGTGCACGTTATCGCCTGGAGCGACATCCGTTAGTTGTGCTGTTTGGCTATATCACCATCTTTGCGTTCAGTCTTTGCTTGTTACCTTTGTTGCGCAATCCATTCAGGCATCTGGACTCGCTGGTGTCGATCATTGCCCACGGAGGATTGATTTCGGTATTGTTGGTATATGGCAATGCTGATGTGGTGTTTTTTTCAGTGTTGTTGCCAATGACCATTGCTTGTGCGCTCTGCTCGTATATATTTTTTGCGCAGCACAGCTTTAAACGCATGTACATCATCTCGCCCGATGCCTGGACATACTACCGGGCGGCACTGGAGTCTTCCAGCTATATGCGGCTCAACAAGATCATGCAATGGTTCACCGGCAATATCGGCTATCACCATATTCATCACCTGAATGTCCGCATCCCGTTTTATCGTTTACCCGAAGCCATGGCTGCCATCCCCGAATTGCAATCACCAGTTGTCACGTCACTTGCATTGCGGGATATCATTGATTGTTTCAGTTCCTGTTTATGGGATGAAGAATCACAGCGCATGATTTCCTATCGTGAAGCGAAAAGCGCTTATTGCCCATAATCAACGGATAGCAGTTGGGGCAGGTTTTGCATCGTCACATTCCCTTGCACACGCGAACGGCAGTTCCTGGTCGGCTTTCGCCCTTTAATCATCTTGCCTGAGAATGTCTGCGGCACACCAGATTTCTGCCGCTCGATCCTCTTTCTTTCATCCACCCTACGTCGCTCCACGGAAGACATTCAGTACTCTCGAAAGCTGGTCTCACACACTGGCGCTCGCCGAACCGGCGACGTCGGTCTGTAGCGACGGTCATTCGGCATGACTTCCCACAATGCAGAGTGCAACGTACGGGACGAGGTTGAAAAGCAGAATTCCAATCTTGTAGACCGCCATGCCCGAATAATGGAAGCCGTCGAAGCGCTCCTCCGACATATGGAACCATCGGCTGTGAAGCTTGAACATCCAACCGTGGCCAAACCGGAATACGATAAACTAGCAGATCAATACGCAATAGTTGATGACAAGGCACCAAAGCAGGAAGCGTCGAAGAATTTCAGCGCTCATTTTGAGTCCTTATGACAGCGAAGTTCAAAAACCGAAACCGGGCCAACAGGGCCGGACTCTCGGTCGCATATAGTTGTCATGCCACCAACAACGGGCAATTAACACACTCCACCTCACTCTTCTCATTCTGCTCCATGGACGAAGAAATCAGGTGCGCAACATCTGGGACACCATCGCATGACTGCAGCCGACTGCAGAATGTCGAACATTCCATGCACCGATGTCCGTCGCGCAAATCAATACCGGTCGTTCATTTTGTATACGTTGAATTCCCCAGATAAGGCAATGCACTCATTGGCATGTCAAACCCGAAGACGCTTGACGCTTGCGTTGCAGTCATTGGGCCTTTCGTCGCCCAACCCTGTTGTATACAACGGCTCACTTTACGATGTGCCGTTGAAATCCCGTTTCCAACCTCAGAATGCAAATAGCATAAACAAATTGCCCCCGGATGCCGTTCAATGTTGCGCCGGGGTTGCACCTGCCGCTGCGGAGGCTGCCCGTTGCCTTGCGATTTCCGCCGCCAGTTCGTCCCTGGGTTTCCTCCCCCCGAAGCTCTTCCATATCGCCCGATCAATGTTCATGCTTGCTTTGATCGCGATTTCGGCGAGGCTCTGTACGCCCGCATCATCCAGCCCAACCAATACGAACATCTCGCCATCCGGCGCCATGACGCTTTTGACCAGCCTGGAGCCGTACAGCGTTTGCTCGGTGATCTGTCGCGCCACGGAAGCACCCACGCGTTCATCCACTTCCTTGCTGCCGACACCGTTTGCAACCGCATATCGCGTGATCATGTCCTGCACGCGAACCTTCATGGTCTGTGCAAGCTCGGTGCGCGCCTCGTTCGCGGCAATTTGCTTCATGAAGGCGGTGCCGGCGTCCGATCTGGCGGCAGAGCCAACCGCCCCTGCCGCCACACCCTCAACAGGATCGCCGCAAACCCACAAAGGGGCCGCGTCATCGGAGTCGGGAAACATGCAAGCGGCTTTTTTTTCCATCCTGGCCGGAGGTGTGGAACACGCGGCGGCGGCCAGCCCCACGGCAAGCAGAAGCAGCGCTTTGGCGATTCTGGACATTCTGAAGATACTCCTGGTCTGAATTGGCGATTCCGCCCGATGCGCAAGCGCGCGGCCTGCATGCTTGGATGACTGAGGTTCTATCGCCAATCCTGCATGATCCGGCAGCTTTACACGGGGCCCGGAAGGAATCTTGACAGATATCCCCGGACTTTTGAAAGTCCCTTGCGCCGGGAGCGCTGTTCCACGGCTGCTTGATCGCGCACGGAAGCTGGGTTACGCGTAAATGACCCGCACGTTCTGCGCACCGCACATGGCACGCAATCCGTCGAGCAATTCATCCGGCAGCGTGACCTGCCACGGCTCGCCCAGGCGCAGCGCAGCGCTGCCGACCAGATTTCGGTAGTTGATCTGTACCGGACACTGGCCGCCGCAGTAGGGTTTGAGCATTTCTGCCAATTGCGGCACGCGCACCTTGTCGTCGATGGAACAGCAGATATCCAGGCGCTTGGCAAACACAGCACGGGCAGAAGCAAAATCAAACAGTTCCTCCGCCGTCACGCGCATGCTGCCGGAGTAGTCATCCAGACTGGCCTTGCCGCGCACGACCAGCAATTCGTCTTCGCGTATCCACGGACGGTTCGCTTCATAGATATCATTGAACACGGTCATTTCCAACGGTGCGCTGCCGTCGTCCAGCGTCACCACCGCCATCTTGCCGCGCCGCGTCTGCAGGATGCGCACGGCGCTGACCATACCGGCCAGCACCAGCGGCTTGGCGTTGTTGCGCCGAGCGCCGCCGTTGCCGTAACCGCCACCACCCCCGGTAGCAACAATGTCCGGCGTGACATCCGCCAACTTGTGTTTCACGAAGTTCGACAGCTCCTCCGCAAATTCCTGATACGGGTGCCCGCTCAGGTAAAAACCCAGCGCGGTCTTTTCCTGCGCCAATTGTTCGCGCATCTTCCAGCGCGGCACATCCGCCATCTCCACCGGCATCGCGTGCGCTTCGTCGTCCCCGAACAGGCTGTTCTGGTTCGCCGCGCGCGCTTTCTGCTCGGCGCTGCCCATGGCCGCATCCAGGCAGGCCAGCAACTGGTAGCGATGATCACTGATGCTGTCGAACGCGCCGCTCCTGATCAGCGCCTCGATGGCGCGCCGGTTGACGATGCGTTTGTCCACGCGATGGCAGAAATCGAACAGATCCTTGAACGGTCCCGCCGAACGCGCCGCCACGATGTTCTCCATCGCCGCCTCGCCGGTGCCTTTCACCGCGCCCAGCCCGTAGGCGATGGTCTTGCTCGCCCACCGGCGTAAAGCGGAACAGCGAGCTGTTGATGTCCGGCGCCAGGATGATCAGACCCTGTTGCAGCGCATCCTGATAAAAGAAACTGACCTTGTCGGTGTTGACCATTCCCGAGGTCATGGTCGACGCCATGAACGCCGCGGGATAGTGACACTTGAGATACGCAGTCTGGTAAGCGACCAATGAATACGCTGCCGCATGCGACTTGTTGAAGCCATAGCCGGCGAACTTTTCCATGGTGTCGAAGATTTCGTTCGCCTTCTTCTCCTCGATGCCATTTTTCGCGGCACCCGCAACAAAAATGCTGCGCTGCTCGGCCATCTCCTCGGCCTTTTTCTTGCCCATCGCGCGGCGCAGCATGTCCGCGCCACCCAGTGTATAGCCAGCCGACCACCTGCGCCGCCTGCATCACCTGTTCCTGGTACACCATGATGCCGTAGGTATTGCCGACCACCTTTTCCAGCAGCGGATGCGGAAGGATCACCTGCTGGCGCCCATGTTTGCAGTTGATGTAGTCGGGAATGAAGTCCATCGGGCCGGGCCGATACAGGGCGTTCAAGGCGATGAGGTCTTCAAGGCAATCCGGCTTTGCCTTCACCAGCGTGTCCTTCATGCCGCGCGATTCGAACTGGAACACTGCCGTGGTGTTCGCCGTCTTGAAAATGCGGTCGTAGGTTTCCTTGTCGTCGAGGGGGATGGCATTGATGTCGAAGGATTCCGGATATTGGATTCCGGATTTGGCCTCCGCGCCTGCTTCAGCGCTACCACCTCCCGGATCCGAAATCCTGATTCCTGCATCCTTGATGTACCGCACCGCCCAGTCTATGATCGTCAGCGTGCGCAAGCCCAGGAAGTCGAACTTCACCAGGCCGATCTGCCTCCACGTCATCCTTGTCGTACTGGCTCACCGTATTTTCGCTGCCTTCGGCGCAATACAGCGGGCAGAAGTCGCTGAGCTTGCCGGGTGCGATCAGCACGCCGCCGGCATGCATGCCGACGTTGCGCGTCAGGTCTTCCAGGCGCTCGCCCAGTTCCATCAATTCTTCCACCCCTTCTTCGCTGGCGATGATGGCGTTGAATTCGGGCTCCATCTCGCGCGCTTTCTGCAATGAGACCGGCTTCACGCCTTCGACGGGAACAAGTTTTGACAGCCTGTCGCACAAGCCGTAGGGGAAATCCAGCACGCGCCCGACATCGCGGATCACGCCCTTGGAGGCCATGGTGCCGAAAGTAGCGATCTGCGACACGCAGGCCTCGCCGTAATGACGCCTGACATACTGGATCACCAGTTCGCGTCCGTCCTGGCAGAAGTCCACGTCGAAGTCGGGCATGGACACACGCTCGGGGTTC
This sequence comes from uncultured Pseudomonadota bacterium, assembly GCA_963725375.1. Classification (GTDB taxonomy): domain Bacteria; phylum Pseudomonadota; class Gammaproteobacteria; order Burkholderiales; family Gallionellaceae; genus Sideroxyarcus. The sequence goes on along the minus strand of CAVRYQ010000016.1, from coordinate 74,063 downwards.
AGGAAGCGCTCGAACAGCAATTCATAGCGCAAGGGATCCAGGTCGGTGATGCCGAGCGCATAGGCCACCAGCGAGCCCGCGCCCGAGCCACGCCCCGGCCCGACCGGCACGCCGTTGGGAAATTTCGCGTCGCGGAACGATTTTGCCCAACGGATGAAGTCGGCCACGATCAGGAAGTAGCCTGGGAACTTCATGTTGATGATGGTGTTGACCTCAAAATCCAGCCGTGCCTGATATTCCGGCATCTTTGCCGCACGCTGCGTCTCGTCCTGATATAACTGCAGCATGCGTCTTTCAAGGCCGCGCTGCGATTCGCCGCGCAGGAAAGCGTCCAGCGATTCGCCGTTCGGGGTGGGAAAGTCAGGCAGATGGGGCTTGCCGAGTTTCAACGTGAGATTGCAGCGCTTGGCGATCTCCACGCTGTTCTGCAACGCCTCGGGCAGATCGGCGAACAGCGTGGCCATCTCGGCCTGCGTCTTGAAATATTGCTGCGCAGTGAATTGCCTTACGCGGCGCTTGTCGTTCAGTACGTAGCCTTCGGCGATACATACGCGCGCCTCGTGCGCTTTGAAGTCGTCGAGGGCCAGAAATTGCACCGGGTGCGTAGCCACGACCGGCAATGCCAGTTCCGCCGCCAGCTTTACCGTATCGCTCAGATGTACTTCCTCGCGCTGCGCGCCGTAGCGCTGCACCTCCAGATAGAAACGATCCGGGAACAGCGCGGCATATTCCCCCGCGATGGCCTTCGCTCTGGCCGCATTGCCGTTCATCAGCGTCATCCCGATTTCTCCCAGGTGCGCCCCGGACAGCGCGATCAGCCCCTCCGTCCCTGCGCCCAGCCACTGCCTGCGTATTTCGGGGCGCCCGCGATACTGGTTTTCCAGATACGCGCGCGTGAGCAGTTCGCACAAGCGCAGATAACCGGCATGGGATAGGCACAACAGCAATAAACGGTATGGCTGGTCGCGTACCGCGTCATTGGTCACGAATACGTCGCAGCCGACAATGGGCTTGATGCCTGCGCCGCGCGTCTCCTTGTAGAACTTGACCAGGCCGAACACGTTGGACAGGTCAGTAAGCGCCAATGCGGGCATCGCATCCGCCTTCGCCGCGCCGACTGCCTCGCCGATGCGCACGATGCCGTCGGCGATGGAATACTCGCTATGCAAACGAAGGTGGACGAAGGTGGGTTGCATGGTCGGCAGCTAAAATTTCAGGCGCGAATTTTACCACCGCGCGGGCGCTTTAAAGGCGTAAATATGCCGATACGGCGATCGCAGGACTTGCCTGAAATTGGCGTATTCATTGGCGTTGGAGCCAATATGCAAGCGGAATGCGCGCATTGCCGGGGTGCTGATGAACAAGGGCGCGCGTCGCCACCCTCTCAACGATCAGGCAATAATAAACTGCGCGCAGCCCCGAAGATCAGGCCGGGTTGGAGTTAGAATGCACCCCGACAGCCCGGTCGGGGCCTGACGTCAAATTTGTCATTCAAAGGAGAAGAGGCATGAAGCGGGCTGCTGCACTATTGCTGGTATTTGGAATGAATCTGGCGCACGCCGAGGCAGGCAGGCTGACGGCTCCCAGCAATGCAAAATGGAAGGAAGAATGCGGCAGTTGCCACATTCCCTACCCTCCGCAACTGATGGCAGCCGACAACTGGCGAAGCCTGATGGGCAGCCTGGACAAGCATTTCGGGACGAATGCGGCCCTCGATGCCAATGACAGGCAGACAATTCTCGCGTTTCTGGAAGAGAATGCAGGCAGCGGCAAAAGGTTCAGCGCGGCCAGCTTGCGCATCAGCGATACACCGTGGTTCAAGCATGAACATCACGTGATCAATCCCAAGGAATGGGTCAATCCCGAGGTAAAGAGCCGTTCCAACTGCTCCGCCTGCCATGGCAAGGTCGTGCTCGGCGACTGATCGCAGAGCGGGCCGCATATTGAAAACGCTTAACGGCCCGCGGTCTTGCTCCGCTCCCTGAACACACGTTCCACCGAGACAGACAGAATGTCGATGTCTTGCGGATGCATATCCGGGAAAGAGTCGCGCAGTACGACCCTCAGAAAGTGCGTCGATCCTGCGTTGCTGAACGCCTGCCCGGAATCCAGCAAAGGACAGGCAATGCTGTAAGCGCGCTCAAACACATCGCGCAAATGAGGGCTAGCGCGGCGTTCGCTCCCGTCGTTCCTGGTTGCCCCGCCCTCTCCTCCCAATCCTGTCATTCGATGGACTCCTCAAGGAATGCCGCCGTCACGCCGATGTCGGGCGCGCTCAATGTTTGCAGGCTCCAATCCGGCATACAACCCATTGTGCTATTGCAACAAATACGGACTTCAGACAATCGGTATCCATGGCAGCCAGCGGCAGACGTATTTTTCCGCCACCGAATCCTAGCATTTCTCTGCAGGCAGAGAATTCTACAGGAAGTCTTCGGGATATTTCCGCTCGTTTTGATGCATTGCCGTCACTCAAGGGCGGCCAAGAGTCATTTCAGGAGACTGGTTGTCGAGATGGCGGACGAATTGATACCTTGCGCAAAAAAATCCGGGCTTCTTCGTTCGAATGCAGCCATGCCGGTGCATGTTTGCACCCGGAGATGCCCGCTCCAATGTCCAAATCAGAATTTTCCCAGGCCAGAATCAGATTCAACTGAAATACATGCCCGAGAGCTCCGGGCAATATGCACACATCGCGTCACCGACGATATTCACGACGTGGAATTAAGACGGCAAGGTGCCGGATCAACAGGCAAGGAAGCAATAACTCACTGAAAAGAAAATGGAAATGAATAGCACAACAGACACCAGCACATTGAGAGTGATCCATCAGGAAAAGCTCCAGGAGCTTCTGAAGCAACAAGGAAATCTGAAAGAGCTTGAGGCTGAACTGAACAGGATCAATGCGAAGATCAACAAGAAGGAGCAACTCACAAACGATGACACGAAGTTCATCGGGAACCTGGGCTGGCTGGCGGCGCTGTCCGTAAGCATCGCTTCCATTGCTGCCAGCTTGTAATCATCCGTCATTCGTTTAATCGAAATCTACAGGAGATCATCATGAACAACAAAATCATCAACAGTGAAAACAAGGCAGACATCCAGTTCCAATCGGCCTTTGCCTGGCTTGCAGCCGCAGCGGTATCTATTGCCACTCTGGCCAGCTTTGCTTAACACCCTGACTCCCCGGATGCAATGCAAAAGGTGGTGAAAGCCACCTTTTGTCATTTCAAGATCGGAATCGTGAAGTGGCAAATATGGTCGAAATATCGCAGTGAAAAAAATGTTGCTGATCGCTCAGAATGAAAGCGACGCAGGAACTTGTTGGTTTCCAGATACGGCCTCTCAATATCGGGACGACGATAATCACCTGGGTAATTTTCAGCATGCAGAGGCTGTGTATTCTGGGAAATCTTCAACTCGTACCGGCCATCCGGCCCTTCTCTACATGTGGGCGAAACGGCAGCGTGGGTTATCACCAGTTTATGCGATTGGCTGAGTGATTCATCTGCCGTGCTCGATTCACTTGGTCATATAGATCACTCGGCAGTACAAGGTATTGTGACGCAGGCCCAGCAAATTATATCAGTGTTCGAAAATCCCTCCGAAAGCCGATACAGTTTTCCCACATTCGCCACATCTACGCTGTGCTGGTGCTTGTTCGGTTTTTTCCTAAGTTGAATTTTGAACTTTGAATTGATTTACCGTAGTGCGCATTTCGTCCGCCAACTTCGCCAGCTGTTCGGCGGCGCTCGCAGTCTGTTCTGCTGCGAAGCTGTTTTTGCCAGTTAGTTGTGCGACTAGTTCGATATGTTTGGCAATGTCGTTACTGGCTTTACGTTGTTCCAGCAAGACGGTTGATATATTGACAATTGTTCCATGCACCTGGATTGAACACGACTTGATCTGGTTAATCGCGTCACCTGCCTGCTGTGCCAGCGTAACGCCGCCATCAACTTGATTTACTGTAGCATTCATGTCATGAACGGCAGCACGAGAAGCATTCTGGATGGTTTCTATCATCTGTGTTACTTCTTTGGTTGCATTTGTGGTGCGCTCCGCCAGTTTGCGAACCTCATCTGCTACTACTGCGAAACCTCGTCCTTGTTCTCCTGCCCGAGCTGCTTCGATGGCCGCATTAAGCGCGAGCAGATTGGTCTGATCAGCAACCTCCTTGATGACCATCACAATTGAGGAAATTCGCTGAGTCTGTTCCTCAAGATTTCCAATAGAAAGTGAAGTCTGACGCACAGTATCGGCGATCTTGATCATTTCCTCGGCGGCGCTATGGATAATCGCCCCTCCCTTCTCAGACAACTCACCGGAGTTCTGAGATACCATTAACGCTTCATGTGCACCATCTGAAACCTGTCCGATGCTGACCGTGACTTGTTCTACTGTCGCTGTCATTGTAGTTGCCGCTTCATTTTGGCTGGCTGAGCCAGCAGCAACCTGTTGCGATGATTCAGACAGAGAATGAGACGACTGCGTAACCTGTGCTATATCTTCGTGCACTTCTCGAAACGTGGTTTGCAAATTTCCCATCAGATTATTGAATGAACGCACGGTTTGTCCGATCTCGTCATCGCTGTTCACAGCAACGCGACGCGTAAAATCACCAGTGTTGGTGATTTCCTTTATAGATCTTCGCATCATATTTGCGGGCTCAGTGACAATCTTTTGCAGAATGAACTTTATTAATAGCCAAAGAAGCAGTTGAATCACGACGATAGCTGCAACAGATGTCCACGCCAACTTGCGCATTGCTGCGTTGTTTACAGATATATTTAGATCGATTACGGATGCACCATTGTGGTAACCATCTGGCACCGTGTGGCAAGTTAGGCAATTAGTACCTCTAAAATTCGTACTTGCGGTGTAGGGTACAATTCCGTGCATTACATCACCATGCCGCTCGAAAACCTCTTTACCATCGTCCAGTGCCATGCGCTCAGCATCATCGACAGGCTGTTCTTCAGGTAATCCCTCGCCGAATTGCTTCTGAACAAGTTTGTTGCGAATGATCCTTAAAGAATTGATATCTTCGACGGAGCCCATTTTTGTGATGAACAACTTTCTCTGTTCAATATCGCTAATGATGCCATTCAACATCAGCATATTTGCGCCATTAATTACACCATCTGCTATGGATCTAATTTTCTCTTGTTCACCACGTATGACTGCATTGCGCTCCATGTTATAGAACAAAGTTGCAGCGGTTATGCTCACTGCCAGCAACAGAGAAAGGATAACTAATTCAACCTTCGTGGCGATACTTGCTTTGATGAAGTTCAACATTCAAGCCTCACTCTCATTAACCAAACTATGACTTGCTAAGCCAAAGGACAAATTCACGCGTGGAAATATCTTAGATATTCTCCGAGGAAATCGCTTGAGCGTTGCAGGATTCCCCTGTGACAGTAGGATCAAATATGTAGTATCTGTTCTTGCCGCATTGTTTGGCGATGTCCATGGCCTGATCTGCCTGCTCCAGCAGGGTGGCGATATCGTCGGCATTATTAGGAAATGCAGTCACGCCAACACTGGCACTGACTGTAAATTGATGTTCTTTGATATAGATCGGCCTGAATATCTCGCCCAACACCCGATCCAGTGCCGGTGTGCACTCCTTTAGCCTGGTCGCCCCCAGTAACAATATGACAAACTTGTCTTCGCCTAGACGGGCTACAGTATCTCCGCTGCGGAGCGTATTTGAGATTCGTTTGGCAACTTCTATCAGCACTAGATCGGCCATCGCATTTCCCGCGCTGTCGTTGATCGGCGAGAGGCCATCCAAGCCGAGGTAGCAAACTATTACCAGTTCATCGCTTCTTTTCGCGTGCGCAAGTGCTTGTTGCATCCGGTCATTCAGAAGCACCCGATTGGGCAGGCCTGTCAATGAGTCATACTGAACATGATGCTCCAAATCGTATTGATAATCCTTGAGCGACACGATGTTGGTGGAAACACCCACATAATGGGCAACGTTCCCCTGCTCGTCCTTGATCACGGTGATAGAGAGCAGCTGTGCATAAAGCTCGCCACTCTTGGTGCAATTCCACATTTCTCCGCTCCAGAGCCCTTCCTCCTCAAGGCTCTGCCACATGGACTGGTAAAATTCTTTTGGCTGGTGCCCTGACTGGAGAATGCGCGGATTTTTCCCGAGTACTTCTTCACTGCTATATCCCGTGACTCTCGTGAAGCTCTTGTTGACAGATACGATCTGGCTTTCTGCATCAGTAATGATGATGCTTTCCTGCGCATGCTCGAATACACTCGCTGACAGACGTAAGGTCTTCTCCACTTTCTTCTGGTAATTGATATCTATGCAGGAACTGATATAGCCCGCCAATACGCCCGCATTATCGAAATGTGGAGCATTTTGGCTATATATCCAATGATATTCACCGCTATGATGCCGCAGCCTGTATTCCAGATTGATAGGCTGGCACAAATCAAAGTATTTTCTGTAATGATCAAGGCAGAGTTCCAAATCATCCGGATGTACACTTTCCTTCCATCCGTCCCCTAGCTCTTGCTCCATGGGCCGGCCCGTAAAGGCCAGAAAGCCCTTGCTGCACCAGTTGCAAAGCATATCCGTATTGAAGTTCCAGATCATCACCAAGCTTGCATTGGCAATGTTGCAAAAGCGATGCTCACTATTCCGCAGGCTTTCCAGCTCCAGTTCGCGAGTAGTAATGTCGCGGACAACGGCGCAATAAACTTGCTCGCAGTTAACTTTGATACGGCTTGCTATGATTTCGACATTAATCAGATGACCATCCTTGCGTTGATGGATAGTCTCGAATTGGATTGAGCCCCGCCTCCGGAGCAAATCCAAGTGTACGGACATTTTGTCGCCAGGGAATTTCGGGTCTAAAGCAGACACATTCATGGCAATCAGCTCATCTCGACTGTAGCCAACCATCTCGCATGCGCCACCATTTGCATCGAGAATTCGCGCCTGGTCATCGCACCAATAAATTGCATCGGCGACTTCGTCTATCGCATACTGCCGGGAATCAACATCGCTGATAGAATTCAGTTGTATCTTCACTTGATCAATTGTATTTTCGAAAGTTCAGCGACATTGCCGAATGGAGAAAGCCCATAGGACGTTGTATTCGAACATGCCGGCCTGCACGCCGCGCAGCCCGATATTTCTTCACTTCCGCCCAAAGCTCTTTTCGATCGACTACCTAGGCCGGCTTTCTTTCCTCCCCTATCTTGCCAGTGACCGCTTTCTTCCCGACTTTTTGTCGCCATTCGATCTTCAGTCATCCGTATCAGGTTAGCGCTTAGCTTCCACACAAAAGTTTCATCTACAGCTATGCAGCACCATTCAGTAGAATTCCTATATGAAAATCCTTGACGCGAAATAATCATGGTAATTAATTAAAAATCTGTATTTGAAGGATTAATCAAGCAATGAGTGCAATGTCTCTTCTCCTGCAAGGCAATTTCCAGACAGCTTCCAGTCCATCTTCTCAGCAATTCCATGTTATCCGCCTTGAATGTCCGAGAAGACTTTAACAAGTACTCAAGGATTCTCGCGCCAAAACAGGAAGGTCTAAATTTGCTGCCCTCTTTACGATATTCTTCCCAAAAAAATTCGTCAGGAGCTAGTCCGAGCCGCCGCGCTTCATCTGTATATCCAAGCGCACTGTAAAATTCGGTCACATCTTTGATATGGTGAAGGACTGATTCCCCCAGCACTATCTCGCCTTCTGTTGGATATGTTTCCGGTATAAGCCGGTATCGCAGTTTATGTATTGCCATTTCGCTATCCATAAGCCCACATGATCATCCGGTTGTCGAATATGACATGCCACAATATCGCTGAGTCCTTCAACCTCAGACCTTGTGATTCCCCTAACAACGCTGCAAATTGGGTGATGCCCTGCAAGTAGGAACAGTCCTTAGATAGCATCTCTACGAATGAACCTTAGATGAGTTACCGCGCACTATTGTGCATTCAGTTTCACGACATATTGATATGGCTACTGTTCTATTCACAGGCTCGATCCGTCAGATTTGGCCAAATTGAGAAAGTGGATTCGTCCCATCGCGCGTCACTTAGGATTCCAGTTGCGTAGAATCTTCGAGCGGATTGTGCAATGCAGATGCTGCTACAGGATGTCCAAAGTAATATCCTTGCGCTTCATCACATCCTTCTCGGTATAAGTGATCAGCCTGTTCTTTTGTTTCCACACCCTCGGCGATGACTCTTATATTCAGACTATGTGCAAGATGAATTACAGAATGGACAATCGCGGCGTCATGGGCATCCACAAGCATGTTGCGCACAAAGGATTGATCTATCTTGATTTTGTCGATAGGCAATACCTTTAAATAAGCCAAGCTAGAAAAGCCTGTGCCAAAGTCGTCAATAGAAAGCGAGATTCCTAACCTCTTAAGTTCGACCAGCATCTCCAAAACTTTTTCTATATTGTCAATGAGAATCGATTCCGTTAGTTCCAATTCCAGGAATTGGGCTTCAAGTTTTGTGAGTCTAAGAATATTCTTAACCGTGGCAATGAAATTGCCTTGCTTGAGCTGTATGGCAGACAAATTAACCGCAATTCTGAACGGGGAACCACCAGCCATCTGCCACTCTTTTGCCTGACGGCACGCCTCCTGCAAAACCCAATCACCAATTTGAATGATTAACCCACTCTCTTCAGCCACCGGAATAAATTTTGCAGGGGGAATGATTCCTTGATCAATACTATTCCAGCGTATCAGCGCTTCCGCGCCGACTAAATTGCCTGTTGTCAAATCATACTGAGGCTGATAGTGCAGGATAAAATCTGAATTTTTCAATGCTCTTCGTATTGCATTATGAAGATGCAATTTTTCGACTGTGTCTATATTCATCTGCTCCGTATAAAAGCGGTAGGTATTCTTCCCGCCACCTTTCGCCTGATACATCGAGGTATCTGCTTTTTTTAGAAGTTCATTGAAATCAGTCCCATCGCTTCGATACATCGCAATGCCAATGCTCGTCGAGGTATGCAGCTCTTCTACACCAACAAGGAATGGCTCCGACATTTCTACGAGAATTTTTTCGACGATATTAGTCACTGTACTGACTGACTCTAGATCAGTAACTAATACTACAAACTCATCGCCTCCAAACCGAGCGACAGTATCAGTCTCTCGGACTGCATCAGCCAGTCGTTTTCCCACCAACTGCAACAGATGGTCGCCGATTTCATGACCTAGTGAATCATTTATCTGCTTGAATTTATCCAGATCTAGAAATAGAACGGCAAAACTAGTCTGATCTCGATCAGCCGTAGCGGCTGCCTGGTCAAAGCGATCACGCAATAGCAGTCGATTCGGCAACTGTGTTAACGGATCGTGAAACGCAAGAAACTCAATTTTTTCCTCAATATATTTTTGCGCTGATATATCGGAAAACATCGCAATGTAGTTTGTCAGCACACCGTTCAAATCATGGACGGTACTGATGACGAGCCATTTCGGATACACCTCGCCGTTTTTTCTGCGGTCCCATATTTCCCCGCGCCATACTCCCTCAATGTTTATTTGCTGCCACATTGATTTATAAAAGTCAGTTGCATGACGCCCGGAGGAAAAAATCCTGGGGTTTTTACCTAGCACTTCATTTTCTGAATAGCCGGATATTGTTACAAACGCCTGATTGACTGAAACGATGTTGTTGTTGGCGTCTGTAACAACTACGGCCTCATGGCTGTTTTCCAGGACATGATTCGCAAGTTTGATGCGCTCGCCAGCAGAGAATATGTCGGTTACGTCATGGCCGAAAATAACCAATACGCGGCGACTGCCATCGTCGTTGAATGACGGAGTCTTTAATACGTCAAAGTAGCGGGTGATACCATTCGGACAAATAATTGTCTCAAATGATCTGGTGGGTAACCTATTTTCCCATGCGGCGTTATCTGACTTTACGCAAACTTCCAGCGAGCTTCGATACTCTGTCGGCAACATGTCTGCCAATTCGAAATCGGACTTACCTTGCCAATTCACTTTTTCAAGATTGAATAGTTCAACTCCCTGCTGGTTTGTTGCGATCCATCTGCCATGACCGTCTTTGAACGCAACAAAATCTGGCATGCTATTAATAAGAGTATTGAAGCTTTCGTCTGATATGTGGCACAAGCTCGATGATACAGCTCCTACAAAGCTGTATCCCTGCCCATATATGCTGGTAATCAGGGAGGCAGAACCAGACTCCGCCTGATCCAAGTTGGATTTGATAATTGAAATGCATCTTGCAATGCTTGAATCCGATGGTATTGAATCTTTCCACACGGACCGAATGATTGAATCTTTGGCCACTAGTTGGCCAGCATTACGAACCAGCACAACTAATACAGCCAGCTCTTTCGGCTGCAGCTTTATTATTCCAGCACGATCATGATGCACTCCAAATATGGAATGAATATGAAACCCACTAAATCTCGCTTGAAAATTGCGTTCCATATTTCCCCATGGCTCTTATTGATTTTATTTATATATTCCATCGCTCAAGAGCTTGACTTAATGGAATGATCTTTACACACAAAATTCAGGAAATCTTTATTGGATTCTTCGGAATTGGACAGTGTAAGTTCAAAAAATGGCCACTGGATCAAGGCAACTCCCACGCTAAAGGAATATAATGCTTGAAATTGTGGTGTAACTAACCCGCGAGAATGGAATATCACAACCATATCGGAACGCAATTACTTCCAAATTGATCATTTAAACCACCAGCACATAAACTTTCTCATCGTAAGCAGCCTGTTTCTAATTTTGAATTACGTCAATGTTTGGATCACGAACAACATCCATCACGCGAACGGAACAAGACAACGATTGCTCTGAAGGTGTCGCCAATATTTTCGGACTCAAAACACCACTCATCGCATCCTTAAATATTGCCTTAATTTGAGTTCGGGCCAGATATTGTATCTATGCTAGATTTTAGGAATCTATTGCACTTATTAAAATTTCATTATGGATACAATGGACTGCGTTACTTACGGATGACTTATCCACTTCGGAATTTGACGGTCCGGCATTCTAACGAATGTCGGTCTACTGTCAACCCATGCAACATGGATTCACCACAGTCCAACTTCCGAAGTTTTAACATTCACCTTTTTACAAGCGAATAATTCAGTAAAGATTTATGAATAAATGCGTGATAGCGTTTGCTGTCTATCGCGAATCGCATATCAATAACTACATTAGATAAGTTGCGTCAAAGCCAAGTATGTTTTGAATTTCGGTAAGACGATAAGCGAATAGGTGTGAACAAATCCTAAAGGGGAATAGTTTGCTACTTGAGAATTCCGCTATCTGGGATGGCCAGAAGAATTGCCGAGCCAGTCCAGAATATTATCTACCCGGCGTAGTGCGGCAGATCGTCGAATCGCAACAAGACTCTCGCATCATTCTCTCCAGAGACGAAGAACGTGCACTGCTACCCTCGCGTCGAGATTATTGCACAAACCATCAGGACGCCGCCGAATCCCGCCGCGTGACGTCTACCATATCAGCGGCTAGCCGATCTGCTTCCGCTTATCTGGATCATCCGTGATGAGTTGTACGGCCTTCATAAAGATGCGGTTCATCATTGCACACCGAGGTCGAGTTCCTGAGCGGGTTTGCGCCTTAATTGTCAAATTCAATTTACAGGACTTCCATCGATGAACAAAGAAGAATTGCTGTCCATCAGTAAATTGGTATACCAGTTGTCAGTAACTTGCAACAACACCTATGATCTCAACGTAATGCTTAAGCGATTGTTTGCCATTTTTAGTGATTATCCAAATTTACCTCTGAATCCCTCCTGCGCAGTCGTATTGATCAATCCACGAGGGTGTTGTTTTCAAGTAGCACAATTCGGTATGGAGCCAGCCTGGAAGAGTCATTTTCGATGGAATCTCAGCATATTTGAAAATGCGGCCGTTTTTCCTAATAGTCTGATTAGCCAAAATACCGTTTTGAATCCACGAGAAATGGGCACGAGTCTGCAATTGCTGCTGTTGCCATTGATCGTAGAGAATCAGGTTCTCGGTTACGCCGTCTTGTTTTCAAACGTCGTATATCGTCCGTCGGCATCTGACCTTGAATTTATGTCCGACTTGTCACGTACCGTCTCCGGGATGGTGCAGCGTGTTGTAAACCATGAGGTCTTGAATATTCGTGATTTTGAACTTGAAGAAACCCGTAAGGACGCGATTCGTAGCCTGGGCATGGCCTCTCAATATCGGGACGACGATACCGGATGGCACATCATGCGTATGACGAATTTTGCAATGGCTATCGCCAAAGCCTTTGGAATGTCGGAAAAGCAGCGGGAGCTGCTACACATCGCCACACCGATGCACGATGTGGGTAAGATCGGAATTCCTGACGCTATTCTGCTCAAGCCTGAAAAGCTATCACCAGAAGAGTTTGAAATCATGAAGACGCATACTGATATTGGCGTCTCTATTCTTTCCGGCAAAGATCCAATGATAGTGGCTGCAAGAGAAATTGCAGGATCGCATCACGAACGCTGGGACGGCACAGGCTATCCCAATGGTTTATCCGGAGATGAAATTCCCATTCTGGCGCGTATTTGTGCAGTGGCAGACGTATTTGACGCGCTTACTTCGAAGCGCCCATATAAAGAGCAGTGGGAAGTTGAAGAAGCGATTGATTGGGTGATTTCAAAATCAGGGACACATTTTGATCCTGATATTGTGTGTGCTTTCGAGGTCGCCTTGCCAGAAATCCTTCGTATAAGGGAACTTTACCGAGATGACATCATAGATCCGAGAAAGTCCGTCACTCTGCCATCATTGCCGCCGCGCGCCAACTCTTGGGTAGCATGGGATAAAAATCTTAGCGTAGGAATTGATACCATCGACGAGCATCACCGCTACTTGTTTGATCTGATCAATGACTTATTTGAAGTGGTTAGTAACAATCGTGGCGTCCGGGAAGTGGCTAGACTTATCAATGCGACCGATGCCTATGCCAAGGTGCATTTTCGCGCCGAGGAACAAATGATGCGACGGTTTGATTATGCAGGTATACATCTCCAGGAACAGGAGCACCAAGCGTTTGAAACAAAAATTCGCGAATTTTATGAAGAACTTTATGACAATCCGTTGATTGCCCAATTTGATGTGTTGTCCTATTTGCGCGACTGGCTTATCCATCACATTCGCATCGAGGATGCAAAGCTGAGCGCGCTAGTTAGTAGCCAATAGCGCAGTTATCAGGGCCTATCGAGATAAATATTTTGTTCACTCCTAGACCTGAATAAGGCAACAACTGTAGGCTTTCGAAGGCTTTTAAGTTTGCTTTTGATTCACAATGCAAACTGCGCATAAGATATCTATGCTAATTCTGTAAATTAATTTGCGCGAAGCCACTAGATCAGATGGAAGGAATCGCTATATCTCATCGGTTGAATGCGATATGCATTTCTTATTGATCTGGCCACTTTTATCCGTGAATCATGCAGCATATTTCACCCGCGGATCCTGGAAGTATTTTTTGACGCGCTCAGGTGATTTTTCCAACGTCTGCATGTGTTCAGTTGCAGCGGCTTTCAACTTGGCTTTGGTGCGTGCCGGAACCTTGGTTGAGATCCCATGTTTCAAGTCAGCATTCAATCGCTCTTCCGGATTCAGTTCGGGGCTGTAGCTGGGTAAATAGAACAGCTCGATCTTGTCCTTGCGTTCTTCAACCCATGCCTTGACCGGCTTGCTGCAGCACGCGTAAATTATCGAGAATCAAGAACACTTTCTTCTCCGCATCCTTGATCAGTGCTTCCAGAAACTCGATCAGCTTGTCCGAATTGAACGCCTCGTCAATAATCATCCAGCGGGCCTTACCCTGATTGGTGACGGTGGCGATCATCGATAGTTTCTGGCGAGTGCCGCCTACCGCGTAGGTCACCGGCGTCTTGCCTATCGGCGCGTAACTGCGACCGCGCACGTCAGTATTCACGACTGCCGTTTCGTCACCCCAGTGAATTTCCGCTCCCTCTGCCTTGGCGCGCTGTTCAATTGCCGGATAGTCTTTGCCCAGCCATTCCTGCACTGCTTCCGGGCGTTGCTCATGCGCCTTCTTGATCGGCTTTTGCGGTGTGAAGCCCCAGCGCTTTAGATAGTTACCCACGCCACGAACGGACAGGCTGATGCCACATTCACGCTCAATCAACTGCATCACCGCAGCACGACTCCACAGTGCAAACTCCATCTTCAGTTGTTCTGGCCGCTTGTCGCAGATGATCTGGCGAACTGACCGTTCTTGCTCATCTGTCAAAATACGTCCATCACCTGAATTTCTCCCGCGTGAAGCGGGCTTGATGGTCGCCGCACCACCTTGCTCATATCGATTGATAACGCCGCGCACGGTTGGGTAGGTCAGACCACTCAACGCAACTATGCGCATCACACCCATCCCTTGACGATGCAATCGCACGACCTGCTTACGCCGCTCATGCAATTGCTCCAATGTTTGAAATCTTGCGTCCTCTTTATCTATGGCTCTTCGGCAAGATTAGTCACACAAGGTTCAATCTTCATGGTGCCGAGTCAATAAGGAAACATTAATATGTTCATTTACCCAAAGCCAACGCATGGCAATGTCGCTTTAAAGTTGATGGTGTGTGGCCACCATGAGATTGCCAGGTGATTGGGTATGTCGAACCGCGAGGAAAATCCTGATTGAGAAGCCGCGCTATTGGGATGCGGGAACAGTCGGCTTCGGGGTTGTGCTGAGATCGAGTTTCAACTGCACGTCATGTTCCCCGGCATCCACCTTTTCCGGAGCGGCGATCTGCATACGCTCTGGCGGTAAACCAGCGGCCTGCAGCGCTGCCAGCGTGTTATTGCCGCGCGCAGTAGCCAACTCCTGTAACTGGATATCGGTGACCGCCTCACGATCGCGCAGGTGTTGAAACAATACGGCATAAAAATCGGTCCCTTTCAGTTGTTTCACTTCATCTTCATTCAGTGTGCGTTTTTTCCGGAATAAACCCGACAGGACTGACAACATTTTGCCGCCCATGCCTTCTTGCAGCATCCCCGGGTTGGCCTTGCGGTAGCCTTCTTTCAATGCGGCAAGGTCGCCGGAACTGATTTTCTCGGAGTACAAGCTTTCCAGCGCCGCCTGAACTTTGGCCGAGCCGGTAGACAGGGGGCCTGGATCTTCACCGCTTTCCAGATGCTGTCCTGCCATCTTCGCCACAGTGCGGCGCAGCGCCAGATCCTGCAGCGCGACCCGGTCAGCATCCGCATACACGCCATGCACTGTCAGCGACAGCTTGGATCGCTTGTTCAACGCAGTTGCGAGATGCGCGAGCTTTTCACGCTCGGGCGGCGACAGGTCGGGTTTGCCATACTCGAATACAATGCTCTCGAATTTATCACCGCCCCCGAAGAGCGCGCCCAGTGCACGGAACGGCGAGGTGGCGATTTTGCCGATGACGTTGAGGAAGGCTTTCCAGATGATGCCGCCATAGCTGAATTGCGGATCGTCGAGGCTGCCAGACACGGGCAGGCCAAGGTCTATACGATTATCGGAGTCCTCCAGGATGGCGATCGCGAGATCCAATGGCAGATTCATCGCGGTGGAGCTTTCCACGCGGCCCCCCAGGGTCAGTTTATCCATTACGATCCGATTCGCTCCTTCGAGCTGCCGGTTCATGATCTTGTATTCCAAGTCTAGGGAAAGCTTGCCAGAGACAATCTTGCGACCGGCAAATGTTGACGAGTAAGGTGTCAGGCGAACCATCTCGACGTTGCTGAAGATCACTTTCACATCCATGTGATCAGTCGGGTTGAACAGATTGATCTGGCCCAGTGCACGTGCGATGCCGTAATCGTCCACTTGTCCATCCAGTTCGATCTGTCCTTCTGCGCCGGGTCGCGATGACACACCGACGATAGCTCCGTTCAGGTTGTGGATGCTGGTGCCGAAGGGCAGTACCAGCGAATAATCTGCGTAGTTCATCGCTCCGTTGCTGATTTTCACGCGATCGATGTTGACGAGAAATCCGGGCGCATTTCCCTTCGAGTTGACCGGGAGTGCCTGCTGCGGAACCTTGCCGGGCACTTCGGGCGGGGTTTCCGTCTTGTGCAGGATGCGCGTGAGATTGACCGACTTGTCCTTGTTGATAACCAGCTTGGATTCAAGGCCGTCTATCCCGAGTTCGGTGATGTTGAGCGATTGCGGGCTCGCTTCAAGGTTACGGCTGGCCATCGACTTCCAGGCCAGGAAAGTGTCTTTGGTTTCGGCTTCCACCAAGCGCAGATTGCGCAATGCGAAGCCTCCCCTGAATTTTCCGCCCCGCTTGCCATAACTGGCGCGGCCTTCAATATTGAGTTGTCCGCCGGCAAGCGTAAGGTTTGCGACGGAGGCCAGGTATGGCTGGATTGGCTTCAGCGACAGCCCGGCGAGTTTCACCGTGAGGTTGGCAGAAGGCAAGGACGGAACTATTTTTCCGCTCATTGACAAGTTGCCGCCATCGCGCGCTCGAAGCGAGGCTTCGAGCGGGAGCGGGTTGGTGAGGTCGTCGCTGATGCTGTCCACACTGAGCGAAATGTCATTGGCCATCAGATCGGCGGCGGGGATCACTGTTTCATCGCGGAATCCTGCCGAAAAACGGCGCAACTCGAATTTGTTCACGCTGTAGTGCCAGGGCGCGACCTTGTCGGCGCCAGATACTGTCCGTTTAGCAGGCGAGGCAGGCAATACGGTATGCAGGATATCCACTAAGTTGAGCCGCCGGTCGGCAGAGCGCACTATCTTCAGGTCGCCATCACACAACGCAACACGAGCCAGTTTTAGTTCACGCTTGGAGAGGTTCATGCGGAGGTCATCAAGTTGCAGTTCGCCGATCCGCAACGGCTTCATCGGTATGTGCGCCCCCGGAACGGTGATCTCGCTTCCCTTCACGGTCAGTGTCCCCAGGAGGAGCATGCTGCTATTCAGGTCGAAATGGGCCTTGCCCATCTCAATGGTATCTATCGCAAGGCCGGGCCCCGGATTCCTGGTGAAACCGACACGCAGGCCACTCACCTTGGCTTTGGCGTTGTCCAGCGTCAGCCCGACACGGCTCGCTTCATAGGCGACCCGATAGTCCGTCGACAGTGAGAGACCTCCCGCAGGAGGTGCGACCGGCAACAGGTCCTTCAGATAGGGCGCCAATTGGGCCAGATCCACGCCGTCCACATCGAGGGTGCCCTTGATCTCCAGCGGTGCCAGCGCCCCCCGACCCTGCCAGAGCATGTGGGCGCCGGTTGCAGTATGTGCGTCGATTTTGTAATTGCCCAGATCATCGGGCAATGTGGAGATGTCCGTGAGCTCCAGTGCCAGCGGTTCGAAGCGTGTGGAAAATCCGGTGTTGTCGTCGGTAAAATCCAGCCTGCCATCGTTGAGCGCGAAGTGCCGGATATACAGCCGGGGCAAGGCTCCCTGGCTGTCGGCCTCGGCCGCCTCGTGTTTGCCCTTGAACGAGTCCAGCAGCAACGACCAGTTGAGCTTGTTGTCGCGTCTCAGGATGACGCTGGACTCCGGCCCGTCGAAACTGATCAGGTCGAAAACCAGCGCGTGCCGGAATAGACTGGTGATCGACAGGTCAATATCCAGATTTCGGAAGGAGAGCAGGAGCTTTCCGTCCTGTTCGGAAAGCCGCAGGTTGGCAATGCGCAGGTCCAGCGTGATGGGATTGAATTCGGGGCGATCCAGTACAAGATTCCGGCCGGTTTTTTCGGCAATGTATTTCTCGGACTGGTACTGGATTATTCGCGGCAGGGCCAGCCAGCCCAATGCCAGGTAGAAGACAAACAGGCCGGAAAATGTGATGGCCAATGTCTTTCGGGATATACGGATATGCATAATTAACCTCGAATCGCGGGGCCCGATTGATTCCAATGCCGGTTCAACCGGTCAACGCAATACACGCATCAAATCCTTCTGCGAGCGTTTCAAAATCCAATAGTCGCAACTCACCGATCCTGTTCTATTGAACTTTCCAAGATACATGACAAGTCCTTCGCATCTGTCTCTTCCTCACACCTTCGGTTCCTCTCCCGGAGGGATGGGAATGTGCGCGTCATGGTTTAAGGAAACATAGATCAGCATCAATTAGCTTGAGTTTTCGCCGAGCCATCCCCTGTGTGTCATGTGGCAGCCGCCGCACAAGCTGGCCGGAGAATATCGCTGCCTGTGGCGCCATCAGCAGATGGATTTTATCATCGTGTTTAATGGTATTGTGGCCAGTTGATATTGCAAGCCGTTACTATATTTGATCCTGACTGGGGCAGATGCAACAGACTGTGGCGCACGCAGCCGTTCTGCGTTGCCGATAGCCATAGTTGCAGCTATGGTTGCTGTCGGGCGATCGCGTATGATATGCGTTTAACATGCATTATTGGCCAATAAGGAATCTGTGGAAGGCTTTCTTCAATGGAAGGGCTCATCAGGGCGTGAAGCAATAATCTGTAATGCGAAAGCGGCAAAAAAAGGTGCCGGGGAAGAGGATGATGATCGGTGAAATGAATTTTCGTGAATTATTTGAAGTCGCCACGGATTGCATGATAGTCCTCGGCATGGATGGACGCATCAAGGAAATCAACCAGGTTGGCTATGTGCAATTGGGCTATGCAAAAACCGAAATGCTCGGAAAGCACATCGGTCAATTCATTTTGCCGGAATATGCCGCCCTGCTGAAGGAAAGAACCGATGTGCTGTTGAATATCGGCCATCTGACCTATGAATCTGCTCAAGTACGTAAAGATGGCTCGGTGATGCCGGTAGAAATATCAAGCAAGAAGATTGAGATAAACGGGCAGGCCGCCATCTTCAGCATAGTTCGTGATATCACTGAACGTAAACGAATCCAGCACAGGAATGAAGTGCTGACGCAGCGGTACAAGGCCTTGATGAGCTCTGCAATCGAGGGTATCCACGTCCTGGATATAGAGGGCAACATTGTGGAGGCCAATGATGCCTTCGCCAGGATGTTGGGCTATACCCCGGAAGAAATTAAGTCATTAAATGTGGCTGACTGGGACCGGAAATGGTCACGTGACGAATTGATGAAGCGATTTGCAGTGCTGATTCATCTTAATGGAACCATGTTTGAAACGGTTCATTGCCGCAAGGACGGTTCCGTATTCGATGTTGAGGTCAGCACGACGGGGGCAGAAGTTGACGGAAAGCTTTATCTTTTTGCATCCAGCCACGACATCACCGTTCGAAAACAGGCGGAACTTGACCTGCGCATTGCCGCCATTGCCTTCGAGTCTCATGAAAGCCTGATGATCACGGACGCGTTCGGAGTGATACAGCATGTCAACAACGCCTTTACCGAATGTACCGGATACACGTCGAAAGAGTTGGTGGGGCAGACCCCGCGCTTGCTCAAATCCGGTCGCCACGACGCGCAGTTTTATCGCGCAATGTGGGAATCCATCAATCAATTCGGCAAATGGGAAGGAGAAGTTTGGGATCGCCGCAAGAATGGCGAGATCTATCCAAAATGGCTGACGATTTCAGCCGTTAAGAGCAACGATGGCCTTGTTACCCATTATGTTGGCTCGCACGTCGACATAACCGAACGCAAGGCGGCGGAAGAAAAGATCAGACATCTTGCGTTCTACGATCCACTCACCAATTTGCCCAATCGCCAACTGTTGCTGGACAGATTGCATCTGGCAATCGCTGCCGGAGCCCGGAACGGTCGGCACGGTGCGCTGCTTTTCATTGATCTGGACAACTTCAAGTCCATTAATGACACGCTGGGTCATATCCTGGGTGACATGCTGCTGCAGCATGTGGCACAACGCCTGACTTCCTGTGTGCGCGAAGGTGATTCAATTGCCCGTTTGGGCGGTGACGAATTCGTGGTGATGCTAGAAGATCTGAGCGAGCGGTCGATCGAGGCTGCCGCGCAGGCCAAAGTCGTTGGTGAAAAGATACTCGCCGCGCTGGGGCAGTACTATCAACTGGATGTCCATGAAATCCGCAGTTCAGCCAGCATTGGCGCAGTCTTGTTCAACGGCGATGGCGTGGAAACGGAAGAACTGTTGAAGCAGGCGGATATTGCGATGTATCAGGCCAAGAAAGATGGGCGGGATACGCTACGCTTTTTTGATCCCCATATGCAGCTTGCCATCAATTCCAAGGCTATTCTTGAAAGGGAAATACACAAGGCAATTGAGTTGCAGCAATTCCAACTGTATTACCAAATTCAGGTAAACGATGTACAAAGAGATGGTTTGCGCCGCCCGTTGGGAGCGGAGGCGCTCATTCGCTGGAATCATCCTGTACGGGGAGTGATCTCGCCTGTACATTTCATTCCGATGGCCGAGGAAAGCGGATTAATACTTCGCATCGGGCAATGGGTTCTGGACACAGCCTGTGCTCAGCTCAAAAAAAGGGGGTGTGACAATCAGACCCGACACCTTGTCCTGTCGGTCAACGTCAGCGCCCGCCAGTTCCACCAGAATGATTTCGTGTCGCAAGTCCGGTCCGTCGTCGATCATTATGCGATTGATCCCAAGCTGCTCAAATTGGAACTGACCGAAAGCCTTTTGCTGGGGGATATCGACGAAACAGTAGAAAAAATGGATGGATTAAACAGGATTGGGGTTCGTCTCTCGCTGGACGACTTTGGGACGGGTTATTCGTCCCTGCAATATCTCAAACTGCTTCCGCTTGATCAAATCAAGATCGATCGGTCATTTGTTCGAGACATTGCCACCGATCAGAACGACGCCGCCATTGTGCAGACCATCATTGCGATGGCCGGATCAATGGGATTGGACGTCATTGCAGAAGGTGTGGAAACCGAGGCGCAGCACAAATTTCTTGAGTTGCACGGTTGCCATGCTTTCCAGGGATATCTATTCGGGAAACCCGTCCCGATCGAAGAATTGAGTTGCTCTTGACGCAAATTTGAACAGCCATGAGCTCGGGAAATCCATCTGTCACCTCCGCGAGGCCGGTCTCGCTTGCCGCCCTTAACCGGCCTGACTCAACGCGTCATCACGGCCGAAAGTTATCTTGCATGGAAAACCCTCGCGCAGCGAAATGTCAGTTAGTACGCGCTGATGGCATCAGGGATGATTGTGCGCAGGGGCGGAAGACATCTTGCGGTAAATAGACGGAAATGCCGATCAGCTTTCAATTTTCGTCATGTCTCCCCACATCATCACGACCAGCGCCATCAGTGCCGGGCCGATAAACAGACCAATCAGTCCGAAAACGTCCACGCCACCGAGAATGCCGAATAACACCCATAAAAATGGGAGTTCAACGGCGCTGCCGATAATCCTTGGCCGCAGGACGTGATCGCCTATGGCGAGCACCAGCATGCCGAATACAAATATGCCAATTGCCGAAACCAGTTGTCCCTGGACGAAAAGGACAATGGACACGCCAGTAAAAATCAGGGGGGCTGCAAAGGGGATCATTGCGAGCGCGCCTGTCGATAGGCCAAGGATGGCCGCGTGGGGAGTACCTGCGACCCAGTAGGAGATGCCGATGACGAATCCTTCCGCCAGGCCGACCAGCACCACGCCATTCACGGTAGCCCTGATCGCCGTCGCAGCTTGCAGCCCATAACGCTTGCCAATATCGCCGGTCAGTCGCTCAAGCAGCGCGAGGGTCTTTCCAGACAAATCGCCTCCCTGCTTGTACAAGAAAAAAAGCGTCACGACCGTGAACACCAGTGTAATCAGGCGGTGCGCCGTCTGTGCGCCCAGATTTCGCGCAAATTCCCTGATCTCGGAATTGTTCGCATTTCCAATAAATACAGAAAGACCGGAAGGATCTGCAAGGTTTGTCAACCACCAGGCCGATAGTTGGTCGCCAACTTTTGGAATCAGATGCACCCAATCGGGAACGCCGATTCCGGACTTCTGAATATTGGCGATCCAACTCGCCAGTGCACCCAGGTCCGATGCGGCAAGAATCAGAGCATAAACAATTGGAAAAAACAGAAGCGCGGCAACGAAGACGGTCATGAGAGCCGCAACCCCGGTGTTATCAAGTCCCGTTTTTTGTGCGATCTTGACGCGCAAGGGCCATGTTGCGATGCTGATCACCACTGCCCACAGCATTGCCGGGATGAATCCGTGCATCAACCAGGTGGCTGACGCCAGTATGATCAGGGAAAGGTAGGTTTTGAGATTGTCTTGGGCCAGCATGGTTTACCTGGAAGGCAATTTGGAAATAATTTGCGGACGCTAACATGACTGGGCGGGAAATGACAATACGTCATCCGCTACGGATAGCGCCGCCTCCCGGTTGCTCCGTTATTCACTGTCGAAAGAAATATGCCGCTTTGTATGCAGGCAGATACAATCCGCCGGCGGACCATGCGTTACACTGCGACAGCGTGCAGGTGCTTTCGCTCTGGGCAGAACCTCTTGTCCCGGATGGAAAGTGAGATCCGACCGCTGTTGTTAGAAGGCAGGTTGGGGCCCGCAGGATGTGGTCGCGGCTTTGAGGAAGCAGTTACGTGAGTCAAGGAATCCGACTTGATGAAACGCCTGAAATGCAGATAACGTCAGTTGGTATTTGAATGCCTGCTCGCGAAGTTCAATATTAGCAAAGGGTGCATTTATGGAATTGGAAGCTGCGATTCAGAAACACGAAACATGGCGGATGAGGTTTCATACCGCAATGATCCAGCATCTGGTTATGGATCCTACCATCATCGCAAAGGATAATTATTGCGAACTTGGCAAATGGCTGCATGGCGACGCCGAAAGAAGGTTCGGGCATATGGATAGCTTTGTCGCCTGCGTATCAATTCATGCA
The DNA here is from genome assembly GCA_963725375.1 of uncultured Pseudomonadota bacterium. Classification (GTDB taxonomy): domain Bacteria; phylum Pseudomonadota; class Gammaproteobacteria; order Burkholderiales; family Gallionellaceae; genus Sideroxyarcus. Next base: position 51,251 of record CAVRYQ010000016.1, on the reverse strand, counting down.
ACCTATCACAGGGAGGCCGCGAAGGTGGCTGAAACGATAAATGCAAAGAATTATGTCGAAGCCGAAAACATGCTTTGCAATGGCTCGCCACTCGCAACTGCGTCGACTGAAGTTATCAAGGCAATCATGAAGTTCAAGGAAGAAGCCAAAGTCTGATCAAATTCCGTCAAGGTGATCGAACTGATTCATGAGCCAGGTGGGATGAATCGGTCGTGGCGCCAACAAGTTCAAGGACGGGCAACAAGTCCGTTTGCGCTGACAAGCCGTGACCTGGCGGCAAGTAGTTTCGCCACCTCGTCGAAGAAACGACCAGATGGCGATTGATTGCGAGTCATCCCCTGATTGTGGTTCGACCGGGCTTTCGGCTGCGGGAACCGAAAAAAGGAAACCTGAAGCATGCGGTTTTTCGGGCGAGGTCAAGTGGCGTAAAGGAACGCCATATTCGACGGCAGGTGCAGGCATGAGCGCCGCGACGGACGTTATCATTTGGAGAATGCATACATGGAAGCAGACAACGGAAAATCGAATTCTGACTTATCAAATGAAGAGATCGAGTACGTCTTCAAGAATGTGGATATACCGACCTGTCCCGCGATCGTGAGCCTGGCCATGACAGAAGCGCAGCGGGATGAGCCGGACGTCAAGAAACTGGCCGCAACCATCGAGAAGGATATCGGCATGTCGGCGCTGACGATCAAGCTGGCAAATTCCCCGATGTTCCGTACCAGCCAGCCTGTCAGCCGTGTTTCCGTAGCCTTGGCGAGGCTGGGCATCCGCAACGTCGTTTGCATCGTGGTGGCAGCCGCCTTGCGAAACTGCATGGCCGGTGGCGACGCTGCATGGCTTGAGAAGTTCTGGAATCGTGCATGGCTTGTTGCCACCACTGCCGGCATGATCGCGAGAAAGCAATATGGCATTGCCCAGGATGCGGCGTATACGTACGCATTGTTCCACGATTCGGCGATTCCCTTGTTGCGCAAACGCTTCGAGAATTATGGCAAAGTAATCGATAACGCCGCCCTGAGTTGCAGGCTGACGATCGATGCCGAAGAAGAATGTTTTCCATGCACCCATCCCATCGTGGGTTCCCTCATGGCGCGCAACTGGGGTTTGCCCCCCATCATCGGCCAATCGATCCGCTTTCACCACGAGAAGGATGTTTATAATTTGCCCGAAAAGACCCTTCCCGGCTCTGCCCTTTCCTTGATTGCCGTGACGCATGTGGCTGAACGTTTATTCGGGGAGCCGAACGGAGACGTTCACAATGAAGTGAGTGATGAACACTACCAGAAAGCATTGGATCATCTCGGAATCTCGGTTGAGGAATTGGAGGAAATTCGCGAGTCGTTGTCAGCCAAGGTCGCGGATGTTTGAGACGACATGCAGGCAACGTTCTTGATGCGGGAAATACCCGCATTTGACTGCCCGTTGGGTCTGGATGAAAATTCAGGGATGGCTGACAGATGCAGGTATCGGCGGGAAGAGGATCACTTCACCTGTTCCCCAGCCATGTCAGCAATGCCGCATAAAGATCATCGGGCAGCACGGGTTTGGCGAGGAAGTCATTCATGCCGGCGGCAAGGCAGGCATCGCGATCTTCATTGAATGCATTCCCCGTAATGGCGATGATCGGGGTGGCGGCGTAGCCGGGCAATAGCCGGATGGCGCGGGTGGCCTCCACCCCATCCATCACCGGCATCTGTATGTCCATCAGGATCAGGTCGTAGGTGTTGGCCTGCGCCCTGGATACCGCCTCGCTGCCGTCCTCGGCAAAATCCAGCACGAGGCCGGTTTCCGCCAGGATTTCCCGCACCAGCCAGCGGTTCATCTCGTTATCCTCGGCCACCAGCAGGCGCTTGCCGCAATGATTGCGCAGAATCAGCGCTTGCGGCGCTTCCGCCGCAGGAGTTGGCAGCGATGGCGGAATGGGCTGAGCTTTCGTCCCTACCTTGCCCAGGCGTGCCGTGAACCAGAAGGTACTGCCCGCCCCCGGACGGGATTCAAATCCGACCCGGCCCCCCATGAGATGGGCCAGATGGCGGTTGATCGCCAGTCCCAGCCCCGTTCCTCCGTAATTCCGGGTAGTGCTGTTGTCGGCCTGCTCGAAGGCGGTGAACAGGCGCGCTTTCTGTTCAGCGGTGATGCCGATGCCGGTGTCCTGCACCGAGAAATGCAGCAGCAGGTCGTCCGCCGTTTCCTCGACCACGGAGGCGCGCACGGTGATTTCACCGTGTTCGGTGAATTTGACGGCATTGCTGAGGTAGTTGAGCATCATCTGCTTGAGCCGGGTGGCGTCGCCGTTGAGCTCGGCCGGCAGGGTGGCGTAGGCGAAGGTGAGTTTCAGCGCCTTGGCCCGTACCCGTTCATCGATCAGGGTGTTGAGCTCCTCGAACATGGCGCGGGTGCTGAACGCCGCCTGCTCAAGGGCGAGCTTCCGGGCATCGATCTTGGACAGGTCGAGCACGTCGTTGATGATGGAAAGCAGGTGACTGGAGGCGGTGGCGATCTTGTCCAGCTTGTCCGCCTGGTCCGGATTCAGATTGCCGCGCTGCCTGAGGAGTCCGGTGAAGCCGATGATCGCGTTCATCGGCGTGCGGATCTCGTGCGACATGTTGGCAAGAAAGGCGCTCTTGGCGCGGTTGGCGGCTTCGGCATCCAGGGCGCGAACTTCCAGTTCCTTGTTGAGCGCTACAATTTCCTTCGAGCGATCTTCTACCAGTTCCTCCAGGTGATCCCGGTATTTCGTCAGTTCCAGTTCGGCTGTCTTTCGATCCGAAATATCTATCGCAAAACCAACCGTGCCGATTACGCTCCCATCCAGGTCGATGATCGGCGTCTTGTAGGTCTCAATCCAGTAGGTTCTTTCGCCTTCAACCGCCTTCTCCTCCATGTGCTTTTGTAGGCGTGATGCCATCACCTCGGCATCATCGGCACGGTATTTCAACGCCAGTTCTCTGGGCTGCAAGTCCAGATCTGTTTTGCCCTCTGCCTGTTTGGGGTCGCTCAATCCAAGAACCTTTGCAAAGGTATCGTTGATTTTGATGTGGCGGCCATTTGTATCTTTCAGCCAGGTGATGAATGGTGAGTTGTTCAGTATGGCAAGCAGATTGGCTTCACTTTCCCGTCGCGCCAGTTCGAGTCGCTTTCTTTGGGTAATGTCGGTACCGAGGCCGATCAGATAAGGCTGATCATCGATAATCGTTCGGTGACCGGAAAAATAGTACGGGATTTTCTGACCCGATCGGGTGACCAGGTCAGCTTCAAGGGATGCATCATTGTTCATGAATACTTCTCCGATCTTTTCCCTGATTCTGTTCTTGTCGCTGCCTCCAAACAGGTCCAGGGCGGACAGTTTGAAAAACTCCTCCGATCCGTAGCCGGAAACCCTGATCATCTCGGGGTTTGCCCGGACAAAGCCACCCTGATCGTCCAAAACGTAGAATACGCCGGGCAGGTTGTTGATGACATCGTCAGAGAACTGTATCTGCCTTTTTAATAATTCTTCCGCTTGTTTGCGCTCGCTGATGTCCGTAAACATCCAAAGCGTTTCCCCCGTAGTGATATCCAGCATCACGCCTTTCAAGTCAACCCATTTTAATTCTCCATCTTTGCGAACATACCGTACTTCGGTACGAAAAGGATTTCCGGAAAGAAGCACGGGATAGGCGGAGTTACCAAGGGCTTCATAGGCTTCCTGATTGGGGAAAACAACATTTGTCGTCACACCGATCAGCTCTCCTTCGCCGTATCCGAGCACCCTCTCAAAAGTCGAGTTGTTCCAGGTGATAATGCGGTTTTTCGTTTTGGCAATTGCCACCAGGTCGCTGTTTAGCATCAACTGCTGCTCCTGCATCAATGCACGTATTTCTTTATCCGAGTGCTTGCGGCCGGAGATATCACGTGAGGAACAAAACAGCACCCGGTGACCGCCAAAATCGAGCGGCAACGTACTGACTTCGACTTCAAACTCGGAGCCGTTCTTGCGGCGGTGCAAGGTCTCGAATTCCGACCGGGCATTCTTCTCGAACAACCGTCTGACGAAGGCGATGACCTCGTTTCCGGAAAATCTCGAATCCCAGCGGGGCACGTTCATCCCGATCACTTCATCGCGGCTGTAGCCAAGCAATGCGCAAAACGCATCGCTGGCCTCGATGATGTTTCCCTGCGCATCAAGGATATGGATGCCATCGCTTGCGTTATGCAACAGTGCCTGATACTTCGTGCTTTCTTCTTGCAGCAGTATTCCGGACTCATGGCCGGCTTTTAATATGCGCATCAGATAACACAGGACGAAAGGCGCAATCAATGCCGGGTTGACAACCGACAGGATCAAGGTCACGAGCTGAGGGTCGGCGGCTCCTGAAGAGAGTCGTATGCCGATAAGGGACAACGCAAGGGAACTAGCGACGGCAAAAAGGGAGATCAGGATATTTGCCCAGACAGGACCGACGCTCAGGATGATTTTTTTCAACATGATTCTCGATAATTTGGAAAATTTGAATATCGATGAAACCCTGGGAAAGCCTGCTCCATTATCAGGAGCACAATGCTGGACACCACTTCGGGCGGAGAACAGTTCGCATCCCGGTCGAAATTTGCCCGTTAATATCTGATCGCACCAGTGCCGTCATCATCCATGTTTGCACATGGGCGCCGGTTGTGGTTCAACGCCCGGGCACGTACGTTCCTACAAGTTTCTCAAACTCATCCGCCGGAACCGGCTTCGAGAAAAGATAGCCCTGCCCAAAGTCACACCCGGCTTCAACCAGCAAGTCTCGTTGTTCGTTTGTTTCTATCCCCTCGGCAATGACCTCCATGCCAAGCTCGTGAGCCATGACAATGATCGCCTTTGACAAGGCGAGGTCGCTGGAGCCCGGCGACAGTTTGCGGGTGAACGATTGATCGATCTTAAGATAGTCGATGTCGAATTTGTTGAGATAGGACAATGACGAATATCCCGTGCCGAAATCATCGATTGCCACCTCAATTCCCGCGTCGCGAAACCTGAGCAGTTGCTGCATGACTTCCGGCCGGTCCTTGACGAGAATGCCCTCGGTTAGCTCGACAATCAAACTGTCTCCATGCAAATCAGCCTGCCGCAAATAATCGACCCAGATCGTATGCTGATCTTTCATCATCAACTGAACCGGGGACATGTTTACGCCGACCTTGAACGGCGCGCCAAGCAAACCAGCCCATCTTTTCGCGTATACCAAGGATTCCCTGAATACCCAGTTCCCGATGTCATTTATGATGGAGCTTCTTTCTGCAATGGGTATGAACTGCGCAGGACTGACCATGCCGCGTTTTGGGTGCAGCCATCGTATCAAGGCTTCTGCCTTGATTATTCTTCCGCTTTTCATGTCCACGATAGGCTGGAAATACAACTGGAACTGATGGTTCGGAAGCGCGTCATGAAGGTCCTGTGCCAACTGGAAACTGTCTTGCGCGTCTTGCTGCATTTCTACCGTGAAGTAGCTGATCCGGTTCTTGCCCTCGGCTTTTGACAGGTACATTGCCCGCTCCGCGGCAATCAGCAAATTGGCGGAATCACCGGCATCGGCGGGATAGATGGATATCCCGAGGCTGGCTGTCACATAAGCCCTGTCCTCACCGAGCCGGTAGGTCTGGGCGAGCGACTCAATGATCTTTTCGGCGACGATGGATGCGCGAGAGGACTCCCTGAGTTCCGGAAGAATCACGAGGAACTCGTCGCCCCCGAGCCGTGCCACGGTATCGGTTTCACGCACGCAGGCAAGGAGGCGCCTGGCGACCTCGATCAGCAAAATATCCCCAATGTGATGCCCCAGGGTGTCGTTGATCTCCTTGAAACCGTCGAGATCAATATACAAGAGCGCGAGGGCTTCCCCTGAACGCTGCGATTTCTTGACTTCCTGGTCCAGCCTGTCGTTGAACAAGCTGCGATTCGCAAGTCCGGTCAGATTGTCCCGGGTCGCGCGGTGTTCCAGTTGTGCTTCATAATTCAGCCGTTCTGTAATGTCCCGGCACGAGGCGTACACGTTGCCGTCCGGCAGTAAAACAGCATTCAAATCCACCGGCACGCGACTCCCGTCGCAACGCTTCAGATGCACCTCAAGTCGCAGATTGCCGTGTTCCTTGAGTTGCGCAAACTGGCGCAGCACAATTTCCGAATCATCCGCGGGGACAATGTCGGTGATCGACATTTCCAGAAGTGCGTCAACGCTGCAACCGAGCAATTTCTCGGCTTGATGATTTGCGTAGACCAGGCGCCTGTGTAGATTTGTCACGAGAACGGCATCTGCGGCGTTTGCAAGTAATAGCCGGTAGCGCGCTTCGCTTTGCTGCAGCAATTCCTCAGCCTGGTTTCGCGCAACCGAAGTGCGCAGGCCGACGATCCCGAAGGCGAGCGTGCTGGCCAGTTCTTCCAGCAACTTTATTTCTTCTGGCTCAAAGGCAAAGGGTTCTTTGGCATAGATGGTCAACGCCCCGAAAGGCTTTCCTTCATTGCTGAGCGGCAAGCCGATACTGGACTGGTAGCCACGTTTCAAGGCTGCTTCCCGCCATGGAATCATCAACGGATTGTTCAGGCAATCCTGGTTGATTTGAGTGATGCCGGTTCTGATTGCCGCGCCTGTCGGTCCTTGCCCCCGGTCGGTATCCGCCCACGTGATGTCTATGCTGTTCAGGTAGCCATTCTCATATCCGGACTCGGCAATCGGGTGCACTGTCTTGTTGACGTCGTTCCCGGAAAATCCTACCCATGCCATCAGATAGCCACCATCCTCAACGATCTTCCGGCATATGTCATTGAGCAGGAATTGATCATTTCTGGACTGGATCAGGATTTCGCTGCAAGAGCTCAACAGCCTCAATGCCCGGTTGAGGCTACGCTGCTGGGCCTCCTTTTGCTCCAATTCCTGGGTGCGTTCCCTGACTTTTTGTTCCAGATTCTGGTTGAGTTCCCGGATTGCTTCCTGATCGCGCTTGCGCTCGGTGATGTCGGTGGCGATGCCGCAAACCGCATATGGCGTTCCGTTCACGTCCTGCAGCGGGAACTTGAGCACCAGGTAGGTATGCGGCCCGGCATCGTGGGGAATTATTTCTTCAAATTCCAGCGTCGCGTTGGCGGCACAGACCATTTCGTCGGCGACGCGGAGGGCATCGGCGATGTTCGCCGGAAAAATGTCATGGTCCGTGCGCCCCAGCATCTCATTCTTGTTGAAATGGAATATTTCGGCATAGCGGCGGTTGACCAGGAGGTAGTGCCCTTGCAGGTCTTTAAGAAAAATGACCGCCGAGGAATTATCAATGATCGACTGGAGAAGAAGCTGATTCTGTATCAGGCTGTTCTCTGTACGTTTGCGATCAGTGATGTCGCGGATGGCCGTTATGCGGACCGGAATGTCATTCTGTACGATGGTCTGTCCATGCGTCTCGACAATAAGCCGTGAACCGTCCTTGCGTATTACGCCATGTTCGATGCGGGCTTCCCCGCCTTGCTTGATATTCGCGATCACTCTGTCGCGATCTTCCGGCGCGACCATGTTGCTCACGGGCTGGCCGATAATTTCGCTTCGTTCATATCCGAGCATGCTTGCCAACTGGTCATTGCAATCCAGGAATTTGCCGTTTGCTGTAATGGCGACACCTTCAAATGTCCCTGCGGCAAGCGTCTTGAAGCGCTGCTCGCTTCTCTGAAGATCGGTCAGGCGGAGGCTCATGTGTTGGTCATTTCGTCAAAGTTGCAATAAAAATGCATGTGGCCTCGATTATTCCTGAAATAGTGCCATGCGCGTGACTGTAATGGCTGGCCAAATTTTGGCCGCCAGAATAACGCAGTTATGCCTCTCGCGGTTTCGCCAGATATTTCCGCGGGCCCGATTTTAACTGCCTGAGCCCGATATCAAATGTCGCGATAGATCTGGTGATGATCTTCATTTTCGCAATATACCTGTGAAACTGATAGTGTCAGCTGTGCTCCCGGCAAGCCGTTGGCTGCGACCGCGACCAGCGATGACCATGTTTCTCCGCTTATTCCTGCAATGGCCGGGGCTGCGCTATTCCAAAACCCTGGGCATAGTCGATGCCGACCTCCCGCAGTTTGGTGATTGTTTCTTCGTTCTCGACCAGCTCGGCGATCGTTTTTACACCGATAGATTTCGCTACACGGTTGATCGCCTCTATCTTTGCAAGTTCGACCGGGTCGCGCAGTATATTGAAGATGATGTTCCCGTCGATTTTCAGGAATTCAACACGGAAGCCGCGGATATGGTCGAACGAAATTCTGTCATGACCGAAGGCGCTGATCGCCAGGAGCGCGCCGCATTGCCTGACGTGTTGCGCGAACTCGGCAACGACCGATGGACGCGAGTTGAGCTCAGAATTTGGAATTTCAAAGCACAGGCTGGTACCGGGTATGCCGTATTCCGTCAGCGTCAATTGCAGGAATTCCGGGAAACCGGGATCGTCTATCGTTGCATCCGATATATTGATGAACAGCAGCGGGCCTTTCAATTTCCCGTCCTGCGCATGCTGGACGGACACCCATTCTGCGGCGTGTTGCACGACCCATCGATCCAGGTGCGACATCAGGCCGTACTTCTCGGCAAGCGGGAAGAAGGCTCCCGGCGGCATCATGCCTTCCTCTTCCTCGATGAGCCGGACCAGTATCTCGTAATGGCTGGCGTCGTCCGACGCAATTGCCAGGGGGGTGATGAGCTGGCAGTACAAACTGAAGTTACCTTTTTCGATCGCAGTCCTGATGCTGAGAACATCCTTGCTGCCTGAAATCTGCTCGGAAAATGACTCGACGAAGGTCTCCTGATTCGATATTCCGTCATGCGCCGGTTCGTTCGCCACCGGGCTGGCGTTCGCAATTCTCGTTTCGGCATTGCCGAACTTTTGCAGGTCGCCGGGGGCGGTGATGTCGTTGACGAGCATGAAGAACCCGCTCGATTTTCCCTCCCCGTCAAACTGCGGGACATGTTCGACATGCAAGCGATAGATGGCGCCACCCGGCATTTTCTGCGCCCGCTCGTATTGCACCGGATGTCCGGCCAGCGCTTGCCTGACCGAAGCCGCAATTTCCTGGTACACGCTGTAACCCAGGATTTTGCGCATGTGCTGGCCGTGAACCTGATCCGGGCGCAGGTGCAGCCATTCAACAAATGCTCGGTTGTGATACTGGCACTGTCCTTCAGTGTCGAAGAAAGCAACCATGACCGGCAAAATCTCGTCGAGCAAGCGCAGCCTGGGAATGCCCAGGGAGACCTGTTTTTCGACCATTTTTCGACGCTGAACCTCATGTTCGAGCTTGTCCCTTATCGAGGATAACTGTGCCGTGCGTCTGGCGACCACCCATTCGACATGGGACACGCGGGTTGCTTCCGCCAGAACCGCTGCCACGAGGACGCCGCCGAGGAACGTGACCCATTGCAGGCCAAGATCGGTAAAGTAAATCGCAAAAACGAGCACTCCCGATGTCGCGATGACCGTCAGGGCGGAAACGAATGGGCGTATGGTACGAAAAATGATACGGGGTTTCATTTTCTATTTCCTCTGGCTCCGCTTGCCCATCCTGCAGCAGGAAGAACCATGAATTCGGCTCGCGCCAAGTTTATCCCGGAACAGGCCGTCCTGAGCGACAGCAGTTTCGGGAGGGCTGCGGCATTCTGTTGCATCCTGTCGTACCTGGCACTTTCGGGGGATGTTAAAACTCGATGGAGGGCCGGAATATCAGCGTCGTCACGTTGCTGCGTATGTCACGCAGCGGGCCCGAATACTCGTCCGGGCTGGTCCAGACGAATCCGATGTCCAGCGTGGGCGCGTAACCCAATGACGGCATCGGAATTTTTTTTCCGGCGATCAGCTCCATCCGGACCAGTTCTCCCCCATGCTGCAGGAAATACATGCGCATCTCGTAATTTGCGTTCTCCAGCCATTCGAGGAAGGGATAACGAATATCCAGATTGCTGCGGTGCAGGGCGACATAAGTCACGTCGTTGACATCCTTGTTGGTGTTGAAGCGCGCGCCCGCACGGAAGCTCCAGGACAGCTTTTCGTCCGGATAATCGATCTGTCCCTTGATCTTCCACTCGAACTCGTACCAATCGTCGGAAATGAGCGTGTTGTCCTTGATCTGCTTGTTGCCGGCACTGAACAGATAGCCCGTATATCCGTAGTTGTTACCCGAACGTTGTTCCTGCGGGCGGTCCAACTTCGCCACATTGCCAAAGAAGGCGGATACCGCCCAGGGTTCCTGGAAGTCGGGGGCCGCCGACTCGAACAGGTTGATGCCGGTGTTGCCGATTGCGCCTTGCTGGTAGAGGCCGGGAGAGTGCGATTTCACAAAGGTGCCCAGCGAAGCCAGCGGATAGACGCTGGCTTCCAGCACCATGTAGCGTGGAATCAGCGAACCTTCGACAAGTTTGCTGTAGATCTCGGCCTCGTTGTCGGACGTAATGACGGGAATGGGTTTGTCGGTGAGAGGGACGTTGAAATCGACATCGGTATATTTTGCGGTGGCCTCGAACACCAGCTCGGATTTGCTGACATCGACGGCTTTTGCGTCTTTTACACCCGAGTCTTCCCTGTGCACTTCTTCAGCTCGCGCCATCGGCATGCAGGCGCAAAGCATTGCTGCTGCGCAGACAAGGCAAAGGCGATCCGGGAAAGAGGACATGGGGAGGGATTCTATCCGTAGTCGCCTGCCGATAAAAGCGTGAGAGAATTCGACTTTGATCAGGAGGTCCATCTTGAAGAAACTTGCTTTCCCCGACCTGGCCAGGCTGAGCCAGAACGCACGGCAGTCACCGCGCTTGCGCGCCAACGCCAACCTGCATGAGGAACTGACCGACCCCATACAGCGCCTCGCCATTGCGATGGAGCCGGATACGCTGATCCTGCCGCATCGCCATCCGCATACCTGGGAAGTATTGACCGCCCTGCGCGGGCGCTTCACCGTGCTCGTGTTCAACGACGCGGGCAGGGTTATCGAGCGTGCCGTGCTGGGCGAGGATGCTGGCGTGGTCGAGATTCCGGCCGGAGGCTGGCATGCGGTGCTGTCGCGCGATACGGGCGGGGTGATTTTTGAAGTGAAGCACGGACCTTACGCGGCCATAGCCGACGTGGATGTTGCGGTCTGGGCCAGGGGACGTACCGCCGCAGAATTGAATGCGTGGTACGCCCTGGCCCAGGTCGGCGACGAAATCGCCTGATGCCAGACGGTTTACAGCACGAACTGCTTGCTGCGCAACGTTTCGATGATTTCCGGAATGACTCCCGAATCGTCGATGGTCGATGGTACGGTGTAGGCCTTGCCGTTGATGATGTTGCACAGCGTCTTGCGCAACGTCTTGCCTGAACGGGTCTTGGGCAGGCGTGCAAGGATCACCGTGTCCTTGTAGCAGGTGATCGCGCCGATGGCTTCGCGCACGCGGGTCACCAGTTCTTTTCGCAGCGCAGATTCGTCGATCGTCACACCCGACTTGAGCACGACCAATCCCATCGGTACCTGTCCCTTGAGGTCGTCGTCGCGCGCGATCACGGCACATTCCGCCACCGCAGGATGGGTGGCGATCACTTCCTCGATCTCGCCGGTCGACAGCCGGTGTCCGGCCACATTGATCACGTCGTCCACGCGCCCCATCACGAACACATAGCCGTCCTCGTCGATATAGCCGCCGTCGCCGGTGGCGTAATAGCCGGGGAACATGCTGAGGTAGCCTTCGCCGAATTTCTTGTCGTCACCCCACACGAGGTTGAGGCAGGAAGGCGGCAGCGGCAGCTTGACGGCGATGTAACCCTGTGTGCCGCGCGCCACCTGGTGTCCGCTCTCATCCAGTATCTGTACATTGAATCCAGGCACGGGCATGGTGGACGAACCCGACTTGACCGGCATCGGTTCAACACCGCGCAAATTGGCGGTGATCGCCCAGCCGGTCTCGGTCTGCCACCAGTGATCGATCACCGGCTTGCCGCTGACTTGCGTCAGCCACGCTTCGGTAGGCGGGTCGAGGCGTTCGCCGGCGGAAAAGATGGTCAGCAATTTGCTCAGGTCGTAGGGTTTCATGAGCAGGGCTTGCGGGTCTTCCTTCTTCACCGCACGGAACGCAGTCGGCGCCGTGAACAGGGCTTTCACGCCATACTCGGAACACACGCGCCACAGGGCACCGGCGTCCGGCGTCATGATGGGCTTGCCTTCGTACACGACGGTGGTGCAGCCATGCAGCAGCGGGGCGTACACGATGTACGAGTGGCCGACCACCCAGCCCACATCGGACGAGGCCCAGAAGACTTCGCCCGGCTTCATATCGTAGATTGCGCTCATGCTGTACTTGAGCGCCACGGCATGGCCGCCGTTCTCGCGCACCACCCCCTTGGGTTTGCCCGTGGTGCCGGAGGTGTACAGGATATATAGCGGGTCGCTGCCCTTGACGGGCGTGCAGCCGACCGGTTTGGCTCTGGCCAGCAACGCAGTCCACTCGTGATCGCGCCCCGGCGTCAGCGCTGCGACCGCTTGCGGACGCTGGAAGATGACGCAGCATTCCGGCTTGTGATTCGCCAGCTCGAACGCCTTGTCGATCAGCGGCTTGTATTCGATGATGCGTTTGACCTCGATGCCGCACGAGGCGGTAAGGATGACTTTCGGTTTTGCGTCGTCGATGCGCAAGGCCAGCTCCGGCGGCGCGAAGCCGCCGAACACGACGGAGTGGATAGCGCCCAAGCGGGCCACCGCCAGCATGCTGATGACCGCTTCCGGAATCATCGGCATGTAGATGATGACGCGGTCGCCCTTCGCCACACCGAGGTCGGCCAGCATCCCGGCGGTACGAGCCACCGCATCGGTCAGCTCGGCATAGGTATATTTCGCCTTGGTATTGGTGACGGGAGAGTCGAATATGAGAGCCAGTTGATTGCCGCGACCGCTCTTGACGTGATGATCCAGCGCCATATAGGCGGTGTTCATTTCCCCGTCGGCAAACCAGTAGCCGACACCTTCTTCATTGCGCGTCAGGATCTGCTGCGGAAACCTGAACCATTCCAGGTCCTCGGCCTGCTTGCGCCAGAAGCCTACCGGATCATTCATCGAACGTTGGTATTCGGCTTGGTAACTCATCTCGACTCCTCCCTGATAGTGCAGCCCGTTAGGGCAAACAAACCTTCAGCCACAAAATACACAGAGTTCGAAGCAGAGATTTTCAACGCGGCAGTCTGAAAGCTGGAGCGACTTTCTCTGTGCTCTCTGTGTTCTCTGTGGCCAGAAAAGGCTTTTAAGTTAAAACGAACATCAAAAACTGTCGCCGGGAATGCGTACCCAGCCTTCCATCAGCACGCGTGCGCTGCGGCTCATGGTGACTTTTTCAACTTTCCACTCGCCGCTGTTCTTGCTGGCGGCGGCACCGACTTTCAATGTGCCGGATGGATGTCCGAACGTGACCACATTGCGTTCACCGCCGCCAGCGGCCAGATTCACCAGCGTACCGGGAATTGCTGCTGCCGTGCCGATCGCAACCGCTGCCGTGCCCATCATGGCATGGTGCAGCTTGCCCATGGACAGGGCGCGTACCAGCAGATCGACTTCAGACGCGCCGATCTTCTTGCCACTTGATGCCACATAGTCGGTGGCTGGCGCAACAAAAGCGACCTTCGGGGTGTGCTGGCGGGTTGCGGCTTCTTCGGGGGTCTTGATCAAACCCATGCGCAATGCGCCTGCCACGCGGATATTCTCGAAACGCGCCAGCGCTGCCGGGTCGGTGTTGATGGCTTCACGCAATTCGGTTCCGGTGTAACCGATATCGGCCGCATTCACGAACACGGTCGGGATTCCGGCGGTGATCATGGTGGCCGGGAAACTGCCGACACCGGGAACATCGAGCTGGTCAACCGGATTGCCGGTCGGGAACAGGCTGCCGCCTTCTTCACCGTCATCGGATGGATCCATGAACTCCAGTACGATTTCCGCTGCCGGGAAGGTCACGCCATCCAGGTCGAAATCTCCGGTCTCCTGCACCAGGCCATTGGTGACCGCTACATGGGCGATGATGGTCTTGCTGATGTTGGCCTGCCAGATGCGTACGGTGCAGGTGCCATCCTTTGCCAGACGTGCAGGATCGATATATCCGGCGTGAATCGCGAAAGCACCCGCACCCGTGGACAGGTTGCCACAGTTGCCGCTCCAGTCGACAAAGTCCTTGTCGATGGAGACTTGGCCGTAGAGGTAATCCACGTCATGACCGGGGCGCGAGCTTTTCGACAGGATCACGCATTTGCTGGTGCTGGAGGTCGCGCCCCCCATGCCATCGATGTGCGCAGCATAGGGGTCGGGGCTGCCGATCACGCGCTGGAACAGACGATCACGCGCCTTGCCCGGAACCTGTGCCGCTTTCGGCAGATCTTCCAGCCGGAAAAACACGCCCTTGGAGGTGCCGCCGCGCATGTATGTGGCGGGTATCCTGATTTGCGGTGTCTGGGTCATCATGCTGCTCCTTCGAGGAAATCCTGCGCAAAACGTTGCAGTACGCCGCCCGCATTGTAGACATGTACTTCAGCGGCGGTATCCAGACGGCAGGTGACGGGAATGCGTACTGTCTCGCCATTCTTGCGATGCATCACCACGGTTAGGCTGGCGCGCGGGGCGATGTCGCCTTCCACATCAAAAGTCTCGGTGCCGTCGATGGCCCAGGTCTTGCGCGTGTCGCCCGCCTTGAATTCCAGCGGCAGCACGCCCATGCCGACCAGGTTGGTACGGTGGATGCGCTCGAAACCTTCTGCGACGATGGCTTCCACACCGGCCAGACGCACGCCCTTGGCAGCCCAGTCGCGCGAAGAGCCCTGGCCGTAGTCGGCACCGGCCACAATGATCAGGTTCTGCCGGCGTTCCATGTAGGTCTCGATGGCTTCCCACATGCGCATGACCTTGCCGTCCGGCTCGACGCGGGTGAGGGAGCCCTTTTTCACTTGGCCATCGACCACGGCCATTTCGTTGACCAGTTGTGGATTGGCGAAGGTGGCGCGTTGCGCGGTCAGGTGGTCGCCGCGGTGTGTCGCGTAGGAGTTGAAGTCCTCTTCCGGCAGGCCCATCTTCGCCAGGTATTCACCCGCAGCAGAGTCGGCCAGGATCGCGTTGGAAGGCGACAGGTGGTCGGTGGTGATGTTGTCCGGCAGTACTGCAAGCGGACGCATCCCTTTCATGGTGCGTACACCCGCCAGGGCGCCTTCCCAATACGGCGGACGCCGGATGTAGGTGGACTGCGGACGCCAGTCGTACAGCGGGCTTTTCGCCGCTTCAATCACGCCCAGATCGAACATCGGGATGTAGATCTGCTTGAACTGTTCCGGCTTCACGCAAGCAGCAACGATCGCGTCGATCTCTTCGTCGGAAGGCCAGAAGTCTTTCAGCATGACCGGCTTGCCGGACTTGTCGGTGCCCAGTGCATCCCGCTCGATGTCCAGGCGGACAGTACCCGCGATCGCGTAAGCAACCACCAGCGGCGGGGAAGCCAGGAAGGCTTGTTTCGCATACGGGTGGATACGACCGTCGAAGTTGCGGTTGCCGGACAGTACCGCGGTGGCGTACAGGTCGCGGTCCGTGATCTCCTGCTGAATCCCGGGGTCGAGTGCGCCGGACATGCCGTTGCAGGTGGTGCAGGCGAAGCCGACGATACCGAAGCCCAGTTTCTCCAGTTCCGACAGCAGGCCCGCTTCTTTCAAGTACAGCTCGGCAACCTTGGAGCCGGGCGCAAAAGAAGTCTTGACCCAGGGCTTGCGGACCAGGCCGAGTTCGTTGGCTTTTTTTGCCAGCAAGGCGGCGGCAACCACGTTACGCGGGTTGGAGGTGTTGGTGCAGGAGGTGATGGCGGCGATGATGACCGCACCGTCCGGCATCAGGCCTTGCGCTTCTTCGGCCTTGCCCGCTGCCAGCTTGGCTTCGTCCGCAATGCCGCGCTCATGCAGGGCGGACGTTGGCAGACGACGGTGCGGGTTGGAGGGGCCGGCCATGTTGCGCACCACGCCGGACAGATCGAATTCCAGCACACGCTCGTATTCGGCGGCAGTCATCTGGTCCGCCCACAGCCCGGTGGTCCTGGCATAGTTCTCCACGAGGGCGACCTGCTCAGGCTCGCGGCCGGTAAGTTTCAGGTAGGTGATGGTCTGGGCGTCAATGTAGAACATCGCCGCTGTCGCGCCGTATTCCGGGCACATATTGGAAATGGTCGCGCGGTCGCCGATGGTGAGGCTGTCTGCACCTGCGCCAAAGAATTCGACCCAGGCGCCGACCACTTTTTCCTTGCGCAGGAACTCGGTCAGCGCCAGCACGATGTCGGTGGCCGTGATGCCCGGCTGACGCTTGCCAACCAGTCTGACGCTAACGATATCCGGCAGGCGCATCATGGAAGGGAGGCCCAGCATGACGGTTTCGGCTTCCAGACCGCCGACGCCGATGGCGATCACGCCGAGGGAATCAACGTGCGGGGTGTGGGAGTCGGTCCCGATGCAGGTATCGGGGAAGGCAACGCCGTCACGCACCTGGATCACCGGGGACATCTTTTCCAGATTGATCTGGTGCATGATGCCGTTACCGGCAGGGATCACGTCAACGTTCTTGAACGCAGTCTTGGTCCACTCGATGAAGTGGAAGCGGTCTTCGTTGCGACGGTCTTCGATCTCGCGGTTCTTGCGGAATGCATCCGGGTCGAAACCGGCGGCTTCCACGGCCAGAGAGTGGTCGACGATCAACTGGGTCGGCACGACAGGGTTGACCAATGAAGGGTCACCGCCCTGGTCGGCGATCGCGTCACGCAGACCGGCGAGGTCTACCAATGCGGTCTGGCCCAAAATGTCGTGGCAAACGACGCGCGCGGGATACCACGGGAAATCCAGATCGCGCTTGCGTTCGATCAACTGTTTCAGTGCATCGGTCAATGCTTCCGGTTCGCAGCGGCGCACCAGTTGTTCTGCCAGTACCTTGGAAGTGTAGGGCAGTTTGGCATAAGCGTCGGGCCGGATGGCTTCGACTGCAGCCCGGGTGTCGAAGTAGTCCAGTTTGGTCCCGGCCAGAGGCTTGCGGTATTGGGTATTCATGATGTCCTTCTGCCAAAGTGAAAATCATTTTCTGCCACAGGGAACACAGGGCGCACAGAAAGAAAGGTCAATTCCAGAAAGTCCGTTAGCCATCCTGTTCCCTCCCCCAGCAAGGGGGAAGGAGTGTTGCAGCACTAATGAACTATTTTCTTCAGTACGGCACTCTGATTTATTGATGCTGTTTTCTCTGTGATCTCTGCGTCCTCAGTGGCTAAATTGTTTTCAGGGTTTAACGTTTCTCCAACGGCACCCAGGCCATGTTGTCCGGACCGACGTAGTTCGCGCTCGGGCGGATGATCTTGCCGTCGGCGCGTTGCTCGATCACGTGCGCGCCCCAGCCGGTGGTGCGCGAGATGACGAACAGAGGCGTGAACATCGTGGTCGGCACACCCATCATGGCGTACGACACGGCCGAGAACCAGTCGAGGTTGGGGAACATCTTCTTGGTTTCCCACATCACGATTTCCAGACGGGCGGCGATGTCAAACAGGCGCATGTCGCCATTCTCTTCGGACAACTGCTTGGCCACGCGCTTGATCACTTCATTGCGCGGGTCGGAAATGGTGTAGACCGGGTGACCGAAACCGATGACGATCTCTTTGCGTTCCACGCGGGCGCGGATGTCGGCCTCGGCCTCATCCGCATTCTTGTAGCGGTTCTGGATGCGGAATGCCTCTTCGTTGGCGCCGCCGTGCTTGGGGCCGCGCAGCGCGCCGATCGCGCCGGTGATGCAGGAATACAGGTCGGAGTTGGTGCCCGCGATCACGCGCGCCGTGAAGGTGGAGGCATTGAACTCATGTTCGGCGTAAAGGATCAGCGAGGTGTGCATGGCGCGTACCCAGGACTCCCTTGGCTTCTTGCCGTGCAACAGGTGCAGGAAATGGCCGCCGATGGATTCGTCATCCGTCTCCACGTTGATGCGCTTGCCGCTGTTGGCGAAGTGGAACCAGTACACCAGCATGGAACCGAAGCTCGCCATCATGCGGTCGAGCAGGTCGCGTGCCACAGCCGGGTCGTGCTTTTCGGGTTCCTGCTCGACGGTGCCGAGCACGGAGCATCCGGTGCGCATCACGTCCATGGGGTGCGCGTTCACCGGGATGGCTTCCAGTGCCTGTTTCACCGCGGACGGCAGGCCGCGCAGCGACTTGAGCTTTTTCTTGTAGGCCGCAAGTTGAGCGGCGTTGGGCAGTGTTTCGTGGATCAGCAGGTAGGCGATCTCTTCGAATTCGGCGCTTTCCGCAAAATCCAGGATGTCAAAGCCGCGATAGTGCAGGTCATTGCCAGTGCGTCCTACGGTGCAGATCGCGGTATTGCCGGCGACAGTGCCGGAAAGGGCTACGGATTTTTTTGCTTTCGGTAATACACTTGCATCTGCCATGCTTTTCTCCTCGATAAGTAAAGTCAAAAGATAAATTTAAGCCACAGAGATCACAGAGATCACAGAGAGAGAAGTGGCCAACTTTGTGTTCATGGCCTTCGCTTCATTACTCAGGCTCAAGTTGCAGCCTTCGAATTTCTCTGTGCGCTCGGTGGCAAATGGCTTTTCATGCTTTATTCAGCACCTTTTTCGGCGAACAGGCGGTCGAGCTGCTGTTCGTATGCGTGGTAGCCGAGATAATCGTAAAGTTCCATGCGCGATTGCATCTCGCCCAGGACGTTTTGTTGCGTGCCGTCCTTGAGGATGTGCTGGTACACGTTCAGCGCCGCCTTGCTCATGGCGCGGTAGGCTGAGAGCGGGTACAGCACCAGCTTGACGCCTACACCGTTCAACTGTTCGGTGGTAAACAGCGGCGTTGCACCGAATTCGGTGATGTTTGCCAGCACCGGCACCGGCACTGCCTTGGTGAACTCGGTGTATTGCTCCAGCCTGGTCATCGCTTCGGGGAAGATCATGTCGGCACCGGCTTCGACGCAGGCCTGTGCACGCTCGATGGCGGACTGCATGCCTTCCACGGCCAGCGCATCGGTACGCGCCATGATGACGAAGCTCTCGTCAGTGCGCGCATCCACGGCAGCCTTGATGCGATCCACCATCTCGTCGAGCGGCACGATGGCCTTGTTCGGGCGGTGGCCGCAGCGTTTCTGCATCACCTGGTCTTCGATGTGGAAGCCGGCGGCTCCCGCCTGCGCGATTTCGCGCGTGGCGCGGGCGATGTTGAAGGCGCCGCCCCAGCCGGTATCGATGTCCACCAGCAACGGCAGGTCGCTCGCGGCGGTGATGCGGCGCGTGTCTTCGCATACGTCATGCAAGGTGGTGATGCCGAGGTCGGGAATGCCTAGCGAGGACGCTGCAACGCCGCCGCCGGACAAGTACAGCGCCTTGTGCCCGGTCTTCTGCGCCAGGATGGCGCAGTAGGCCGTGACGGCACCGACAACCTGCAATGGATGGTTCTCTGCGACCGCGCGGAGCAATTTCTGGCCGGGTGTCTGGGGGGCTTGTTTCATGCCGCTTTCTCCTCTTTATCAATCATTTCGCTGATGCTGCGCCAGGCACCCTGGATATGGCGTCGCATCAGCAATTCAGCCAATTCGCCGTCACGGTTTGCAAGCGCTTCCACGATCTGCCGGTGTTGCTGCAGCGCTGGGCGGGTACGTTGCGCGTTGCGGCTGGTGCGATAGCGGCACATGCGCAGCAACTGATATTGTTCGCTGCCGAGCAGGTGCATCAGCATCTCGTTGCGGCTGCCGCGAATGATCTGTAGGTGGAAATCGAGGTCGCCTTCGCTTTGCGAATAGACCTTGCCGCCTTCCTGCGTGATCTGCTCTTCGTGCTTGTCTAGCAGGGCGCTCAATTGGGAAATATCGTTGTCGGTCATCTGGACTGCGGCGATGCGGCAGGCCATGCCTTCCAGCGCTTCGCGCACGGCATACAGATCGGAGAGGGTCTTGCGGTCAAGAACGACCACGCGTGCGCCGACATTGGGGATGCGCTTGACCAGTTGCATGCCTTCCAGATGGCGCAGGGCCTCGCGCAGCGGACCGCGACCCATTCCAAATCGTTCGGCCAACTCGGCTTCGTTCAGCTTCTGGCCCTGGACCAGCTCGCCGGTGACGATGCTGTGCGCCAGACGGTGCGCTGCAACGTCTGCAAGAGTACCCTGTTCTGCAACTTTGATCAGCATCGAGAATCACCGATTGTCGACAATCTGGAAGAATACTAGCATTTAAAGCAATAAAAAGTGCACATAATTTTTAATTATGTCGACATAATGGGGCGGAACGAGACAATTAATATCCCTGCAATGACTTGCCGGTGCATCTCAGATGTTTGATAAGAAAGGAAAAAATCCGGCCATCAGGCCGGCCCCAGGGGGAGGTGAAACTTTATGCTGTCGCTGGCTGCCCGATGACTGTACTCAAGATATCCAGTGCTTCCTGCGCCCTGCCGGGTGCGACGCGTTCGTAGGCAAAGCCGCCGGCCTGCACAAGCACGTAATCGCCCAGCGCTGGCGGACTGTCCATCAACATGAGGCTGACGTCGCGGCGTTCGCCGAAACATTCCACGGTGGCCATGTCGCCGGAGAGCGCAACAACACGGGAGGGGATGGCCATGCACATGGTCAGGCCGCCTTGAGCAACTTGTTCTTGACGACCACGCCAAGTTCGCGCAAGTCCGTCACTACCAGTTCCATCAATTCCGGCAGGCGTGCTTCAACTTGCGGCGTCAAGGTCATGCCGGTTTCCAGCGACACCGGTTCCACGCCGTAGATCGTGATGCCGCCGGGTTGTTCGCCGATGAACGCCAGGGTTGCCAGCACATCCGACAGCCCGATCTGGTGCGGCGACAATTTGGTCTTGAAGAATACCGGCACCTGTTCGTCGGCGAGCCGGATGATGGAAGCGGGTGCCCTGCCGCCGCGCACCGCATCGATGATGATGATGTGATCGCACTTCGACAGGTCTTCCAGCATTTCCATACCCGTGGTGCCGCCGTCGATGACGACGACCTCGGGCGGGAGGACGTAATCCTGCTGCAGTTTTTCAACGGCACGCACCCCGACGCCTTCGTCGGAGAGCAGGGTGTTGCCGACACCGAGCACGACGATGCGCATCACAGTGCCTTCACCTGTACCACCGGTTTACCTTCGGCATCGAGCACATGCACGGCGCAAGCCAGGCACGGGTCGAAGGAATGCACGGTGCGCAGCACTTCCAGCGGGCGCTCAGCATCGGCCACCGGCGTGTTCAGCAGCGAAGCTTCGTAGGGGCCAGGCACGTCGCCTTCGTTGCGCGGTGCGGCGTTCCAAGTGGTCGGTACCACGCACTGGTAGTTGGTGATCTTGCCGTCTTCCAGCACCACCCAGTGCGACAGCACGCCGCGCGGGGCTTCATGGAAGCCGATGCCGCTGACTACGCCCCTGGGAAATACGGGCTTGTTGAAGGTGGCGGTGTCGCCCTTGCCGATGTTGTCCACCAGTAGGTTCCACTGGTTCGCCAGTTCATCCACCTGCACCGCGCAGGAAACGGCTCGGGCGGCGTGGCGGCCGATGGTGGAATGCACTGCGGACAGGGGGATTTTGGTCTTGGCCAGTGCACCCGCAGTATCCAGCACACCGGTCAGGTATTTCAGCGTTGGTGCATGGTTCTGTGCAGCCATCGCCAGTACGCGCGACAGCGGGCCGACCTGGGCGGGATTGCCGTAGAACGTGGGCGACTTGACCCAAGAATATTTGCCGTCGTCCTGGAAGTCGGTGTAGTTCGGCTCGGTTTCGCCCTTGTATGGATGCAGCGCGCCCTTGCCGCCCTTGTACCATGAGTGCTTCACGCTTTCCTGGACGCCGTCGCGGAAGTAGGTGTCATCGAACGATTTGATCGGCTTGATGCCGGTCAGATCGCCGCCCTTGAGGTAACCGCCGGGCAGGGCGAACTTCGTGCCCCTGGTGTCCAGCGGCAGGTCGGGCACGGAAAGATAATCCATCACGCCCGCGCCGATGTGGGTCCAGTCGGCATAAAACGCGCCGATTGCGGCCACATCCACCAAGTAGACGTTTTTCACGAAGTCGCTCAATTTGTCTATCCATTCCTTGACCGCCAACAGGCGTTCGATCGTCAAGACAGACTGCGAATCCGTTGCAATCGGGTTGGAAACGCCGCCCACGGCCATGTTCTGGATATGCGGCGATTTGGAGCCGAGGATGCTGACGATCTTGTTGGCATAGCGCTGTATTTCCAGGGCCTGCAGGTAATGCGTGACGGCCAGCAGGTTCACCTCGGGCGACAGTTTCATGGCCGGGTGGCCCCAGTAGCCATTGGTGAAGATGCCGAGCTGGCCGGTGCCGACGAAGCCGCTTAGGCGTTCCTTCACCTTGGTGAATTCCTGGCGGCTGTTGCCGTCCCAACCGGACAGGGTTCCGGCGAGTACAGCCGTCTTTGCCGGATCGGCCTTGAGTGCGGAAACCACGTCCACCCAGTCCAGCGCCGACAGGTGGTAGAAGTGCACAATATGGTCGTGGATGGCGTGCGCCGTGATGATCATGTTGCGGATGTACTGCGCGTTGAGCGGCACCTCCATCTGCAACGCGTTCTCTACCGCGCGTACAGCGGTGATCGCATGCACTGTGGTACACACGCCGCAGATGCGCTGTGTGATCACCCAGGCGTCGCGGGCATCGTGACCCAGAAGTATCGTCTCGACGCCGCGCCACATCTGGCCCGACGCCCATGCCTTGGAGACTTTGCCGTTGTTCACTTCGCAATCGACGCGCAGGTGGCCCTCGATGCGGGTGATAGGATCGATCGTGATTCTTTTGCCCATTTAGATTCTCCTGATTGTTCTGACTACTTGTTGCCTGCAATTGCAGCCGGTTCGCTGTTGCCCGGCAGGATGGGCAGGTAGCGCACCAGCGCGATGTAACCCAGCACCTCCAGCGCGATCATCCCGACGGAAACCATGATTTCGGTCATGGAAGGGAAGTAATTCCAGCCAGGGCCGGTCTCGTAACCGACCAGATAGGCATTGATGCGCAAGATGAAGCCGCCCAGCATCAGGCTGCACGCGGCTACGAACAGCCGGGCCGGGCTCCTGCGCGACACGGGATTGGCAAGCATGACCAGCGGCGCGATGAACAGCGCGTTCTCGATCCAGAACATGAGCGACTCGACGCGCAACCCGAACATGCTGCCGACCGCGCCGCGCACGATCAGGTCGGCGAAGCGCACGGCGAGGTAGGCTGCCAGCATCCACAGCATCACCCGGGACAGCTTGCCCAGCAGTTGCATTTCCAGCGGACGCCTGAAGCCGGAGGAGGAGAGGCAGGCCTCGAAGATGACGACGGCGAAGCCCATCGTCAGCGCCGTCATCAAGAACAGCAGCGGCAACAGCATCGTCTGCCACAGCGGATCGATCTGGTAGCCGAACACCACGAGCAGGGAGCCCAGCGAGGACTGGTGCATGGAAGGCAGCAGCGTGCCCAGCGCGATGATGAAGAACAGGAACTTGTTGAGCTTGCGCTTGACGTTCTTCATGCCGAATTTTTCCAGAAAGGCCGGCGCGAACTCGATCCACATCACGACGATATAGGCCGTGATGCACACGGCCACCTCGAACATCACCGAGTTGACTTGCGCGTAGCCCGGCCAGAAGATGTGCCAGAAGTTCCAGTAGCGGCCGAGGTCCAGCATCACGCCGACACCGGCCAGCGTATAGCCGAACAGGCTGGCGAGCAGGGCAGGGCGCACCATCGGGTGGTACTCGCCCTTGTTGAAGATGTAGACCAGCAGCGCCACCGAATAGCCGCCGCAGGCGAACGCGGAGCCGATCACCACGTCGTACACCACCCAGATGCCCCAGGGATAGCCGTCGTTGATGTTGGTGACGGCACCCAGGCCATAGGTGAAACGAAATGCCAGTATGACTGCGGCAATCGCTACCAGCACCATCAGTACCTTGGTCGTTGGTGTCAGGAATGTGCCGCCGAGAGGAGTGGGCGCGAGATGGTTGCGGGATGCGGACATCGATATCTCCTTATTTCTTTTCTTCGGTGTCATCGTCATTGCCGACGTTGCGCCTGGCGACGAAGGACAGCACGCCGAGGAAGGCCAGCGGCGCGATCAGGCCGCCATACAGCGTGTGCTGCAGCGTTTCGGACTTGGATGCATAGGACTGGTCGGGCAAGGTCGGCATGCCCAGCTTGTCGAACGGCACGGCGGCAAGCTTCAGCATCTGGGTACCGCCAACTTCCTTCTCGCCGTAGATATGCTGAACATATCTGGCCGCCCTGGCCGTGTGCGAAGACTGGTCGTGCGTATTGATATTGCCGCGCGGGAACGTCGCGTAGTCGCCGGGCTTCAGGGCCAGTCGCCGTTGCGCTTCGGCATGCAGGTCCCTGGCCTTGCCGTACAGCGTGGCGCCGGTCGGGCATACCTGCGCGCAGGCGGCATACTTGCCTTCTGGAATGCGGTCGCGGCACAACTGGCACTTGCTGATCTGAGGGATGGCTTTGTCGTACTGGAAGCGCGGCACGCCGAACGGGCAGGCCGCCACGCAATAGCGGCAGCCTATGCAGGCGTCCTTGTTGTAGCCGACGATGCCGGTGACCGCGTCCTTGGTCATCGCCGACACCGGGCATGCGGAAACGCACGACGGATCGGCGCAGTGCAGGCAGGACACCTTCATGAAGGCGAAACCGTCGATCTCGCTGTCCTTGGTTTCTGCGGTGCCGTTCTGGTAGACCTTGATGACGTTGAGCGTCTTGCCGGAAATGTCGAGCGGGGTATCCCACAGGTGATCCTCGGTGGAAAACTCGGGCGGCATGTTGTTGACTTCCTTGCACGCGGAAACGCAAGCCTTGCAGCCGATGCACAGCGTGCTGTCGTACAGGAGTCCCAGCGCTTCTTCGGGCATGACCTTGTTTTCGCGCGCCTCGGCGGGCGCTCCGGCAACCAGCAAGGAACTCCCGGCCAGCGCCCCTTTGAGGAAATCGCGCCGGCTGATGGTCATGATGGGTTCCTTTCCTCTTGCTTCTTGTGCGCCTCGCCTTCATCGAGCTTGACGTTCTTGCCTAGGTTCTTCGCCATCATTGCGCCTGCCCCGGCTGCCGCACCGGCAACCGCCGCGGCCAGGATCAATGCGCCGGTGCTGGCGCCCTTGCCCTGGTCTTCGATGATGCCTGGGAAGCCCGCGGGCGGCCGCACATTCTTCAATTCGGCCAGTGCATGGATAGGTTTGGCGAAAGCGATGCCCTTCTCGGTGCAGCCGATGCACGGGTGACCCGTGCCAACCGGCCAGCTTGCATTGCCCACATCGCCGAACAGGATCGCCGGGCAGTTGGCATGCGTCTCCGGACCTTTGCAGCCCAGCTTGTACAGGCAGTAGCCTTTCCTGTGGCCTTCATCGCCGAACTCCAGCGCGAAACGACCGGCATCGAAGTGCGCACGGCGCTCGCAGTTCTCGTGGATGAGGCGCGAATAGGCGAATTTCGGGCGACCGGCATCGTCCACGTCGGGCAGCTTGCCGAAGGTCAGGAAGTACACGACAGTGGAAAGAAAATTGTACGGATTGGGAGGGCAGCCCGGAATGTTGGGGATCACCCTGCCGAGGACCTCGCCTGCGCTTTTTGCCCCGGTGGGGTTGGGCGGCGTGGAAGGCATGCCGCCCCAGGAAGCACAACTGCCGATGGCAACGACGGCTGCAGCATCGGCCGCGCATTCTTTCAACATCTCGATCGCGGTCTGGCCGCCGACCTTGCAGTAGATGCCGTTGTCGCGCGTCGGGATCGCGCCTTCCACCACCAGGATGTATTTACCCTTGTTCGCCTTCATCGACGATCTGCGTGCGGCTTCGGCCTGGTGTCCGGCAGCGGCAAACAGCGTTTCGTGGTAGTCGAGGGAAATGATGTCGAGGATCAGTTTTTCCAGCGTGGGATGCTCGGCGCGCAACAGCGATTCGGTACAGCCCGTGCATTCCTGGAAGTGCAGCCAGATCACAGAGGGTCTCTTCTTTGTGGCCACGGCCTTCGCCATCGCCGCTTCCGCGCCCTTGGGCAGGCCCATGGTCGCGGCCATGGCCGCCATCATTTGCAGGAAGCTGCGCCGGGAAATGCCTAGGCGTTTTTCCAGCGCCACCATGCTTTCGTCGTTTTCAAAGCCGTTCTCGTTCATTGCCTCAACCCTTCGTTTGCGATGCGTCACATGAAATCAGAAACGTTCCTTCTTCTTTCCCGTAACAAGGACCGTGCCAACAATGTCAATCGTAGGGTTAACAGTTACTTGACATTTTGCTCGGTAAAAAATCTGCCGATAGGGAGTAATCGAAGTAACCGCAATTGCGGATGAAGCGGTAATGAGCTTTGCAGGAAAATTGCTTGAGGTGATTACTAGGTAATTGTTTTACCTGATTAAATTTGTATGGTTGAAGCAGAGTGGAAAAGGTGTATTGGTATTGGTGCTTATATGGTCAGAATTTTTGTAGTGCTAGAATCGTTTCAGCACATTTTTAAATGGCAACACTCGGTATTTGGCCGCCATAAATTGAGTTATCCTGTGACCGTAGCAATCAGCAAAAGGGGGCAAATCATGAATCACTTCATCGGACAAGTTTCATACCCGGTCTTTGTCTCGTGCGTTTTTGTATTCTTCATCATCGGCAGCATATTTTCTTTCATCGTCGGGATCGGCCTGGCGACGAGGAATGCAGCGATGCTGCGCTTCTTCAGTTTCATGAACAAGAGCTATTCCACCCGGCGCATCACCAAGCCGTTGGTCAAGCCGTTCACCGAGCCGCACTTCATCGAGCCCATGCTTCTCAGGCATTCGCGCGCGTTGGGCGCCGGCATCGTGCTGGGAGCCATCGCGTCCATCGCCGTGCTCAGAGGGATCGACGACATCGTATTCCAGCCCATGTATTCCGGAGCGTTCTCCAACGAAGCCGCGGAAATTCTGGCGGGCTATACACGTTCGTTCCTGCTGGTCGGGAATGTACTGTGCCTGGTCGTGGGTGCGATGCTGCTGTTCTTTCGGCGCGAGTTGGCGACCGTGGAAAGGTATACCAACAAATGGTACAGCCTGCGCGTGCAGACTCGCCCGCTGTACCAGAGCTGCGTCGAAGTCGACAAATGGGTGCTGACGCACTCCATGATCTCGGGCGTCACGCTGAGTCTTCTGTCGCTGGGCCTGGGCATCTCGATGTACATGCGCCTTTGATGCGCGGTTGACCGCGCGAACAATCCGGGCCGTGCCGCGAGGTATGGCCTTTTTGTTGATGAGTTGACGCCGTCCGGGATGAATGGGTTGCAATCCGTGAGCAGCCTAGGTTGAAATGGATAAAGCGGGGGGCCAACGTCTTGCTGGATTATTCGCATCACCTCGCCATTCTGCTTCCCCTCGCTTTCCGGTAAGCTACGCCCCTTCATGTCTCCCACCTCAGAAAGCGCAATAAAATGGTACAAGGCCAATATGTAATGTCCATGCTCCGCGTGAGCAAGATCGTTCCTCCCAAGCGTCAGATCATCAAGGATATCTCCTTAAGCTTCTTCCCCGGCGCCAAGATCGGCCTGCTGGGCCTGAATGGCTCGGGCAAGTCTACCGTGCTGCGCATCATGGCGCTGCAGGACAAGGAATACGACGGCGAGGTGCAGCACCTGCCCAACATGAAGATCGGCTACCTGCCGCAGGAGCCGGTGCTGGACCCGGCGAAGACCGTGCGCCAGGAAGTCGAGTCTGCGTTGGGTGAGGTCATGGAAGCGCAAGCCAAGCTGGACGCGGTGTACGCCGCCTATGCCGAACCGGATGCCGACTTCGACGTGCTTGCCGCCGAGCAGGCTCGCCTGGAAAACATCATCGCGGCAAGCGGCAGCGATGCCTCGCACCAGATGGAGATCGCCGCCGACGCGCTGCGCCTCCCGGAATGGGATGCCGTGGTCAAGAACCTTTCCGGCGGCGAGAAGCGCCGCGTGGCGCTGTGCAAGCTGCTGCTGGAAAAGCCCGACATGCTGCTGCTGGACGAACCCACCAACCACCTGGATGCCGA
Source organism: uncultured Pseudomonadota bacterium (assembly GCA_963725375.1). GTDB lineage: Bacteria > Pseudomonadota > Gammaproteobacteria > Burkholderiales > Gallionellaceae > Sideroxyarcus. The sequence goes on along the minus strand of CAVRYQ010000016.1, from coordinate 23,221 downwards.
ATCGGTGGAGTGGCTGGAACAATTCCTCGTGCGCTTCCCCGGCACCGTGGTCGCCGTCACTCATGATCGCTACTTCCTCGACAACGCCGCCGAGTGGATTTTGGAGCTCGACCGCGGCCACGGCATTCCCTGGAAGGGCAACTACTCAAGCTGGCTGGAGCAGAAGGGCGAACGACTGGCACAAGAGCAGAAGCAACTCGACGCGCATTCAAAAGCGATGAAGCAGGAACTAGAATGGGTGCGCCAGAACCCCAAGGCGCGCCAGGCCAAATCCAAGGCGCGTATCGCCCGCTTTGAGGAGCTCAATTCGCAGGAGCACCAGGCCCGCAACGAAACGCAGGAAATCTTCATCCCCGTCGGCGAACGTCTGGGTAACGAAGTCATAGAATTTAACGGCGTGAGCAAAGCCTATGGCGACCGCCTGCTGATCGACAACCTCAGTTTCAAGATCCCGCCCGGCGCCATCGTTGGCATCATCGGCCCCAACGGCGCGGGTAAATCGACCCTGTTCCGCATGATCACCGGCAAGGAAAAACCGGACAGCGGCGAAGTGAAAATCGGCCAGACCGTGAAGATCGCCTTCGTCGACCAATCGCGCGAAGGGCTGGAGAACGACAAGACCGTGTTCGACGCCATCTCCGGCGGCAACGATATTTTGACCGTGGGCAAATACGAAACCCCGGCGCGCGCCTATATCGGCCGCTTCAACTTCAAAGGTGCGGACCAGGCGAAGATCGTCGGCCAGCTCTCCGGCGGCGAACGCGGCCGCCTGCACCTGGCGCAGACGCTCATCTCAGGCGGCAACGTGCTGCTGCTCGATGAACCCTCCAACGACCTCGACGTGGAAACTCTGCGTGCGCTCGAAGATGCGCTGCTCGAATTCGCTGGCTGCGTCGCCGTAATCTCCCACGACCGCTGGTTTCTCGACCGCATCGCCACCCACATCCTCGCCTGTGAAGGCGATTCGAAGTGGACGTTCTTTGATGGGAACTATCAGGAATATGAGGCTGATAAACGTAAACGGTTAGGCGAGGAAGGAGCCAAACCTAAACGTATTCGTTACAAACCTATCAGCCGATAGAGTCGGGGCGCGTTTGGAAAAATAACCAATCACTTGGCAGCTTTGCTGCCTTAGTGAGATGGCTAGTGGTTTCACCAGAGGGCGCGAAGCCTAAGCGGATTCGGTATAAGCCGATTAGTCGATAACGCCTCACTCCCCTCTCCCGCAGGCGGGAGAGGGGCTGGGGGAGAGGGCTTGATGTGAGTGATTCGATACATAGAAAACGCATCGTCATCATCGCCGGGCCGAACGGCGCGGGCAAAACAACTTTTGCCCGCGAGTTTTTGCCTAATGAAGCGGACTGTCCCAATTTTGTGAACGCCGATCTGATTGCCGCCGGGCTGTCGCCTTTCGCGCCAGAATTGGCTGCCTTCAAGGCCGGGCGGTTGATGCTTGAGGAGATCGCCAGCCATGTGAAGCGCGGTGAGAGTTTTTCCTTCGAGACTACACTTTCCGGATTGACCTACGCACAGATGATTCCGGTATGGCGTTCTTCCGGTTATACGGTGGAGTTGGCTTTTCTCTCCTTGCCTGATGTAGAGATGGCCATTGAGCGCGTGGCGATTCGCGTTAGGCAAGGCGGACATAATGTTCCTGAGGAAGTCATTCGCCGCCGCTTTTTTCACGGTATCAAGAATTTCGAGCGTTATAAGCTGCTGGTGGATAGTTGGCAGCTGTACGATAATTCCGATATACCGACTATTTTGATTGCGGAAGGACAGAATCAATGAAAGCCCCCATTTCCCATCTGAAAGATTCCACCCTGAAAGAAGCGCCACAGGCATTGATGCGAGCTGGCGAGAAGGCTCGCTTGTTGGCCGAGCAAACCGGCACGCCACTAGTGGTGCGCCGACATGGCGCATCATCTGCCACGGTTAAACATAAATAGGCATGGAATTCGCCCCGCTGGAGTGATTGCTGCTTCACCTTGGCGCATGCGCGCAGTCAACGTGCAGCCGGGCTACCGGCTTTCAATCACTTGCAACGACGGCAACGGCGGCATCGTGGATATGTCGGCTCTGGTGAACAGTGCAAATGCAGACTCTTCGCTGCACTCAAGGATGCACAGTTGTTTCAGCAAGTCAGCATCGAGCTAGATGCAGTCACTTGGCCGAATGGTGCTGACCTTGATCCGCTGTGGGTGCATCAAGAGATTGGGGAAAATAAAACGTGGTCCGTCCCTGTTTAATGTTTTCGCCACCCCGCTTGCAATGTCTTAGTGGCGGTATTTGAAGTAGAAGCCCTATGTCATTAGCCGATAACATATACCACCATAGCCGCAAACTCCCCGAACAGGCAGCCCGCGAGGTGTTGGACTTCATCCAGTTTCTTGAACCAACGTTATGCCGACAAATCCTCCTTGCCCACTCGCGCCAAAGACACCGACTGGCGTCTTTACGCTGGCGACAAGATGAAACACGGGCATGTCCGCCTGTCGGGCGTCGGCATGGTCAAATTAAGAGGGCAAGCGAGAACGCCGGGCGAAGTTAAAACCGCCGAAGTTCAGCACCAGGACGGGCACTGGCATTTGTCCGTTACCGTGGAATGCGAACCGCAGCGCACTGGCGGCACCGAAGCAATGGGAATGGACTGGGGACTGGAATCCTTTGCCACAGTTTGTTCTGGGGAAAACGATACGTTGTCGATAGCCAACCCGCGCTTTCTCGATAAGCCACAACGCCAAAAGCTCAAGGTGTTGCAGCAAGCTGTATCTCGCAAGAAGAACAAGCACACAAACAATCGCCGCAAGGCCGTTTCCTTGTTGTCAGCAGAATCCCGCCGCATCGCGAACCGCCGCAAAGATTTCTTGCACAAAACATCTGCTGATCTGGTTAAACGATACGGCCTGATCGCCACAGAACAGTTGAACGTCAAAAACATGACCGCTAATGCCGGAGAGTACAAAAAAGGATTGAACCGCAGTATTCTGGATACCGCACCGTCAACCTTTCTAAACCTGCTCAAGACCAAAGCGGAAGAAGCTGGGTCAATGTGGGTGGAAGTGCCGACTCGTCAGGTCAAGCCTAGCCAGACATGTCACCGGTGCGGTAGCCAGCGTAAAAAACTCCTGTCCGAACGGAAACATCAATGTGATTGCGGCGCAAGCTGTAGCAGGGATGAAAACGCGGCCAGGGTAATGTTACATTGGGCGTTATTTGGTAACGTCACCGGTCAGGAACTGTCCGAGGTGGGGAGCGGTTGTCGTTTAGCCGTGCAGAACCACAAAACTCCACCTATAGCCGCCTTAGCGGCTTAGGTGGATGTAGTTCATATCGTCACCTTCTGGGCGAGCATGGGCAGTGCGATGCGGGTCTTCACGACGCTGGGAGTGGGCTACATCCTGCTCATCGTGCTGATCTCCGCCTTGCATGAGGACAAATACCCGCGCCTCATCCTGCCGCTTGCACTCGCTTCGGTGTTCATGCTGACCGGCGGCTGGTTCGTGCTGATCCACGAGGTATATCCGCACGGGGACAACTGGCGTGCCGCTGCGCTGTTCGTATTCGGCGTGATGGCGGTGCACCAGGGCACATTGCTTGGCAAATACCGGCGCACGGTGCTTGCCTTCACAACATTGTTTTTTGCTTACGGCTTTATGCAATTGGGCCTGGACATGCTCGGAGTTTCGTTCGCCTATATTGCCATTGTCCTGGGGGCGTCGTTGTTCCTGGTTGCCGCCGCACTGGAAAAAATGCCGCAGCGCCTGCTTGCAGAACCTGCCTTGCTGGTCGCCGTCGCCTGGATGAACAGCGGCCTGCTCGACCGCATGGCGGTTGCCGCCGCATCCATTGATTGGGCGAGACTGGTTGCCGGAGGTTGCGTGATGTCCGCAGCCTACGGCCTGCACAAGGCAGAGCGCTATCCGCGCCTGATCGGCCTCGGCTATTTCATCGGTTCAATCGTGGTCTACGGTGGGCTGTTCGACCTTGTGCAAAGCACCTCATTCGAGCTTGTCTATCTCGCGGTGACCGTGTCCATGCTGTATGCCTGCATGGTGCTGCAAAGCCGGGCCCTATTGTTCACCACGGTCATCGCCATGCTCGGCTTCATCGGATATTTCACGGCGAAGCATTTCGCCAACTCCCTAGGCTGGCCGGTCACGCTCGTTCTCATGGGCGTCGCTTTCCTGGGCGTTGGCACAATTGCGCTCAAGGTCAAGCGAAAAATATAGAGCCAAATAACCGGGGGCCATGAAGGCCCGCAGGCGCGCGCATTGCGGCGCTCCTGCATCATTTGCGACATGCCGACCTGCGCCCGCAGCCAGATGATCGGTGGTTTCATCAGGCTCCGGGAGAGCGGACTTGAGGTATATTGCTCGACCTTGAATGCTGCGTTAACTGTTGTACCGATAAACATCAAAAGGAGAAATTGAGTGATGAGTGAAGCTGCAGATTACAAAGTGGTCCGGAATTCAACGGTGGGCACCGAGCTGACGGAGGCCAAGGCCAAGCTCTTGGCGGCGAAGCTGGGGGTACGTCACGTGAAGGATGGCGAGTTGCTGGTGAAGGAAGGCGAGGCCGATCAGACCCTGTTTGTCCTGGCCGCAGGCAGGCTCACCGTGACCAGTAAGGATGCAGACGGGACGGAGCAATTGGTCTATACCATGAGGGCCGGGGAGTGCGCCGGTACCCGTGCCTTCGTCGAGCAATCGCCACGCAAGGCGACGCTGCGTGCGGTGGGCGATTCCACTGTCTATACGCTGACCCCGACCGACTTCGAATCATTGCTCGATGTCGAACCGCGCCTGGCCTTTCTGGTGATGCGCGCGCTGTTCCGCGTGACTCATGCCAATCTTTCGCGCATGAACCAGGAGACCCGGCAGCTATCGAATTACATCAACAAGACGCAGGGGCGTTATTGAATTCTGTGAGAAAAGCTTGAGCGATTGAAGTCGGCATCGTGGCGGTAATTGCAGCTTGCCGGGCCGCTTCTGCCGTGGTCGGGTTCCCGGCTTTGCATGTGAAGAGAATAATGTTCTGTTCCAGGTGTGGAAGTTCAAACGACGATGCTGCAAAGTTTTGTGCAGGCTGCGGTCAGGCGTTCGCTGCGCCGGGAGCGGCGAACGCCTCTTCTGTGCGGGCCGGGGAATCGCTCGATCCCGAAGCGTATTACAGGGCTGTTCTCGGACCCGGGAACTAGGATTATTACCTGGATCACTTCTTCCGCTTCGACGATGAAGGAAAACCGACACCTACGTGGAACGGAGCTGTTTTCCGGGTGACGTTCTACTGGCTGCTCTATCGAAAGATGTGGGCTTACGCGGCGCTCTATCTCTCTATGCGAACGCGCTTTACCACATACACTGCAGGAATGATGATCGAGACCTCGCGCCATACGACGCAAGGCACGCAGGCACAACTGACCGAGCTCGCCGCAAAAGCCGGAACAAGCCGCGCAGCGTATAACGCCATCGCGGCGGCCAATGTTGTCGCCGTCATCGGGATGCTGTCTGCCATCGTCATTCCCGCCTATCAGGATCACCAGGCCAGCGTGCGCATGATCCAGGCGGCGACTGTAGGCAAGGCTGCAACGGCGTATGCCGACAGCTACTTTGACCAGTATCGCTCCATCCCGCGCGATTTCAATGCAGCCGACTTCATGTCAGCGCTGCCACCAGCGGTGAAAGAGATCGGCGTCGACAGCCAGACCGGCGTCATTACCATCACGATGAAAGGCGGCAAGGCGATCGCCGACAAGTCGCTCAAGTTCGTTGCCGCAATCGAGGGCGGCAACCACCTGCTCTGGACTTGCACGAGTGAGCAGATTCAGGACCGTTATCTGCCGCAGGAGTGCAGGCAGTCGAGGTGAGGCCGGGCGGCACTTCTGCCTCCGTCCGGGAATTAGGTGGCGGCAAGGTCGAGGGCTTGTGAGATGCCCGATAAGTTCCGGGTTATTCAGTGTTTCAGGTTTGCGGAAAAGATCGCCATGGCCTTTTCCGAAAAGTCGAATTCCTTGAATGCGCGATGAATCTCGGCCTGATTGCGACCTTGCGTGCAGTCTTCGAAGCAGATGCCGATGGCCTTGCCGTTGGCGGCCAGCGTCTGGAAGGCAAAGTGCCAGAGTTGCGTTTCTGCCAGGCGTTCGCGTAACTCGGCTTCCCTAGTGATCGCGATGCCGGCTTTTTTCAATGAATCCAGGAAAATTTCAAAAGACTCGTTGCTTAATCGCCCCATTTTCGTCCCCTTCTTTGTGCGGTGTTTTCCACCATTAGCTCATTAACGCGGGATTTGTAACAAAGTTGACATTGGGACGTAAAAAACGCAACGAGGTACAGTCGTGGAGCACGCAAAAAAAGGTGTTGATCGGCGGAAGAGCTGATCCCGGGTGCATCAGCTCTCGTTGAGCAATGTTTCCGGATAGGGCTTGCTGGGGTAATCGAACGGCACCGGGCCATCCGCCTGGCCGTGGAGGAACTGCCTGACAAAGGGATCTTGCGAGTCGATCATGTTGGCCGTTTCGCCCTGGGCGACCACGGCGCCGTCGTAGATGAAATAGATGTGGTCGACGATCTTGAGCGATTCCGCAAGGTCGTAGGTCACCACAACCGAAGAGATGCCGAGGGAATCGTTCAATTTGCGGATCAGGTTTGCGATGGTGCTGAGCGAGATCGGGTCGAGACCGGCGAATGGTTCGTCATAGATGATCAGCGCGGGATCGGTGGCGGTCGCGCGCGCCATCGCCACGCGGCGCTGCATGCCGCCGGAAAGCTGACTGGGCATCAGTTTGTGGACGTTGCGCAAGCCGACGGCCTGCAACTTCATCAATACCAGGTCACGGATGATCTCTTCTGGCAGGTTGGTGTTTTCACGCAACGGGAAAGCCATGTTGTCGTACACGGACAAGTCCGTGAACAGGCCGCTGACCTGGAACATCATGCCCATCTTCAGGCGTATCTTGTACAGCTCCTTGTTGCTGAGTTCATGCAACACCTGTCCCATGAATTTCACGCTGCCCTGCGAAGGCCGCAACTGGCCGGTGAAGTGGCGCAGCAGGGTGGATTTCCCGCTGCCGCTGGCGCCCATGATGCCGACGATCTTGCCGCGCGGGATGGTGAGGTTGATACCTTTCAATACCTGGCGCCCGCCATAGGCATGGTGCAGGTCGTTGACTTCAATCAGGTTGTCCATGGTCTCAATAGGATGGTTAGGCTACCTGCGGCCATTCTTACATGACGGCAACAGTAATTAAAGGGGCTGCCGCGAATTGTCTGCGGACAGCACCTGCGGCCGGTGTCCGGTTGGGTGGGGGCGTCAGGTCGTGGATGGTTGAGATGTCAGCCCCACCACCCATGCGATGCAAGGCTTATTCTTGCGGGCCTGCTGCGTCGTGCTCGGTCTCGTCGTCGGTGTGACGGATCATGGTGGGCGCTACTGCGATGGTCTCGCCCTTGCGTACGCCGTAATGTTCATTCAGAAGATGAGCGATCAGATTCGCATGGTTCTGGTCGGGGACTAGTGCGAGCGTCATGTTGTCGGCTTCGGTATGCAGGCTGACGCGAAAGAAATGCGCGGGTAAGCGGATGTAAGTGTGATGCATGTTGGGCCTCCCTTCGACGGGATTGTTTGTCGGCATTGATCGCAGATACCCCCACAAGTTGCCGTTCCGAGGACGGGGCTATTGCGAACTTGGTATAACGCTACTGCCACGCCATCGATTTGTAAATTAAATAAAATAATATAAAAGATTATGGATTTTTCCAGCCATGTGGTAGCCGCAAACAGGAACCGTCGATAAAGCAACCAAGTTGACCCTGGCGCTCATCTCAGCTTGATTCTTCTTTCGCCATTTCGAGTTCCAGCCAGTTTTCTTCAAGCTCCGCCACTCTGGCGGCCAGCCGCGCATGCTCGGTGTTGAGCTGGCTCACTTTCGCCCGGTCTGGATTTGCATAGGTATCGGGATCGGCAAGTTGCCGGTCGACGGTTGCAAGCTCGGCCTGTGCCGCAGCCAATGCGGTTTCGAGTTTGTTCTGTTTTGACTGCAGCGCCTTGCGGTTGGGTTTCGGCGCGTTCTGCTGGCGCGGCTTTTCCGGCTGCGGCTGCACGGCGGCCTCGCGCGGGCGGCAAGTCTCTATCCAGCGCTTGTAGTCTTCCAGGTCGCCGTCGAACAGGCTGGCTGCGCCGTCCGCAACCAGCCATAACTCATCGGCCACCGCGCGGATCAGGCTGCGGTCGTGCGAGACAATCACCACAGCGCCGGTGTATTCCTCAAGCGCGATGGTGAGTGCGTCGCGCATGTCGAGGTCGAGGTGGTTGGTAGGCTCGTCGAGCAGCAGCAGGTGCGGCTTCTGCCAAGCCAGCAGTGCAAGCGCGAGCCGGCTCTTCTCGCCGCCGGAGAAGCTCGCCACCGGGCGATCTTCGCTGTCGCCGGCGAGCCCGAAGCGGCCGAGAAAATTGCGCAACGTCAGCGCGGTTTCCCCGGGGGCAAGGCGCTCCATGTGTTGCAGCGGCGTGGCGGCGCTGTCGAGTTTTTCCAACTGGTGCTGGGCGAAGTAGCCGATACGGATGTCGGGCGTGAACTCAAGATTGCCTGTGGTGGGTTGCAACTCGCCCACCAGCAGCTTGATCAGCGTGGATTTGCCGGCGCCGTTTGGGCCGAGCAGCGCAATGCGCGCACCGGCGCGCAGCGCCAGCTCGATATTGCCGAACAGCGCTTTGTCGCCATAGGCGAATCCCATCTTCTCCGCGCGCAACAACAGGTCCGGGCCGCGCTCCGGCGCTTTGATCTCCAGTTCGAAATGGCCATCTGCGACATGCACCGGAGCGATGCGGGTGATGCGGTCCAGTGCCTTGATGCGGCTCTGTGCCTGCTTGGCCTTGGTGGCCTTGGCGCGGAAGCGGCGTACGAAATCTTCCAGGTGGGCGATCTTATCCTGCTGTTTGGCAAACGCCTGGTTCTGCTGCGCCATGCGCTCGGCGCGGGCGCGCTCGAAGTCATCGTAATCGCCGGTATAGGTGTCCAGGGTCTGGTCATGCACATGGGCGATGCGGTTGACGCAGGCGTTGAGAAATTCGCGGTCGTGCGAGACCAGCAGGATGCTGCCGGGATAGCGCGCCAGATATTGTTCAAGCCAGAGTATGGCTTCGAGGTCGAGATGGTTGGTGGGCTCGTCCAGCAATAGCAGATCCGCACGGTGCATCAGTGCGCGTGCCAGGTTCAGTCGCATGCGCCAGCCACCGGAGAAACTGGCGACGGTGCGTTGCAGCGTGTCGTTGGCGAAGCCGAGTCCGTTCAGCAATTGTGCGGCGCGCGCCTTGGCGCCATAGCCGTCGATGGCCTCGTAGCGGTGTTGCGCGTCGAACCAGGCCGCGTCGTGGTTCTCGCATGCCAGCGTCCTTTCCAGCAGGCGCAATTCGGCATCGCCGTCGAGCACGAATGCCAGTGCAGGCATATCGGAATTGGCGATCTCCTGCTCGACGAAGGCGATGGTCTTGCCGGACTGCAGGGAGATTTCGCCGCCATCCGGCTTGATTTCGCCGCGGATCAGGCGAAACAGTGTGGATTTGCCGCAACCATTCTTGCCGACCAGCCCGATGCGCTGGTCGGCGAAGGCTTGCAGGTTGATGTTCTGGAACAGCGGGATGCCGCCTTGCAGGTAGGTCAGGTTCTGGATGTTGAGCATGGACGCGATGATAGCAGACGCGATGGGCCACCCTCGTGCGCAGATGCCTGCAGCACGCGTTTCTCGCCATTCTCCATGTTCACGATCACATCATGATTTTTCTTCGGCTACGAACTGTCGACAAATTACTGCACTGCCTGTCCAGGCTTTTTCTGCGCGGTTAAGCCCGCAATGGATTTATGATATTGCTTTCCGGAACCGTCCCATGGAGCCTGATCCGATGGCAAACACCAATACGCTGGCAAATCTGCAGCCGCACCTCGTGTGGCGGCACTTCGCCACGCTGTGCGGGATACCGCGGTCTTCGCTGCACGAGGCGGCGCTACGCAAGCACCTGATCGACTGGGCGCTGGCGCGCCACATCGCCACCCACGTTGACGAGGCAGGCAACCTGATCCTGAGAAAGCCGGGCAGCCCCGGTTGCGAGGCAATGCCGGGCGTGATCATGCAAGGCCATCTGGATATGGTGTGCCAGGCCAATGCCGGAACGCGGCACGATTTCGGGCGCGACCCGGTCGATGCACAGGTGCGCGATGGCTGGGTGGTGGCGCAGGACACCACACTTGGGGCGGACAACGGCATCGGCGTCGCGCTGGCGCTGTCTGCGCTGGAAGAACCGGGCCTAGTCCATCCGCCGCTGGAGGTGCTGCTTACCGTCAACGAGGAATCCGGCATGGACGGTGCACGCGGGCTGGCTGCAGGGACTTTGCAGGGCAAGACATTGATCAATCTCGATACTGAGGAGTGGGGACATTTCTATCTGGGCTGCGCAGGTGGCGTGGATGTGGAACTGCGCCACGATTGCGAAATGTATGCGCTGCCGCCGGACTTTGTGATCCTGCGCTTCGACGTGTCCGGCCTGCGCGGCGGTCATTCCGGCATCGACATCCATCTCGGGCGCGGCAATGCGATCAAGCTGCTGGCGGAAGCACTGCGCGACCTGTGCGTGCACACCGATGTGCGCCTGATCGAGCTGAATGGCGGCACGGCACGCAACGCGATTCCGCGCGAAGCTTTTGCGGTGTGCGCGCTGCCTGCGGCCGCTGCTGCCGGGATACATGAATGGATGGAGCATAGGCTTGCGGCCTGGCGCCAGCGCTTCGCGGAAGCGGACGCCGGCATAGACTTCAGGTATGAACTGGATGGAGTGCCGACGGGTCTGGCCATTCATCATGCCGAGCGTGATCGCCTGCTGACTTTCCTCGACATCGCCGCGAATGGTGTCTCGCGCATGAGCGATGATTTCCCCGGCGTGGTGGACACGTCGGACAATCTTGGCGTGGCGCGACTGGCGCACGGTGCGTTCCGCGCCACCTTCAAGGTGCGCTCATTGCACGACGGTCGCGCGGATGTGCTCGCAGACAAGCTGATAGCGCATGCCGCCGGTTATGCGCTGCGCGCCTGGAAGGACGGCATGTACCCGGGCTGGACGCCGAACCCGTCATCCGGACTGCTTGCGTTGTGCCAGCAAGTGTATATCGCACAATTCGGCAAGCCAGCCAGTCTGCAGGTGATCCACGCGGGGCTGGAATGCGGTCTGCTCGCCGCCAGCCATCCGCAACTCGAGATGATTTCCTTCGGCCCCGACATCCAGGGGGCCCACGCGCCCGGCGAGCGCGTTGAGATGGAATCCGTGGGCCGCTGCTGGCAGTTGCTCAAGGCGGTCTTGCGGGCGCTGGCGGACAGATAATGGCCACCTGAGCACCCCATGGCAACGCGATACCGCGAATCCGACCGTAGCCTGACAGGCAATGGGGCTATCGATGCCTGATCAGATCTGCACAATCCGGCTCGATGCAGCCGCCAGGGCTTGGGGAACCCCGGACTTTGCAGAAATCCTCAAACGTGAACTTGCCCAACTGGGGGCAGCCGGGCTACCTTTGCAGCAAGGTTTATCGACAGGGAATTATGTGGCTGACGAGCCGGTTACGGTCGTGATCCACCGGATCACCGAAACGCGCGATATTGTCCGTGTTACGGCAGGCATATTTTTCAGGGGCGTGATCGGCGGGTGCAGTTGCACAGACGATCCTACCCCCGCCAGCGATATCGAAGAGTATTGCGAGCTCCGGATGGATATCGCCAGAACCGGCACGACAACAGTAGTTCTGTCGCTCTAGGCGGGGCAACCCGAATTAGTTTGCTTTGACCTTCCGGATCAGCTATTCGGGGACTATGTCCTGTCCCGTCGCCACGGCCCAGGGCAAGTACAGTAAAATCCCGGGTGGCGTGAGCGCGACACTTTCGCAAATACCCACATCAGCCTTCTGTACAATAGCAGGCTTGCCACGCGGCAACCGAACACTGTTGTTTTGTTACATTTATTGAACCGGAGTCCATATTTTTATGAAAGCACCCATTCCTCTACGCGAAGTTCCCCAGTCCAACATCTTTCGCAAACGCGATGTCTTTGTGTTGTTCGGCGAGTTGTTCGGGCGCGGCTATGCCAATGGTTTGATCAACGAGGCACGCAAGGCGGGCATGACCATCATCGGCGTCACCGTCGGACGCCGTGACGAGAACAATAAGCTGCGCGCGCTGACCGCAGAGGAGCTGGAGACTGCCGAAGCCAACCTGGGCGGGCGCATCATCAATGTGCCGCTGATGGCCGGTTTCGACCTGGATGCGCCCGCGGGCGAACCGACCCCGACCGATCTGCTGGCCGACATGACGCTCAAGAGCTGGCAGGATGACAAGCTGGACTGGGCTCAAATAGAGAGATGCCGCGCGGTGGGCGTGAAACGCTTCCAGGATTCGGTAGCCAGGGTGATGTCGGAACTGGACGGCATGATCCCGGACGGCAGCAACGTTTTCTTTGCCCACACCATGGCGGGAGGGATCCCCAAGGTGAAGGTATTCCTGGCGATTGCGAACCGCATCTACAAAGGGCGCGGCGAACGCTTCCTGTCGTCCAGCGCGCTGCTCGACAGCGATCTGGGCAAACTGATCCTGATGAATTTCGACGAGGTCACGGCCAACACCTTCCGGCACCTGATCGAAGGCAGCGCATCGATACGCGCCCGCCTAGAAAAATCCGGCGGCCAAGTGCGCTACTCGGCCTACGGCTATCACGGCACCGAAATACTCATCGACGGCGGATACCAGTGGCAGACCTACACCAACTATACCCAGGGCAAGGCGAAGATGCGTCTCGAGCGCATTGCCAAAGATGCCTGGCAGCAGGGCATCAAGGCTACGGTCTACAACTGCCCCGAGATACGCACCAATTCTTCCGATATCTTTGTCGGCGTGGAGCTCTCGCTGTTCCCGTTGCTGAAGGCCTTGAAGAAGGAACAGGGCGGCGCCTGGGCCGAGGCGCAATGGCAGGCCTGCCGCGACGTGCTGCAGGAAGGGCATACGCTGGAAAGCCTGCTGCAGAAGATCGACGACTACAACGCCAGCGACGTGATGAAGGGATTCCGCAACTTCGAGGCATGGCCCATGCCGAACTCGGCCGAGCTGGCCGAGGTTATGATAGGCACGTCGGACGAGATCACGAAAATGCACAAGAGCCGCGATGCGCTGGTGACGGATCTGTTGAGCTCCCTGGTGCTGGAAGGCACGGGGCCGTTGATGTTCCGCGAATCCTCGAATCCGGCCGCGCCCGTGCTGTGGCTGAACCACGATATTATCGCCAGGCAGCTCAACGCGACGCATCGGTAAATAGCCAGGCGGCTGCGCCCGGAAGACGTGCAGCAGCGTAAAGGCAGTGGAGCGCCGCGGTCTGCGCCGGATTCATCGTCTGCGTGCGGATGGACGGGAGGCGGTGGGTTTGCTGTTCTCTGCAGGAAGTGCTGCGAGGGGATTTCTCCGGGAAAGCATGCCAGAGTCATGAATCCGGACGCACGCACCCGGATTTTTTCACGGATTTTTTCAGCATCCTTGCGATGATAAGCCGGTTCGTCGCAGACCAAAGACCTTGATGGGGCCCGACATGTTCGCGCCCATGTCGCGGAGAGACAAAATGACTTTGTTCGCTTCAATTCGTGCGGCTGCGATCGCGGCCCTAATCGCGTTTGCAGATATGTCCTGCGCCCAGTCCGGGGCGGATTGCCCACCTGCCGTGGAGCAGGCGACGCCCGCGATGTTGCGGGCGGTCGTGCACAATGCCCGCGACCACGGTTTCCTGTGGCGCATCAGCAAGGGCGGGCATGCTTCCTATCTCTACGGCACCATGCATGTGGGCAAGCTCGACTGGACAATACCCGGGCCGCGCGTGGCAAAGGCGCTGCGCGCTGCCGATACGCTGGCGCTGGAACTCGATTTCCTGGATCCGGACATCAGGGATCGTTTGAGCAAAGGGATGGCAATACAACGCACCGTGACATTGCCGGCGCCGCTGGTAAAACGCATGCAGGGACAGGCCGACGCTGCATGCATGTCCTACGATGCGCTTGCCAGGCTTGCTCCCGAGCTGCAGATCGCCACGCTGATCCTGATGATGGCACGCTGGGATGGCCTCGACGCGTCGTACGCGATCGATGGCGTTCTGGCCGGTATCGGGCATGGCGCAAAGAAGGATGTGGTGTCGCTGGAAACACCCGAATTGCAACTGCAACTCCTGCTGATGAAGGATGCGCAGGGAACCGCCACTTTTGTTCGGGAGAGTCTGGACGAAATGGAATCGGGACGCGAGCGCACACAGCTCAAGCGCATGTCCCTGGCGTGGGCCGACTCGGATTATGCCGAGATGGAACACTATGCGGAGTGGTGCGACTGCCTGAACACCGATAACGAGCGCGAGTTGATGAAGCGCATTCTGGATGATCGCAATCCCCGGCTTGCCGACTCTGTCGATGCGCTGCACATAAGCGGGAAAAAAGTCTTTGCCGCCGTGGGCAGTTTGCATATGTTCGGGCCGACAGGGCTGCCTAAGTTGATGTCAGAACGTGGTTATCAGGTGGAGCGTATTGAATTAAAATCGCAGTGACATGCGCATGACCGCGATTTCCAAACTAGAATCGCGCCATTGAAAAACATTCCGGGAACACTCACATGAATCTGGCTGAATTGTTTCGTCACGAGACGGAATTGGAATCGCTGCAGGCGGGTCAGACGCTGTTCAACGAAGGAGAAGAAGGGCATGTGATGTATGTGCTCATGTCGGGTACTGCCATGATCTTCGTGCACGGCAGGCTGGTGGAGACTGCGGAGGCTGGTGCCATCGTGGGCGAGATGGCGATGATCGACGATGCGAAGCGCACTGCCACCGTTGTCGCGAAGACTGATTGCAAATTGCTGTGCATCGAATCGCAGCGTTTCAAGTTTCTTATTCAACAGACACCGAACTTCGCTTTGCATGTCATGCGAGTGATCGCCGGCCGCTTGCGCAGGGTAGATGCGATTTTGTGACAGCACGAACCGGAACGAGTAGAGGACCCAGATGAAAGTGACACCAGAAATGGTCAAGCAGTACATCCAGCAGGGGCTGGAGTGCGAACACATCCACGTTGATGGCGACGGCCGTCATTTCGAGGCGGTGATCGTGAGCAGGGAATTTGCGGGCATGGGGCTGCTGAAACAGCATCAGCTTGTCTACAAGGTTCTGGGCGACAGGATGGGGCCGATACACGCCCTGTCGATGAAGACCCTGACACCCGAGCAGTGGGCCGCCCGGGCATAATCATTTCAGGAGAAGAAGCATGGACCAAAAAGCAGTGGCGCTGGAAAAAATCAGGAAAACAGTTACCGAAAATCCCGTCGTGCTCTATATGAAAGGTACGCCGCAGTTTCCGCAATGCGGTTTCTCAGGGCGCGCGGCACAGGTGCTCAAGGCTTGCGGAGTGGACAAGTTCGTCGCGGTGAACGTCCTCGCCGACCAAGAGATTTTTGACAACCTGAGGTTCTACGCGGACTTCCCCACTTTTCCCCAGCTTTATATCAGCGGCGAATTGATAGGGGGTTCCGACATCATGATGGCGATGTATGAGCAAGGGGAACTGCAGAAGCTGATAGAGGCCGCCACCGCGCATTAGCCGCATCGGATCCATGCTTGCCGGGTCGGCGCGGGTGATATGATGGGCACCGTCCCTCGGTGGCAGCCTGCGCCCGAGACCTTATATCCATGGGAGACATGATGCAGTCCGGCCCGCGCGAGATCGTCACTCCTTTCAGGCCCATTCCTCTGGTGGTGCCTGAGGGTATGAAGCACAACGAGTTCTTCAACAGTACGGAAAACCTGAACGATCTGGTGAACAATAATGGGTTGCTGGTGAACCCGGAGAACCTGTTGTTGTACCGCAAGGCGCTGGGACATAGTACCGAGTTCGATTGCTCCATCATCTACAACACTTCCAAAACGATCCTGAATCCGCTCGGGCGCCCGGTGCGGCGCACCCAGGTTGCGGAAAATGTGAAGCATGTGTGGAACCGGATGAATCAGGTCATCCTCGATTACATGCTGGAGCAATATCCCGATCCGGAAGGGGCGCTGATCCTCGCGGGCGAGGCAAGCCTGGATGCAACCTGGCCGATGACGTCTCCCGGCGTGCCGAGCATACGCATGCTGCACAACCATTTTGTCGTTTTCCCGATGGAGACACTGCGCAAGGCTAGGCTGGCCGATGCAGATAATCCCAATTTGACGGATGGCGGGCAGCACAGCTTGTTCCAGGCCTACATGCGCGATGTGTATCGGGAATTTTTTGACCGGGCGCTGAATCTGAAGATTCTCACGCCTGCCAGCGAGTCCGATGCCCGCATCGGGCTGACCGGTTACCCGCAGGGTCTGCCCAGTTGGGAGATTCAAGGCGGCGCGGTGGCGCTCAGGGATGTGCGTTTCTGGAAAGAATACGACGAGGTGCTGAAAGGCTTTCTCGATTTTTATCGCACATTCTTCTCGCAGGTCTCCACGCACAATGCACCCATGCTGCCGGATGTGTATTTTCCGGGTGAGGTCGAAAGCGTGCTGCTGTTCAACAATGATTTCATGAAGACCGCGAAAAAGGTGCGCGACCACTGCATCGTGGACGCAAAGTATGCCAATGCGATACGCTGGCAGCCTGCTTTCAAGCAGCTCATTTACCGCAACGATGCGGGCAAGCTGATCGTCACCATCAGCCAGAATTCCATCGGTAATGCAATCACGGAACTGCTCGGTGTCGTGGTGAATCGCATCCCCGATGTCGAAATATATGCGCGGCATGAGCCCGCGCTCATCGCGCGCTTGCTCGAAGTGCGCAAGCGCCTGGTCGACGCCGATCTCGGCGAAGGGATCGCCACGGATTACTGGCCGAAGGAATAAGCGAGCGGGATAGCGCCTGTTACAAAAATCAGTACGATGCCTCCGCTGCAGTGCATAACGGGCAGTTGTCGATGTCATCCACGATCAGCCAACTGCAGTTACGCTTCCTTGGGAACGAAAATTATTCAGCTCGGCGTGTACAGGGTCTGATATTTCTCGTTGGAGAAAGGTTGTCTTGAGAGGAGTCCTTTGGAAGTCGCATATGGCCCACAATCATTTTAATTGCCTCATAACAAACGGATTGGCAATCGTTGGCTTGTTCCAGGCAAGTTTACATAGCACAAGAGGGCATTCTGGATCAGCCCTAATGGCACCAAAGATCGTGTACTAAAAAACAGTCGGTTAATCTCCGTCTGTTTTTTTGCAGGCGAATTTTAGGATGAAGTGCAATTTGTGATGAACGCAGGTCAGGTGGGCGGGATGCGGTAGCATCCATGCCTTTTTGACCGGCCAGTCGAAATTGCAGAAATGAACTACACACACCTCACCCGAGAAGAAAGATACCAGATTTACGTACTAAAGAAGATGGGACACACACAACGCGATATTGCCGGTGTGTTGGAACGAAGCGAATCAACCATCAGCAGGGAATTGAAACGCAACTGCGGGCGACGCGGTTATCGTCCGAAGCAGGCTCACAGAAAGGCTGTCGAACGGCGTGCGATCAATGCCCGCCGTGTGGACGATGAGGCATGGCGGTTTGCACGGGAAATGCTCCTGCAGCAGTGGAGCCCGGAGCAGATCAGCGGGCATGCCGACATCAGCCCTGAAACGGTCTACCAGCGAGTCTATGCAGATAAGAGGTCTGGCGGCCTATTGTGGAAGCACCTGCGCTGCCAGAAGAAACGACGGAAACGGTACGGCAAGATGGAACGACGTGGCCAGATACCCAACCGGCAATTCATTGAGGACAGGCCGGCCATCGTGGATGAGCGCAAGCGGATCGGTGACTGGGAGGCGGACACCATCATGGGCAAGAACCATCGTCAGGCCATTGTGAGTATCGTGGAGCGGAAGACTGGCCTGACGCTGATCCGAAAGGTCGAGCGCAAAACCGCACAAGCAGTCAGCCAGGCCATGATCGGACTACTGAGCCCGTACCGGAACAAGGTACACACTATTACTTCAGACAACGGCAAGGAATTCGCCGGGCATGAAGAGATTGCTAAGAAGCTGCGGGCTGACTTCTACTTCGCCCACCCCTACGCCTCCTGGGAGCGTGGAACGAACGAGAACACGAACGGACTGATACGGCAGTACTTCCCAAAGAACCGGGACTTCACCACCATTACACAACAGGAGATCGACACGGCGATGGAGAGATTGAACAACCGACCCAGAAAGAGACTTGGATTTCTGACACCCGCTCAGGTATTCTTCAAGTCAGGCGTTGCACTTCAAATTTGAACTCGCGGCACACAGATATTGAAAACTTTCATCAAATTGAATTTCATTAGGCGGTCAGTCTTGCCAAGACGATGCCAAAATGCGGAGAAGATGCCTCCTCAGCTGTTCGCATGATAATAAGCGAGAAAATCGTCAGGCGCTAAAGGCCGACCGAATAGATATCCCTGAATCTGGTCGCAGCCCATGTTTTTGAGCATATCCAGTTGCTCGCCTGTTTCCACCCCTTCTGCTACAGTGGACAAGCCAAGCGCTTTCGCCATCGCCACTATTGTCCGCGCTATTGCCACATCGTCCGAGTTTCCCGGCGTATCCTTGATAAATGCTCGGTCGATTTTCACGCAATCAATTGGGAAACGCTTGAGATAGGCAAGCGATGAATGACCGGTGCCAAAGTCGTCCAGCGAAAGGTGTATCCCGCGGTCATGTATTGCGCCTAGCAGTTTTAGGACTCCTTCTGGATCGTCCATTACCATGCTTTCGGTAATTTCAAGTTCCAGTGAATTGACCGAAAGTCCAGTTAGAGAGAGTGTGGTATCAATATCATCCAGCAGGTTGTCGGAGCGGAACTGCCGGGCGGAAAGATTTATTGCGACCCTCAGTGGACGCATCCCATCGTGCTGCCACTGCGCATTTTGTCGGCATGCTTCGCGCAATACCCATCGTCCAATTGGCACAATCAGCCCGCTGTCTTCGGCGACAGGAATAAATTCGATCGGGGATATCATGCCGCGTTCCGGATGCATCCAGCGAACGAGCGCTTCCATTCCAAGCAATCGGCCGGTCATCGTATCGATCTTGGGCTGGTAATGCAGGCGTAATTCGCCGTTTTCCACAGCGTGCTGCAGGTCGGCGGTCAAGCTCAGAACCTTTGCAGCGGCAAGGCCCATGGCTTCGTCATATACGGCAACCCCATTCCCGCCTGCGCGGCGCACCCTATTGCAAGCGGAGGCTGCATGCTGCACCTGTGTTTCTGCCATGCTGATAACATCGTTGCTGTCGCCACATTCCATGAGTGCGGTTCCAATCGACAGCGTCGAGAACAGCTCGCGTCTTTCGACGAATAGCGGCCGCTGGGCAGTGCCGAGCAACTGTTCCGCGCGCCGTCTCGCATCGGCCAACTTACACACCCAGCACACCAGGACAAAGGCATTGCTGCCAAATCGGTAAAGCTTCTCTTCCTCAGCGCTAATTCCATCATGCAAACGGCTGGCAACCTTGACGAGCCAGCGTTCGGTTTCAACCGAGCCAAAGCTTTCTAAAATCTCCTGCTCCCGGTCAGGAACGATCATCATTACGGTTCCCGCGCGCCTTTGCGTGAGCGCTACATTTAGGTCCTCGCGCAGCCGGTATTGATTGGGCAGCCCAGTCGCGGGATCGAAGAATGCTTGGTAGGCAAGTTTTTCCTCGGCTTGCTTGCGCGCGGTTACATCCTTGATGTAAACGTGGAACTCGGAAAAGTCGGCCAAATGCGAGAGTGTGCATTCGAGGACATGCTTGTCATGCGCATATTCAAACTGCATGTTGGATGTCGCAGCCGTGCTGGTTTCGACTAAACGCCGGTGCAATTCAACTGGTAATAATTGCGCCGACTCCGTGGATGCGAGATTCAGACGGGCAAGTAAGTCGGCGGTTGCTGGATTGGCATAAAGTACCTTTCCAGACCCGCTGAGTCGCAACACCGGATTAGGGTCGCGTTCAGGAAACATCGCCAGTCTGCGGCGCTCCAAGCCCTCTCGTATGATGGCGACAACATAGTAGCCAACAAAAAAAGCAATGCCGAAAATCAAAACTGAAAAGCCGATTACCCAGCGCTCCATTGTCGAAATGCTGTTCTGGGAATCAATCCCCAAAGTTTCCACCGCTTGCTGGTTGGCTGCCAAGATGATGGTCAGGTTTTTCTCGATCTGCCGGACCTTGGGTTTGACTTGCGCCAGAATTGCCCTGGCTAGGTCCCAATTCACATCTTTGTTGGATAACGTTGCAGATAGTGCATCGGATAGTTGATCCAGTTCCATAAGCCGCGTGCGCAATTCAACGACCTGTTCGCTGGATCCGGTGTTCTTTTCCATCTGCTCAACAATCTTGCCGAGATGAACCTGATTTTGTGAGCGCTGTGTCAGGAATGCATCGCGAGTTGCAGTATAGGAATAATATTCGTATAACAGTCGTTCTTCATCCGCAATGGCACCGCGCAGATCACCTATAAGTTGGGACAGGGGAAGCTTTTCGGCGATAAACATATGGTTGATGGCCTGCACCGAGTCGCCCAAAGAGACGATACGTGCTGACACCGCAATACCAACCGCCAGCACGATGAGAAATGCCAGCCATATACTTCGTTGAAGCAGGTGGTAAGTGATGGCGAGCGATCCGCGCCACGCCTCCGGCGCCACTGGCCCTTGCAGAGCGACGAGCAGTGGCAGCGCATCACCGTAGGAGACGGGCAGAACAGGAATCCTGGTAATGGTCTTGGCTTCCGCCAGCGGGAGGCGTTTGGCGTCTTTGGTGGCGCCACCCCCGGCGTGAGCGGATCGCCGGGGTAAAGAACCATGTCCATCACACTGCCGCGCTGCACTCCCTGGAGGGGCCGCCAGGCGCCGGTGGGGAAAACATCGCCGCGGAAATAGCCGTCCTCATGCGGGTCGGAATAGATAATGCAGCCCACGGCTCCGTGCTTGGCCGCCACCTTGGGTTTGATTCCGCGCCACGACATGCCGTACCGCGCAAGCACGATCGCGCCTTTCACCGATATACCCAGGCGCTCCAATTCCTCGTAGTCGGCGGGAATGCCATAATTGACGTACACGAGCGGCGCCGTAACCTCGCCGTCCACCGAATAGGCGTTATAGGTGGGGAGTTGCTCGGCGTGCTGGTTCGAGGTGGGATCGACGGGCACCGTGGGCTCTTCGAGCGTCGCCTTGAAATGCGTGGAGAAAAGCATCTCCACCAGGCGTTCAGCAATACGATGAATGAAGTACATAGACATTGCGGTCAAGATCGGCATCGCGGCAGACCAACTTGAAGGCACCTATCAGGCGTTCTGCCCTGACGCCCCGCGGAACGGCTGGTTTGGTACAGGCTACACACGGGACCAAAACGAAGACCATTGCGTCAGCTTGGCCGGATATGGTGCGATTGCATGGCTCAAGAATAAACTAGGGACTGGCTCGCCGTCCGATTCGAGCGAGCCCGGCTATGCTGTCTTTACGTGGTCGAGCATCGGGGTTCTGGACACGCCTTCGCTGCTGGCCATCTGCGGTGAAGCATGGCTGCGAAGCCCTGGAACTATTGTTCGGTAGCTGACGATGAGTGAGCCTTTATGGGTCTATGAAGTATCGACCGGGCGTCTCTTCCGCCCCGATGGCTCACTGGCGGGAACCGGATACTCAGGAGGGAATCTTGGACAAGACCCCAGCGCGGTCAACAACCCAGCCGATGAATCAATCCGGGATGTCGGGCCCCTGCCGGAAGGTCTATACAGCTTCGGGAGCGCACGGAATAGCCCTACGCTCGGCCCGCTTGCCATCCCGCTTGACCCGGACGCCAGCAATGCCATGTTCGGACGAAGCGGATTTTTCGTACATGGTGACGTGTCCGGCAAATACCAATCGGCTAGCGAAGGGTGTATTGTGATGCCGAATTCAGTGCGTCAGGAAATGGAAGCATCACCCGTAAGGCGGCTCCAGGTAGCGGCCAGCCTTCAGCGCGTTTGATTCAGACGGCTACCGATGGACATTGAGTTAAGGGAGAGGCCCGCTTACATTCCCCACGCAGTCACCTACCTTTATCCAATCCTGAATCAGTTCAAAATATCCCCTCTCCCTTTCTACGTGCCAATCTAAGCCCTTCAGCCCGTCCAAGGCATCTGACTACCCTTCTGCCGCAAGCGTGCGTCTGGCGTCATCCTGACAGCAGGACGGGGTATTCCTGTGACCCACGGCGTAAAAGGGTGGGAGTAGGAAACGGCCGGCGAGATACGACGATTTTTATTGTATTTAATAATTTTCCCAGCGTTATTGAATACAATAAAAATATGTCCACTTTAGGCTTGCATTCGGCACTAAACGTGGCATAGAATCCATTTGCGAGCCGGGTAGCGCCTGGCATAGGATGAAATTTGGGGAGGGCATGGCTTGCCCCATGCCCCTTTCCAAAATCCCTGGCAAGAGGGAAGTAATGTCTGATTCTCGCTATATCTCCAAGAAACTACGCTTTGAAGTTTTCAAAAGAGACGCCTTTACTTGCGTCTACTGCGGTCGGACTCCACCCACTATTACTCTCCAGCCTGACCACGTTGTAGCCTTCTCAAAAGGCGGCAAATCAGAACTTGAAAATCTGGCTACTTCCTGTGTTGAGTGTAACGCAGGGAAGTCTGATCGTGCGCTCGATAAGGTTCCTAATCCATTAACGATTTCGATGGAAGAACTACGCGAGCGCGAATATCAAATGGCAGAGTACGAGAGACTTCTTCAGGCTGTTTCGCTTCGAAAAGACAAGCAGATAAATCAAATTGCCGCTATCGTTTCAGCCCATTTTCCAAACCAGATCCTCTCTAACGATTTCAGGATCAGTATTCGTACCCGATTCTTAGATCAACTCCCACATCAAGTGTTACTTGAGGCCATGCAAATAGCCTGCTCAAAGAAGTATTCGGCCTATGCCGCAGCAAAATACTTTTGCGGAATCTGCTGGAATAAAATTCATGAAGGTTTTAGGAGAACTCCTTTTGTCTAAGGAACCAAAAGCGCTTTACTTTTCTTGGCGTGAAGCCATTTTAGAATCAAGGCTTTGCTCAACGACTAAACTGGTCCTGCTAACTCTCGGATGCCACATGAACGAGTTCGGGAAAAGTTGCTATCCGTCAATGGAAACCATCGCCCACCAATCAAGA
>CAVRYQ010000015.1:0-10197 GCA_963725375.1 uncultured Pseudomonadota bacterium | reverse complement strand
GACTGACGTGGAGACCGGCAGCAGCCTGGAACAGGCATTCCGAAAGTTTCCGCTGTATTTTGACGACCTGTACTGCAACCTGCTCGGCGCGGGTGAAGCCGCGGGTATCCTGGACAGCTTGCTGGACCGCTTGGCCACTTACAAGGAAAAAATCCTTGCCATCAAGAGCAAAATCAAATCCGCGCTGTTCTATCCTGTTTCCATCATCGTCATCGCCTTTGTCATCACCGCCGTCATCATGATCTTCGTGATCCCGGCCTTCAAGCAGTTGTTTTCCAGCTTCGGGGCCGACCTTCCCGCTCCAACGCTAATGGTTATGGCCATTTCCGATTTCTTCGTGGCTTGGTGGTGGGCGATCTTCGGCATCATCGGCGGCACCATATATGGTTTTTTCTACGCTTGGAAACGCAACAAAACTATGCAACGACGCATGGATCAGATCATGCTCAAAATACCGGTGTTGGGACCCATCGTACGCAAAGCTTCCATCGCGCGCTGGTCTCGCACCCTGGCCACGATGTTTGCGGCGGGCGTGCCGCTGGTGGAAGCCTTCGATTCAGTGGCCGGTGCTGCGGGTAACGTGGTGTATTTCGATGCGACCAAGTCGATCCAGCGCGAAGTGACGACGGGTACGAACCTCACCGTTGCCATGCAGAATACCGAAGTCTTCCCAAGCATGGTGCTGCAAATGGTTGCGATCGGCGAAGAGTCCGGCGCCCTGGACAGCATGCTGGGGAAAGTGGCCGACTTTTTCGAAGCCGAGGTGGACGATGCGGTGGAAGCTCTGTCCAGCCTGATGGAACCTGTCATCATGGTGGTATTGGGCACGCTCATAGGCGGCCTGGTGATCGCGATGTACCTGCCGATCTTCAAAATGGGTCAGGCCGTCGGCTAATCGACCGGCTTGTGGACAGGCGCGGCGATGTCCGCGCCTTTTTTGTATATGCAAGGTGATTCGATGCTGCGTTTGCCGCAAATCTGCTTTTTTACCTCTTACCCGTACGCCGCAGCGTTAGCGCAGAATGCATACCGCTTCGACATCCGCCTGCCGAGCCAGCGCGTGTATCCTCACCGGAACCGCCACCATGTCTGAACTGTTCCAGCTTTTCAAATCCGACCCTCTTGTATTCGCCACCGTTTGTGGCGTACTGGGCCTGCTCGTCGGCAGCTTCCTCAATGTAGTTATCCATCGCCTGCCAAAAATGATGGAGCGCGAATGGCGCGAGCAGTGCGCCGAACTCAGCGGAAAAGCGCCGGAAGATTTACCACATTACAATCTTCTGGTGCCCCGATCCGCCTGCCCGTCTTGTGGTCACGCCATCACTGCCGCCGAGAACATTCCCGTAGCCAGTTATCTCTTTCTGCGCGGCAAATGCGCCGGATGCGGAGCGGCCATATCGCCGCGCTATCCCATCGTGGAAGCTGCCAGCGGAATCCTGAGCGCATGCGCCGCCTGGCATTTCGGCTTCGGGCTTGCGGGACTTTCTGCCATCGTATTCGTCTGGGCACTAATCGCGCTGTCCTTCATCGATTTCGACACCCAGTTGTTGCCTGACAGCATTACCGTGCCGTTGCTCTGGCTGGGATTGCTGCTCAATCTCGACGGGCCCAACGGCACCTTTGCCACCTTGCCAAATGCAGTCATCGGCGCCGTCGTCGGGTACCTTGCGCTGTGGAGCGTTTACTGGGCATTCAAGCTGACCACCGGCAAGGAAGGCATGGGATTCGGAGATTTCAAGCTGCTCGCCGCCATCGGTGCTTGGCTGGGGTGGACCTTGCTGCCGCTGGTCATCCTGCTGTCGTCCCTAGTCGGAGCCGCAGTCGGCATCGCGCTGATCGTTTTTGCCAGACATGGCCGGAACATCCCCATCCCATTCGGACCTTACCTGGCGGGTGGCGGGCTGATTGCCCTGTTCTGGGGGCAGACGCTGACTCAGGGCTATCTGCAACTTCTGGCACTGTGAATTATCCGGTTGGATTGACGGGCGGGATCGGCAGCGGCAAAAGCACCGTCGCCGACATGTTCGCCGCGCTCAGTGTGCGCATTGTCGACACCGACCTCATTTCGCGCGAATTGACCCAGGCAGGAGGCACGGCCATTCCGGCAATACGGAACACGTTCGGCACGCATGTCATCGACGCGCAGGGCGCGCTGAACCGCGACAAGATGCGCGAAATCGCGTTTGGCGACCCCGCGCGGAAAATACAACTGGAAGCCATCCTGCATCCCCTGATATTTGCGGAGACCCTGCGACAAGCCGCAGCACCCACCAAAGCACCCTACACCCTCGTGGTGGTTCCGCTGCTGTTTGAAAGCGGGCGCTATACCAACTGGCTGCGATGCGTGATCACCGTGGACTGCCCCGAATCGTCCCAGATCGCCCGCACCATGCAGCGCAGCAACCTGGACGAACCGGCAGTGCGCGCCATCATGGCTCAGCAGCTCAGCCGCAAGGAGCGGCTGGCGCTTTCCGACGAGGTCATTTCGAACAACGGCAGCCTGAAAGACCTGAAAGTGCAGATCGTCGGAATGCACCGCCGTTTGTCGGAATTGGCGACGAAAAGCGATTGACTGCATGCCGCGCTGGCTATATCTTTCGCAACCAATTAACCCGCGTCCCTGCTAGGCGATAGTGACCAACTACGAGTTCCCCCTCAACGAAAGAGTTCGCACCATGCTGCGTCTTGAGGATCTCTACTTTCGCGTCGACCGGTTCATCGAAAGCGACCGGAGCACGGACCATCATGCCGCACTCGGCGTCATGTTCGAGATACTCGAAGTTGCCAGCCGCGCCGACCTCAAATCCGAACTGCTACAGGAGCTGGAGCGCCAAAAGAAAGCGTTGAACAGCCTGCACAACAATCCCGAGATACTGGAAGATGCACTGGATGCGATACTGGGCGAGATCGAGGATGCAAGCGCAAGGCTGCTCGGCATGAGCGGTAAGATCGGCCAGCATATGCGTGACGACGAATGGCTAATGAGCATCAAGCAGCGTGCCTGCATCCCCGGTGGCGTCTGCGAGTTCGATCTGCCCTCATATCATTATTGGCAGCACCAGCCCCCTGAACATCGGCGCCAGGGTCTGAAAGCCTGGCTGGCCCCCATGCTGCCATTGCACGATGCGATCACGATATTGCTCAAGCTGTTGCGTGAAAACGGCAAGGTGCACCACTTCACGGCCTTCCACGGCAGTTTCCAGCAGATGCAGGGCGGTCGCGTGGCACAGTTGCTGCGCATCTCGCTTGATCCGGACCTGCCGTGCATCCCGGAGATCAGTGCCAACAAATACGCCCTCAACATCCGCTTCGTCGAGGCCAAGTACACAGCCAAGACCGCACTCTTCGACCAGGATGTCCCGTTCGACCTGACCTTCTGTTCTTTGCAATGAGCTCACAGCCCGTTGTCAGTTGCCCGTCCTGCGGAAAAGAAATGGGATGGGATACCGGCAACCGCTTCCGTCCCTTTTGCAGCGAGCGCTGCAAACTCATCGATCTGGGCAAGTGGGCCAACGAAGAATATCGCGTCGAACAGCGCGAACAAGACCTGCCGGACGCGGATCACCAAGCCTGACGCAGCAAAGCAATTCCATGCCCACCGCATTGCCAGGCGGTCTGCATGTCATCCCGGGTCAAACCGCCCAGTGCATACACCGGAATCGTTGCTCCCGCCGCTACAGCCGCAAACTTTTCCCAGCCCAGATGCGGCGCACCCGGATGCGATCGGGTCGGCAGCACCGGACTCAGTAAAGCGAAATCGCACCCCAATGCTTCCGCGCGGCGCAAATCTTCCGCGCTGTGACAGGAGGATGCGCACCAATCGATCGCCGGGCGCACCTTCAGCTCCGCGAGTTGCGTCGAGGTCAGTTGCACACCATCGGCACCCGTTTCCCGTGCCAACGCCACATCTCCGTTCAGCAACACTTTCGCGCCGCGTGCGTGCGCCAATGCCACGACGCGCAGCGCAAGCTCGCGCAATGCATCGCAGGCAAAGTCTTTTTCGCGCAATTGCACCAGCCTCAGGCCCTCGTCCAGCCTGGCCTGCAGGCGCACCAGGAATGAATCAATGCCGAGCTCGGCGGCATTGCTGATGGCATACAAATCCGGCAATTCCAGCGCGCGCAGGACGGGAGCGTTGGCAGGCAGGACAGGATCGACCTTCACTCGGTGCGGCGGCTGCCAGGAAAATTGCTGCCCTTCATGCGGATGCGGATCGCCGCTCCATGTCGTTACGCGGAAAAAATTCAGGCGCACGGTCGCGTGGGGATAGTTAAAAAGGCGGGTAATCCACGGATAGGCGGTCAGCACTGTGATGCCGAGTTCCTCGTGCAGCTCTCGCGTCAGCGCCTGATAAGGCGTTTCTCCTCGCTCGATCTTGCCGCCGGGGAACTCCCAGTAACCGGCCCATATCTTGTCCGGCGGCCGCTGAGCAAGGAGAAAGGTACCGTCAGCGCGCTGCAGGACCGCGGCCGAGACTTCGATGATCCTGAGTTGCGAATTCAACATGATCTTTTAAACTTTCAGTGTGCGGGAAACCGTGCCAGCTACCGGCGATTACCCCGGAGAAACTACCCTGGTGCGCTCGGCCAACGCAGGCACGCTAATTCCTGCCACACCAGTCCTTGGCAAACTGTCCCGCCACTCTCCCGCTGCGCGACCCCCTCATCAACGACCACTGCAGCGCCGCTGTGCGCACCTCATCCGTCAGTCCCTGCTTCCACCCGTAATGCGCCAGCCAATGTGCCGCCACCGCCAGATATTCATCCTGGGCGAACGGATAAAATGAAATCCACAAGCCAAAGCGTTCCGACAACGACACTTTTTCCTCCACACTTTCTGCCGGATGCACCTCGTCGCCCGCGTGTCTGGTGGCGAGATTGTCCTGCATATAGTCCGGCATCAGGTGCCGACGGTTGGACGTCGCGTAGATGAGCAGGTTATTGGAGAATGCGACCAGGTCACCGTCCAGCGCGGCCTTGAGCGATTGGTAGCCGGGTTCGGCATCATTGAATGAAAGGTCGTCGCAATACAGAATGAAGCGTTCGGCGCGCCCCTGCACCAGTCCCACGATGTGGGACAAGTCTATCAGGCCCTGCTTGTCGATCTGGATGACGCGCAGACCCTGCCCCGCATATTCGTTCAGCAAGGCCTTCACCAATGACGACTTGCCGGTACCACGAGCGCCGGAAAGCAATACGTTGTTCGCCGTACCGCCGCGCACAAATTGCAGCGTGTTCTGCAGCACGCGCTGTTTCTGGTCGTCGATGCCGAGCAGGTCGGCAAGCGAGATGCGCTGAAAGTTTGCGACGGGATGCAGCGTGCGTTGCTGATGATCCCAGCGAAAGGCGGCGGCGGATTGCCAATCGGGTGCCTGCGGCTCCGCTCCCGGCAGGATGCATTCCAGGCGTGCGAGCAGGCCTTCGGCACGGTTCAGGAATTTGTCCAACTTATCCATTTGCTCTCCACCCTAGCCGCCGTCCCGGCAAGACAGGAACAGCGATTCGTTGACGGGCCAATCCCGACCGGATTGATTTTGATTGCGAAATCCCGTTGTGCGGGTCTGTTTAACAGGTCTGGAATCCGGCGTGTGCGGGAAGGGCAGACTAACTTCTATAACTCGCGTTGATCTTCACGTAATCGTAGGAAAAATCGCATGTCCACAGCGTGGCGTTCACCGTTCCGCGATTCAGCACCACACGAATGGTGATGTCGCTTTGCTGCATCACGCGCTGTCCATCTGCTTCCTGGTAACTCGCAGCCCGCCCGCCGTGTTCGGCCACCAGCACATCGTCCAGATACAGTCGCATGCTCTCGACCTCAAGGTCATTCACGCCCGCATAACCGATGGCGGCGAGAATGCGCCCGAGGTTGGGGTCGGATGCAAAGAACGCTGTCTTCACCAGAGGCGAATGGGCGATGGCGTAGCCGATCTTTTTGCACTCGGTTTCGTCGCGGCCGCCCTCGATCCGGATGGTGATGAACTTGGTCGCGCCTTCGCCGTCGCGCACTATGGCTTGCGCCAGCACCGTGGCAACCTCGGTGATGACGGCTTGCATCTCAACGCGATTTCGCGCATCAATGACTGCGCCGCTCCTGCCCGTGGCTATCAGCATCAGCGCGTCGTTGGTCGAGGTATCTCCGTCGACGGTGATGCAGTTGAAAGATCGGTCGGCTGCTTCACTCACCATCTGCTGCAGCAGCGGCTGGGCGATAGCCGCATCGGTCGCGATGTAGCCCAGCATGGTGGCCATGTTGGGATGGATCATGCCGGAACCTTTGGACATGCCGGTCACGGTGACCACTTTACCGCCGATCCGGACTTGGCGCGACACGGCCTTCGCGACAATGTCAGTGGTCATGATGGCGTTTGCCGCATCGAACCAGTTGTCGGCGTTCAGGCTCGCCAGGGCGCGCGGCAGACCGCCGACTATCTTGTCTACGGGTAGCGGTTCCATGATGACGCCGGTGGAATAAGGCAGCACCTGTTCCGCTGCGCAACCGAGCAGTTTCGCCAGTGCTGCACAGGTGGTGCGCGCAGCCGCTATGCCCGGCTCGCCGGTTCCGGCATTGGCATTGCCGGTGTTCACCACCAGCGCGCGTATCCCTTTGCCTGCCGCTAGGTGTTCCCGCGCCACAATGACCGGCGCGGCGCAAAAGCGGTTTGAAGTGAATACGCCGGAAACGGTGGCGCCGTCATCGAGCCTGATGACCAACAGGTCCTTGCGGTCTGCGCGCTTGATGCCCGCCTCCGCAGTCCCCAAAGAAACGCCCGCAACGGGCAACAGTTGTGCCGCAACGGGCGCTGACAGATTCACCGGCATGTAAAACTTCCTCTAGAAACGTCCTTTTGTTTTGTAGATGTAGTTGCTCATCTCGACAGTTTCGGTGTTCATGCGACGGACAATTCCATGCGTATGGCGCACGATGCCGCGCATCACGTAATAAACAATGGCGGGTTGCGTATTCAGCAGGGCTTCAAACTTTGAACGCTCCAGCAGCAGGACCTGACAATCGGTCTTGGCAACCACCGTGGCGCTGATCTGCGAGACGTTGCCGCCCGCGAAGGTGATAATGCCGGCCAGATCTCCCGGCTGCAGCAGGTGCAGCGTCGCCTGCTCTCCCCCCAGCGTTGCCGTTGCTTCCACTTCGCCGCTGGCGAGAACAATCAGGGAGCTCTTCAGTCGCTCCTCACCCGGGCGCAACAACGCTTCACCACTCTTGAATTCCCTGATCTCGAACAGTTGCGCCAATATCTCGATTTCTGCATCGCGCAACTCTTCCGTCAACGTCGAGTTGTTCAGGGTCTGCAAAATCAGGTTGTTTATCGGCATATCTTTCTCCCGGAATTTGGCGTATTCAATTCAACCTGCCATGGCACTGCTTGTATTTCTTGCCTGAACCGCAGGGGCAGGGGTCATTGCGTCCCACCTTTTCGCCACCGCGCACGAAAGGTTTGTGTTCGGCCTCGGAATTAACGGTCGATGCCAGAGCCTCGTCATAATCGGCATGATGATACTGCACATTTTCCGGCATGTGGGGCGCTTCCGCCGCCACTACGTCCGCCTCGCTGCGGATCTGCACATTCATCAGGGTCTGGGTCACGTCGCGCTTGATCGCTTCCAGCATGTTCGCGAACAGATCGAAGGCTTCGCGCTTGTATTCCTGCTTGGGATTTTTTTGCGCATAGCCGCGCAGGTGAATGCCCTGCCGCAGGTGATCCAGTGCCGCCAAATGCTCGCGCCAGTGCTGATCCAGGCTCTGCAGCATGACAATGCGTTCATAGCCATGCATCACTTCGGAACCGACATGCTCGACCTTGGCCTGGTATTGCTGCTGCGCCGCTCCAACAATGCGCGTCCGCAGTCCGTTCTCATCCAGTTGCTTTTCCTGCTCCAGCCATTGCGCCACGGGCAGGTGTACTTGGTATTCGGCGCCCAGCGCCTTTTCTAGGCCAAGTGCGTCCCATTGTTCTTCCATGCTGCCATGCGGAATATGTTCCGCCGTGATGTCGGACAGCACGCCGTCCCGCATCGCGCTGATGGTCTCGGAGATGTCGGTGCTTACCAGCAATTCGGCACGCTGCTGGTAGATCACCTTGCGCTGGTCGTTGGCGACATCGTCGTACTCCAGAATCTGCTTGCGCATGTCGAAGTTGCGCGCTTCCACCTTGCGCTGCGCATTTTCGATCGCGCGCGTCACCCAGGTATGCTCGATGGCCTCGCCCTCCGGCAACTTGAATTTGTTCATGATCGCCGCCACACGGTCGGACGCGAAGATGCGCAACAGCGGATCTTCCAGCGACAGGTAGAAGCGGCTGGAGCCGGGATCGCCCTGGCGACCGGAACGGCCGCGCAACTGATTATCCACACGCCGCGATTCATGGCGTTCGGTGCCGACGATGTGCAAGCCTCCGCTCGCGATCACCTGCTTGTGGATGGGTTCCCATTCGGCACGCAATTTCTCGATGCGTTGGGCCTTTTCAGCCGCATCCAGGCTCGCGTCCATGCGCACCAGTTCGATGGGTTTTTCCACATTGCCGCCCAGCACGATGTCCGTACCGCGGCCCGCCATGTTGGTGGCGATCGTCACCATCCTGGGCCGACCCGCCTGAGCCACGATCTCGGCCTCACGCGCGTGCTGCTTGGCGTTCAACACCTGGTGCGGCAATTTTTCCTTTGCCAGCAAACCCGACAGCAGCTCGGATGTCTCGATGGAGGTCGTACCCACCAGCACGGGTTGACCGCGCTCGTAGCAATCGCGGATATCCGCGATCACCGCCGCGTATTTTTCTCGTGTGGTGAGATAGACCTTGTCCATCATATCCTTGCGCACCGTGGGACGATGCGGAGGGATGATGACCGTCTCCAGATTGTAGATGCTCTGAAATTCGTAGGCTTCGGTGTCCGCCGTGCCGGTCATGCCCGACAGCTTGTTGTACATGCGGAAATAATTCTGGAAAGTGATCGAGGCCAGAGTCTGGTTTTCTTTCTGGATCGCCACACCTTCCTTTGCCTCCACCGCCTGGTGCAAGCCATCCGACCAGCGCCGCCCGGCCATCAGGCGGCCGGTGAATTCGTCGACAATGATCACTTCATCGTCTTGCACCACATAATGCTGGTCTAAAAAGAACAGGTTGTGTGCCCGTAATGCAGCATACAAGTGGTGGATCAGCGTGATGTTGGCCGGGTCATACAGGCTGCCGCCGATCAGATCCGCACCTGCCGCTGCACGCTCCCTGGCACGTCCAGCGATCGCGCCGCCCGCACCAACAGCGGCACTCCCCCCAGCGCCGTCACGCATTCTTCCAGCGGCTCGGAATCAATCTCGAACAGAAATTCACCCTCGGCAGGACTGCCCTTCGCTCGCCTTCGCATCATCTTGGTAATCTAGCACCCTTGGGGTGAAATCCCGCCGCAGCTCCCCCTAACCAACCCTAAATGACCCCCCCCTCCACCCACCTCACCCAAATCCCTATGGACGGATTACGGTTCCACCAAGCGGCCGCACCGAAAGGAGGACAGTATATGATTGTCAGCGATCCTCGGGTCAAGGTTTGCAGCAGCGGAGAGGAAGCGGAGTTACTGATCCCGCCACACCTGGACCTCGAAGTGTATCCGGGATGGCTCAGCGCCGCGCCGCCGGCGCGCGACGACGGGTCGCATTAGCGCGACGAGTGTTTCGTGGTTTCTTAGGCGACCCGAAGGCGCGGCGCCGCGATCGTCGACCGGAAGCCAATACGAGGGGCTGCAATGTCTGGACTTGTTCTTGACCAAAGATGTGCTTACGAACTTCGGATACACAATCAGGAGCCAGGAGATCAAGACCTTCCAACCAGAACATCGGCGACATCGACATCGATGCCTTCGAAGAGTACGAGGACGTAACGAAAGTCAACCTTTCGGGCAATCTGTACATCGAGTTCGTCGATCGAGGGACCTTCGCGCAAAACGCCAAACTCACAGATCTCGTGCTGGCCAACAACAGACTCCGCGCTTTCGGCGCCAAAGTGTTCGACGCCGGCTCCGGCGTCGAGACGATTGATTTGTCGGGGGAATCCGCTCGAGAGCTTCGACGTTTCGATCACCGAGAGGCTGTGCCTGCAGAACCTCAACCTGGACAACACGGGGGTCGCCGGCCGCGTCCAGCTCAAGCGGGTCGGACGCTGATTTCAAGCGACCTGGGTGTAGCGACGGAGCT
>CAVRYQ010000014.1:0-17959 GCA_963725375.1 uncultured Pseudomonadota bacterium | reverse complement strand
GCGCCGAACACGCCCTGCATGAAACGGAACAACACCATCTGTGCCAGGCTGGTCGCCATGCCGCACAAAGCCGAGGTGATGACGAAACCGGTGATGCTGATCAGCAGGAAGCGCTTCTGACCGATGCGGTCGGTGATGAAGCCGGTGAGCGGCATGATGATGGCCGAGGCGATCAGGTAGGAAGTGAGCACCCAACTGATGTTGTCCGGCGTGGCATCGAGCTGGCCTGCCATGTTGGGCAGCGCCACGTTGATGATGGTGGTATCGAGCACCTGCATGATGGTCGCGGCCATCACGGCCGCGCTGATCAATATCCGGTTGCCGCTCATGCCGGTGCTACTTGAGCTGAACGCTCACGGTTGCGGTCGCGCCGATGCGCAGCGGATGTGCGGCGTCCGTGGGGGCGAGCTTGATGCGGACCGGAACGCGTTGTGCGATCTTCACCCAATTCCCGGTCGCATTCTGCGGCGGCAGCAGCGAGAAGGCCGTTCCGGTACCGCCGCTGATGCTCTCCACCGTGCCCCTGAAATGCTGGCCGGGGTACATATCGATCTCGATATCCACACCCTGGCCGGGATGAATGCCGTGCAGTTCGGTCTCCTTGTAGTTGGCGTCGATGTGGAAGCTGTTGTCCGCGATCAGTGCGAACAGCGGTATGCCGACGCCGACCAGCGATCCCGCAGTCAGCGTAAGGTTGCTGATCTGGCCATCCTGCGCGGCGATGACATGTGTGTGTTGCAGGTCGAGCCGGGCCTGGTCGATGGCGGCCTGTGCCTTCAGTACATCCCCGCGTTCACTGGTTTTTTCCGGAGCGGACAGGGCCCTGGCCAGTTTGGCGCGTGCCTGTTCCAGCGTGGCCTGCAGGGCCTGCATGCGGGTCTGGGCATCGTCCAGAGATTGCTGGGAGAGGAAATGCTTCTCGACCAGTTCCCTGTCGCGGGCGTAAGTGTTGCGAGCGTTGGCAAGGTCGCTTTCAGCCTGGGAGACCAGCGCGCGTGCGGCGACGACTTCAGCGTTGTCCTGACGCGCAGATTGTTGCGCCAGGGCCAGGTCTGCCTGGGCGCGTTCCAGGGCGATGGAAAAAGGCTCGGGATCGATATCGAACAGCGCGTCGCCTTTTTGCACATGCTGGTTGTCCTTGACGTGCACATCAATGACGCGGCCGCTGACTTGTGCGGCGACATTCACGACATCCGCGTTGATATAGGCGTTCTCTGTGCTGCGGGTAAGCCCGGAGAAATATGCGATGGACAGGCCGACAACCAGGGCCACAAGCACCAGCACGATGATGATTTTCCTTTTGTGCGCGTTCAGACGTTCCATGAGTCATTCCCCGTTGTCACGGCGCTCGCGCCAGCTTGTCGCGGATGCCTTGCAGCACGGAGAGGGCGATGCCGATATTTTCCTTGCTGGATCCATCCAGAATTTCCTTGCGCAACTCGGCTGCATTGCTGCGTATGCTTTCCACGGCCTTCTTGCCTTCGGACGAGAGGTACAGGTATTTGACGCGCCGGTCGGTTTCGCTGCCGTGTCGTTTGAGCAGTCCTTCCTGTTCCATGTGGTCGACCTGTTTCACCAGGGTTGCGGCCTCTATGCCCATGTGTTGTGCGAGTTCGCAGTGCGTGCAGCCGTCGTGGCGCGAAAGATGCAGCAGCAGCAGCCAGCGCGAATGGGAAAAGCCCAGCGGGCGCAGCCGCCGGTCCAGTTCCGTGCGCCAGGCGTGCGCGACCAGATGCAATGTTTCGGCAAATTGTTCGTCCAGCGGTTTCATGCAGTTGTTGGCGTACTAATTATTAGCTTGCTAAGTATTTTCGGGCAAGCCATCGATTTTGTCGAGTAAATAATTCAGTCGTGGGGTTATAGCGATTCAGCGACGGCCGCGCGCAAGTCGGCGTCTTCCAGATTGCCGAGTTGCAGAATTCTGGCTCTGGGCAGGCGGGTGAAATTATGCGCAGTGGAGCGTCGATAGGCTGGGTCGTAATGCTGGACCAGCAGTTTTTCGACCAGCACAGCCCATTCTCCCTGTTCGGCCAGTTTCTCCCAGTGATCGAGAACCTGGTGGCCATGCAGCGGCAGCAGCGGGGCAAGGCGTTGCATGAGCAGCGCCGGATCACCTAGGAAATGTTTGTAGTCTTCCATGAGCAGGTGCACGCGCGCCGCGACCGACACTTCGATCAGCAAGCAATCCGAGTCGCGCATTTTCTGCAGCAGCGGCTCGGGTGTGTTGACAAGGCCGATTTTTTTGCTTTCTGCCTCCACATATACGGGGTGCCGGGCATCGAAGTGGCGCAGCGCATTCCACAACCGGCTCTCGAACATTTTTTGCGACGGCTGGTCTGCGTCCGGCAAGTTGCCGAGCAGGGACCCTCGATGCTGTGCCAGTGCTTCCAGGTCAAGTACCTGGGCACCGTGTTGCAGCAGCGCACGCAGCAAGCGGCTCTTGCCGGAGCCGGTCGGGCCGCATATCACGCGGAACTGCAACGTGTCGGGCAATGATTCCAGGTCGGCGAGGACCTGGTGCCGGTAGGTCTTGTAACCGCCGTTCAGCCTGCCGGTTGACCAGCCGACCTGCGCAAGGATATGCGCCATCGCGCCGCTGCGCTGGCCGCCGCGCCAGCAGTACACTAGCGGCTTCCATTGTTTCGGCTTGTCGCTGAAAGTGGCTTCCAGATGCTGCGCGACATTGCGCGCGATGAGCGCCGCACCGCGTTTCTTGGCGATGAACGGCGAGACCTGCGTGTAGAGGGTGCCGACCTCCGCGCGCTGTTCATCGTTCAGCACGGGGGCGCTGATCGCTCCCGGAATATGATCTTCCGCGTATTCGGACGGGGAACGGACGTCGATGATTTCGTCGAAGTCGGAGAGTTGTGCTACGGTGGCGACCCTGGGATTTTGCATTTTTTGTTTTTGCCGCAGAGATCACAGCGTACATATAGGGATGCGCGGGGAATGAAACGGTTTGTCTCGATTTTCCGGGCCCGGTTTTTTCTGTGTGCTCTGCGTCCTTTGTGGTCAATCAGGTTTCTTTAAAGATGAATGACGCGATCAAACTTACTCAATACTCACATGGCGGCGGCTGCGGCTGCAAGATCGCACCCGCAGTGCTGGCCGAGATGCTGGCAGCCATGCCGCTCCCGCCATCTTACCCGAACCTGCTGGTGGGCACCGAAAGCAGCGACGACGCGGCGGTCTATAAACTGAACGACGCGCAGGCGATTGTCGTCACCACCGACTTCTTCATGCCCATCGTGGATGATGCGAGCGATTTCGGGCGCATCGCCGCGACCAACGCGCTGTCCGACGTGTATGCCATGGGCGCAACACCCATCCTGGCGCTGGCCGTAGTGGGCATGCCCATAGGCAAGCTGCCGCTGGAAGCCATACGCGACATCCTTGCCGGCGGCGCGTCGGTGTGCGCCGCGGCGGGTATACCGGTAGCGGGCGGCCATTCCATCGATGCGCCGGAGCCGATCTACGGACTGGTCGGCGTCGGCGTGGCGCATCCAGACCATATCAAGCGCAATGACAGGGCGCGGGCGGATGATGTCCTCATTCTGGGCAAGCCTCTGGGCATCGGTGTGTTGAGTGCAGCCCTGAAGAAGGGAGAGCTGGATGCCGAAGGCTACCGGCAGATGGTGGAGACGGCCACGCAACTCAATCGCGTCGGCGCGACCCTGGGCGGAATGCCGGGTGTGCACGCGATGACCGATGTCACCGGCTTCGCATTGCTCGGACATCTGCTGGAAGTGTGCCGTGGTTCCGGGCTCGGCGCAGAACTGGAATACGACGCGTTGCCGTTCCTGTCGGCGGCACTGCGCCTGGCGGCGCAGGGTTACAGCACCGGTGCGGCGGAGCGCAATTGGGACAGTTATGGCGCGGAAGTGGATCTGCCGAAGGATTTTCCCGAGTGGCGGCGCAAACTGTTGTGCGACCCGCAGACCAGCGGCGGACTTCTGGTCGCATGTGTCGCGCGCGACGCGGATCGTGTGCTGGCGGCCTTTCACGAACAGGGATACGCCGCGGCGTGCGTGATCGGGAAGATGGTTGTCGGGGAAGCGCGCGTCACGATACGCTGAGTGCGTCCACTCATGGTTCCAGGCGTAAACCCGGCGTTTGCGGCGTCCGGGCGGCCTGGAGTTTGGCGTGCTGATCGAGCAAGGCGACGACATCCTGGTGGCCGGCCTTCAGGGCAAGATCAAGAGGGGTGCTGCCGTCCTGGCATTTTGCAAAAAAGTTGGCGCCTTTGCTGAGCAGCAATTTGACGACCTCGGTATGGCCATTGCTGGAGGCCTTGTGCAATGACGTCAGTCCGTCAGTTGATGTCGAATTGACGTCTGCATTCCTGAAGAGCAGGTAGGCGCAGGCCAGCAAATGCCCGCGGGTTGCGGCCTGCATCAGCGGGGTCCAGCCGGTGAGGCTGCGCGTATCCGCGTCGGCACCCTTTTCCATCAGCAATTTCAATACCTCGACGTGGCCGTTGTAGGCGGCCCAGTGCACAGGTGTGTAACCGTTATTATCCCGGGGAGAAACTCTGGCGCCGCACTGGATCAGCAGGCGTGCGAAATCCAGGTTGCCGTTGAACGCCGAGATCATGAGCGGCGTCCAGTTGCGATCGTCGCGTCCCTCCAGGTTAATGCCGCAAGACAGGAATACGTGCACTGCGTTCCGATTGTTGTCATCGATCGATTTCAGCAGGCCACGTTCCGTAAAATCATAGCCGTATTGCCGGAGTTCCTGGCGTTTGTATTCAGGTATGTCGTCCCATGCGCTGATCTCCTTGCTCTTGTTTCGCAACGACTGGAAATAGTTGCTCAGGCGAATGATCTCTGCGGCGGCTTCGGCCGGGAAGCCCTGACGAGTCCCGCCGCGCCGGTCCACCATCAGATCCTGCAGGTATTGCTCGATATGCGGCGTTTCCCACAGTTCGAGCAGTTTGTTGAATACGCGCGGGAAACGCTCCTCCAGCACATCGGGATAAAGCTCAACGTCGGCGCCAAGTAAATTGAGTAACCTGGGATTCATTCGTCTTGATATTTTTCGGCAATCAGCCGGAACTCCTCTTGTATCGACAGAAAAGCATCTGCCACATCGGGATCGAAATGCCTGCCATTACCCTGCAATATATATGCCACTGCGTCAGTGTGCAAAAACGGCCGCTTGTAGATGCGGCGGCTGATCAGGGCGTCGTATACATCGGCTACCGCCATCAGGCGTGCGGAGATGGGGATCGCGTCTTCCTTGAGTCCCAGCGGATAGCCGCTACCGTCCCATTTCTCGTGGTGTCCGGTGGCGATCTCGCGGGCGATGTGCAGGAAGCGATTGGGCGTGGGCAGTCCGCTCTCTGCCATGGCGATGGCGTTCCCGCCAAGCGTAGGGTGGGTCTTCATGATCTCGAACTCTTCCTGCGTGAGCTTGCCTTTCTTGAGCAGGATGGCGTCGGGGATGCCGACCTTGCCGATGTCATGCAAGGGGGCAAGCTTGTACAGCGACTCGATGTTATCCTCGGTGAGAAAGTCCCGGAAACGGGGATGGTCGCGCAGCCTGATGGCGAGTGCCCGCACGTATTTCTGGGTGCGCTTGAGATGGTTGCCCGTTTCGTTGTCGCGCGTCTCGGCCAGCGAAGCCATTGCCATGATGGTGACGTCGCGTACCTGTGCGACTTCTGCGGTGCGCTCTTCCACTTTGTGCTCCAGCACATCGTTCAGTGAGTAGAGTTGCCGCGCAAGGAGTTCATTCTCGAAGCGTTGGCGCAGCGCCAGCATGATGAATTTGCTCAGGAAATGACCGGAACTCAGCATTACCAGCAGGAACAGCACCAGCATGGAGCCCAGTGCAATATGCGTCTCTCCCTGTACTACCATCACGCGAAAGATGAGTGGCAGCATCAGGCCTAGAACATAGGCATGGAAGGCGGGCGGATGCATCGAATTCATCGTGGCAGCGCCCGCGGTGAGGCCCATTAACACGCAGACCAGCAATACCTGGGTGAGCAGGTCGCCCGGGAAAAAGAACAGCGTGCCTACCCCCCACATCATGCCGAACACCAGTGCGAAGTTGAACAGATCCTGGCTCCAGCGTTGGCATTCCTCGACGGTATCGAGCATTTCGCGATTCCTGAACCAAAGTATCAATTCAGCCAGATGCAGCAGAACGGCCACGCCCAGCCAGACGAGGAGTTGCCGGTGCGAGGAGACGTCCCACATCAGCCACACGAAGAACGGTTCAAGCAGCACCTGGACAACCAGCATCAGGGGCAACAGCTTCAGACGCGCGCGCAATTGCTCGGCGCGCACGAAGAGATTTTCTTCGTCGATATGGAATCGCAGGTCGTCGAAGAAAGTATGCGTGGTATTCATGGTTGCAAATTGGTGCTGAAGCATATCTGCGCAGTGGACAACAAACCGGAGGTGCAGTCAATGATTCTTCGGGGAAATTCCATGGGCAGGATGGGACGGTACGCATTCGCGGTACAATGATAAAAAATGCGCTGGATATTGGCACCAGAACAAGCAGAAGAAAATACAAGAACAGGTGGGCCTGAGGGGGAGTGGGTATGAAACACGACAAAGCCGCAGATTTTGTGGGTGATTGGGAACAATTGCATCTGCCGGTACCGGACGCGACCAGGAATCTGATCGGCAGCATGGTTGACCGCCACGCCCCCCATCTGGCGACGTTGTTCTACGAACATATGCTGGCCGACAAGGACGCTGCGCCATTCATCAGTCACAATATGATGAAGCAGAGGCTGCACGCATCGATGCAAAACTGGATGCGTGAATTATTTTCACAGCAGCAGAATGATCCGCGCGATATATACAAGACCCAGTTTCATATCGGCGAGGTGCATGCGCGCATCCAGATGCCTATTTCCCTGGTGCTGAGGGCGGCTCGTTTGTTGAAGCAGGCAATCACCGGGTATCTGGTCGTGACCGAACTTGATCGTGCCGGATTGGTGCAGGCGACTCGTTTTGTTTCCGAAGTGATTGAACTCAGCCTGTCCGCGATGACCGATTCCTTTATCGTCAGCGTGGGAAGAAACGTCCGCACCGACGAATCGTATCGCATGTTCGCATTGGGGCAGAATATGCTGGCAGAGCGCGAACGTCAGCGCGCGGCGCTTTCGGAATGGGCGCAGCATATCCTGATGCATCTGCTCGGGGATGAATCCGCCGGGATAACCCGGATGCGGCACTCTGAATTCGGTTTGTGGCTGCAGCACAAGGCCGGCATCATCTTTCATGAAGCGCCGGAACTGGAACGTATCCACGCTTGCGTCGACAGGCTGGAGTGCTCGTTTCTGCCGAGCCTGATCGCGGAGCATCGAAACGGGGGTGATGCGCGCGCGGTCATGAAGCAGGTCGAGGCCGACATTGGTGAAGTGAGGTTTTTGCTGACCGGACTGTTCGATCGCTACATAGAGGTGGAAAGCGGTCGCGATGCCCTGACGCGGTTGCTGAATCGCCGCTACCTGCCGACCATACTGATGCGCGAA
This sequence comes from uncultured Pseudomonadota bacterium, assembly GCA_963725375.1. Classification (GTDB taxonomy): domain Bacteria; phylum Pseudomonadota; class Gammaproteobacteria; order Burkholderiales; family Gallionellaceae; genus Sideroxyarcus. The sequence goes on along the minus strand of CAVRYQ010000014.1, from coordinate 10,464 downwards.
CTGGCGCTGGCCAGGAACAGCGAAGTGCCGTTCGCGATCCTGATGCTGGACATCGATCACTTCAAGAACATCAACGATACTCACGGTCATGACGGGGGGGATTTGGTGTTGCAACAGGTAGCCGATATGGTCACGTCCAGCGTGCGTGTGGGCGATTTCATCTTCCGCTACGGCGGTGAGGAATTGCTGATCGTGCTGGTCGAGATAGACAGGGAACAGGCGCTGCAGGTGGCCGAGACCATGCGCGAACGCTTTGCGTCCGAGCCCATGCGCGTCGGCAACGGCAAGCTGGTCGGCATCACCGTGAGCATCGGCGTGGCCGCCTACAACGGGCATCCGGATTATGAAAGAATCGTCAAGGAAGCCGATGATGCGCTTTACCGTGCGAAGAGCAAGGGGCGCAACCGCTGCGAGATGGCGAACTAGGCTTTATTGAAGAATGCGACTGCTTCCGCCTCGTCACGCGTACGCCTGAACGGCGGCAGGCTCTGCCAGATGCGCTTGCCGTAGTGCTTCGAGATCAGGCGCGGGTCGCAGATCATCAGCACGCCGCGGTCGTTCTCGTCGCGTATCAGCCGTCCCGCCCCCTGTTTCAGGTTGATGATGGCACGCGGCAATTGGAATTCCATGAAGGCATTCCGTCCCTGTTTGTTCAGTTCCGCAATGCGTGCCGCCAGTACGGGGTCGTCCGGTGGCGCGAATGGCAGCTTGTCGATGACGACCAGCGACAGAGCGTCGCCGCGCACGTCCACGCCCTCCCAGAACGACTGGCTGCCGAGCAATACCGCGTTGCCATGCTCGCGGAAGCGGGTAAGCAGTTCATTGCGCGATCCTTCGCCCTGGATCAGCACGGGGTACTTGAGGTCCTTGCGGTCGAACTCGGCCCGCACGATTTCGTATGCACGCTGCATCGCGCGCAGGCTCGTGAACAGCAGGAAGGCCCGCCCCCGGCTGGCCTCTACCAGCGGCAACACGGCCTGCACCACGGCCTCGGTATAGCCCTCGCTGTTAGGCTCGGGCAGATTCTGGGGCACATACAACAGCGCCTGTGCCTGGTAGTCGAAGGGGCTGTCCCAGCACGCGGTGCGCGCCTCCATCAACCCCATTTCGTTCTGGTAGTGCAAAAAATTCTGTTTCACTGCCAGCGTGGCGGAAGTGAAGATCCAGGCGCGCGGATGGCCGCTGATCTGTTTCGCAAAAATATCAGCGATGGACAGCGGCGTGGTGTTCAGTTGCAGCGAATGGTGGAAGACTTCAAGCCAGCGTACAACACCTTCCCTCACCCCCAACCCCGCTCCCATGGGGGTTGGGGGTGAGGGTGCTTCTGCGCGCCACACATTTAACATCGCCACCAACCCCTGCGCCCGCTGCCAGCAATTCTCCAGCCCCTCGCTTCGCTCCGCCTGTTTTTCCAGCAATCCGGTCAGGTTCTTCAACTTCTCGCCCAGCGTCTTCAACGCAGGCGCAAATTCCTTGATGCTTGCCGTCGCGTCAGCAGCCATGCGGCCTTCTTTCTTGAACGCCAGGCGCAGGTCGCGCGCGGTCTTTTCCAGTTCATCGCACGCCGCTGGCAGGGCCGCAAAATCCTTGGCCGAGGTCAGCGCCTCGATGCGTGCGTCCTGGGAAAGATCGAACAACTGCGAAGTGGAAAGGCTTTCGCCGAAGAACAGGCTCGCCGTTTCCGGCAACTGATGCGCCTCATCGAAAATCACCGTATTGCAGGCGGGCAGCAGCTCCGCCACGCCTTCATCGCGCAGCATCACGTCGGCAAAAAACAGGTGATGGTTCACCACCACCACGTCGGCTTCCATCGCCTCCTTGCGCGCCTTGAGCACGAAGCACTCGTCGTGCTGCGGGCATTCCTGGCCGAGGCAGTTGTCGCGTGTCGACGTCACATGCATCCAGATCGGCGCGCTCTCCGGCACGTCCGCGAGCCCGCTCTTGTCGCCGCTCTGCGTCACTTTGGCGTACTCAATGATCCTGGCAAGATGGCGTACATCCTCGCGCGTCTTGAACAGTCCATTCGACCGGGCCAGTTCCAGGTGGTAATGACACACATAGTTCGAACGTCCCTTGAGCAGTGCCACCGACACCGGCGCTTTCAGGGCATCGCGCACCATGGGCAGGTCTTTCTGGAACAATTGGTCCTGCAGGTTCTTCGTGCCGGTGGAAATGACCACCTTGCCGCCCGCCAGCAGCGCTGGCACCAGATAGGCAAAGGTCTTGCCCGTGCCCGTACCAGCCTCGGCCACCAGGATGGCGTTATCGCGTATCGCCTCCGCCACGGCCATCGCCATCTCCCGCTGCTGGGCGCGCGGGCGGAAGGATGCGACCTCGGAAGCGAGCGGGCTTTGTTCGGAAAAGAAACGTTCTACTTCGGCGGACACGGCAGGAATATGGTTATTGGCGGGGGACGGCGTTATAGTGCGGCGGGGATTTTACGCGATGGGCAAGTCAGGCGAGTGGGAATTTCGCTTTGCCTTCAATGCAGGGAGTGTTGGAATGGTCAGGAAAACCTTTCCGCTGTCCAGAGTCTATGGCTTGCTCGAGACCGGGCCTGTGGTGCTGGTGACCACCGCGCACAAGGGCAAGGCGAACATCATGAGCAATACGTAGCTTTTATTGTTGCCTATTTACTGGTTCAGTTCAGTATTGCTATGTAGCCGGCAAAGAATTTGAGCGGGTCGAACTGGTATAGCGCCATGAGCGAATAGGTCGTGTTGTCCGAGATGGTCGCCGCCAGGGCATTCGAAGACGAATAGCCCAACGTCGGAAGCTCGGCGACTGAGTGGCGGTCAAGGATGTCGCCGTGATGGCGCTGTTGACCTTCGAATAGTACGCATCGACCGATAGACCCGCGTATTCCCCGCCGACATCGGCCTGGGTCGCAGTGTTGGCTGCCCCATTGGACCCATTGGTTTTGTACATGACCGCGGCATGCACCAGATCGTTGAAGCTCACATAGTACTTCGCGGTCGAGTCGAGACGGTTATCCTCGCTGCTTCCAGCGCCGGAATACGTGTTCGACGCACCGATCAGACCGAATGCCGTGGCCCCATGATTGGGGTCGTACTTGATGCTGCCCAGCGCGAGCAACGTCTCCTGTCGGCCGAAGGTGAGGGTACCGAATCGCGCCGAACTCAAGCCCACGTAGGCGGTCTGGAAGGCCTGGCCGGCCGAGCTGCCATCGACACCGATGCTTTGGGTGGTCAGGGATCGACCATTGTTCATGGCCAACGACTTCAGGGAATCGGCGATGTTTCCGGATTGGGGATTGAAAAAGGTCTCCAGCTGGAAAACGGCCGACAAGTCATTGATCAGGGGCTCGGTTCCCTGCAGGCCCACCCGCGACTGGCCCATGTTGCTGGGCGTCAGGCCGGTCGCCGACCCGTAATCGTTCTGGCGCACGATGTTGCCGCTCGCCGCCGGGCGATAGGGGGTGAACGGCGCGCTGTGCGTATCGTATTGAAGACCGATGTCGATGACGCCGTAGAGCGTAATGCCATGCCAGGTGAGACTGTCATCACCGGTGATTCCCGGTCCGGTCTTCTGCTGGGCGAGCGCAGGGACCGAAGCGGTCATGGCGCTCACCAGAAGCAGCCCGAACAACCCGAGCATCAGGGCGCTCGAATGCAGAAAAGTCGAATGAAACCGAACGCGCGCCGGGTCGAATTGCCTTGGACGCGATGAAGAAATGTAATTCATACTTCCCCTCCCTATTTTTATGATGTCAGATTTTTAAAACATAGTAATACAATAGGAATTTAGTAAATTAGATGTCAACTGGCTTTTTAACATAATGCAGACTGAAAGAAGGATTTCTCTGTGCTCTCGCAGAAAACTCGTTACGCGCTGAAGGCTTTGCTGGAACTTGCCTTGGTTGCCGATGGGGTCAGGCTCTCCTCGGCGGCCATCTCCACCCGGCGAAATATTCCGGTGAAGTTCCTGGAAGCCATTCTCTCGGAATTGAAACGCGATGGGCTGGTACGTGGTCAGCGCGGGCGCAGTGGCGGATATCAATTGGCGAAAAGCCCGGACAGCATTTCCTTCGGCGAAGTAGTGCGGCTGATGGAAGGACCGCTGGCCCTGATTCCCTGCGTCAGCGTCACCCAATATCACCGGTGTCTGGATTGCGACGACGACCGAAACTGCGAACTTCGAAAGCTGTTTCGGGAAGTGCGCGACAGTACCGCCAAGATCCTGGATTGCTGGACTTTGGCGGACGCGCTAGCGCAAGGAGGGTCCGAACGGAACCCAGCGTCGTTGCGCCGCGGGGGAGGCGAACGGGCCGCGAGTCGTCAACGAAGAAATCCTCGGTCCGCAAAGTCGCGGATAAGTGATGCTGTAGGTGCTTTTGTCGGAGTATTGACGGTTCCAACGGACAAATGTTTGCTAGCAAGACAGCCGCACACCGCCATACACCGTGATTGGCGTTCCGGGGCTGGCGGTACGCGGATCGGTCACACCTCCGGGAATGTTCGGCCATGGCACGTCGCCCACCGGCCCGAATGACCCGTAGGTGTAATAGCGCTTGCCGAACACGTTGTTGACCACCCCGAACAGTGTCAGATGATCGGAGGGCCGATAGGCGGCATTCAGATCGACCACCGCGTACCCGCCGAGGGGCTGTGTCAGATTGGCCTCGTCGCCAAACCGGTAGACGGTGCTTTGCGCTCTCACGGCTCCGCCCACCGTGACGTACTTCGTCACGTCCAAATCGACCAAGAAATTGCCGCCCTGCCGCGGGATGCCGGGAATACGGTCTCCCGGCATCACCTGTTCGTTGCCGTTGGCATCCGCCGCCGGGCTGCTCGTGTTCAGCAAAAGGGGCGTTTGGAATGTGGCATCGGTGAAGGCATAGCCCAGCTTGACGTGCAGCGGCTGCCGGTCGTATCGCACATTGGCCTCGAGGCCCTGCCTTCGGGTGCGTCCCGCATTGGTGTAGAACGCCAGATTCGGATTGTAGAGCGTTGTCTCATAGATGATGTCGTTGGTGTTCTCACTGTGGTAAGCATCGAGATTCCAGCCCCACCGACCCGCTTTGGTGCGTCGCTTGACCGCGTAAACCCACTTCATAGGTGTGCGCCACCACTTGCTTCAAATTCGGGTCCCCCACGAAAAAGTTCAAAAGGCTGCAGGGCGCTGCTGCGCTCGCGCAGGAAAGCTCCAGGGGCGTCGGGGCGCGATTGGTCTCGGAATAATTCCCATAGAGCTGCAACAGCGAGGTGAGGCGCCACGTCAATCCGGCGCTGGGATTGAAACGGTTGTAGGTATGGTTGCCGTGCACCGGGCCGCCGAGCTCGTCTTCCAAATCGATCTGCGCGTCGTTGAAGCGGCCGGCGAGAGTCAGATCGAGATTGGGAACAAGCGTGAGCACGTCGGTCGCGAACACTCCGTAAAAGCGCGTGTCGCTCTTCACGCGCACCGGGTTGACCCCTTCGCTCGGCTGATCCTGGACGACGCCGGGACCGATGAACTCGCGGGAATACGGATTGAAGCCGCCGATTTCCGCCACGCCTGTGAAGATGCTCTCGGAGCCGTCGAAGCTCAGACCCCCCACGAGGTAATTATGGCGGCTCGCCAGCGGTGCGGCGTCGGTGAGCTGCGCGGCGGCTCCGTACGCATGGCTGTCCGATTGCTGGACGCTCAGGCCCGAGTAGGGGCCGCCGTGCAGAAAATCGGTCACCGGCTGCCCGTGGTAAGTGGTCACCACCGTGCCGTCATCGTTGCACAGCAGGTTCGTGCCGTTGCCGCACGCCATGACCTCGACGGTGGTGCCGTTGGGGATGACCTGATTCAGCTGCTGATAGTACGCGAGGGCTTGCAGAGCGGTGGCCTCGCCGAGCTTGGAGCTGCCGTTCAGATTGAAGCCGAGATAGGTGTTGTCGACCACGTTCGGCGCCGTAAAGATGTTGGAGATGTTCGCATTGAGCGCCTGCTCCGGCGTGGCGCCGGGGTTGCCGAGCTCGTCGTGCGCGGCGGTGACGCCGAGATGCAGCTCTTCGCCGCCGCTGCGCCAACCTAGGTCGGTGTAGAGCCGGTACAGATCCGAGGTGCTGGTCTGACGAAAGCCGTTGTCGTGGGTGGCATCGCCGACCGCATAGATCGCGAAGTCATCGTACTGATGGCCGAACTCCACGATCCCGGCCGCGCGCCCATAAGAGCCGCCGTAGGCGTTACATTGTCCGTCGGAGTGGTGAATCCGTTCTTGAGCCGGATGCTGAGAGAGCCGCCGAGCGCGTTCAGGCCGAATAGCGGATTGGCCGCCTCAAGGTTCGCCGACTCGATGGCCGCAGGCGGAATCAGGTCCCAGTTCACCGTGTCGCCGAATGCCTCGTTGAAGCGTGCGCCATTCACGTAGATCGCGAGGCCCTCGGGGTGCCGGCCACGGGCGAGGCCGTGAACCCGCGGAACAGGATATCCGGCTGGAAGACATTGCCCTCGGTGTCATTGATCGTCACCGAGGCGACATTGTCGAGCAGGGCGCCGGTGAAGCTGGGGATGCCGCTTCGGTCGATGTCATCGGCGTCCAGCACCCGGGTGGTCTCGGGGACCTGGTCGCGATCCAAATCCGACCCGGTCAGCGGAGTGCTGCCGACGACGGTCACCTCGGGCAGGCTTGTGGCAAGGCCGTCACCGTCCGTGGGGGGCACGATGGAGGACGGGTCCGCGCTACTTAGAGCCGGTGAGCCTGCAGCGACGAGCAGCAACAGTAGCTTCGCGCAGCGCGCCTGCGTGTGTCGATGGCGCATCTTCAGATCCCCATACGGTGGTGATCACGTCGCGCCTCCGACCGCCGGCCGGCGGCCGTTGATCAAATCTTCGAACAGCGCGTTCCACCGCGGCAACAGCACTTCTATTCAGATCAAATTGCTTGACTGCTGTCTTGCGCGCCGCTTGCGCAACGCCTGCATCTCGTCCGTCTGTTCGAGCGCGGATTCGATGCGGTTGGCGAGGGCCTTATGGGCAAAAAAATCCACGGTCAGACCGTTGAATCCGTCCCGCAGAACCTCGAGCACCGGGGGGTGTCCGGAACCCACAATGAGGCAGCCGCACGCCATGCTTCGATGAATGACCAGGACAGTACGAACGGATAGGTCAGATATACGTGAACCGATGACACCTGCAGCAAGTTCAGGTAGTCGTGATATTCGAGCATGCCGACGAAATGCACCCGCGAGAGATCGAGTTTGGCGCCGAGCTCCTGCAGCATCATCTCTTTGAATGTCGAGCGCGGCGGCGGCGGGGCGCCGTAACTGACGCCATCGCCGCCGACTATCACGATTTGGGCGCGTTTGCGTCGGCGCAGCAACGCGGCAGCGCGCGCATGAAGCGTATGAAAACCGCGGTACGGCTCCAGATTGCGCGACACATAAGTGACCACTTCGTCGCGCCGACGTCAGCACCCGGCCCGATCCGGGCAATTTGAATGTGGCGCCGCGGTTTCGGGCGCACGATGATCGGTGTCGACTCCCTCATGAATGGCGCTGATTCGCGATCGCATCTCGGGCGGATACAGGCTGCGCTGCCAGCGCGTGGCGGAGTGACCCCAATCGGCGGCCTCGAAGGCCAGCAGGTTGGTGGCGTTGCGCATGCGCAGACGCGACGGATCCTGGAATACCGAGACGAATTCGGGATCGAAGCCCACGTCCACGCCGCTGGAGTGATAATAGAACTCAAAATTGGCGAGCAGCGGCACCTCCGGGAAAACGTCCTTGACGAACAGTGTCTCGCCCCAGCCGCTATGGCCGACGATCAGATCGGGGCGAAATCCCTGGCTGCGCAGATCCCGGCACTCGTCGGCGACGGCTGCACCGGCATAGATCGCGCGGTCGATTTCGACCGAATAGGCGTGGCAGTTGATGCGCTCGCGGTCGATCCTTGGGATAAGTGATTTTGTGAACGCCCGTCATGTCGTTGTCGTTCGGTTGCGTAATGAAGTAGACCTGATTGCCCGGCTGGCTTGCCAGGTGCCTGAGCCAGGTGCAGGTACTGCGCCGGGAAAATTCTGATGTATGAACAGATAGTTCATCGCTCGGGTGCGGCCATGCCGCCCGGCTCACGCGCATTACAAGCCGCCCGGCGAAGGACGGGCTCGCTCGGCGACCGGCTCACGAACTGCGGTTTTGAGAGCGCTGTGCGGGACGCGTGCCGTTGGCTCTGCGGGGTGCGTCGGCGGGTTTCAGGTGCTTGGTCTCCTTCGGCGCACCTGCTTTGGGCGTCTCGCTGCCGCGACGCGGATTCTGCGTCGCGATACCGGCCAAACGTCGGCGCCTTGACACTTGCACGCGCAGGCTCGATACGCTGCGGCTCGACCTTGGCAGGCGCCGTGGCCGCCTTGGGACGCTTGATGATGCGGATTTGTATGCCCTCGAGCGGATCATTCGCCACCGTCGAACGGCAGGGAGCGCCGTTGCGCATCGGCCCGACGGTAACGCCCGATCGATAGTAGCCGGAATATTCGCAGTCGTAAGCCGCCGTTTCAGTTCCCGGCTTGAGACGAATCGCGAATCCCACCAACGGCACGGCCATGCCTTTGGTACCGCAAACCTGATCGTCGCTGAGCCACGGAGTTTCGAAGCCGGTGCCGGTGAGGCCCTTGTATTCGATGTGGCGCGCGCCGAGTTGCTTGAGCGGCTGGACCGAGAAGGATTCAATCCAAAGTCCCGGCGCCACGCGTCCGGCCCAGGCGCATCGGAAAAGTTCATATCGCCGCGCGAACGGATGTGCGTCTTGATCTGAAGGGGTAGTGCGAGACTATCGGCGGCGGGATCACCGATCGTTGCCGCCTTCGATGGCGCGCGGACGCTCGCTTCATCGGTCGCGACCGCGGGAGGTTTGATCGGCTGGTTCATGGATGCCGTCGGCGCGGAGATTGTGGCTTGGGAGCGGGCCTCCAGCCTTTCCACCTCGATCGCCAGGACTTCCCCATTCGACGAGCGAACCGAGGTCAGAATCAGGGTGGCGCCGGATCCGTTGATTTTGGCGACGAGCACGTCGCCATGCGTGAACAGCCAGGCTCCATCGGTGCCCGGACCGGAGAGGAATTCCACCTGCTCGGAGCGCACCCCGGGACCCAGGCCCACGTGCATTGCCGGTAGGTTCAGATTGCTCCTGCTGCGCTCGGCGAGCGCGGCAGCCGCCTTGACGGAGAACAGATACAGGCCCGGCGGAAGCGGCAGGACCTGCAACGATGCGCTCAGTCCTTCTTCCTGCGGGGTATCGCCGATGGATGGTGTCATTATTCTCGATCCCTTGGATGGTTCCATCTTAGCGTCATCGTGAGCGGGGGACAGCATTCTTTGAACATAAGCCTGCGGGTTTCGATGCTCTGCGACTCGCGCCAGAAGGCGGTCATTGATCTGCTGCGGACCGAGATTGAGCGGCAGCAATATTCCGCGTCCGGACGCTCGCAGGCGTTCGGCAATCGCCCCCAGATCGAATGCAACCACGGGCAATCCCGTAGCCAGTGCATAATCGAGCGCGTAACACCAGGTTTCGGGCCACACGGAAGGCAGGAAAATCACGTCGGGGCGCTCGCGCTCGATGAGATGCGGCGCTTCGATTTCGCTGTAGCGACCCGTAATGGAAATCATTCCCGTCTTGAGCAGCGGACCATCGTCCTGCGTGTAACCGATCACCACGAATTCCAGAGGCAGGCGGCTCTGCGCCTGCACAATCAGCTTGGCCGGCGGCCTTCCCTGCTCGTTCAAATCCGCGGCTGATCGAGCAAACGCAGCAGCCGATTCAGTTGCGATTCCGCATCCGCGCCGTAGCGTTCGCGTAGACCCACCCGTGGCCAGCCGTGCCCTCACTCGCTCCACTGCCGCAGACCCGGCGCGATCATCGAACGGCTTCAGCAGGTAATCCATGCACTCACATTGAAGGCGCGCACCGCGTACTGGTCGTACGCCGTCGCAAACACAAAATGCGGCAGCGGCGCCGCGGCCTCGCTTGGATTCGAGGGTGCTTTCGCCGCCGCGCTTCTTCGCGTCGCCTTTCGCCAGCGCAGCCGCATCCTTGCGGGTCCGCTCCATCACCCGCTGGATCACCGCGAAACCATCCTGGCCCGGCATCTGCACATCCAGAAACACCAAATCCGGATGGTGCTCCTCGATCAAATCCACGGCCTCAATGCCGTTTGCTCCCTGCGCCACCACGTCCACCCCACCCACCGAGTCGAGTAGATACTTCAGCTCCTCGCGGGCCAGTTGTTCGTCGTCGATAATCAATGCGGAAATGGTCATGATAAGCAGCGATTCGATTGTAGGTAGCCCAACCGGTGGGGTCAATGCAGAGAAACAGCGGAGCTGGCGGAGTTAGACCTACTCACTCATCGCATGCAGCCGCGCCGGCGCGTGATCCTGCGCCAACTCGTGGCCGCAGCGCGTGCAGTACTGGTCGGTGGCCCGAACGGTAGCAATACGTACTCTCTGAAGTAGATGAACGAGGCATAACAAAGCG
>CAVRYQ010000013.1:0-29274 GCA_963725375.1 uncultured Pseudomonadota bacterium | reverse complement strand
ATCCGGTTCGCTTAGCCTACGCCTCCGAGGCCTATCAGCAATACTGGTTCGGCTGGGTGCGCTTCATTCACTTTGCCTCCGCGTACGTGTATGTCTTTAACTTCGCCGCCCGCATCTACTGGGGATTCGTCGGCAACAAGTACGCCAAATGGACCAACTTCTTCCCCGTCACCAAGAAACAGCAGCAGGAAATTGCCGACGTCATCAAGACCGACGTCCTGCAAGTGAAGATGCACGGCGAGATCTCCACGGGGCACAACTCGCTGGCGGCGTTCATCTACTTCTTGACGTTTCTGGCCTTTTGCGTCCAGACCATCACTGGTTTCGCGCTCTACTCCAGCATGAGCAATGCGTGGCTGCCGCGCATGTTCAAGTGGATCGTGCCTCTCATGGGCGGCGAATTCGCCGTCCGCTTCTGGCACCATCTGTTCCTGTGGTTCTTTGTCACGTTCGTCATCGTGCATATCTATCTCAGCTTCTATCACGATTACATCGAGGGCCGCGGCACGGTATCCTCGATTATCGGCGGATGGAAGTTTGACCGGGTGAAGAGTGACGGAGAGCCTAAAAAGCCCTAAAAAGACACTCGTGCTGGGCCTCGGCAACGTCATCATGGGCGATGAAGGCGTTGGCGTGCACGTGGTGCGTGCGCTCGAAAAACACACGCTGCCGGATGGCGTGGAATGTCTCGACTGGTCGGAGCGCATGATGCGCCCCTTTGTTGCGTTGGGCGGCCAGTTGCAGCAACGGGCCGATCAGCAGGGCAGCGTCAAAGGGTCGCTGCTGCTGGGCGTGGCCGTGGGCTTTCTGTGGGCGCCCTGCGCGGGTCCGATCCTGGGCCTGGTGCTGGCGGGAGCGGCATTGAACGGCGTCAATCTGCACAGCGCTTTGCTGCTGCTGGTATTTGCCGCCGGTGCGGCGACCTCTCTTGGGGTGGCGTTGCTGGCCAGCGGTCGCGTGATCGGCTGGATGAAGCGCAGCTTCGGCGTCGAAGAATGGGTGCGGCGCGGGCTTGGCATTGCGGTGGTGGCGGGCATCGTAGTGATCGCATTCGGCTGGGATACGCGCTTTCTGGCGCAACTGACTTCGGCGAACACCACTGCGGCCGAACAGCGCCTGATCGAGAATCTGGCGCAGCATCCCGACCGGGCCGAAATTGCCGAGGCGCGCATGGCGCCGCCGCTGAATGGCGCAACGCAATGGCTCAACTCTCCTGCGCTGGGACAGGACGCATTGCGCGGCAAGGTCGTGCTGGTGGACTTCTGGACATATTCCTGCATCAACTGCCTGCGTACCTTGCCGTACCTCAAGGCATGGGATGAGAAATATCGCGCCCAGGGCCTGGTCATCGTCGGCGTGCATGCGCCGGAGTTCGCTTTCGAGAAAGACATACACAATGTCGAACAGGCGGTGCATGAACTGGGGGTGAAATACCCGGTGGCGATCGATAACGACTATGCGATCTGGAACGCGTTCCATAATGAATACTGGCCTGCACATTACCTGATCGATGCCCAAGGGCGCATACGTCATCAGCATTTTGGTGAGGGCGCTTACCGGGAAACCGAGTTGATGATCCAGGCCCTGCTCAAGGAAGCGCACCAGGACATCGCGGTGAACGAGGGCCTGGTGCAGGTCGCCGGAATCGGCGCGACCGCAGCGGCAGCGGTCAAGGAGCGCTCTCCGGAGACCTATCTCGGCTACGCGCGCCAAGCAAACTTTTCGTCACCTGAAGCGATCCGGCACGATGCGTCGAAGCGTTACAGCGTGCCGCATGTGCTTCAACCGGATCAATGGGCCTTGAGCGGTTCGTGGCGCATCGGTGCGGAGTCCGCGCTGCTGCAACGGAGCGCGGGAGCCATCAGTTACCGTTATCGCGGGCGTGACTTGCATCTGGTGCTGGGCTCCCACAGCGGCAAGCCTGTGCGCTTCAGAATCACGCTGGACGGAAATGCGCCCGGCGCGGACCACGGCGCAGACACCGATGCACAGGGCTACGGGGTGATACAGGAACAACGCTTGTACCAGCTCGTGCGGCAGAGCGGAAAGATCAGAGACCTGACCTTTCGCATTGAATTTCTGGACGCCGACGCGGAGGCATTTGCCTTCACCTTCGGCTAAATCACAAGGAGTCTCATCATGATTTCCATCAAAACCGTCAGCCGTTATTTGCCCACCTGTTTTTGTCTACTGCTCAGCCTGGCAGCCATACCGACCGCGCACGCTGCACCCGGCGAACAGACGGCGGTGTTTGCGGGAGGCTGCTTCTGGGGCGTGGACGCGGTATTCAAGCATGTCAGGGGCGTGACGAGCGTCGTGTCCGGATATGCGGGCGGTGCCGCTTCCACGGCACATTATGAGATGGTGAGCGAGGGCGATACCGGACATGCGGAATCGGTGCAGGTTCGCTTCGATCCGGCACAATTGACATACCGGCAACTGTTGCAAGTATTCTTCAGCGTGGCACACAATCCGACCGAGCTGAACCGCCAGGGACCGGATACGGGCAGCCAATATCGTTCCGCGATCTTTTATACCGGCGTCGAGCAGCAGCAGGCGGCGCAGGACTACATCCGGAAGCTCTCTGCCGCGCATGTTTTTTCTGCACCCATCGTCACCCAGGTGGTGCCGCTGCAACAGTTTTATCCGGCCGAAGCGCATCACCAGAACTACCTGGCCTTGCATCCCTACCAGCCCTATATCGTATTCAACGACATGCCCAAACTGGAGCAATTGCGCAAGCAGTTCCCTGCACTGTATCAATGAACACCGGATGCGCCGGTGCAAATTGAACATCGTTTGAAAATATTTTCGCCAGTCGTGTAACCAAAAGCCGGGCCTTTTCGAATCAACCGGTGCGAGGGCGAGACGCCGCGAATCGGAACCTGATTCACCCGGATACGTAGACGTTGCCCGAACACCGCTGGAAAAATTTCATCAATTCAATTCTTCAACCCGCAAAAGGAGCATCAAAATGGAAACGCAAAAAATGTTGTCGTTGGCGATCGGTGGTTTGTTGGCACTCGGACTGGCCGGTACCGCGAGCGCCGCCGACAAGAAGATGGACATGGAACAATGTTTCGGCATCGCCAAGGCCGGCAAGAACGATTGCTCCAGCAACAAGAGCGCGCACTCCTGCGCAGGGCAGGCCGTCAAGAACAATGACCCGATGGACTTCGTTGCAGTGCCCAAAGGTACCTGCGACAAGATCGCAGGCGGCATGCTGAAAGCAATGTGATGCATACGCCCGCATCCAATACGCTGCCGTCTGCCGCAGGTATCGGCTTGCGGGCACCTCATTACCGCGAGGTACTGGAGACCCTGCCCGCGCTGGGCTGGGTGGAAGTACACAGCGAGAATTTCTTCGGCGGGGGTGCGCCGCTGCATACCCTGCTCAAGGTGCGCGCGCGTTATCCGGTCAGCCTGCATGGCGTCGGCATGGGCCTGGCTTCCACCGCAGCGCTTGATGAACGGCATTTATCTGCACTGGCGCGGCTGTGCGCCGACGTGCAACCCGCAGCCGTGTCCGAACACCTGTGCTGGAATGCGGCGGACGGCATGGTGATCAACGACCTGCTGCCATTCCCTTACACCCGCGAAGCGCTGGACCACGTTGCGCGGCGCGTGCAGCAGGTGCAGGAACGACTGCAACGCCAGTTGCTTGTGGAAAACCTGTCCAGCTACCTATCCTTTTCCCATAGCGAAATGACCGAAGGCGAATTCCTGGCCGAACTGACGCAGCGCACCGGCTGTGGCATCCTGTTCGACGTGGAGAACCTGTACGTGAACATGTGCAACCTCGGTGTGGATGGCGTGGCCTTCATCAACGCCATCCCCGCTGCCGCCGTGAAGGAATACCACCTCGCGGGATACAGCATGCGCGACGGCTGCCTGGTGGATACACACGACCACGCCGTCTATCCCGCAGTGTGGGACCTGTATGAGTCCGTGCTGCGGAAAATCGGCCCCCGCCCCACCCTGATCGAGTGGGATACCGATATCCCCGAACTCGCCGTGCTGATGGGTGAGGCGGCAAAGGCCCGGCAGCGCCTGGAGGCCCTGGAGGAATGACATGCTGCATGAAGAATTGAGCCATTTTGCGCACGCCATCGTGCATGGCCAACTGCCGTCGCCGCGCACAGGGCAGGCCTATGCGGACTATTCCGCCGAAACCGCAATCGAGGTCTATCGCAACAACTACCGTGGCAACCTGCATGATGCATTGGCGGGCGCTTATCCGGTCGTCAAACTGCTGGTGGGCGATGAATTCTTCCGCTTCCTGGCCAGGGGCTACATCGAGCGACACCCCTCCTGCAGCGCGAACCTGCATCACTTTGGTTCAGAGCTGGCAGGCTTTATTGCGGCCTTCGAACCGGCGAAGAAACTGGTTTATCTGCCGGATGTGGCAGCGCTGGAATGGGCCTGCCACGTCGCCTATTTTGCGGATGACGGGGATGTGCTGGATCTGAATGCACTGGCACAAGTTCCGCCGGAAGCCTACGCCGATCTGGTCCTGCATCTGCATCCATCGTTTCATCTGCTGCATTCCCGCTATCCCGTCGCTGCCATCTGGCAGGCTCACCAGCCCGGTGCGCCTGAGGATTTTCACATCGATCCGGACAGCGGTGACTGCAATGCGCTGGTCAGCCGCTGCAACGACGAGGTCGCGGTGACTGAGCTGACGACAGCAGAGGCGGACTGGTTGCGGCGTGTGCAAACCGGCATGACGCTGAGCGAGGTAACTGCCGAAACAGCGGCGCGCTATCCCGATTTCGATCTGCTGCCGGTGCTGCGGCAACTGGCAGCGCAGAACGTTTTTGCAGGCTTCAGTTCGGGGGTGCGATCATGAAGCTGTTGTCACGCCTTGCAGGGTTTTACTACCGTGCCTCGCACCTGCCGGAACTGCTGGCACCCTTGCTGGACCTAGGCCTGCGTTTGTATGTTGCGGATGTGTTTTTCAAATCCGGCCTGACCAAGATACAGAACTGGAACAGCACCCTGTACCTGTTCAGTGATGTGTATCAGGTGCCATTGCTGAACACGGATGTGGCGGCTTACATGGCGACTGCCGGGGAGCTCGGCCTGTCGGTGCTGCTGGTGCTGGGGCTGTTCGGGCGCTTTGCCGCGGCGGGGCTGTTCATCCTCAATGCAGTTGCGGCCTATTCCTATTCTTCCGGCTTGAGCGAGGCCGGGATGTTCCAGCACTTTTGCTGGGGAACCTTGCTGGCGGTGCTGCTGGTGCTGAGTCGAGGCAAATGGACGCTCGACGCATGGCTGGAAAAACGATCGGGATGAACGGTTCAGCAGTCGTTCCGTCAAAGCGGCACGTCAGGTCATTCTCAGATTGTCCAGTCCGCTCATTACGTCCCTGTCCTTGGTGGCCTGGCCTTCCAGTTTGATCTTCAGGCGCAGGTCGTTCACGGAATCGGCATTCTTGAGCGCTTCCTCGTAGCTGATGGCACCTTCCTCGTGCAGGATGAACAATGCCTGGTCAAAGGTTTGCATGCCGAGTTCGCGCGACCGGGCCATGACTTCCTTGATCTCATGCACGTTGCCCTTGAAAATGAGGTCGGCGATCAGTGGCGTGTTGAGCAGGATTTCGAAAGCCGCAGCGCGGCCCTTGCCGTCGCGCTTGGGGATCAGGCGTTGCGAGATCAGTGCCTTGACGTTGAGCGACAGATCCATCAGCAATTGTTCGCGCCGGTCTTCAGGGAAGAAGTTGATGATGCGGTCGAGCGCCTGGTTGGCGCTGTTGGCGTGCAGCGTGGCCATGCACAAGTGACCGGTCTCGGCGAAGGCGACCGCGTATTCCATGGTCTCGCGGTCGCGGATCTCGCCGATCAGGATCACATCGGGTGCCTGGCGCAGCGTATTTTTCAGCGCGATCTGCCAGTTGTCGGTATCCACGCCCACTTCGCGGTGGGTGACGATGCATTTGTCGTGGTCGTGCACGAACTCCACCGGATCTTCGATGGTGATGATGTGGCCGTGACTGTTGTGGTTGCGGTGGCCGAGCATCGCCGCCAGCGAGGATGACTTGCCGGAACCGGTTCCGCCCACCAGGATCACCAGCCCGCGCTTGGTCATCACGATGTCCTTCATCACGTCGGGCAGGCCCAGTTCCTCAAAGGTCGGAATGCGGGTGGTGATGGTACGCAGCACCATGCCCACACGCTGCTGCTGCATGAACACGTTGACGCGGAAGCGCCCGATGCCGGGCGGGCTGATGGCGAAATTGCACTCGTGAGTCGCTTCGAATTCGGCAGCCTGGCGGTCGTTCATGATGCTGCGGGCCAGCTCTTGGGTGTGCTGCGATGTCAGCGCCTGGCTTGAGACGGGCGTCATCTTGCCGTCCACCTTGAATGCGGGCGGGAAGCCGGAAGTGATGAACAGGTCGGATGCCTTTTGCGAGACCATCCCGCGTAACAGGTTGTGCACGAGCTCGGTAGCCTGGTCTCTTTCCATGATGAACTCCTGAAACTGCGATGATTGGGTCGGTAGGGGATTAAGCCGGGAAAAGATCCTTGTTCACCGCTTTTCCGCGCGCCTCTGACGAAGCCACCTGGTTGCGTTTCACAAGATCGTTCAGGCACTGATCCAGCGTCTGCATGCCGATGTTGCCGCCGGTCTGGATGGCGGAATACATCTGCGGCACTTTTGCCTCGCGGATCAGGTTGCGGATCGCCGGGGTACAGATCATGATCTCGTGCGCCGCAACGCGACCGGAACCATCCTTGGTCTTGAGCAGGGTTTGCGAGATCACCGCGCGCAGCGATTCGGACAGCATTGCGCGCACCATTTCCTTTTCATCGGCCGGGAACACGTCGATGATGCGGTCGATGGTCTTGGCCGCGGAACTTGTGTGCAGGGTGCCGAACACGAGGTGGCCGGTTTCCGCCGCAGTCATGGCCAGGCGTATGGTTTCCAGGTCACGCATTTCGCCGACGAGGATCACGTCCGGGTCTTCGCGCAGCGCGGAACGCAGTGCGTTGTTGAATGACAGCGTGTGCGGGCCGACTTCGCGCTGGTTGACCAGGCTTTTTTTCGATTCATGCACGAATTCGATGGGATCTTCCACGGTCAGGATGTGGCCCATCTCGTTCTCGTTGATGTGGTCCACCATGGCGGCCAGCGTGGTGGATTTGCCGGAGCCGGTGGGGCCGGTCACCAGCACCATGCCACGCGGGAATTCGGAGATGTCCTTGAAAATGGGCGGGCACTTGAGGTCTTCCAGCGTGAGTATCTTGGAAGGAATGGTACGCATCACCGCGCCCGCACCGCGATTCTGGACGAAGGCGTTGACGCGGAAGCGCGCCAAGTTCGGCACCTCGAACGAGAAGTCGACTTCCTTGTTCTCTTCGTAGTGCTTGCGCTGTCCGTCGTTCATGATGTCGTACACCATGGCGTGGACTTCCTTGTGCTCCATCGGGGGTAGGTTGATGCGGCGCATATCGCCGTGCACGCGGATCATCGGAGGCAGGCCGGCGGAAAGATGCAAGTCGGAAGCTTTGTTCTTCACGCCGAAGGCGAGCAGTTCGGTGATATCCATATATAATCCTGAGTGTATTAAACTGCGCCGCATAACGACGACTCGGGCGATTATGACTGCAATCCTCTCCAACTTGCAAGCGACCCGCGCAGCCATTGCCCAAGCCGCCAGCGCCGCACACAGGAACGCGACTGATGTGCGTTTGCTTGCCGTCAGCAAGACCTTTCCCGCGGCGGCGGTGCGCGAGGCATACGGCGGAGGGCAGAACGCTTTCGGCGAAAATTATCTGCAGGAAGCATTGCAGAAGATCGATACGTTGCGCGATCTGCCGCTGGAGTGGCACTTCATAGGCCCTATCCAGAGCAACAAGACGCGTGCTATCGCCGAGAACTTTGATTGGGTGCACAGCGTGGACAGGCTGAAGATCGCCGAGCGCCTGTCCGCACAGCGACCCGCAAACCTGCCGCAGCTGAACATCTGTCTGCAGGTGAACGTGAGCGCAGAAGAGAGCAAGAGCGGCGTAGCACCTGCAGAGGTGGCGCAACTGGCGCAACAGCTCGTATATTTGCCGCGTATCAGGCTGCGCGGATTGATGACGATACCGGCTCCCGCGGTGGGCGGAACCGAGCAGCGCGCACAGTTTGCGCAGATGCGGACTTTGCTGGAACGACTCAATTCTCTGGGCCTTGAACTGGATACCCTGTCGATGGGGATGTCACATGACTATCCCGCGGCCATCCGGGAGGGGTCGACCATCGTGCGGATCGGCACGGCAATATTCGGCATCAGAGATTATGGAGACAACAAATGAAGATCACATTCATCGGCGGCGGCAACATGGCAAAGGCATTGATCGGGGGGCTGATCAAGCGCGGCTATTCACCTTCCAGGATGCATATCGTTGAGATCAGCAAGGAAAAGTGCGCTGAGCTGCATAGCGAATTCGGGGTCCGGGCGACGACGGAGCTGGCGACAGCGGTGGCGCACGGTGAAACGCTGATCCTGGCCGTCAAGCCGCAACAGTTGCAGGAAATCGCCCTGCAACTCGCGCCTATCCTGGAAGGGCAACTGATCCTTTCCATCGCCGCGGGTATCCGCACGCAGGACATTGCGCGCTGGACGGGGACACAGAACATCGTGCGCTGCATGCCCAATACGCCTGCACTTATCCGTTGCGGCGTCACCGCCTTGTATGCAACGCCTGCGGTGAATCCGGAGCAATGCCACCGCGCGGAATCGATTCTCGCGGCAGTGGGCAGCACGCTGTGGATGGAGGACGAGGAGCTGCTGGATGCGGTGACGGCAATTTCCGGCAGCGGTCCGGCCTATGTTTTCTATTTTATCGAAGCGATGCAGCAGGGAGCGTACGAACTCGGTCTGGACGAAGCCCAGGCGCGGCAACTGGTGCTGGACACATTTCTCGGGGCGAGCAAGCTGGCGGAAAACAGTCCGGAAGACGTCGCTACCCTGCGCGGGCGCGTGACCTCGCGGAAGGGCACGACGGAACGCGCATTGCTCAGCATGGAGCAAGACCAGGTGAAGACGAACATCGTCGCCGCCATCCATGCCGCAGCGGCACGTTCCAGGGAAATGGGCGACGAATTGGGAAAGGACGCCTGATGCTGGCAGAGACGCTTTCCTTCCTGATCGACGCATTGGTGCAACCCTTTGCTGCGGTCCTGCTGTTCCGCTTTCATGCGGTCTGGCTGCAGGCGCCGATGCGCAATCCCATCGGCGAGTTCCTGATGGCGCTCACGGATTTTGCGGTGCTGCGCGCGCGCCGCTTCATTCCACGGGTCATGGGCCTGGACACGGCCACGCTGTTGCTGGCGTTTCTGGTCGAATTTGTCTATCTCTGCGCTTATCTGTGGCTGCAGGGTTACGCCTTCGCAACGTTCCCCTTGCCGGGGCTGCTGCTGTGGAGTGTGGTCAAGCTGCTGAAGATCAGTCTTTACCTGCTCATGGCCACGTTGATCATGGAAGCGATCCTGTCCTGGGTCAATCCGCATACGCCGCTCGCGCCGATGCTGGGCGCGGTCAACCGGCCTTTCGTGCAGCCTTTGCGCCGCCACATCCCGCCGGTGGGAAATGTCGACCTGTCCGTGCTGGTGCTGCTCCTGGTCTGTCAGCTTATCCTCATCGTGCCGATAGGCGGGCTGGAACAGGCCGTGATGAGATTGCTGTGAGCACGTGGTATCGCCGCAACGGCGACGTGCTTACCCTGACCCTGCATGTCCAGCCCGGCGCTAAACGCACGGAAATCGCCGGGCTGCATGGTGAGGCCCTCAAAATACGACTCGCCGCTCCCCCGGTAGAGGGTCGCGCCAACGAGGCGCTCCTGAAATTCATCGCAGAATCCTTTGGTGTTCCGTTGCGGCAGGTCGAGCTCAAACAAGGCGGGCAGTCCCGTCACAAGGTCGTGGTGATCACGGGGAGCAGTCAGGAACCGGGGCACCTGCTGGCCTGATACGTCGCGACGTGTCATGCTCGCGTCACAAAGATGCCCTATAAGGGTATCCATGATGAGACATATGCTGTTTGCATGGCTGTTGATGACCAGCACGATGGCCTGGCCGGATACCGCATACCCGGGTTTGCAGGTGGATGTGCAAAGAGACGGCAAGCTTTATACCTTCATCGCCAGTTTTGACACTCCATTGACGCAGTGCGCCGCATACCGTTACCTGACTGATTATGAGGCGGCAAAGAGTCTGCCGGGCATGGTTGAGTCGGCGGCCTATCGTGAAAGTGCCAACAAGGTCAGGGTTGAGCGCACGACCGACGAGCAGGTGTTGTTCTTTCACGTACGGCTCCATTCGATCATGGAATATGTCGAAAAGCCCTACGAGGGCATTTCTTTTGTACAGTTGTCAGGTGACTCGAAGGCGTTTCGAGGAACCTGGAGCATACTGCCGAAACCGCACGGGAGCACGCTCAGGTTCCGTGGGGTATGGGAGCCGGACACGCTGATCCCGTTGTTCATCATCGACCATTTTGCCGCGAACGGCCTCGTGGACAGATTCAGCGCAATCGCCCGCCTGGCCGGGAAACGTGAAGGCATCGACGCCGCCGAATGTGAAAACCGGCAAATAGCCGACTTGAAAGAATAGCACCGGTCGGAAACCTGGCTTGCCACCCTAAACCGGGTTTGGCAGCAGATTTTGCGGGGCAATCTGGCTGCAGCCACTTGCCAAGGAGCGAAATATACTCAACAATCCGCTCCCGGTACTTCAACCGCAACCAAGGAGCAAAAACGCATGAACCGTAAAGAACTGATCGACGCACTCGCATCCAAGACAGACAGCAGCAAGGCTGACGCCGACCGCAATATCGCTGCCCTGATTGAAATCATTACCGCTACCCTGAAGAAGGGCGACAACGTTGCGTTGGTCGGCTTCGGCACATTCGAGGTTCGCAAGCGTGCAGCTCGCAACGGCCGTAACCCGTCCACCGGCGCTGCCATCAAGATCAAGGCTTCCAAGCAGCCCGCGTTCAAGGCCGGTGCCACGTTGAAAGCAGCCGTCAACGGCGCCAAGAAGTAATCATCCGGGCCAGGTATGGTTCCGGAAGAAGGCCGGCCTGGTGCCGGCCTTTTCAATTGGCATGGCGCTGCACCCGGTATCCCGGCGCATTTCGCCGTGCCCCGCTATCGGGGCATCGCGCACATGCCTACATCAGGATGACGTCGTACTGCTCCTGCGAATACAGCGTTTCCACCTGCAGTGAAACCGGTTTGCCGATGAAGTCGGACAGCATCGCAAGACTTTGCGATTCCTCGTCCAGAAACAGGTCGATGACCTGCTGCGAACCTAGGATGCGGTATTCACGGGCGTTGAACTGGCGTGCTTCGCGCACGATCTCGCGCAGTATTTCGTAGCACACGGTCTGCGCGGTCTTGACTTCACCCCTGCCCTGGCAGGTAGGGCAGGGTTCGCACAATACATGCGCCAAGCTCTCGCGGGTGCGTTTGCGCGTCATTTCCACCAAGCCCAGCGCGGAGAACCCGCTTACACTGATGCGGGTATGGTCGCGCGCAAGCATGCGCTTGAATTCATCCAGCACGGCTTCGCGGTGCTCTGTCGTGTCCATGTCGATGAAATCGCAGATGATGATTCCGCCCAGATTGCGCAGCCGCAATTGCCGTGCGATGACCTGCGCGGCTTCCAGGTTGGTCTTGAAGATGGTGTCGTCGAAGTTGCGCCCGCCGACGAACCCTCCGGTATTCACATCTATGGTGGTCAGAGCTTCGGTCTGGTCGATGATGAGGTAGCCGCCCGATTTCAGGTCCACGCGGCGCGACAACGCGCGCTCGATCTCCTCTTCCACCCCGTACAGGTCGAACAGCGGACGCGCGCCGAGATAGTGCTCCAGTTTAGCCACTGCGGTCGCGGTGTAATCGGTGGCGAAGGTCATCATGCGTTCATGCGTCTCGCGCGAATCGACGAGGACGCGCCCGGTCTCTTCGTTCACAAAATCGCGCAATACGCGCAGGCAGATGTCCAGTTCCTTGTATAGCAACTCGGGTGCCGCCATGCGCTGGGACTTGAGCTGGAGATTGCTCCACAACTTGTCCAGATAGGCAACATCGGCGCGCAACTCGCTGTCGGATGCGGATTCCGCCATGGTGCGGATGATGTAGCCGCCCTTGTGTTCGGCGGGCAGTACCTGTTGCAGCCTGGCACGCAACGCGTCGCGTTCTTCTTCGTTCTCAATGCGCTGCGACACGCCGATATGCGCTTCCTGCGGAAGAAACACCAGCATGCGTCCCGGCAAAGCTCAGTTGCGTGGAAAGTCGCGCGCCCTTGGTGCCGATGGGGTCCTTGATCACCTGCACCAGCAGGCTTTGTCCTTCGAACAGCACCTTTTCGATCGGCTTCGAGACAGCCTCGCCGCTCGCGCGGTTCTCCCATATATCGGCGACATGCAGGAACGCGGAACGCTCCAGGCCGATGTCAATGAATGCGGACTGCATGCCGGGCAAGACCCGTTTCACTTTGCCGACGTAGACATTGCTCACCAGTCCGCGCTGGCTGCCGCGTTCGATGTGCAGCTCCTGGACGATGCCTTGTTGCATCACTGCGACGCGCGTTTCCTGCGGCGTCACATTGATCAGTATCTCTTCAGTCATGGTGCGGGGTATCCGAATAGTTTCAGCAATTCTACCGTCTCGTACAGCGGCAGTCCCATCACGCCGGTGTAGCTGCCCTCGATGCGTTTCACGAAGGCGCCGGCGTGCCCCTGGATTCCGTAAGCGCCGGCCTTGTCGTGAGCCTCGCCGGTCAGCAGGTAACGATAGATGCGTTCTTCGCTCAACGTGTCGAACACTATGGTTGTCTTCGACACTCGCAACTCCAGGCGTTCCCTGAATACTATGGCTACGGCAGTCAGCACCTGATGCTCCGTCCCCGAAAGCATGCGCAATATTCTGGCTGCATGCTCGCTGTCATCAGGCTTGCCGATGATGTTGCCGTCGAGCGTGACCGTGGTATCCGCCGCCAGGACCGGAAGCAGAGGCAAATTGCGCAAGGTCAGTGCGTCCCATCCGGCTTGCGCCTTGGCGCGACATACGCGCCGCACGTAATCCAGCGGAATTTCGCCTGCGTGCGGCGTTTCATCCACGCCGATCTTGCGCCGCAAATCATTGCGCAATAACAGCATGTCGTAATGGATGCCGATCTGCTTGAGCAATTCGCGCCGACGCGGGCTCTGCGAGGCAAGGTAGATGCGTTGAGGTTGACTCATGGCGGCAAGGATAATCCCGAAAGCGGGCTATTCGCGATGGTAGGGATGATTGTGAAGCAGGCTGTGCGCCCGGTAAAGCTGTTCCGCAAGCAGCACGCGCACCATGCCGTGCGGCAGCGTGAGGGCGGAAAGTGCCAGGGTCTGCCGCGCCAGTTGCTTGACGGATTCGTGCAGTCCGTCGGCGCCGCCGATGACAAAGGCAATATCATGGCCCTGTTTCATCCAGTCCTGCATCTGCTGCGCGAGCTGCCTGGTGGTGTGCGTTGCGCCGCGTTCATCGAGCGCGATGCAGCGCGCAGACGCGGGCAAGGCGGCGCGGATGCGCTGTGCCTCGGCTTCCATGATCTGTGCGGAGGTCTTGCCGCTGCTGCGCGGTTCCGGCTTGATCTCGACCAGTTCTATCCTGGCTTCGCGCGGCATGCGCTTTGTGTATTCGTTGAAACCGTCGGTGATCCAGGCCGGCATCTTGTTGCCTACTGCGAGGATCAGCAGCTTCATTTGCTGGCGCGCATCCTGGGCTGCGCACCCCACAATTCTTCAAGATTGTAGTAGGTGCGCACGGCCGGCTGCATGATGTGCACCAGCACCTCACCGAAATCGACCAGTATCCATTCGCCGCTTTGCTGTCCTTCTACGCTGAGCGGATCTTCGTTCAGTTCCTTGAGTTTCTTCTCGACGTTGTCTGCCAGTGCCTTGGTCTGGCGCGTGGACTGTGCACTGGCGACCACCATACGCTCGAACAGGGGACTGAGCCTGCTGGTGTCGATGACGGTGATGTCCAGTGCCTTGACATCTTCCAGTGCGGAGACGACTGCCTGGGTCTTTTCTTCAGTATTTAGCATTGACGGTAAAGTTCGTGAGTGTTGATGTAGTTGGTGACGACATCCGGAACCAGAAAACGGATATTTTTTCCTTCCGCACAACGGCGGCGGATATCCGTGGATGAGATTTCCAGCGCAGGCATGTCGGCGACAAAGATCGCACCGCCGACGGTTTCGCGCAGGGCGCCCGCACCGGGAGCGAGACGCGTCTGGTATACGGCTTGCAATGCGGCATCGGCCTGGGCCATTGCATTGCCCAGCGGTCTCCCGCCGGCGCGTTGCAGCACCACGATGTGGGCAAGCTCTAACAGGCGCGTCCACTCGTGCCAGGTATGTAGCTGCAAAAAGGCATCGCCGCCCAGAATCAGGCACAGCGGCTGTTGCGGGCCGAGTTCGGCGCGCAGGGCCGCAAGCGTATCCACCGTGTAGCAGGGATCGCTGCGGAACACTTCGCGGACGTCGACGAGGAAATCGGAATGGCCGCTCAGGGCCAGGCGCACCATTTCCCAGCGTGCTTTGGCGGCAGCGGTGGGCGTCGGGCGATGCGGCGGAGTGCCGCAGGGGACGAAGCGCACCTGCGCCATGTCGCACTGCTCCAGCGCCTCTTGCGCGATGCGCAGATGCCCGTTGTGGATGGGGTCGAAGGTGCCGCCCAGAATGCCGATAGGAGCGAGGTTCACCGGGTCACAGTGCCAGTCTGCGCATGTCGGACAAAACATGTGCAAGGTATGTGGTGAAGCGCGCGCCTGCCGCACCGTCGATCACGCGGTGATCATAGGACAGCGACAGCGGCAGCATCAGGCGTGGCACGAACTCGCCGTCCTTCCACACCGGCTTCATGCTTGAACGGGACACGCCGAGGATGGCAACCTCCGGCGCATTTATGATAGGCGTGAATGACGTGCCACCGATGCCGCCCAGGCTGGAGATCGTGAAGCAGCCGCCCTGCATGTCGGCAGCCGTGAGTTTCTTCTCGCGCGCGCGGGCAGAGACCTCTCCCAGCTCCCGCGCCAGTTGCACGATGCCTTTCTGGTCAACATCGCGGATCACCGGCACCATCAGGCCGTCCGGCGTGTCCACGGCCACCCCGATATGGATGTATTTCTTCATGATCAGGTTCTCGCCGCTGGCATCCAGTGCAGCGTTGAAATCCGGGAAGTGCTTGAGCGTGATCGCACAGGCCTTGAGCATGAAGGCGAGCGGCGTGATCTTGATGTTCTGCGCGGCATATTCGGCGCCCAGTTCCTTGCGGAAGGCTTCCATCTCGCTGATGTCGGCCTCCTCGAACTGCGTGACATGCGGGATCATCACCCAGTTGCGGTGCAAGTTTGCGCCGGACAGTTTCCTGATGCGTGACAGCGGCTTTGTTTCCACCGCGCCGAACTTCGCGAAATCCACTTCCGGCCATGGCAGCAGGCCGGGCAGTGCGCTGCTGCCCGTGGTAGCACCGCCAGCCAGCGATTTTTTGACGAAGTTCTGCACGTCGTCTCTGGTGATGCGGCCTTTTTCGCCACTGCCGCTGACCTGCGGCAAACTTACGCCCAATTCGCGAGCGAAGCGGCGAATGGACGGACTGGCGTGGGCCTTGCCGCCGGAGGGTGTAACGGTGGTCGCGTCAGCGGCGGGAGCGGCTGACGCTGCACGGGCGGGAGCGGACATCGGCGCAGCCGCAGCCGGTGCTGGCGCCTGTGGTGCCGCAGATGCGGAGGTGGCTTTTGCGCCGCTGCCTTCCATCAGCACGATCAGGTCGCCCTCGGACACCTTGTCGCCTGTTTTCACCTTCACTTCCTTGACCACGCCATCGAACGGCGCGGGCACTTCCATGGTCGCCTTGTCGGTCTCCACCGTGATCAGCGACTGTTCGGACGATACTCTGTCGCCGACCTTCACCGCCACATCAATGACCGCAACCCCTTTGAAATTGCCGATGTCCGGCACCAATATTTGTCTGATTTCTGCCACGCTGGTCTCCTCGGCTTAAACCGTCGTCGGGTTCGGTTTGTCGGGATTGATCTTGTACAACTTGATCGCCTTGCTGACTTCGCTCGCAGCCAGCGTGCCTTCGTCCGCCAGCGCTTTCAATGCGGCGACCGTGATGTAATGGCGATCCACTTCGAAGAAGCCGCGCAATTTCTTGCGCGTATCCGAGCGCCCGAAGCCGTCTGTGCCCAGTGTCTTGTAACGCGCCTTGACGAACGGACGGATCTGGTCGGAATACGAGCGGATATAGTCCGTGGCGGAGACCACCGGAATATCGGCATCCAGGCATTGTTCGACGTAGCTCACGCGCGGTCCGGCTTCCGGATGCAGGGTGTTCCAGCGTTCGCAGTCGATGCCTTCACGGCGCAGTTCGTTGTAGCTGGTCACGCTCCACACGTCGGCCGCGATGCCGAAATCCTTCTCCAGCAGTTCGGCGGCCGCGATCACTTCGCGCAGTATGGTGCCGCTGCCCAGCAGTTGCACTTTGGCTTTTGCCTTCGCCTTGCCGGTGCTGAACTTGTACATGCCCTTGATGATGCCTTCCTCCGCGCCCTTGGGCATGGCAGGATGGGCATAGTTCTCGTTCATCACGGTGAGGTAATAGAACACGTCTTCCTGATCGCGGTACATGCGGCGCATGCCATCATGCACGATGACCGCCAGTTCATAGGCGAAGGTCGGGTCGTAGCTCACGCAGTTGGGGATCATGGCGGCCTGCAGGTGGCTGTGGCCGTCCTGGTGTTGCAGGCCTTCGCCGTTCAGTGTGGTGCGCCCGGCCGTGCCGCCGACGAGGAAACCGCGCGCGCGCAGGTCACCCGCTGCCCAGGCCATGTCGCCGACGCGCTGGAAGCCGAACATGGAATAGTAAATGTAGAACGGGATCATCGCGGCGCCGTGGTTGGCGTACGAAGTGGCCGCAGCGATCCAGTCGGCCATGCCGCCCGCTTCGTTGATGCCCTCCTGCAGGATCTGCCCGGAAGACGATTCCTTATAGAACATGAGTTGTTCGGCGTCTTCCGGTGTATACAGCTGGCCGACCTGCGAGAAAATTCCGAGCTGGCGGAACATGCCTTCCATGCCGAAAGTGCGGGACTCGTCGGGAACGATGGGCACGATCTTCCTGCCGATGTTCTTATCCTTCACCAGCACGCCAAGCATGCGCACGAAGGCCATGGTGGTGGAGAATTCGCGCCCTTCGCTGTCTTTCAGCAAGGCATCGAATGCGGACAGGTCGGGAATCTGCAAGGCATCGGTGACCGGCTTGCGCGCCGGGAGGGTGCCCATCGCCGCGCCGCGTTCGCGCAGGTACTTCATTTCCTGGCTGTCTTCGGCGGGACGCACAAAAGGCAGGTTGGGCAATTGTTCGTCGGTGACGGGTATGTTGAAGCGGTCGCGGAACTTGCGCAGCGATTCTTCGCCCATTTTCTTTTGCTGGTGCGTCGGATTTTGCGCCTCGCCCGATTCACCCATGCCGTAACCCTTGACCGTCTTGGCCAGGATCACGGTCGGTTGTCCCTTGTGCTTGCTGGCTGCTGCGTAGGCCGCAAATACCTTGAACGGATCATGGCCGCCGCGGTTCAGGCGCCAGATGTCGTCGTCGGACATGTCGGCCACCAGTTCCAGCAACTCCGGGTACTTGCCGAAGAAGTGCTGGCGCACATAGGCGCCGTCCTTGGATTTGTAGGTCTGGTATTCACCGTCGACCACTTCCTCCATACGCTTCAGCAACAGGCCGGTCTTGTCCTTGACCAGCAGGCGATCCCACCAGCGACCCCAGACCACCTTGATGACGTTCCAGCCGGCACCGCGGAACACCCCTTCCAGTTCCTGGATGATCTTGCCGTTGCCGCGCACCGGGCCATCCAGGCGCTGCAGATTGCAGTTGATCACGAAGATCAGGTTGTCGAGTTTCTCGCGTCCCGCCATCGAGATCGCACCCAGCGATTCCGGTTCGTCGGTTTCGCCGTCGCCGAGGAAGGCCCACACTTTGCGGCCTTCCGTCGGGGCGAGTTCGCGGTGTTGCAGGTAGCGCATGAAGCGCGCCTGGTAAATTGCCATCAGCGGGCCGAGGCCCATGGATACGGTGGGGAATTGCCAGAAATCCGGCATCAGCCAAGGATGCGGATATGAGGGGAGGCCTCCTCCATCCACTTCCTGGCGGAACTTGTACATCTGGTCCTCGCTGATGCGGCCTTCGATAAACGCGCGGGCATAGATGCCGGGCGAGGAATGGCCCTGGAAATAGACCAGGTCGCCGCCGTGATCGTCGGTCTTGCCATGGAAGAAATGGTTGAAGGCAACGTCATATAAAGTTGCCGCCGAGGCAAAACTGGCAATGTGCCCGCCGAGTTCAGACGAGGTCTTGTTGGCGTTCATCACGATGGCCATAGCATTCCAGCGCGTCAGGGCGCGGATGCGGTGCTCCAGTTCCATATTGCCGGCGGAACGTTCTTCCTTGTCCAGCGGAATCGTGTTGAGATAGGGCGTGGTGGCGCTGATCGGCATATCGTCGCCGGCCATGCGCGCGTGGTGGATCAACTGATCCATCAGGAAATGGGCGCGCTGCGCGCCTTCCTGTTCCAGCACGGACTGGAGGGCATCCAGCCACTCCCGGGTTTCCTGCGGGTCGATATCGGGTTGTTGCGTCGCCATCTTTACTCTCTCCCAAAGTTACAACGTATCGTTTCGGCTTCCGTTACCAGCCACTCGGTATGGCGGTCTGTTTTTTCCTGCGGAATTTCATGCACCACCTGCAGCGCGAACGCACCTGCGACGAGCGCTGGCCGATGCGGCATCTGCGCCAGCAGTCTGTCGTAAAAGCCGCCGCCATAGCCCAGGCGTGCGCCACCGCGGGTGAACGCGACACCGGGTAACAGGATGAAATCCACCGTTCCCGGCGCTTCTTCTTTTATACAGCGCTCCGCAACCGGTTCACGTATTCCCCATGAACCCGGTGCCACATCATGCTCCAGATCACGCACCTGATACAGATCCAGATGCTTGCTGGCGCGGTTAACGCGCGGTAGCAGCACCTGCTTGCCCTCGGCCAGCGCCTGCCTTACCCACAACTCCGCCGCCAGTTCCGCACCGAAATTCAAATAGCCCAGTACGGTCCCGGCCTGCCGGTAAGCCGACAGTGCGCGGATGGACTCAACAATCGCACGGCTCAGGCGAAGTCGCTCCGCCTCGGGCAGCTTTTCGCGGGCGGCGATTATACTTTGCCGGAGGGCCTGCTTCCTAGCTTGGATGTTCATCAACGTGCCGCCTTTCTGGCCCATGTCGTTAACTGCGCGACATCTTCGAGTATATGCACGGGAACTTCGCGGTAATTCTTCAATATCTGTTTTTCGGAGGGGGTGAAGACTACGGCATGGAACGCCAGATAGTCCGGCAAAGTGTCTGGATGCGTCTTGAAATACAGCCTGCCCTGGAACAGGATGCCGAAAAACACCTCGCCGGAATAAAGACCGTGGCCGCCAAACATGCGCTTACAGCGCAGGCCTTCAAGAGCGGCAAGCTGCTCCAGCACAAATTCACGGAAGGAATCCGTGCTCACCCGGCGTCACCCCAGGAACATGCGATAGGCCGGATTTTCACTTTCGTCCCAGTAGCGGTAGCCGAGTGTATCCAGGAAGGTCTTGAGTGCCTTTTTGTCCTGGTGCGGTACTTGCATGCCTATCAGCACCCGCCCGTAGTCCGCGCCGTGGTTGCGGTAGTGGAACAGCGAGATGTTCCAGCTATGGTTCATGCTGTTGAGGAAATTCATCAGCGCACCGGGACGTTCCGGGAATTCGAAACGGAACAGGATCTCGTTCTTGGCCTCGGGGGCGTGGCCGCCGACCAGGTGGCGCAGGTGCAATTTGGCCATTTCGTTGTCGGAGAGGTCCAGCGTGGGCAGCTTGCTGCGTTGCAATTTGTCGACCAGATCGGCAGTTTCGGACTGGTCCCTGACCTGGATGCCGACGAACACCTGTGCCGCCTTTGGATCGGAGTAGCGGTAATTGAATTCCGTGATGTTGCGCTTGCCGAGCAGCGAGCAGAATTTACGGAAACTGCCCGGCGTTTCCGGAATCGTGACCGCCAGGATGGCCTCGCGCCTTTCGCCGATCTCGGCGCGCTCCGCGACGAAGCGCAGGCGGTCGAAGTTCATGTTGGCGCCGCTGCATACGGTGACCAGCGCTGCTCCCTTGAGCTGTTCGCGCTTGGCATAGAGCTTGGCGCCGGCAACCGCAAGCGCGCCGGAGGGTTCGAGGATGGAGCGCGTGTCCTGGAACACGTCCTTGATGGCCGCGCATACCGCATCGGTATCTACCAGCACGATCTCGTCCACATATTTCCTGCAGATGCGCAGTGTCTCCTCGCCGGCCAGCTTGACGGCGGTTCCGTCCGCGAACAGGCCGACATCGTTCAGTTGTACGCGCTTTTGGGCCTTCAGCGAACGGTACATGGCATCCGAATCGGTGGTCTGCACGCCGATGACTTTGATGTCCGGGCGCACCTGTTTGACGTAGGCCGCCACGCCCGCGATCAGTCCGCCGCCGCCGATGGCGCAGAAGATGGCATGGATCGGGGACTGACGCTGGCGCAGGATCTCCATGCCTATGGTGCCCTGCCCGGCGATCACATCGGGATCGTCGAACGGGTGCACGAAGGTGAGCTGCTTCTCCTTTTCCAGTTCCAGCGCATGTCCGTAGGCGTCGTTGTAGCTGTCGCCGTGCAGCACGATCTCGACGGAGCGCTGGCCGAAATGCCGGACCGCCTCTATCTTGACCTGCGGCGTGGTCGTCGGCATCACGATGATGGCCTTGCAGCCCATGCGATGCGCGCTGAGCGCCACACCCTGCGCGTGATTGCCGGCCGATGCGGTGATTACGCCGCGCTTGAGCTGTTCCGGCGTGAGCTGCGCCATCTTGTTGTAGGCGCCGCGCAGCTTGAACGAGAACACAGGCTGCATGTCCTCGCGCTTGAGCAGCACGTTGTTGCCGATGCGCGCAGACAGACTGGGCGCGAGTTCCAATGGAGATTCGATGGCCACGTCATAGACGCGGGCGGTCAGGATGCGTTTCAGATAACTTTGCATGGCGGGTTGCGGACAATGGAATTGCCCGCAAGATTAGCAGGAAACCGCCCGGACTGCCTAAATGTGCAGGCCCGTGACCCGGTAGAAATTCGCCAGGTCGCTCAAATCGTCGAACACTGCCGCCGCCTCGGCGAAATCCTGGCGATGCGTATAGGGGTTGGTGGTGACGTAGGTCCTGATGCCGGCCGCCAGCGCAGAACGCAGGCCGTTGTTGGAATCTTCCAGGGCGATGCAATCCTGCGGTGCGAGCTTGAGTTCGGTCAGCACCCAGTTGTAGATGTCCGGCGCGGGCTTCTTGTGCGGCACGATGTCGCCGCAGCCAATGGCATCGAACTGCTTTTCCCAATCCTTGCTCAAGCCGACTTCCAGCAAGGCGGCGACGTTTTCCGGGGAGGTGGTGGTGGCGATGGCGAGCTTGAGGCCGGCCTTGTGCGCATCGCCGATGAGCTGCCTGATGCCGGGGCGTAGCGGGATCAGGCCATTGCGCAGCATTTCGGTGTAATGGCCGGTCTTGACCACGTGCAGGTGTTTGACGAAACCGTCGTAGTCGGCCGGCTTGGCAAACTCCGGCAGGCAGCTCTCGACGTAATGCTTGATGCGCTCCTTGCCGCCGGTCACTTTCAGCAGCTTGTCGTATAGCGCCACGTCCCAGTTCCAGGGGAGATTGTTCTCGGCAAACGCCCTGTTGAACGCGATGCGGTGCGCGTCCTCGGTATCGGCGAGCGTGCCGTCCACGTCGAATATGATGGCTTTGATCGTCATGCTGATTATCCTGTCCTGAACGGGTAAAAAGGGTTAGCGCATTCCTGGAAACTTGCCGGCCATGCCGCGCATCATTTTTGCCATGCCGCCCTTGTTGCTAAACATCTTCATCATCTTTTGCGTCTGCTCGAACTGGTTCAGCAACTGGTTCACGTGCATCACCTGCACGCCGGCACCGGCGGCGATGCGGCGTTTGCGCGAGGCCTTGATGAGATCGGGGTGGGCACGCTCGAACGGGGTCATCGAGTTGATTATGCCCTCGGTACGGTTGATCTGACGCTCGTCGACATTGGCGCCTGCTGCCGCCTTCGAAAGCTGGGCCGGCAGCTTGTCCATCAGCGCCGACATGCCGCCCATCTTCTTCATCTGCACGATCTGCATCTTGAAGTCGTTGAGGTCGAAGCCCTTGCCGCTATGCATCTTCCTGGCGAGCTTTTCGGCTTCGCCGATATCCACATTGCGCTGCGCTTCTTCGATCAGCGACAGCACGTCGCCCATGCCGAGGATGCGCTGCGCCATGCGTTCGGGGTGGAAAGCCTCGAGGCCGTTGGGTTTTTCGCTTACGCCGACAAACTTGATCGGCTTGCCGGTGATCTGCCGCACCGACAAGGCCGCGCCGCCGCGCGCGTCGCCGTCCAGCTTGGTGAGGATCACGCCGGTCAGCGGCAAGGCGTCGCCGAAGGCTTTGGCGGTGTTCACCGCGTCCTGGCCGGTCATCGCATCGACCACGAACAGGGTCTCGATGGGTTTCAGCGCGGCATGCAGGTCCTTGATTTCCGCCATCATCGCTTCGTCCACGGCGAGGCGACCTGCGGTATCGACGATCAGCACCTCGTGATGGTGTTTGCGTGCCCAGTCGAGCGCGGCGAGGGCGATGTCCAGCGGCTTCTGGCTGATATCGGAAGGGAAAAAATCGGTATCGAGTTGTTGTGCCAGCGTGCGCAGTTGCTCGATCGCCGCGGGGCGATACACGTCGCAGCTCACCAGCAACACCTTCTTCTTGCTCTGTTCGCGCAGCAGTTTTGCCAGCTTGCCACTGCTGGTGGTCTTGCCCGCGCCCTGCAGGCCGGCCATCAGGATCACGGCGGGCGGCACGGCGGCAAGGTTGAGCGCATCGTTGTGCTCGCCCATCAGCCGGGTCAGCTCGCGGTTCACCACGCCGATCAGCGCCTGTCCCGGTTGCAGGTTGCCGATGACTTCCTGACCGAGAGCGGCGTCCTTTACCCTGGCGATGAATTCCTTGACCACGGGCAGCGCGACGTCGGCTTCCAGCAGGGCGAGGCGCACCTCGCGCAAGGCCTCCTGAATGTTGCTCTCGGTGAGCCGCGCCTGGCCGCGAAGGTTTTTGACGATGCCGCTGAAGCGTTGTGTAAGGTTATCCAACATGATTCAAGTCCCGAAAGTTTCAGTCCGCGCCGGTGCAGACACTTTGGCGGCGCTTCCTGTAGAATCCGCACAGTCTAAAACATCTGCACTCCCCATGTCGAACCAGGCCCTGCATCTGCTCACGTTTGTCCTCTATTCCATATTGGCTATTCTGTTCTGGCGCGCGCAGGCAGCGGGCAATGCAGAGCAGAAAAACCGGGGCGTGCTGGGCTTTGCGGTCATCGTGCCCCTGGCTTTGCATGGCTGGCTGCTGTACGACACATTGTTCATCTGGGGTGCGTTGAATCTGGGCCTGGTGTATGCGCTGTCCCTGATCCTGTGGCTGACCGTGCTGGTGTACTGGCTCGCACGCTATTTCTATCCCGTGTCCAGCCTGCAGACGCTGGTATTGCCGCTGGCCGCTATCAGTACTGCGCTGCCCGCGATCTTTCCCGATGTGCGCATCCTGTCCCAGCCGGCATCCGGACTGTTCGATACCCATGTGTTGGGGGCCATGCTGGCCTATAGCCTGTTCACGATCGCGGCGTTGCATGCTGCGTTGATCTCGATGGTTGAAAAGCGCCTCCATCACGCCAAGATGCCCAAGGTACTGCGCAACTTGCCGCCGCTGCTGACCATGGAGTCGCTATTGTTCCGCGTAATCGGCGTGGGCTTCGTGCTCTTGAGCATCACCATAGCGTCGGGAATGTTATTCTCCGAAAAAATATTCGGACAACCTTGGCAATTCAGCCACAAAGTGCTGTTCGGGATGCTTTCTTGGGGAGTATTTGCCGTGCTGCTGATCGGGCATCGCTTTTACGGCTGGCGCGGCCATACTGCGGTGCGCTGGACCATGAGCGGCTTCGGATTCCTGGTACTTGCGTATCTGGGCACCCAATTCGTGCTGGAAGCCATCCTGCACCGCTGACCCCCTCGGGATTTCCCTGTCAAAACAGTCCTTGCCAGAGATTGGCAAGGTGTCGTAGAATTCGCGCCCTTTTGGCATTGGCCGAAACTTAAATTATTGGGTATTCATTATGGTAGTCATTCGTCTTTCTCGTGGCGGCGCGAAGAATCGCCCGT
The DNA here is from genome assembly GCA_963725375.1 of uncultured Pseudomonadota bacterium. Classification (GTDB taxonomy): domain Bacteria; phylum Pseudomonadota; class Gammaproteobacteria; order Burkholderiales; family Gallionellaceae; genus Sideroxyarcus. The sequence goes on along the minus strand of CAVRYQ010000013.1, from coordinate 4,952 downwards.
TCTACAACGTGGTGGTGGCGGATTCCCGCAACCGTCGTGACGGTCGCTTCATCGAGCGTATCGGCTTCTACAATCCCCTGGCCGCTGAAGGTGCTGAAGGCTTGCGCATTCAGATGGATCGCGTGACACATTGGCAAGAGCGCGGCGCGCAGTTGAGCGATACCGTGGGCCGCTTGGTCAAAAAAGCCGGTGCAGCAACCAAGGCCTGATGAGGCTGACCCCATGGTCGTCATGGGGAAGGTGGTCGCGGCGCAGGGCATACAGGGCTGGGTGAAGGTACAGACCTTTACCGAATATCTGGACGGCTTGCTTGATTACGACACCTGGTATGTGGGCAACGAACAAGCCTGGCGTCCGCTGGAAGTCCTGGAAGCGAACGTGCATGGCGGCAAGGTGGTCATCGCCAAACTGCAGGGTATCGCTGACCGCACGGCAGCCGAGAAATGCAAAGGCCTGTTGATCGCGGTTCCGCGCACAGCGTTGCCGGAGCAGCAGGAAGGCGAATATTACTGGTCCGACCTGATCGGATTGTCGGTGGAAAACCTGGAAGGCGTGCAGTTCGGCATTGTGGATTCGCTGCTTGAAACCGGAGCCAACGACGTACTGGTAATCAAAGGCGGAAGCGGCGAGACATTGATTCCGTTCATCGCCAGTGTGATCCGGCAAGTAAGTCTGAAAGACAAGACGATACGGGTGGATTGGCAGGCGGATTACCTCAAATGAGGTTCGATGTCATCACGCTGTTCCCCGAGATGTTCGAGGCGCTGACCCAATACGGCGTGACGCGACGGGCGGCGGAGCAGGGCAGTTTAGAGTTGCAGACGTGGAATCCGCGCGATTTCACGACCGACAACTACCGCACCATCGACGACCGCCCCTACGGCGGCGGCCCGGGGATGGTGATGCTGGCGGAACCGCTGGAAAAGGCGATCAGCGCAGCGAAAGCAGCGCAGGTGCAAAGCGGAGCGAAGAAGAGTTGCGTGATACACCTCTCGCCGCAAGGCAGGCAGCTCACCCACGAAGTGGTGATGGAACTGCTGGCGCGGGACGAAGGATTGATATTGCTGGCGAGCCGTTACGAAGGCGTGGATGAGCGCCTGTTGCGGAGCCAGGTGGATGAAGAGCTTTCCATCGGTGATTATGTGTTGTCCGGTGGCGAGTTGGCGGCGATGGTGGTGATGGACAGCGTGGTGCGGCAGATCCCCGGCGTATTGGGCGACGGCGCATCGGCAGAGCAGGATTCCTTCGTGCAGGGACTTCTGGATTGTCCCCACTACACGCGGCCCGAGATTTATAACGGCGAGGCGGTTCCGGAAGTATTGTTGTCCGGACACCACGCCGAGATAGAGAAGTGGCGATTGAAGCAGGCATTAGGCAGGACTGCGGAACGTCGCCCGGATTTGCTGGCACATCGCCAGTTGACTAAACAGGAAGCTCGGCTACTGGCAGAGTACCAGCAGGAACAAGCTTCCGCACAAGAAGAGGAAACAAAATGAATCTGATCGGCATTCTTGAAAAAGAAGAAATCGCGCGTCTGAACAAGACCATCCCCAATTTCGCACCCGGCGACACCGTCGTGGTCGGCGTGAACGTGGTCGAAGGCGACAAGAAGCGTACCCAGGCTTTCGAAGGCGTGGTGATCGCCAAGCGCAACAAGGGGCTGAACTCCAGCTTCATCGTGCGCAAGGTGTCCTCCGGCGAAGGCGTGGAACGTACCTTCCAGACCTACTCCCCGAGCATTGCCAGCATCGAAGTGAAACGTCGCGGCGACGTGCGCCGCGCCAAGCTGTACTACCTGCGCGACCGTTCAGGCAAGTCGGCACGTATCAAGGAAAAACTCACTGCGCGCAAAGAAGCGTAAGCAGTGGTTTCATGCAATACGGAAAACGGGAGCTTCGGCTCCCGTTTTGCATTTCGGCTATGATGTGAGCATGAAATTCCAGGCCATCATTTCCGCACCTTTCGGCAAGCTCGGCATCCGCTGTTCCGACACGGACTTGCTGGGTATCGCATTCCTGCCGGACAAAACAAGAGAGCAGCCGCCACAGGGCGAGATGGCGCAAACGATTTGTGCGGAACTGAAGGCCTATCTGGCCGATGCAACGCATGAGATCGACCTGCCTTTCGAACTGGACGGTACGCATCATCAGTGCAACGTATGGCAGGCGATGCTCGAAATTCCGTGCGGGCAGACACTGACCTATGGCGAGCTCGCAAGCCAAATTGGCTCCGGCGCGCAGGCGGTGGGCCAGGCCTGCGGCAACAACCCGATTCCGGTCGTTATTCCCTGTCATCGTGTGGTGGGCAGGACGGGGCTGGGCGGGTTCATGCACCGCGCGGATGACGGAGCCCTCGACATCAAGCGCTGGCTGCTGGACCACGAAAACAGCAACTCCCGCTCCCGGGGGTGATGGGCGTGTCGATGAGCGACACAGACATCCTCGACGAATTCGGTGACGCGCTCTGGCTGGAAGACGGCCTCTCCCGCAACACGCTGGAAAGCTACCGGCGCGACCTGAAGAAGTTTTCTGAATGGCTGCAGAAACAGCGCGGATGCGGCCTGCAGCAGGCCTCCCATGCCGACATACAGGGCTTCCTCGCACATCTGGTCAGCGGCGAAAAAGCCAGGGCCACCTCCACCTCGCGCGCCATCTCTAGCCTCAAGCGATTGTTTCGCTACCTGCTGCGGCAGAACAGGATTGCGGTGGACCCTACCTTGCAGATCGCCACGCCCAAGCTGCCGCGCAGCCTGCCCAAGAGCCTCACCGAGGAAGATGTCGAGCTGCTGCTGAATGCGCCGGATGTCGATACACCGCTTGGCATGCGCGACCGCACCATGCTGGAAGTGCTGTACGCCAGCGGCTTGCGGGTATCGGAACTGGTCGGCCTGAGTGTGGCGCAGGTGAGCCTCGATATGGGCGTGACGCGGGTGATGGGTAAAGGCAGCAAGGAGCGCATGGTGCCTCTCGGCGAGGAAGCGCTGGACTGGGTCAAACATTACCTCGAGGAAGTGCGTCCCGTCTTGCTCCAAGGCAAGCTGACGGACGCGCTGTTTGTTACCCAGCGCGGCGAAGGCATGACGCGGCAGATGTTCTGGTACCTGATCAAGAAACATGCGCGAACGGGCGGCCTGCACAAACCACTGTCACCGCACACCTTGCGTCACGCCTTTGCCACTCACCTGCTCAACCACGGTGCGGACCTGCGCGTGGTGCAGATGCTGCTGGGGCATTCGGATATTTCGACGACGCAGATCTATACGCATGTGGCGAGAGAGCGGCTCAAGGCCTTGCATGCAAAGCATCATCCAAGAGGCTAAAGAAAAAACTCAGGTCCGGTTGGGCAGGGAGCCCGCTCATAGCTGGAAAGCCAGCCATAGCACCAGGCCTTCCGCGATTTCCCTCCAAAAGTTTGGCGGTTTGGCCCGGTACGGCGCGGACGCGCGTTGCTGAAGTTCGATCCATGCTGCAAAGTGCCTGATCTCTCGTTGTTTGTAGAATGCAACCATCAGTTCGTAATTCAGGAACAGGCTGCGTTCATCCAGATTTGCGCTCCCGACCAGCGCGATGTCGTCGTCGATCACCACCGCCTTGGCATGGATCATCCGCGGCAAAAACCACACATGCGCACCTGCCGCAGCGAGTTCTCGCAATGCCCGGTGCCGCGCAAGATCCGCCAGCAGATGATTTGACTTCGCCGGCATGACAAGATCGATCCTGACCCCGCGGCGGGCGGCCAGTGTCATTGACATGAGCAGCGTGGTGTTGGGCACGAAATAGGGTGTGACCGCGAGGATGTGCTTCTGCGAATTGAAGAAGCCCGAGACCAGCAAGGTGTAGAACGTATCGTCCACCTGATCCGGGCCGCTCGCAATCAGTTGACCCATGGCGGGCGCCGGCGGATCAACCTGGCCGACCGATGCGAGTAAACCGGAAGTTGCGTCTCCGGTTGCAAATGCCCAGTCCCGGTCAAACTGCCGTTGTGCCTGCAGCGCCAGTGCTCCGCGCAGATCGAAACTCAGGTCAATCCAGGGCAGATTTCTCCAAGGTGATGCAGGGTCACCTTCGAAATATTCAGCCGCAAGATTTCGTCCCCCGCTCCAGAAGTGTTCGCCGTCCGCGATGACCATCTTGCGGTGGTTACGCAAATTGGTACGTCCACGTAGCGGCGAGTGCAAAGGTGACACAAAAATTCCCACCTGCACGCCGGCTGCGGCAAGGCCTCTGAAATCGGTCCGCCTTCCGAGGTAGGCGCCAATGCCGTCCACCAGCAATCGCACCCTTATTCCTTCTCGTGCGCGCCTCTTGAGGTTTTGCGCAATTTCTTCACCCAGCGCATCCCTCGAAAACACGAAGGTACTGAGGTCCAGCGAGCGCGTTGCGCCGTCCATTATGTCGCGCAAAGATTGCAGTGCCCGCGCCCCGTCTTCGTGAATGTTCAGATCGTGGTAGCCTGATGCTGCGGGCAGCGACATGACTGCGGCCAGTCGCTGCGTCCGGGCCGCCACGGTATCGGGAACGGGCTGCTGCGCTGCGCGCGCGCGGCTATCGGCGTTTGGCTGGCGGCTCGCCACCTTGCGCACACCGAACATCAGGTATAGCGGCAGGCTGACGTAAGGCAACAGCACGAGCCCGATGACCCAGGCGATGGCCGCAGAGGGATGGCGGCGCAAATGCAGGGTATGCGAGGTGGCGATATAAATTGATAATCCCACCATCGCGATCAGGCTGTGCAGCGTTATCCAGTGGTTGAGCAAGGTTTCAAATCGCATGGTTTTCCGGACCAGCCCGGAAAGCGGAGACCTGAAGGTCGAACCGGCATGAATCCGCTGACCCGCATTTCCGCTTTACAGAAGTTTACTCATTCTTTCGCTTTTTCTTTCACCAACTGATTAAAATGTTTCCATTCAGCAATACGTTTAATGTTCTTCCTGACCTTCAACCGTATTGCTG
>CAVRYQ010000012.1:0-23445 GCA_963725375.1 uncultured Pseudomonadota bacterium | reverse complement strand
AGCCTTGACGGTGTCTTTCAGTGAGTCTTGGAGTTGTGCCAGTTGTTGCTCTATCTTCTTCTGCGCCGAGTCGCGCTCCTGACGGATATGCAGGTTGTGTACGCCGAATGCCAAGTCAGCGGCCATTGTTCCAGCAATATGACTTCGCTGGCAATAAAGGCACCTGCCTGTACTGAATAAGATGTAGTATCCCAAACACTTTGCCGTCAATGGCAAAGGCAACGCGACATCCCCGCCAATATTCGTTCCTCCTCCGTGATAGTCTGATGATTCATAGAATGTTCTCAATCTCATTCATCTACGTGCAGCATCAACGGTGGCTGCGGAGCCCATGTCCACCACCACGAATGAAGCATTACTACAAATAGCCTTCACGAAGCCGTCTTGTGCAACACAACAGTAGCATGAATGCCGTTTCATATTCCGATGACGGCGAGTGATCCTCTGACCATATTGTGAGACGGCATAGCATCATCAACTACACTCATCTTGTGGTATGCCTCAGTGCAATTGACTTCGCTTATACATAGCATCAGGTAAGCCTTCAGATTTATTTTCAATACTCTAGATTGTTTCGTTGGCTGATGACACACGGTGCTATTATAAATACTTCTTCCGCCCACATTCATAAAATAAAGGACATGACAGAAGTGCAGTGCATAGATCACTATCTCATTAAAAGAACAGATTTCACATTGCTTTGCAGCTTCTTCCTCACTAACTGAAAGGTCATCGACTGATCTCCATGGATAACACATGAGCCATCAAGGACTTTGTAAGATCAACAAGTACAATGTACTGATCATCCAGATTCACAGAAGCAGTGCACATCATCAGGCATCACACAGATTTCAACAGGTATCTTCATACTGATTCGCAGTGCATCTTCTTCTTGTAGCTGGGTCATGTCCACAAATTACAGTAGCATCAATTCCCTCAACCATAAACAACATCAATGGGAAATTGAACCCATCTGGGGGGGGGGGGGGGGGGGGGGTTTTTTTTGTGTGTGTGTGTGTGTGTGTCTCTTCTTTTTTTTTTTTCCACCAGCTCCAGCGTCTTGTCGATTGCCACACCTTTCCCGGTAATGGCGAATTTCACCATACCTTGAAATGCTGCCTCACTGAACCTCCGGGGAGCGACGAGCTCATGCAATACACGTCCGGTCATTTCCTCCTTGCCATAACCAAACATTGCTTCCGCCTCGGGATTGCATTCGGTAATGGTGCCGTGATCTGCCTCGATCATGATGATCGCATCACGTACCGTATTCATGGCCACCCGCAGGCGCTCTTCACTCTGTTGCAACGCCTTCTCCACCCGCAATTGCTCTGTAATATCTTCGAGAATATGCACCGAGTAGAGATACTCCCCTTGCGGGTCGCGTATGGTAAAAGAGCGCGAACGGAAAGTGGCATCGCCGGACTTCACGTCTTCTTCCATTTCTTCAATTTCTTTGCTTGCCACCTTCCTCAGACAACTGGGCAGAGGCGCATCGGATTTCGGGAAGATTGCGTAATATGGCTGGCCAATGATTTCATGGAATGGTATCCCGGCGTGCCTCTGATATGCTCTGTTGCAGCGCAGGATACGGAACTCCCTGTCATGCAGGAATACAGCGTCATGCACCACATCCAGCGCAGTCTCCCACTCCTGGTGCGCCTGTTCCAACTTCATGCACATCTCTTCAAATTCCCTGGAAGCAGCGTCCAGATGTTCCCTGTCAGTGCGCGCGACGCGGGTTTGAGTTTCGGCAAGTGCGCAAGGTGCGGTTTCCGGCGGAGACCGGGGATTTTCCCGAGAGTCACTCATCACATCGCCCTGCGTAATCCGTCGGGATCAAGCTGATCGCGCTTTGCTTGTACTTCAGTTTCATTTGAGATGTTTCTGTTTAAAGTTGAATGTCGCCATTCATGATCCTCTTTCCAATTCATGCGGGCAAGAGCAATCACTTATGTTGCTGTTGGGTTGGTGAAGAGGTTGCGATACTGTCGACTGAGACAGATTAAAGCTGGTGCAAGTGCGTGACCTCGCGGATTCTTGAAGCCATGAACCGGGCTCCGGCTATGGTCATAGCCGTCGAATTTACTGTCCGCATCGGTGACGCTGCCGCTTTGATTGCGGCCAGGAATGGCGGACATTACTGGCTGCAGATTCCAGACATCGATAAAAGGCTGGAAGCCAGGTTGCAGGGCCATGACCAGGAGTTATAAACAAATGGCCGGTTTCCTGCTACGATGCCCGCCTTCGATTCCCGGTAGCATATTCGAAGATTGTGTCAACGCGGCAAGAAGCAGCCGCGTTATAGCTTCCGACACAGGTAGTGTCACAAATGTTTATCAACTACTCATGGAGCCTCAAATGAAACTGATTTCCACTCTGATCGCTGCTGTATTCGCCCTGGTTACTTTCTCCGCCGTTGCTGCTGACGCTGCAGCTCCTGCCGCTGCTCCTGCTGCCGCTGCCGCACCTGCTGCCGCCAAAGATGAAGCCAAGCCAGCAAAGAAAGCAAAAAAAGCAAAGAAAGCAAAAAAAGCAAAAAAGGCAAAGGCTGCTCCGGCTGCTGACACAATGGCCAAGTAATATTGCCGTACCCAAAAAAGGCAGGGGCAACCCTGCCTTTTTTATTTCGTTTAAAATCCCGCCATGATCTGGAAACCTCACGCCACCGTCGCTGCCATCCTTGAACAAGATCAAAAGTTCCTGCTCGTGGAGGAACATACCCCGCAAGGCCTGCTGTTCAACCAGCCCGCAGGGCATTGGGAGCCGAACGAAACTTTGTCCGCAGGGGCCGTTCGCGAAGTACTGGAAGAATCGGCCTATGAGTTCGAGCCGCAATATCTGACCGGGATATATCGCTGGCATTCAACTGCGTCCGATAGCACCTATCTGCGTTTTGCTTTTGGCGGGCGCATTCTGGCGCATCATCCCGCTCGCACCCTCGATACAGGCATCGTGCGTGCCGTATGGATGTCGCTTGCGGAAATCCGTGCCACGCAGCAACGTCACCGCAGTCCGTTGGTCCTGCGTTGCGTGGAAGATTATCTGGCTGGCAAGCGTTATCCGCTGGAACTCATCACCCACTATGAGTAAAAAACCAGCCCTCACTCCAACCCTCTCCCGCCTGCTGGCGAGAAGGCAGCCGTGAAAAGCGATCGTAAATCCTGCGTCGTCGTCGGCATGTCCGGCGGCGTGGACTCTTCAGTCACCGCGCTCCTGCTGAAGCAGCAGGGCTACGAAGTCATCGGCCTGTTCATGAAGAACTGGGAAGATGATGATGACAGCGAATATTGTTCGTCGCGCCAGGACCTGATCGATGCCGTTGCCGTCGCCGACACGATCGGCATCCCCATAGAGGCGGTGAATTTCGCCAGGGAATACAAGGACCGCGTGTTCAGTTATTTCCTGCGCGAATACGCGGCCGGCCGCACGCCGAATCCGGATATCCTGTGCAATTCCGAGATCAAGTTCAAAGCATTCCTGGATCACGCCATCCGGCTTGGCGCAGACGCCATCGCCACCGGACATTACGCGCAAGTGCGCGAAACGGATGGATTGTTCCAGTTGCTGAAAGCACAGGACAGCAGCAAGGACCAGAGTTACTTCTTGCACAGGCTCAATCAGCAGCAACTATGCAAGGCCATGTTCCCGCTGGGACAATTGCTCAAGTCCCAGGTGCGCGACATCGCCCGCGAACACAAGCTTTCCAACCATGCAAAGAAGGACAGCACCGGCATCTGCTTCATCGGCGAGCGCCCGTTCCGCGAATTCCTCAACCGCTACCTGCCGACACAGCCGGGCGACATGGTCACTCCGGAGGGCAAGGTGGTCGGGCGGCACATGGGATTATCGTTCTACACGTGCGGGCAGCGCCAGGGGCTGGGGATCGGCGGTTCACGTGAAACGACCGGCGAGCCCTGGTTCGTGGCGGGCAAGGATATGCAGAGCAACCGCCTGATCGTGGTACAGGGACACGACCACCCGGCGCTGCTGAACGCACAACTGGATGCGCTGGAGATGCACTGGATCAGTGGCCAGGCACCGGACATCACGCGCCGCTTCGCTGCGAAGACGCGCTACCGCCAGCAGGACGCTGCCTGCCGCATCGCCCTTGGCACAGAGGGTGCTGCGCATTTCACCTTCGACGATGCGCAATGGGCGGTGACGCCGGGACAGTCCGTCGTGGCATATGACGGTGAAGTCTGTCTGGGCGGCGGCATCATCAAATGACTTGCAAGGTGACCTCATGTCAATGAATCTGAGTCCGGAAATCGTCCGGTTGCTGCTGGTGCTCGCCGCAACCGTCGTCATTCACTTTACCGCACGGCGCCTGCTGCGGCACGCCGAGCGCGTTGCCGCACGGACAGAAAACATCTGGGATGATTCGCTGGTCGCGGCCGCGCGCAGACCCATGCCCGTGCTGATCTGGCTGGCCGGCATCTCGATCGCGCTGCACCTGATCCACATCCAGACCGGGGAACAACTGCTTGAATACGTTGCCCCGGCGCGCGACATCGGCGTCGTTGTCTGTACCGCCTGGTTCCTGTTCAAGCTGATCCGCGAACTTGCGAACGGCGTGGTGGCGTCGGGCGCTCGGGCGGGACATGACGTGGATCGCTCCACGGTGGAGGCCCTGAGCAAGGTATCGCGCATCGCGGTGGTGGTGGTTGCGGTACTGGCAGTGATGCAGACGCTGGGATTCAGCATCTCCGGGGTGCTGGCATTCGGCGGCATGGGCGGCATAGCGGTCGGTTTTGCCGCGAAGGATCTGCTGGCGAACTTTTTCGGCGGCCTGATGATCCATCTGGATCGCCCTTTCAACGTGGGCGAGATGGTACGATCACCGGACAAGCAGATCGACGGCAGAGTGGAGCATATCGGATGGCGCCAGACCCGCATCCGATCGACCAGCATGACGCTGATCTACGTCCCCAATGCCCTGTTCACCGCCAATGTGGTGGAGAACCCTTCGCGCATGTCACACCGCCGCATCCAGGAGACCATCGGCCTGCGCTACGACGATCTGGACAAAATGAGCGCCATCGTCGAGGAAGTGAAAGCCATGCTGTGCAGCCACCCCCAGCTCGACCCCACCCATGATACGTTCGTCGCCTTCGACCAGTTCGCCGACTCCTCGCTCAATTTCATCATTCAGGCGTTCTGCAAAACCACAAACTTGGCGCAGTTCCACGCGATCAAGCAGGGGATATTGCTCGACGTATCGGCCATCATCGCCAGGCATGGCGCCGAGATCGCCTTCCCGACGCGCACGCTGCATGTGAATCAAACGCCGGTCTGAGCCAGCGCGCCGGCACGCTTTCACGTAAAATATGCACTTGAAATTTTTCTCCCGGCAAAAACCATCATGACGCTTTCGGCACTCACTGCACTCTCCCCCCTGGACGGTCGTTACCACAGCAAAGTTGAAAGCCTGCGCGGCTTTTTCAGCGAATACGGCCTGATCCGTTATCGCGTACTGATCGAGATCGAATGGTTCAAGGCACTCGGCAATGAGGCCGGGATCAAGGAACTGCCGCCGCTTTCCCCGGCTGCGATCGCACATCTCGTGCAACTCGAAGCACAATTCTCCGAAGCCGATGCGGAACAAATCAAGACCATCGAACGCCGCACCAATCATGACGTGAAAGCCATCGAATACTGGCTGCGCGACAAGCTGGCGGCCATTCCGGAGACCGCCGGAGCGCTGGAATTCATCCATTTCGCCTGCACCTCGGAAGACATCAACAACCTGAGCCATGCATTGATGCTGAATCACTCGCGCAGCGAAGTGATGCTGCCCACGCTGAATGTCCTGATCGAACGCCTGCAACAACTTGCGCACCAGCATGCCGACCTGCCCATGCTGTGCCGCACACACGGCCAGACCGCCACGCCGAGCACACTGGGCAAGGAGATGGCCAATGTGGTGTACCGCCTGCGCCGCGCAAGCCAGCGCATCGCCGACGTCGAAATACTGGGCAAGATCAATGGCGCGGTAGGCAACTACAATGCGCACCTGTCCGCCTATCCCGAGGTGGATTGGGAAGGCTTTGCCAAACGTTTCGTCGAAGCGCGCGGACTGACTTTCAACCCCTACACCATCCAGATCGAACCGCACGATTGCATGGCCGAATTGTATGACGCCTATGCCCGCGTCAATACCATCCTGATCGACCTGAACCGCGACATCTGGGGCTACATCTCGCTGGGGTATTTCAAACAGAAGGTGGTGGCGGGCGAAGTCGGTTCGTCCACTATGCCGCACAAGGTCAACCCGATCGACTTCGAGAACGCGGAAGGAAATCTGGGTCTGGCCAACGCGCTGCTGAAGCATCTTTCCGAAAAACTGCCAGTATCGCGCTGGCAGCGCGACCTCACCGATTCGACCGTATTGCGCAACATGGGGGTCGCCTTGGGTTACACGCTGCTGGCCTATGAATCCTGCCTGAAGGGACTGCACAAGCTGGAGGCCAATCCGCAGCGCCTGGCGGAAGACCTGAACAACAGTTGGGAAGTGCTGGCGGAACCGATCCAGACCGTGATGCGCCGCTATAACATCGAAAATGCCTATGACAAGCTGAAGGAACTCACGCGCGGCAAGGGCGGGATCAACCGCGAAAGCCTGGCAGCCTTCATCCAGACACTGGACATTCCGTCCGGCGAAAAGCAGAGACTGCAGACGCTCAGTCCCGAAACCTACATCGGCAAGGCTGCCGAACTGGCCCAACGCATCTGAACCAGTTTTTCCGGCAGCACAAACTGGAAGCCCCGCTTTTGCGGGGCTTCTTCATTCAGGCCGCCTGCGCTGCCTGGACGGGTATCTTGTCGCGCTTGCCGATAATGCCGTTGTTCTCATCCACATAAACAAGTACCGGATGATATTTCTGCAATTCCAGTTCCGAATAGATTGAGAACGCAGCGATGATCAGGATATCCCCGACACCCGCCTTGTGCGCTGCAGCACCATTGACCGAAATCGTGCGCGAACCACGCTCTGCACGGATGGCATAAGTGCTGAAGCGTTCGCCGTTGGTGACGTTGTAGATGTCGATCGCCTGATATTCCCTGATGCCCGCGGCATCCAGCAGATCGTCGTCGATCGCGCACGAACCCTCGTAATGCAGTTCAGACTGCGTCACGCGTACGCGGTGCAATTTTGCCTGTAACATGGTTCGTTGCATGGTCATTTCCTCCGTCCCCATGATCCGGGGGCGCGCATTATAAACGCCCGTGCGCTAAAGACAAATCTCCAGATTATCAATCAATCGGGTCTTGCCCAGCCGTGCCGCAGCCAGCACCACCAGCCGGCTTTCGCCTGCGACCGGAATGCCAAGATCGGCCTGTCTGCGCACGGCAACATACTCCACCACCCAGCCGCGCTTGGCAAGCGACGCACTTGCTCCCCGCTCCAGCGCCGCATGGTCGGTTGCGCCGCCCGCCAGCGCCGCACCCACCCCGCGCAAGGTTTGACTGAGCAAGACCGCCTCGGTTCGCTCGGCATCGGACAAATACTGGTTGCGCGACGAAAGCGCCAGGCCGTCGGGCGCACGCGAAGTTTCGGCGCCGACGATTTCAATGGGCAGGTTGAACTGCGTCACCATTTGCCGGATGACGGCCAGTTGCTGGTAGTCCTTCTTGCCGAAAATCGCGACCTGCGGCTGCACCAGGTTGAACAGTTTCAGCACCACCGTCGCCACGCCCTGAAAATGTCCCGGGCGGAACTCGCCGCACAACTCCCGAGCAATGTGCGGAGGTTCCACAAACATGGTTTGTTTTTCCGGATACATTTCCTCGACCGCAGGCGCGAACACCACGTCCGCCAGGTCGTGCAGTTGCGCGCAGTCCGCCTCAAGCGTACGCGGATACTTGTCGAAATCCTCGTTGGGACCGAACTGTATCGGATTGACGAAGATGCTGACCACGACGCAACTGCCGCGGCTCCTGGCGATGCGCACCAGCTCGATGTGCCCCTCATGCAGGTTGCCCATGGTAGGCACAAAGGCGACGGCCTTTTCGTTGGACAAACGGGATCGCAGTTCAGAAACAGAATGCAGGAGTTGCATCAGAAGGCATGCTCCGCAGCAGGAAATGCACCGGATTTAACTTCAGCAACGTAGTTCGCGACCGCCTGCGCGATGGAGCTCGCTCCCTGCATGTAGTCCTTGACGAAGCGCGCCTTCTTGCCGGGGTAAATGCCCAGTATGTCGTACACCACCAGCACCTGTCCGGAGCAGGTTGCGCCCGCGCCGATGCCAATGGTGGGGACATCGAGTTGCGCCGTGACTTCAGCCGCCAGCGCAGCAGGAATGGCTTCCATCAGTACCATGCCCGCGCCTGCCTGTTGCAGGGCCAGCGCATCCCGCAGCAATCGCTGCGCGGCGGCATCTCCCTTGCCCTGAACCTTGTAGCCGCCGAGCTGGTGCACCGATTGCGGGGTCAGGCCGAGATGTGCGCATACCGGAATGCCGCGCGACGTCAGGAACCGCACCGTCTCCACCATCTCCGCGCCGCCCTCGATCTTGACCATCTGCGCGCCGGCCACCATCAGTTGCGCCGCATACGCGAATGTCTCGCGCGGACTGGCCTGCGAGGTGCCGAACGGCATGTCGGCAATGACGAATGCGTGTGCCGAGCCGCGCACCACACACGCGGTGTGGTAGACCATATCCTCGATGGTGACCGGCAGGGTGGTCTCGTGGCCCTGCAACACCATGCCGAGAGAATCGCCGACCAACAGCACATCCACACCCTGCGCTTCGAGCAGCGTGGCGAAACTGGCATCGTAACAGGTCAGCATGGCGATCTTCTCGCCCTTGGCACGCATGGTCTGCAATGTTGTGAGCGTCTTTCGCATCATGCACCTACGTTGAAATATTCGCGCCGCCCGCGCATTCTGGATATCCGATCCAGAAGCAGATCGAAATCGTCATCATTATCCACAAAATTCAGGTGTTCGCTATTCACCACCAATAGCGGCGCGTCGTCGTACTGGTGAAAGAACTCGCCGTAGCTGCCTGCCAGACGCGCCAGGTAATCGTCCTGGATGGTCCGTTCGTAACGGTTCCCGCGTCGCCGCACGCGCTCGGACAAGGTGTAAGTGGGCGCCTGCAGGTAGATCACCAGATCCGGCGTGGGCGACTGCGGCGACAGCCCCTTGTATATGGATTGGTACAGTTTGTATTCGTCGTCGCTCAGGGTCAGGCGCGCGAACAGCTCGTCTTTCTCGAACAGGTAATCGGAGACCGTGCGGCTACGGAACAGATCCATCTGCACCAGGTCGCGCGCTTCATTGATGCGCTGGAACAGGAAGAACAATTGTGTAGGCAAAGCATAACGCACCGGATCCTGGTAGAAATTCGCCAGGAACGGGTTCTCCTGCGGCTTCTCCAGCAACGGCTGCGCCTCGGCATAGTCTGCGAGACGCCGGGCAAGGCTGGTCTTGCCTACGCCGATCGGGCCTTCCACCACGATGTATCGATATTTTTCCAGCGGCATTCTTCACGGCCTCTTCAAATCATGACCACATACTCGTCGAATCTGCCGACCTCTACCGTCTGCACCGCAAAACACCGGCCGGTGTAACTTGCCAGACCGCCCCGGTCGTTAAACCAGCCGTTCCAGTTGCTGATCCCTGCATTGCGCGGCTGCGACCGCAGCATTCCCGACACCCGGGATCTCGCTGTGCGGTGCGATCTCGAGCAAAGGCTGCAACACAAAAGCGCGCAGATGCATCTGCGGATGCGGGACGGTCAAGCCATGCTCGGTGATGGATCAGGTCGTCGTAAAGCAATATATCCAGATCCAGCGTGCGCGGCGCATTGCAAAATTCCCGCGTGCGCCCCTGTTCAAGCTCCAGTGCCAATAGCGCATCCAGAAGGGCACGCGGGGCAAGCCCGGTTTCCAGTTGCACAACCGCATTGATGAAATCCGGTTGTGCCAGGTAACCCACGGGGGCACTGCGATACAGGGAAGAGCACCGTACCACCCGCGTCTGCGCCAAATGATCCAGCGCGTCCATTGCCTGCGAAACCTGTGCGACCGGATCCGCCAGATTGCTGCCCAGCCCGATGAATGCTGTGTGCATCCGCTGCTTCATTCGATCGGCAGTTCGGCCTGGACGGAGGTGCCGGGCTTCTTCGTGCGGCGGCGACGCTTCTTGGGCCCGGCGGTATCGGGCAGCAGCATTTCGGCACGGCGCTCGTCGCCTGCATGCTGGAACTCTTCCCACCAGGTACCCAGCTCCGCATCCACTTCGCCGCTCTGGCAACGCAACAACAGGAAATCATAGGCGGCACGGAAGCGCGGCAACACCAGCAAGCGTATCGGACGCTGCCCGCCGCGTTGCTCGAAGCGCGGCTGCAGCAGCCACAGTTCCTTCATCACCGTGTCGTAGCGGCGCGGAATGGCGAGCTGCGCGCGCTGCCGGTCCAGCACATCATCCATCGCCGCATGCATCGCCGCAATCGGGCGCTCACCAGCTTCCTGCCGGGCCTTCCAGGCTGCCAGCACTTCGTGCCACAACAGGGCGGCAAACAGGAATGCCGGCGAAACGGGTTTTTCTTCGGCGATGCGCTGGTCGGTGTTCTGCAAGGCCAGCATGACGAACTTCTCGCCCATCGGCTGTTCCAGGATCACGTCCAGCATCGGCAGCATGCCGTGATGCAGCTCCATGGCGCGCAGCTTTTTCACGCAGGGCAAGGCCTGGCCGGACAGCAACAGCTTGAGCATCTCGTCGAACAGGCGTGCCTCCGGCACATTGCTCAACAATTCCTTCATCTTCCCGATCGGCGCGGCCGTGGACGGATCCAGTTTCATCCCCAGCTTGGCGGAGAGGCGCACCGCGCGCAGCATGCGCACCGGGTCTTCGCGATAACGCACTTCCGGGTCGCCTATCATGCGCAGGGTGTTGGCGCGGATATCTTCGTAGCCGTGGTGATAATCGAATATCTCCCGCGTGGCCGGATCGTAGAACAGCGCGTTGGCGGTGAAGTCGCGCCGTGCAGCATCCTGCTCCTGGTCGCCGAATTCGTTGTCGCGCAGGATGCGTCCGTGCTCGTCGGTTTCCGCGTCCTCCGCATCGATGGCGCGACGGAAGGTGGAGACTTCCACCGTCTCCTCGCCGAACATCACATGCACCAGCCGGAAACGCCGCCCGATGATGCGCGCACGGCGGAACACGCGCTTCACCTCTTCCGGCGTCGCATCGGTGGCGACATCGAAATCCTTGGGCTGGCGCTTCAGCAACAGGTCGCGCACCGCTCCGCCGACGACAAAGGCCCGGAACCCCGCCGCCTGCAGTCCGTCCGTCACCCGTTTTGCGCCGTAGCTGATACCGTCGCTGCCCACCCCGTGTTCGCCAAAGGGAATCACGTGCGCTGCGCCCGCCACACGCACCGGAGCGGCCTTGCCGAATACCCGTTTAATCAGTCGTTTTATCATCGTCAGTAAAAGTTGAAATCGCCGCGAGGGCGGCGATTCTATGGACATCTGGTTTGATTATACACCTCCCCCTCGTGGAGGCCTTTCAACGCAGCGAAATGACCGCCCAGCCTCGCTTTTCGGCATGTGCGCGCAAGGTTGCGTCGGGATCGACGGCAACCGGTCGTTTCACTTTGGATAACAACGGCAGGTCATTCAGGGAATCGCTGTAGAACCACGACACGTCGAAGCTCCCCCAGTCCCAGCCGCGCTCCGCCAGCCAGCTCTCCATGCGCACCACCTTCCCTTCGCGAAAACTCGGCACGCCGGCGACGCGCCCGGTGAATTCGCCGCCCACCTGCTCAGGATCGGTGGCGATCAGGTGCTCCACGCCAAACTCCCGCGCGATGGGCGCGGTCACGAAACTGTTGGTGGCGGTGACGATGACGCACACATCCCCCGCCGCCTGGTGCCGGGATACCAAGTCGCGCGCCGGTTGCCCCATCATGGGGCGCACCTTGCGGCACATGAACTCCTCATGCCAACCGTCCAGCACCCTGCGCGCATGGTGCGACAGCGGCTTGAGCTGGAAGTCGAGAAATTCCGTGATATTCAGGGTACCGGCCTTGTATTGCTCATAGAACGCAAGGTTCCTCGCCTCGAACAGCTCGCGCTCAAGCACCCCCTGCTCGACCAGGAACTGCGACCATTCGAAATCGCTGTCGCCGCTCAACAGGGTATTGTCCAGATCGAATAAAGCCAGATTCACTGCAACTCTCCCAAAAAAAAGATGAAGCCAGGCCCGACTATTTGCATCGGCGTCGCTATACCGCCAGGTCGCCGCGCATGACGTCCTTGAGCAAGGGCACGGATGCGGCGCGCTTCAGGCGCAAACAATGTTCGTCCAGCGCGTCCAGCGTCGCCAGCAACGCGGGCAGGTCGCGGCGGCCGTGGCGCAACAGGTAGGTCGTCACCTCCGGCGGCAATTCGAACCCGCGCGCGCTGGCATGCTGCCGCAGGGCCTGCTCCTTTTCGGCATCGCTCAGCGCATGCACTTGGTAGACCAGCCCCCAGCCGAGGCGGGTGCGCAGGTCGTCGCGCAACGGCAGGAAAGTCGGCGCCCGGGTGCCGCTCACCAGCAGCATGCCGCCGTGCTCGCGCAGCCGGTTATAAAGCGCGAACAAGGCAATCTGCCCCGCATCATCCAGTTTTTCCACATCGTCCACCGCCACCACCTGTGCGGCCTCGGGCACTTCGCCGCGGGCATGGACCGCTGCAAGTCCGGATGCGCGCGCATGCCCCACTGCCGCCAGCAACAGATGGCTCTTGCCGCAGCCCGCCTCGCCCCAAACGTAGATGCCCTCACCCTGCGCCGCCGCAAGTGCGCGCTGCAACACGGCAAGCAGCTCGTCGTTGCGCCCCGGGACAAAGTTTTCCAGCGTCGGGATCCATTCCGGGCCGATGCCCAATAACAATTGCGTCATGGCTGGCGGTACGTCTCTCTTCCCCGGTTGCGTTCCAGCGCAACGCGCAGGACGGCGGCAAGGGCCTGACATTGCAAGGCGGCAGAGCGGGATGAGGTCATTTCGGGTAAAATTCTCGTGGCGCCTCGGAGACGATGCGTCTCATCGCCACCCTTGATCTCAAAAAGGATCTCCTTTCCAAGATCAAGGGGGTAACAGAGGGGCACTATGACCTGGGGAGCGGGTCGGAGAAGGAGCTGCAGCGGCTCGCCTCCGAGGTGATCCAGCCCTACGTGAACGACAAGCTCTCCTTCTCGGTGAACGGCACCTCGTACCCGCTCAAGGTCGACAGAGTCGAACGGAATACAGACACTCTCTTCACGGTCTGGCTCTCCACCGGCAAGCTGGAGCTCTCCCTCCCTGACAACAGGGTGTGGATCAGAAACCGGATGTTCTTTGACGAGGTGGGCCCGGGGCACATGGACATCGCCTGGTTCTCGCCACCAACGCCACGGGGGATGAGCTCCAGCAGGTGTTCAACTACACCCAACCCGACGAGCGGAACGACTTCACAAGCGCGGCCGCCGTCTAGAAATTGCCGTAAAGGGAGCCCCAAAGCAGAGTCCCGCCGCCCCGCTCCCCCGGGAAGCCGCTCCAGGGCTCGCAAAGGCAGTCCCACCCAAGGCGGCGGGCGCCCCCCTGAAACAAAGTTCTGCGCCCCCTCGCGAGGTCGCGGCCTCTCTCAGCAGACCCGGGGGCGAGGGAACGGGGACGCACCCCCTTCACCCAATGGCCCTCCCGCTTCAAAAGGAGGGTTCGCAGACGGTTCACGGCACCCCAGGGAGCGCCCCGGCGTCTGCACCTGGCGCTGTCGTGCAGGCCGACCACTCCCCCTGGTCCTCGATCGGGGACTTCGTGCTCCTCGAGCAATACATGGAGATGGTTTTTGCATCTACTCGTTCAGTTACGTATTGCTCCACGATGTGCTGAATGTCTCGGCCAAGTTTTACGACTATATTGGGCGGGGAAGCCGATTCTCGCTACAGTCCATCCTGAGGGAGAAGTGCGCCGCCTGATGGAAGATCTGCGGGCTGGATGGTGGGCGGGGAGCCGCGACGTCGAAGGCATCCGCGGCTTCTATGGACGCTGCTGCACGCGGCGATTCGCTGCTCAGTGAGTTTGACCCTGACACGGAAAAAATCGCACGGTACGAACGAAAGGTTCTTGCGAAGCGTTACGCCAGCCTTTTGCACTCGATCGCCCGCCAGCAGCGCCAGGCTGCACCGGATGCGTGGATTGGCGACTTTGCCGGAAAGGACCGATAGCCATCATGCTCAAGATCGCCGTGGTCACGCGGTATTTCCCCAGTTCGGCGGAGCCTTGGCAGGGCCGGTCGGCCTATCAGACGCTGCGCGTACTGGCCCGGCATCTGACGTGCAGGTCTTCTTTCCCAATGCCGCATATCCCACCTTTGCTTAAACCCCGAAGCCGAATCTACGACCGGCTCGACCCCGCCTACAGTCCGCCGGATGTAAACGTCAGTTACCACAACTATCCTGCGATACCGCTGGTTTCCCGGCCGTTGAACGGCTGGATGGCCGCCCGCGCCCTGCTGCCCCATGTCCGCAGCTTCGCCCCCGACATCATCCATCAGCTTCTTTCTTTATCCTGAGGGCTATGCGGCGCTCAAAATAGGCAAAGCCCTCTCGGTTCCCGTCGTCGCCAAGGGCATTGGATCCGATATCAACAGAACCGGCGATTGCTTTTCGGCAATGCACAAGCACACCCTTCTTCGCGAATCGGATTTTGTGTTTGCGGTCAGCGACGACCTACGCATGAAGGCTGTAGCCATGGGCGCTTCTCCGGAAAGGACCCGCGCCCTGCTCAACGGCTGCGATCTCTCCGTCTTTCACGTCCGGGATCGCCTTGAGGCAAGACAGAAGCTGCACATCGACCCAACGGCGGAGGCCGTCGTCTACATTGGCCGCATGGATGTGAAGAAAGGCCTGCGTGAGCTTGTCGAAGCGGCAGCTTCACTTCATCCGCAGCGTCAAAATCTCCATGTGTACCTCGTCGGCAATGGACCGGACAGGCAAACCATCGAAAGCGCAGTCCAGGCCAACAGCGCTGCTGGTTACATTCACTCGATGCGCGCCTGCACATTTGACGACGTTGCCGTCTGGATGGCTGCCGCGGATCTGGTTACCCTGCCCAGTTACATGGAAGGTTGCCCCAACGTTGTTCTTGAGGCGCTCGCCTGCGGCCGTCCTGTTGTAGCGACGAATGTCGGGGGCATCCCTGAGATTATGAACGACGAGTGCGGGCGCCTCGTGCCCCCTCGCGATCCAGCAGCGCTCGCTCACGCCTTGGCATCTGTCCTCGACAGGAGCTGGGACGCTGCAGCTATCTCCGCAAGCCGGAGTCGAAGCTGGGACACCGTTGCGGCCGAGTTGCTTGAGGTCTTTGAGTTGGTCGTATCCACCCGCCGGGCGAAATTGAATGCCCGCCGAGCGTCAGACTGGTCCGAATAGGGCGTCCCAGCGTGCTGCTGGCCTGCCCATATCATTCAGGCGCTTAGTTCTACCGTGTCGCTTGGTGCGCTCGCTGCTTGCGCAGCGCTGGGCCCGAGAGGCTTGGCCGTTGCACGCCGCAATTTGCGCGGAAGGCCGGGGGCTTGCGATTCCTGCAGCTTATAGAGCAGCGATCTGTAGCTGATATTGAGCCATCTGGCCGTCTTCAGGCGGCTCCATCCGTTGGCCTGCAGAACCTTCAAAATGATCTGCCGTTCGAGATCCTGCGTGGCGGCTTTGGTGATCTCCTTGAGCGAGACGGGATTGGCCAGATCGATATTGGGAATCAGGTTGGTGTGATTGGAAGGGGCGAATTCAGCTACAAGGGCCTCCTCGCTGCCGATCAGGACGTAGCTGCGAACTATGTTTTCGAGCTGCCGGATGTTTCCAGGCCATCTGTACTGTTGCATCAAGTGCATCATCTCGCGCGAGAGGGGCTTGGGGTTCGTACGAAATGCTTTCGAATGCACATCGAGAAAGTGGTCGATCAGGATAGGCAGATCCGAGATCCGATGACGCAAGGGCGGCAAATCGATGGTCACGGCGTTGATGCGGAAGAAGAAGTCGAGCCTGAAGCTTCCGTCTTCGGTCTGTTGGCGCAGGTTTCCGTTGTCCGCGCAGATGAGCCGGGTATCGACTTTCTTCGACTCGAGCGCTCCAACCCGCATGAAGCTTCCGTCCTGGAGCACCTGCAATAACTTGGCCTGTGCGGAAAGATCCAGGCAGCCCACCTCATCGAGAAACAGGCTTCCCATGTGAGCCATTTCCAGACGGCCGCGCTTGGTAACATACGCGCCGGTGAAGGCGCCCTTTTCATAGCCAAACAGTTCCGACTCGATGAGAGTGTGGGGAATCGCCGGGCAGGTCACCTTCACCCAGGCACACCTTGAGCGATGGGAACGCGCGTGCAACAACTTGGCGAAGATGTCCTTACCTGTCCCGCACTCCCCTTGCAATAAGACCGGAATGTCGGTATCTGCGACTCGTTCCAGCTTCTCCCGGGCAACAGCCATCGGCGACGAATGCCCGAAGAGCACGCTCATCGGTGGCAGGTCGCGAATGTCGACAAACTCTGTGGCGCGAGTCAGAGCCATTCCAAATCCAATTCAGGGCACGGTGTCGACCCTTTGCATGCAAGTTCCTGGCCAGACTCAAAACGGAATGAGCTGGGGAGAGATCAGCCAGGTCTAAACTCGGTATTGGACACGCATTTCGCCATTTAGAGTGTTCGGCGCAGTTATTTATAAGAGGAGCTCCCGCAGGATGGCGCAAAGGCTTGCGCAAGTGGGAAATGAATTACCACTTTCAAGGGAACAACAGGTCACTCTCTGGGTCGATTGAACGGCCACGGCCCGACGCGCTTAACCTAGTGCGTAGACTTATCGGAATTGGTCTTCTGTAAGGTCGTATGCGTAGACCTCTTCAGATAGGACTCGGTGATGCAAAACGATAGCGTTGTCGGGCGCGACGGAGAACTGCAGGTCTTCGGAATCCGCCATGTCGAATTTATCCTGGGAATGGTATTCGAAGACGGTCTCCTGAGAGCCGTCCGAAATCCGGATGCGGACGATTCGAGCATCGTTGCCGGGTATATTCGCATAGAGATACTTGGAATCGGCGGACCAACTCAGATCCGGCCCAGGATCGCGTCGGCAAGCTTCCGCCATTGCGCCGACTTCGCATCGAACAGCATCACCTGACTTTGCTCCGCGTTTCGCGCCGCAATGAATCGGCCATCAGGTGACCACCGAGCGGTCGTTAATCCATCCGAGTCCGGCAACGTCTCCAACCTTGCCGGTGGCAAGATCGATCCGATGGATCGCGCATGAGTGCGTGCTCTCACACTCGACCTCTCCGTAGACAATGGACTTGCCATCCTGTGACCAGGTTGGAGCTCCCTGACTGACGCCGCTGTGAGCCGCTTCCCGAATTGCACCGCTTTGAAGATCCAGGATGTTGATACGCCAGGAACGGTCCGGGCGCTTTGACATGTATGCGATCTGTCTCCCATCGGGTGACCAACTTGGCAGCTCCGCTTGCTCTGGCGGAAAAGTGAACTGCCGGGAGTCAGCACCGTCGGGCCGGCTGACAACGAGCGTGTAATCGTGAAGGGAAACGTAAGCCACCCACTTGCCATCCCGCGAGTAGTTCGGGAATGTGCCCGATGCGCCCGGCAACAGTGGCCGGAATTCTCGAAGGCGGGGATCGAAGCTGACAAAGGCCGCTCTGTCCAATCGCGAATTGAGGACGAAGAGTTGGGACGTCTTTGCGTCATAAGCAATTCCGTCAACGTGCCCCTGGACAAAGCGCAGCGGAGCGAGCTGAACCCGGGGTTGCCACCATCTTAAGCCGAATTTCGCCTTCCATATCGGCGTGGCCACAATGTTCGGTCTAGACTCCGCAATGAAGTAAGCTCCTGGATCACCCGCAAGGGTGAAGTCCGTATCCCATCCAATCGACTCAGGCGGCGGTCGCAACGTGACCGTACCCATTCCGGCGCCGGCGAGCCGCGCCCAAAACCTGGCCTTGCCCGTCGGGATGTCCTGCAGGATGAAGTACAGAGCTTTGCCATCGGAGCTCCAGTGAAACGCTTTCGGAACGGCGTCAAACGACGCGATTCTTTCAGGGAAAGGCTTGTTCTCCGAGATGAGGTCGACCTCGGTCCCTACTGAGTAGGCGATGGTCTTGCTGTCAGGCGCCCAGGCAGCGGAATGGGCAACGATATTCGACAGCCGGTACGGCTTTCCTCCGTTCAACGGGACGATCCATAGCTCCCGGTCCTTCTGGACCCCAACTCCAGTCGAGGCAAGCAACTTGTTGCCGTCCGGAGAGATATCCAGTGGTGCGACATTTGCGGGAGGACTCCACAAGACGCTGACCGGGCCGCCACTTTCCGGCATGGCTGCCAACCCATACCACCCGTCCTGTTCTTGCCCGAAGTAGAGGTTCTTGCCGTCCGTCAGCAGACCCATCTTTTCTAATCCATTTGATGTAAGTTGCTCCTGCCCAATGAGTTTTGGAGTTCGAATTATGATCCGCAAATCAACGTACCGATAGACGGCCACAAGCAGCAGGGCCGTCACGAATCCTACCCCCGTGTAGAAGGCCCGCTTCAGATTTGGAACCTTGATTGGCTGAGGTTCTGGAGGATCGGCTTCAACGGCGACCGAAGGTTCACTGTCGCCGGGCTCAGTAACCTCCAGAGATGGAAACTCTCCGTTCCCTTCGTCCTGAGTCAGTTCTCTATGATTGTCCGGGATCGGTTTTTTATCGTTCGGCTCGCGGTCCCCAGCCAGCCAGGCATCCAGTTCTTCCTTGTAGGCGAAGACACTCTGCCTTTGACCTCCCGGAACGCGGCGAATCGGGAGGCCCTTTTCTTTTTCCCAGCGAATTACCGTGCTGACATCCCGGCCAAGATAGGCGGAAATGTCCTTCCACGAGTCGAGTCGCTCACCAGCCGACAGTCTTGCGGTCATCTGGTTCATAATCTACAAGCCCAGGTTGTTGATTTTTACGATACTTTTCCTGGGAATTGGTCCCTGCTGCTTAAAACTATTTATAACATGTTAGGACAAATTCAGATTCGTGTATCGTTCCTGTTCAATAGAAACTCGATACTTGGTTCGTCGCGCGAAGGGTTGTAGGGCGATTTTGATGTCGGGATGTGATCTAGGACACAGAATCCGTGACTTATTCGGAGTTAATGCGAGTTACACCGAAGTGACTGCTTAGTGGACGCAGAGTCAGTCGATTGTTGCTTCGCGCTCGAATCTTCCGGCTGAAGAACCGTTGAGATGATTCTTAATGGGACGCCATTTTGGGGGCTCAGAGAGACCGTGCCCACTTTGACGAGTCTTTCTCGGTGTAAACGGAATTCATGGGAATATAACAAAGTCGCGGTTTGAATAGTTCAAACTGCCTCGCCGAAGATAGGCAGGCAAGAGGTTGGAATTGTCCAATGTAACTTTGGCAGGAGTGATTATCTCAGATGGCAAGTACACCATGGGCATCATCAGCTAGGACTCAGGGCAGACGCAAGCCAGCCGTCGCGGTTCTCGATGGTAATCCTGCGGTTCTGGATTACGTTCATCGGATTCTTGAGGATCGTTTCAGCGTAAGCACGTTTACAGGAGCCGCGGAGCTGAACCGGAGCCTGAGGGAATCTCACGCGCCTGATTTGCTTCTGATGGATTGGGATATAGCGGGGGACGAGGCAGAAGGGAACATGCTTGGCCTGCTATCGAGCATTCACTCCGTCAAACCATCACTGCCCATCATCGTGATGGTTGCCTGTGCGGCCGGACTGCAGGAAGTTTTGAAGGCGGGCCACCTCGGCGTGAAAGAGATAGTATTTAAGCCATTTAGAAAGAGAGATATAGATCTTGCCTTGCAAAGCTGCCTTGTGCCGGCGGTCAGGCAGCCGGCCGATGACCTTCAAGAAATCCCGCTCGATGAGAACACATCCTTTGTCAGATGCTGCAACCGCATGCGGGAGATTGAATCGCAATGCAAACTCGTAGCACGCGCTGACATCCCTGTGCTGATCCTGGGCGAGAGCGGCACCGGCAAGGAAGTTGCCGCGATGCTGATCCACAAATTGTCGACCCGCAGCCAGCGCGACTTCCTGAAGGTCAATTGCGCTGCGATGCCCGCCGACTTGCTCGAAGTTGAGCTGTTTGGGTATGAACAGGGCGCCTTCACGGGGGCTGTCAAATCCAAGCCCGGCAAGTTTGAGATTTGCAATAACGGCACGATCCTGTTGGATGAGATTGCCGAAATGCCAACCAGTTTGCAGGCCAAGCTGCTACAGGTTCTTCAGGACGGGAGTTTCTGTCGCCTGGGTGGCCGGTCCAGCATCAAGGTCGATGTACGCGTGATTGCCGCAACAAACGTAGATATCAAAGACGCAATTGCTCACAAGCGATTTCGCGAAGATCTCTACTACCGTTTGAATGGGTTCACTCTGGTGATGCCGCCGCTTCGCGAGCGCACCGAGGAGATTCCAATCTTGTCCCAGCACTTCATGCGCAAGGTGGCAGCGAAGTACACGCGCGCCCCGTTACCTATTTCTGCGGCCCTATTGCAAGCTTTTACCACTCACTCATGGCCAGGCAATCTTCGGGAATTGGAGAATGTTATCAAGCGTTATCTCGTCCTGGGCGACGAACAGGCAATCATCAATGAATTCATACCTTTCAAGCAGAAAGGGTCGTCAACGCCCCCCCTGCCAGACGCAGGAGACGCTGGAGGGTTGAAGTATCTGGTGCGAAACCTGAAGGGCGGCGCCGAAGCCGTCGCGATCGCGCAGTCGCTGGAAAGTACAGGATGGAACCGCAAGGCGGCGGCGAACGAGTTGCAGATCAGCTACAAGGCACTCTTGTACAAAGTCAAGCAGTACAATCTTACTCCCCGGGGAAACAGAGAAGCCTTGATCCGCTGTAGAGTGATGCCTGGCTGGGGGCGTTCACCAGGCTCGCGAGCCGGATATGCCTGTGTTCCATCCAAGAGCCTGGAAGATCGTGGGGGGACTAGAACTTACTAGCTCGAATCACAATGAAAAGACTTCAGAGTTACGTTACTTATAACTGAACCGAGATGGAATGAGTCAGGCTGTGTCGGGGAAGCGGGTGGCTGAAGACCCCTCACCTCGTATTCCGGACGCCCTCAATTCGAGTAACTCGGAGATGGCGCCAGCCGTGTTTTAATACCAAGGAAGAGGACAATTGGCGAAGTATTGCCAATTCAGTATCCGCACAAAAGGGACGCGCGCTCCCGTCGGGCTTTTAGGCTGCGCAGTGAGAAGAATCGAACGCTCATGAGCGAGACAACACGACCAAGTCGGAGAAGGTAGTTATCCAGTTCGGAACTAAGACGATCAAGGGCTATTTGGAGTCGCCGGCTTGGAAAACGATTGAAGAGTTGCTGAGCAACGCTCCGCGCAACTTTCCCGAGACCGTGCGAATTCGCATTCTCGAGTCGGGAACCGTTGAGGAAGTCTCAATAGCGGATATTAAAGCAATCTTCTACGTCAACAGTTTCGAGGGAGACAGCACCCACAGAGACCTCCAGTTTCATAGCTGTGCGCCCATCGTCTACGAGATTTGGATGCTGGTGCAATTCCTTGATGGCGAAATCATAGAAGGGATCGTATTCAATTCACTTCGGTATCTGGTTGACCCAGGATTTTTCCTTGTTCCGACCGACCCTGGCAGCAACAACAAGCTTGTGTACGTGGTCAAGGACCGGCTAATGAATCATCGCATTCTGGGGATTCGAAAACTGGAATCTGTCGATGTAGATCCTGCAAGAATCGAATAATCCAGAATCTCCGCGGCTACTCCAGCTAACCCCATCGGGGCCTTCTCCATGCGAAGGGGTCGTCCCTGGCATCGAATCCGGCAAAGGGACGACTGTGTAATCTCCGGAGGCAACTCGAGCAGGAATTCAAAATTACGGTTAATTAGGGCTCCATCAACCTCAGCTATATAGAAATACACTCCGCAGTTGCTTATATCCCGGGTATATGCGGGAATCTCCCGCCCTCCAACAAGTATGGCAAGCGGTGCGTTGACGGTGAACCGCTGCCTTGTCCGCCGCTCCTTCGCCATAGTCACATCTTGAATCATTCGCACCCTTTTTAGAGTAACGGCGCCTGCCGGCGACGGCAGTTTGGAGCATTCGTTTCACTCTGCGAGGTTCCCGTGAGCCTCCGGAGCTTTGACACAAACAGCACCTTCAGGCTGATGGTTCACAGCCTCTGATTATTTATTACAGAAGCACTAATGCAATTTGGGGGCCAAATGAAGTTCTTTTAAATCATGAGAATAATGACAATCAGAAACAAAGTATGTGCACTTTTTTGCACAGGAATACGAATGCCCATTGCTGCAAATTCCTTGAAAGAATCAAGATGTTTGCGCCACTCTCCTAGAAAATTGTTGATTCGTGCCGCACGGCTATCTGGGAAGTCAATTCTGGGAAAACCCAGGATGGGAAGTTTCGGGACATCTTTAGCTTCACGCCAGATGCCGGTGGTGTAACCATCGAATTCACGTGCCTGCCCTTTCACGCCCGGCATACGGCGCCAGAAGCCATCGAGATGATCACCGTTCTTAGCAAGCGAATCGCTTAGAGTTTCGTCTGACCCGCCGTCAAAACTCCAGCTTGCATCAACCGAGCGCGACGGGACGGATTGGGCGTGAATGACCCCGGGAGCGTGGGTGTCAAGGGCGGAGTAAAACCAGGCCACTGGGGCGGAGTAAAAGTAAGCCAGTAGATGGGTGTGAAGTTGTTGGTAATGCGGGGTAGAAGGGCCTCTGGAGCGTAGGGGAAGAGGCCCTTCTACCCCGAGGCGCATTCGGAAAGCTTTGACATTTACAAACGAGCTGGTGGTTGGTTTTACAAACCACCGGGAAGGGACGAAGGTGCCGTCCCAATTGATACGCTCCAGCGCCCTCGCCCAGACTGCCCTATGCCGTGATACCCCCGCGTTTGATTTCGCGGGTGTTTGCGTGACGGGGGCGTACGGTCTCGCGTGGGCAGTGTGAGAATGTTTTGTGCCCCATATCCCTACGTGCACCTATGGATAGACGGTCAGCAACTCTGTCGGGTTATGCGCCATGGCTACGTCCTTTCCTGCCCGTCGCTCTGCAACGCGACGCCGGCGTGGCAAGCAGGGAGTCGAACGATCGGGCGACGGGGATTGGCTGGCTGAACGTTTCACTCATGCTCAAAGGCGGCAGCCATCCTATCTTGTTCCGCTTTTGAAATCTGCAGGCGATTCGCCTCTTCTCTCCAGGTTGCGGCGGCCGCCTGCACTTCCCGACGAATATTCTCTGCCTTTTGGGCCGACAGGCCATAATCCTTGTGAGCATCCATCGCGATCGAAAGATCACACTCCGTATCTACCTCGTTGATTGCGAGCGACAATTCCCATGTGATAAACGAAGGGTTCATATCATATGCGGGCGATAGCCCAACGCCCAGGGCGCCGA
>CAVRYQ010000011.1:0-6340 GCA_963725375.1 uncultured Pseudomonadota bacterium | reverse complement strand
AACCAGCGCATCTCCGCCGCTGACGACATGCTCGACAATGGCCTGTTGCGCGCCACGGAATGAGGAATAGCCGAAAGTATCGCGAAGTATTTGTCGGGCAGTGGGTTGGCTCATCGGCAAGTCTTGCAATATAAAGTGTGCTAGCTTACCCTGACCTGCGGTGTCCGGGGGCATCCGGCCACTGCCGATGGTATTATCCGGAGTGGGCAGCATGATCAACAATTTCACGTGAAAGGTTGTTTTATGAGCATCCGCACCGTTAGCACCCAGCCATTTCCGGACCAGAAACCAGGCACTTCCGGACTGCGCAAGAAAGTCCCCGTTTTCCGGCAACCCCATTATCTAGAAAATTTCGTACAAAGCATCTTCGACAGCATCGCGGCCCCTGCGGGCGCAACGCTGGTGTTGGGTGGCGATGGCCGCTACTACAACCGCGCCGCGATCCAGATCATCCTGAAGATGGCGGCGGCAAACGGTTTCGGCCAGGTCCTGGTGGGACGCGGTGGCATCCTGTCCACACCAGCGGCGTCCTGCGTAATCCGTAAATACAAAACCTTCGGCGGCATTATCCTTTCCGCAAGCCACAACCCGGGCGGAGCGGATGGCGATTTCGGCATCAAGTTCAACAGCGAGAACGGCGGCCCCGCGACCGAATCCGTAACCGAGGCGATCTTTGCGAAAAGCAAGACAATCACCAGTTATCGCATCCTTGATGCGGCAGATGTTCCGCTCGACCAGTCGACTGAAACAACCCTGGGGCAAATGAAGGTCAAGATCATAGACCCGGTGCGCGACTACGCCGAACTGATGGAATCCCTGTTCGATTTCACGGCGATACGGACCTTGTTGCAAGGCGCCTTCAAGATCAAGTTCGACGCGATGCACGCGGTAAACGGCCCCTACGCCAGAGAGATTCTGGAAGCCCGACTCGGCGCACAACCCGGTAGCGTGATGAACGCCGTTCCGCTGGAAGATTTCGGCGGCGGACATCCCGACCCCAACCTGACCTACGCGCACGATCTCGTGGAAATCATGTACGGTGAAAACGCTCCGGATTTTGGCGCGGCATCGGACGGCGACGGCGACCGCAACATGATCCTGGGCAGGCATTTCTTTGTCACGCCTTCGGACAGCCTCGCCCTGCTTGCCGCCAACGCAACGCTGGTAGCAGGCTACAAACACGGATTGGCCGGCGTTGCGAGGTCGATGCCCACCAGTGCTGCGGTCGATCGTGTTGCCAAAGCGCTGGACATCCCTTGTTATGAAACACCGACCGGCTGGAAATTCTTCGGCAATCTGATGGACGCTGGCAAGGTCACGCTGTGCGGCGAAGAAAGTTTCGGCACCGGCTCCAACCACGTGCGCGAAAAGGACGGCCTTTGGGCGGTACTGTTCTGGCTCAACATACTGGCCGTGCGCAAGCAATCGGTCGAATCCATCGTGCGTGAGCACTGGGCGAAATACGGCCGCAATTTCTATTCACGCTACGACTATGAAGGATTGCCGACCGAAGCCGCCAACGGTGTGATGCTGCATTTGCGCGAGAATTTCGCGTCGCTCACGAACAAGCAGTTTTCCCGCTATACCGTCCAACTCTGCGACGACTTCAGTTACACCGATCAGGTCGACGGCAGCCTGAGCAAGGGGCAGGGCATGCGCATCCTGTTCACCGATGGCTCGCGCATCATTTTCCGCCTGTCCGGTACCGGAACCGAAGGGGCGACGCTGCGTGTGTATCTGGAGGCATTTGAAGCCGACGTCTCGCGGCATCATCTGGATGCGCAGGAAGCCTTGAAAGAACTGATTCTGATCGCTCTGCGCATCTCCGAACTGCAGACGCGCACCGGGCGTGATCAGCCGACGGTCATCACTTGAGTTTGCTTTTTGACGGTGTCGCAGGGGCCACGTCAGAGGCCGTTGCGATGCCATCTCCACCGATTATCTGAAAAAATATCTCGCCCTGCTTCACCATGCCGAGTTCGCTGCGTGCGCGCTCTTCGACGGCATCGGTTCCACGTTTCAGATCGCGCACTTCGGCATCGAGTGCTGCGTTGCGCTGCCGGGTCTGGTCGTTGATTTGTTTCTGCGCTTGCACTTGCTGGCCCATGTCCCAGACTTTCAGCCAACTGCCTTTCCCCAGCCAGAGCGGATATTGCAGCAGCAGGAGCAGAACGAGCAGAATGTAGGTGACGACACGCATCGGTATATCTTTAGTGATCCAACTTTCGCCGCCATGCAGCGTTGCTCACGGGAACGATGCCCTTTGGATATTACCTGTGTGCGTCGCCGCAATCTGTTGTTCTCGGCTTGCCCGGCTTGAAGCCAGCCATTGCGCCGCCGAAGTCGGGTGGCTTGACAGAATAGCTGGCAGATTCATCAGCCTAATTGGTAATAAGCCTCGCGACCGGGATAGGAGGCGCTGTCACCGAGATCTTCCTCGATGCGCAGCAGTTGGTTGTACTTCGCCATGCGGTCGGAACGGCACAGTGAGCCAGTCTTTATCTGCATGACGTTGGTTCCAACCGCGAGATCGGCGATGGTCGAGTCTTCAGTCTCACCGGAGCGATGGGACATCACGGCTGTATAACCCGCGCGCTTCGCCATTTCGATGGCTGCGAAAGTCTCGGTCAAGGTACCGATCTGGTTGACCTTGATCAGAATGGAGTTGGCAATACCTTGCTTGATGCCCTCGCGCAGGATTCTGGTGTTGGTCACGAAAATGTCGTCGCCGACCAGTTGAATCGTTTTGCCCAGGCGCTCCGTCAGCATTTTCCAGCCCGGCCAGTCAAGTTCGCTCATGCCATCTTCAATGGAGACGATGGGGTACTTGTCTACCCAGGTCGCGTACAGATCAACCATTTGCTGTGAACTGAGCGTCAACTTGTCCGCCTTCAGGTGATATTTCCCGTCCTTGTAGAACTCGGAGGCCGCGGGGTCCATGCCGATCGCCACATCCGTACCGGGAATATAGCCAGCGGCTTCGATCGCTTCGACGATGACCTTCAGCGCGGCCTCGTTGGAACCGAGCGCAGGCGCAAAACCGCCTTCGTCGCCAACCGTGGTCGCCAAGCCGCGATGATGCAGCACCGATTTGAGTGCGTGGAACACCTCTGCGCCATAGCGCAGCGCTTCGCTGAAACTCGGCGCCCCGACTGGGATGATCATGAATTCCTGCATGTCGGAACCACCGGTCGCATGTGCGCCGCCGTTGATGACGTTCATCATGGGCACGGGCATTTCCATGCGCGCCGCACCGCCGAAGTAGCGATACAACGGCAATCCGGACTCTTCGGCAGCCGCTTTGGCAACTGCAATCGATACCGCTAGAATCGCATTCGCACCGAGGCGGGATTTGTTTTCGGTACCGTCCAAGTCGATCATGGTCTGGTCGATGAATGCCTGCTCGGCCGCGTCCAGACCGATGATCGCTTCCGCGATCTCGGTGTTCACATTCTCCACGGCTTTGAGCACGCCCTTGCCCAGATAGCGCTGCTTGTCGCCGTCGCGCAATTCGACGGCTTCCTTTGTGCCGGTAGATGCACCCGACGGCACTGCCGCACGCCCCATCACACCTGACTCAAGCAACACATCCGCTTCCACCGTGGGGTTGCCACGGGAATCCAGAATCTCACGCGCTATGACATCTACAATTGCACTCATTCTCGTTTTCCTTCGTTTACACGCTTTTCAAGTTAATGTTCTCTTCGATAAAACCTTGTTGCTTTACCAAGGCATCCAGTGCTGTAAGCGTAGTCAGCAACTCCTGCAGATGTCCCAGCGGAAACGCGTTGGGACCGTCCGATAACGCTTTCGCCGGGTCGGGGTGCGTCTCCATGAACACACCGGCCACGCCTGCCGCAACTGCGGCGCGTGCCAATACCGGGACGAATTCGCGCTGGCCACCGCTTGCCGTGCCCTGCCCGCCGGGCAATTGCACCGAATGTGTGGCATCGAACACCACCGGGCATCCGGTGTTGCGCATCACCGCCAGCGAACGCATATCCGAAACTAGGTTATTGTAGCCAAACGAGGCTCCGCGTTCGCACACCATGATGGTGTCGCCGCCGCTGACTTCGCGTGCCTTGTCCACCACATTCTTCATGTCCCAGGGTGAAAGGAATTGCCCTTTTTTTATATTCACAGGTTTGCCGGACTTCGCCACGGCGTGGATGAAATCGGTCTGGCGGCACAGGAATGCCGGGGTTTGCAGTACGTCAACAACTGCCGCGACTGGCCCGATCTCGTCTTCGTCATGCACATCGGTCAGCACTGCCACGCCGATCTGCGCCTTGACCTTTTCAAGTATCTTCAATCCCGCTTCCATGCCAAAGCCGCGAAATGTCTTTCCCGAACTGCGATTGGCCTTGTCGTAGGAAGACTTGAAGATAAACGGAATGCCAAGCTTCTGACATATCTCTTTCAATTGGCCTGCTGTATCCAGCGCCATTTGTTCGGATTCGATGACACAGGGTCCTGCGATCAGGAACAGCGGCTTATCCAAGCCGACTTCGAATCCGCACAGTTTCATGCCGCCTCCCTATGCTTCACGGCTGCTTCGACATAGGCTTTGAACAGCGGATGTCCGCTACGCGGTGTCGAGGTGAATTCCGGATGGAACTGCACGCCGACAAACCAGGGATGCATCGTTTGTGGCAACTCCATCATCTCCGGCAAATCTTCCGACGGCGTGCGCGCGGAAATGATCAGTCCCGTTTTCTCCAGCGCAGGCACATAATGGTTGTTCACTTCATAGCGGTGGCGGTGGCGTTCGTTCACTTCATTGCCATAGATCTGTTGCGCCATTGTACCCGGCTTGACGGGACACCGTTGCGACCCAAGGCGCATGGTGCCGCCCATGTCCGAATCGGCACTGCGCTTGGCCACCTTGCCATCGCGATCCAGCCATTCTGTAATCAGTGCCACCACGGGATGTTCGGATTCCAGGTTGAACTCCGTGCTGTTTGCATCGCTCATACCGGCCATGTGTCGCGCATATTCGATCACTGCCAGTTGCATGCCGAGACAGATACCCAGATACGGTATCTTGTTTTCCCGAGCATATTGAATCGACGCAATCTTTCCTTCCGTCCCGCGCACGCCGAAACCGCCGGGCACCAGGATCGCATCGAGGTCTTTCAAGCAGCCTGTGCCTTCAGTCTCGATGACTTCGGAATCCAGGTATTCGATCTTGACGCGGGTTGCTGTATGAATGCCTGCATGGCGCAACGCCTCGATCAATGATTTGTATGACTCGGTAAGATCGACATATTTTCCTACCATGCCGATGGTGATTTCATGCTGCGGATTTTCTTGCGCTTTAATGAGATTCTGCCATACGGTCAGGTTCGCAGGCGGCGCATTCAGGGCCAGTTCTTCGCAAATGATGCGATCAAGCCCTTGCTCATGCAGCATTTGCGGCACCTTATAGATGCTGTCTGCGTCCCACATTGAAATGACGCTGTCTTCGCGTACATTGGCGAATAGCGAAATTTTCGCACGCTCATCGTCCGGAATACGACGATCCGCGCGGCACAGCAATGCGGTCGGAAAAATGCCGATCTCGCGCAGTTTTTGAACGCTGTGTTGCGTTGGCTTCGTCTTCAATTCGCCGGCGGTGGCAATATAGGGAACAAGAGTGAGGTGAATATACGCCACCTGGTGACGCCCCATGCGCAGCCCCATCTGACGCGCTGCTTCGAGAAATGGCAGTGATTCGATGTCACCCACCGTACCGCCTATCTCGACAATCGCCACGTCCGCCTTGCCGTCATGTGAAGCAACTGCACCGCGTTCGATGAAGGCTTGAATCTCGTTGGTGATGTGCGGAATCACCTGCACGGTCTTGCCCAGATATTCACCGCGCCGCTCCTTGCGGATCACGCTTTCGTATATCTGTCCGGTGGTGAAATTATTGGCCTTGCGCATCTTGGCCGAGATGAAACGTTCGTAATGCCCCAGATCCAGATCGGTCTCTGCGCCGTCTTCGGTCACAAAGACTTCACCATGCTGGAACGGGCTCATCGTGCCCGGATCGACGTTGATGTACGGATCCAGTTTGAGCATCGTAACCTTGAGGCCGCGTGATTCCAGGATCGCCGCAAGTGAAGCGGCGGCGATGCCTTTTCCAAGGGAAGAGACAACGCCGCCGGTAATAAATATGTACTTGGTCATGGAGTGCAATTGTATCGCAAAATGGATATCCCCTCCAAGGAAGAAGCACTCAAATCATGGCGCTCTTTTGCCTCAATCGCAGACAAATGTTCAGCCTGCGGGTACGAGAGCCTGCATTGCGTTGAGCGACAGTCACGCAGTTGCTCTGTTTTAATCCGGTCATTATTAA
>CAVRYQ010000010.1:0-8360 GCA_963725375.1 uncultured Pseudomonadota bacterium | reverse complement strand
TTATGTTGTGTAGCCACTGATCATTACGTATTGCTCCAGCACGGTGCTTTTGGCGTCGGCCATGCGTTGGCCGCATGCAGCTCCGCTGAACCCCGCGAACACCTCCGAGTGGATAACACGAGCGCGCGCGCAAGCAAGCATCGCAACAGCCAACTCGGGAACCATCGGCATGTGAAGAGTCACACGATAAGCCGGCTGACACCGAAATCCTCTGCGACATGCGCAAATTCCTTTACGCGACGGTGTAGGTCGCCATAGGTGATGTGTTCAGTTGCGTGCTCTTCACGTTCGGGCACGAACACGAGCGCGTCTTGATCCTTGCGGTCGCCCAGATGCCGGTCGACGCAGTTTTCACATGCGTTGAGTTCCAGCAATAATCTTCTTCTGCTGCTCAACCATCGTATTGCTCAGGACGCCGCTGGTGTGGACAGGATGCCACCGCGTCCCACCAGGACCTGGCCGAAACCGTTTGCCGCCGCCATCTTCAGGATGATCTGGATCGCGGCGCGGTTGTAGTAGCGGCCATCGCCACCCAACACCAGCGTTGCGCCCGCAGGGGCCGCGATGCTGTCGAAGATGCTTTGTACGAAATTTTCTAGATAATGGGGTTGCCGGAAAACGGGGACTTTCTTGCGCAGTCCGGAAGTGCCTGGTTTCTGGTCCGGAAATGGCTGGGTGCTAACGGTGCGGATGCTCATAAAACAACCTTTCACGTGAAATTGTTGATCATGCTGCCCACTCCGGATAATACCATCGGCAGTGGCCGGATGCCCCCGGACACCGCAGGTCAGGGTAAGCTAGCACACTTTATATTGCAAGACTTGCCGATGAGCCAACCCACTGCCCGACAAATACTTCGCGATACTTTCGGCTATTCCTCATTCCGTGGCGCGCAACAGGCCATTGTCGAGCATGTCGTCAGCGGCGGAGATGCGCTGGTTCTCATGCCAACGGGTGGTGGCAAGTCGCTGTGCTACCAGATTCCGTCAATGCTGCGGGACGGTGTTGGCGTGGTAGTGTCGCCGCTGATCGCGTTGATGCAGGATCAGGTGGATGCACTCAGGCAGTTAGGTGTCGCTGCCGCATTTCTCAATTCCGGCATGGAGGCCGAAGAAGCGCGCGACGTCTTCCGCTCGTTGAAGCGCGGCGAGTTGAAGCTGTTGTACGTCTCTCCCGAGAGATTGATGATGGAAGGTTTCCTGGTCCAACTGGAACACTTGCGGAACGAGGGCCGCATCGCCCTGTTTGCCATCGACGAGGCACATTGCGTGTCGCAATGGGGGCACGATTTCCGTCCCGAATACCGTGCCTTGTCCATACTGCACGAGCGATTTTCTGGCGTGCCGCGCATCGCGCTCACCGCCACGGCGGATGCGCCGACGCGCAGTGAGATCGTCGAGCGACTGGCGCTGGAAAATGCTGCCCAGTTCGTTTCCAGCTTCGACCGTCCCAATATCCGCTACCGCATCACGCTCAAGAACAATGCCCGTACGCAATTGCAGGCCTTCCTCGAAACCGAGCACCCCGACGATGCAGGCATCGTGTATTGCCTGTCGCGCAGGAAAGTGGAGGAGACCGCCGCGTGGCTCAGGGAGCAGGGTTGGGATGCCTTGCCGTATCACGCAGGGCTGGACGCTTCCACGCGTGGCGCCAACCAGAAGCGCTTCCTGCGCGAAGAAGGCGTGATCATGGTCGCCACCGTCGCCTTCGGCATGGGCATCGACAAGCCCAACGTGCGCTTCGTTGCCCACCTCGATCTGCCCAAAAGCATGGAAGGCTACTATCAGGAAACCGGCCGTGCGGGGCGCGATGGCCTGCCCGCGAATGCGTGGATGGCGTACGGGCTGGGCGATGTGGTTTCCATGCGCCAGATGCTGCTCTCCGGCGATGCGCCGGAAGAGCGCAAGCGCGTGGAACTACAGAAACTCGACGCGTTGCTCGGCTTCTGCGAATCGGTTGCCTGCCGCCACCAGACCATCCTGCGGTATTTCGGAGAAGAACATCCGGGCGATTGTGGGGAATGCGACAACTGCCTTACGCCGGTGGATAGCTGGGATGCCACTCAGGCCGCGCAGATGGCGCTATCTTGTGTCTATCGCACCGGGCAACGCTTTGGCGTTGTTCATCTTATTGATGTGCTGCTGGGCAAAACCACGCCCAAAGTCGAACAATTCAACCATCAACAACTTTCCACCTTCGGCATCGGCAAGGATATGTCGCCGCAACAGTGGGGCAGCGTCTATCGCCAGCTCGTTGCGGCCGGGCTGATCAATGTGGACATCGAAGGCTATGGTGGACTGAAACTTGCCGAGGCGGCACGTCCCGTGCTGCGCGGGGAGCAGGAAGTCTGGCTGCGCCGCGATGCCAAACCGGCGGGGCGAAAAACCAGCAAGGTCGAACGCGGCCAGCGCCTGCGCGCGGCGTTTTCCGGTGCCAACGAAGACCCGTTGTGGCTTGCGCTCAAAGCCAGACGCCTGGAGCTCGCTCGCGAGCAGGGCGTGCCGCCTTATGTCATTTTCCATGACAGTACCTTGCTGGAAATTCTCAAGCGCAAGCCACAGGCGCTCGATGAGATGGCGCAGATCAGCGGGATCGGGCAGGTCAAACTTGCGAAATATGGCGATGCATTCCTGCAGGTGGTGGGGGAAGTGGCCAACGGTGCATGAGCGCTAGGGATCACTTTCGAGATTGAAGCCTGTCGTCACTTGAGGCAAGATGTGCGTTCGGGATTTTTTGTATTAACCAACACATAGAGAACAGACATGGGCGCGCAGTGGAAAGCTAGGCACAAAGAAGTTGCAGCAAACGCCAAAGGCAAGATATTCGGGAAACTCTCCAAGGAAATCATGATTGCCGCCAAGGGCGGCGCCGACCCGAGCCTGAATTCGCGCCTGCGCCTGGTGATCGAACAGGCCAGGAAAGCCTCCATGCCCAAGGACACGCTGGATCGAGCCATCAAGAAAGGGGCAGGCCTGCTTGACGGCGGAGCGCAACTGGAGCGTCTGGTGTATGAAGGCTTCGCGCCGCATCGCGTGCCGATCATCGTCGAGTGCCTGTCCGACAATATCAATCGCACCAAGGCCAGCATGAATGTGCTGTTCCGCAAGGGCCAGCTTGGTGCGGAAGGCTCCGTTTCCTGGGACTTCAGTTATGTCGGCATGATCGAGGCCACGCCGAACGCAGCCGATGCAGACCCGGAAGTCGCCGCGATCGAGGCGGGTGCGCAGGATCTGGAGGCGTCAGAAGAGGGCGCAACCCTGTTCATCAGCGATGTCGCTGACCTGGATACGGTGTGCAAGGCCTTGCCTGCGCAGGGCTTCACCGTCATCTCCGCAAAATTGGGTTATCGCCCGAAGAATCCGGTCACACTGTCCGGCGACGCGGAACGCGAAGAGGTGGAAACCTTCCTCGAAGCCATTGATGAAGATGACGACGTGCAGAACGTCTATGTCGGATTGACGGGCTGAGTCGGCGCACGCGGTACGTCAGCCAGCAACCAGCGACGACAGAAATCGGCTTCAAGCCGGCATTCGGGAAACTTAAGCGCATGCTGCCGGATGCAACTTCCATTGCCAGGCCCCGACGCTGCACGGTGTTCAGACTTTGCGCGAGTCAAGCACGCGCCCTATGTGCGTCAGCAATGTGCCGAGTTCCACATCAATTTTATAGAGCAGGGATTCGATGTCATCAGAGGTTCCGTTCTTGATCCCGTTTTCCAGGAGCTCGGCCTGGGTCTGCAAGTACTCGGCACCCAGCGTACCGGCGATGCCCCTGAGCGTGTGGGCGAGTCTTTCAGCCGTCTTGTGGTCGTCAGATGCCAGTGAAACACGAATCTTGCGGACGACATCATTCTGGTTTGCCCGGAATTTTTCGAGCAGCGAGTAATACAAATCCAGATTTCCCGCGATCCTGCGCACGCTTTGTGCGACTTTCACACCCGGCAGGTCAGGCAGCAGTACGGGTGCGGAAGGTTCGATACTCACGGGCGCGGGAACGCTTTCCGCAACCCGTGCCGGATGAATCCATTTTGCAAGCGTGGCGATCAATCGGTCCGGATCGAGCGGTTTGCCGATATGGTCGTTCATCCCGGCAGCGAGGAATGCATTCTGTTCACTGACGTACACATTTGCTGTCAGGGCGATGATTGGCAGATTGGCCAATGTCGGAATCTTGCGGATTTCACGAGTGGCAGTTATTCCGTCCATCACCGGCATCTGCATGTCCATCAACACGCCGTCGAATGATTCTTCCCGCAGCACTGCAATCGCTTCCTCGCCGTTTTCGGCGATGGCAACCTTGATTCCAAAACTCTCAAGCAACTCACGCGCGACTTGCTGATTGATTTCGTTGTCTTCTACAAGCAAGAGGTGAGCCCCCCGGACTTGCGCGACAAGTGCCGGATTAAATTGTGCACCGATTACCCTGAATTTTCCGGTCGTCCACTTTTCAAGTCCGAAGATGTTGGCGATGGAATCGAACAACTTCTTTTGCTTGAACGGCTTTTCCAGCACGCCATCAATCACCTTGTCGTTTATCAGTGCCGGAATTTCATTCTGTCCATATCCGCCGATCATCAGCACTTTCGGCTTGATGCCCAGTTCAGTCATCGAATGCAGTTCCCGGGCCAGCTCCAGCCCGTTCATCTGCGGCATCTTCCAGTCGACGATGGCCAGATTGATCGGTCGTCCTTCCTTGTTCGCCTTGCGTACCGTACTCAGTGCATCGCGTCCATTGCTTGCGACAATGACATCGAAAGAGAACGACTCCAGGTAATTTTTCAGGATTTGCAGGCTGTTCTCGCTGTCGTCGACGGCCAGCACACGTATTCCCCCCAGGCCGGTGAATTCCATGTCCGGCATCTCCGCAGGCTTTTCCGATTTTAGAAAACTGACCGTAAAGATGAATTTCGAGCCTTGCCCAGGCACGCTTACCACACGGATGTTCCCCCCCATGATTTCGATCAGGCGTTTGCTGATCGTGAGGCCCAGGCCTGTGCCGCCAAATCTGCGCGTGATGCTGGTATCGGCCTGGGTAAAAGGCCGGAACAGCTTGTCGATCTCCTGTTGTGACATTCCTATCCCGGTGTCTTTGACGGTAAAACGCAGAGTGACCTGGTTGCCCTCCTCCTTATCCAGTTCAGCTCTGATCATCACTTCGCCCCTGGGAGTAAATTTTACGGCGTTGCCGGCCAGATTGATCAAGACCTGACCGAGGCGAAGAGCGTCGCCGATCAGAATGGTTGGAACGTCGGGAGAGGTCTCTATCAGGAGTTCGAGGTTCTTCTCCTGGGCTTTAACGCCCAGGATGGTGGCCAGGTTTTCCATGACCTCATCCAGTTCGAACGCGGTTCGATCCAATTCCAATTTCCCGGCCTCGATCTTGGAAACATCCAGTATGTCGTTGAGGATGCCCAGAAGCGACTTGGCCGAACTGTGTATCTTCCGCAAATAATCCTGCTGTTTGTCGGACAGTTCCGTCTGCAGGCAGAGATGGCTCAGGCCGATGACCGCATTCATCGGCGTGCGGAGCTCATGGCTCATGTTGGCGAGAAACTCGTCCTTGATGTGGCTTGCAGCTTCGGCGCTGTTTCTTGCTTCTTCGGCGGCCTTCAGCTTCTGGATTTCCTGCTCAAGTTCGCTGTTGACGATTACCAGCATCTTGTTCCGATTTTCCACCACTTTTTCCAGCACGACGATGCCGCGGTTGACCAGCAACGTCAGCGCGCCAATCACGAAAAGCATGAACGTTCCGATGATCGCTCCCGACCCCTGCGCCGTTTCAGATCTTACGATAGCCTTCCGGATCGTTTCCTGGAATTCCTTCTCGGCCGTATCCCTGTATGATGTTGCGGTCGCAGTATAGACATTGCGCAGATCTCGCAGCCGCTTGATCTGTTGTGGGTCCGGCATATCCTTCTTGGCCATCATTTTCTGCGCCACACTGAATGCAAGCGTGTAGAAGGCATTGAAATCGGATTTCAGTTTCTCAATTTCATCCACGTGCCCGGTATCAATCTCTTCCATTGTTTCATAACGGCTCAGGATATCGGATGACTTGGCTTTCGATGCTTCGAGGTAGTCTACTTCTCCCGTCGCCGCGGCAGCATTCAGAGATTCCACCACGCCATCGAAACCCTTGAGGTTCTCTCCGGCCGCATTCAGGATGGGAAACTCGGCATCGCGAATCTTCTTGAGGAGATCGTTTCCTCCGGACAGCACGAGCGAAGAGTAGATCAGGTATGCGGCGAAGCTGGCCACTGAAATGGAAGGCACCAGCAGTAGCTTCAGCTTCAATGGATAGTTGCGGAATCGGTTCATTTTCATGGTCGAGCTGCCTCAGGGTTTCAGGACGATCCTGACGCTGTGGTTCACGGCGCTCCTGTCGATGTATCCGATCGCGTTGGGATTGCCGGCAATGGCCTTGCGGACGGCCACATCGCCCGTTATGAGCTGCGGTGGCCGACCATCTCCGGTAAAGATTATCTTGGCCCAGTATGCCGTGAGCTGCGAGGAATTCTTGTGCGCGACCTTGGCATAGAACTCATCCCTGATGGCGCTCCCTTCAGGCTGATCGATGGGAATGGCGGTGCGCTGGTCGGGAAATGTAACGACCTTGCCCAGGAATATCTTCGCGGTCTGTTCGGCGTTCAAACTGGTGACCGGGTTCCTGGCGGAAACGACGACGACGACTTCGGCGTACGCAT
Source organism: uncultured Pseudomonadota bacterium (assembly GCA_963725375.1). GTDB lineage: Bacteria > Pseudomonadota > Gammaproteobacteria > Burkholderiales > Gallionellaceae > Sideroxyarcus. The sequence goes on along the minus strand of CAVRYQ010000010.1, from coordinate 1,657 downwards.
GGACGGCAAGCGAGGACAGGATGAGCAGTAGGAATTTCAAACTATTGCGCAATGTCATCGGTGATCTCATACAGTATCTGGCGTCTAGAACACGAAGTCGACAACTGCTGAAATCACGTGAAACGTTGTGCCATAGAGAACGACGTTGGGCGGCACGTTGATGAGGTAACCATTTGATTGGTCGCCAAGCGTGACGCGATCATACTGAAGCTTGAGATCGTAATTCCTCATGAAATCCCAGCGCACACCCAGACTGTCGGTGCTTTGCGCGCGGCTGGCCAGTTGGATCGCGACCGTGGTCGGTGGCGGGGACGGCTGGACAAACGAACCGGGGCTATTCTGGCTGTACGTGACATACGGCGTAAATCGCCTGATACGATAGCCGGCGCTGACGTACATGGCGCTGGACACGTAATTTGCACGACGCTGTATCCATTCGGACATCGCGAACCAGTCGCCCGGGTCGTAACTCACTCCCAGCGAAATGTCACTGTTCTGGATCCATGCGCCGTTTACTCCCGTAGAGACATACTGGACAGAAGATGTGCGCTGCTGGTAGCCGGCATGAAATGTGGTCTGGCCATATTCGATGGTATCGAAAATCCCCCACATATCCCTTGACGTCGTCACGCTGTTTGGCCTGTCAAATGTATTGCGGCCGAAAATGGCCTTCACGGTATTTACCGCATCGCCGATTTCGCTGCGGTACATTGCGTCCAGTCCGTCACTGCTCGGGATGGAAAGTTGATGATAAAGGTCGACAGGGGGAGTGACCCAGGTATAGCTGTAGCCGACATCCCGATTTTCGGAATCCATGAAGGTCGGCAGGGCGATACGTCCGGCGCGTAAATAGAAATTCGGAGTGAAGGCATATTTCACGCTGAACCATTCGACCTCCGGCTGGTAAGTACCATCGGCGTGATACTCCGAATCGATTTGCAGCAAGGCTGAAATTTTAGGGCTGAAATCGGCGTTCAGGTGCGCGGCGATTCCGCTGTTATTAGTTGTCGACCAGTCACTGCTGCGACCCGGCCCGCTGGGCAAGGAACCGTCCACCACATAGTCTCCCAGGTCCTGGCTGGAATGGGATAAACCCAGAGTGCCGAACCCGCCGAGTTTGAATATGGGCAGATCCGTCTGGGTATTGGGCAACACAGATGCAGTCTGGTCTGCGCGTGCGATCGAAATGCATACGGCAAACAGCGTGATGACGGCGATTCCGTTTGCTTTTGTCATAGGGCTCATATCAATATGAAACGATCATGTTTTGTCGCTGGAGCCGGTTTCCGGATGCTTCAAACGCCGCGTTCAAGCGAGCCTGACTCCGGGTTTCCAAAGCATCTGCCGGAACGGGCGCAAAATTCCTGAGCGACTCACAGTCCGGGTGGCGGTCGATGAACGAAAAACAAAGCCATCCCCGAACATGGTGTCCATGTGCCTCGGGCATCTTGCTTGCCGCGCGCCGTTGGTTCTACTTGCAACCTTCTTCCGGATGTCCGGGGCCGGAATGGTCAGAATTTGACGAAGGGGCTGCCCCACAGCATCTTTATCACTTCAACCAGTTCGGAGGAAGACTGCTTTGCACTGCCTTGCAGGCGAACGTTTTCATTCCTGAGGTAATAGCAATACGTAATGCGAAACCAGTAATGTTACATAA
>CAVRYQ010000009.1:0-22572 GCA_963725375.1 uncultured Pseudomonadota bacterium | reverse complement strand
CAGGACGTCCGCGGATACGCCGTTGCAGCAGCAGATGTACGGCGACTATTCGGTATGGCTGCTGCTTGCCGCGGCGCTCTGGCTCGCCGGGCACGGTGGCGGCGTTGTGGTTGCTGCGCCGCGAAAACAAGATGGTGGCGGTCATCGTGCTGGCATTTTCCTCGCTCGTTGTCTCGCAGCTGGCAACCTCGGGTTACAATGCGATCGCACCGGAGCGTTCCAGTTACATCCTCGCCGATGCGATCAGGCCGCTGGTCAAGCCGGATGTGCCGTTCTATTCGGTGTTCTGCTACGAGCAGACCTTGCCGTTCTACCTCAAGCGGACGTTCATCCTGGTTGATTTCCAGGACGAGATGGCATTCGGCATCGAGAGGGAACCGGAACGCTGGATACCATCGGTCGAGTTGCTGGCCGGGCGCTGGGGTACGCAAGCCGAAGCCTATGCAATTGTGCCGACGCCGTTGCTTCATCTTCTTCAAGAGCAAGGAATGGCAATGAAAGAGATTTATCGTGACGAACAATATGTTGTGGTGAGCAAGCCATGAACCTGGTCAGCTTCGCCCTGATATTTACCGGCGTGATGCTGAATGCGGCCGCACAGATCCTGATGAAGGCAGGCACCAATGCGGTCGGTCATTTCGAGTTCAGCGCGGCAAACATCCTGCCCATCGGCTGGAAACTGGCCACCGAATGGCACATCATCACGGCCCTGTTCTGCTATGGCATCAGTGTGGTGGTATGGATACTCGCGCTGTCGCGCGTGCCGGTCAGCATCGCGTTTCCCATGCTGTCCATGGCTTATGTGGTGAATGCCGTGGCGGCCTGGTATCTGCTGGGCGAGCCTTTCAACCCGACCAAGCTGGCCGGCATGGGCGTGATTATCCTGGGCGTCATCATTATTTCGAGAGCGTGAGCATGTCCGAATTTTTACCCTTTACCAAACCCTATATCGACGAAGCCGCCATCGCCGCCGTCGGCGACGTGCTGCGTTCTGGCTGGATCACCAGCGGCCCCAGGGTTGCGGAATTCGAGAAGCAGCTTTCCGTTTATTTCGGCGGGCGTCCGGTGCGCACCTTCAATTCGGGCACTTGCACGATGGAGATCGCCTTGCGCATTGCGGGCATCGGGGCGGGCGACGAGGTCATCACCACGCCGATATCCTGGGTGGCAACGTCCAATGTCATCATCGAAACCGGTGCCACGCCCGTGTTCGCGGACATCGATCCGGTCACGCGCAACATTGACCTGGACCAGGTCGAGGCCGCCATCACCCCGCGCACCAAGGCAATCATTCCAGTCGACCTTTCCGGGTTGCCGGTGGATCGGGACAGGCTGTACGACATCGCTCGACGTCACAAACTGCGCGTGGTGGAAGATGCGGCGCAGGCCATCGGTTCCTTGTGGAAAGGAAAACGCATCGGCAGTTTCGGTGATTTCGTCTCCTTCAGTTTCCAGGCCAACAAGAACCTGACGACCACCGAGGGCGGTTGCCTGGTGTTGAACAACGAAGACGAAGCGCGTCTCGCCGAGAAGTATCGACTGCAGGGCGTCACGCGCACGGGTTTTGACGGCATGGACGTGGATGTGCTGGGCGGCAAGTTCAACATGACGGACGTCGCTGCGGCGATCGGCCTGAACCAGTTGCCGCAACTGGAAGCGATCACCGCGCGCCGCCATGCGCTGGCGAGACATTACTTCGCGACCTTCGGCGCGGATTTCGGGAAACAGACCGGCGTGCAGCTGCCAATCCAGAATTTCGAAAATACCAACTGGCACATGTTCCAGATCGTCCTGCCGCAAGGCGTTGTGCGCGCGGAATTCATGGAAAGGATGAAAGCCCGCAACATCGGCTGCGGCGTGCATTACCCGCCGATTCACCTGTTCAGGATGTATCGCGAGCGCGGCTTCAGGGAAGGCATGTTCCCCGTTGCAGAGAGTGTCGGGAAAAACATTGTGAGTTTGCCAATGTTCTGGAAGATGAGCGAAGCAGATGTGGAGCGCGTCGTGTCGGCGGTGCGGGAAGTGCTGGCAAGTTAGCGAATTTCGCTATCTCGCCCCTCTGCGGTAAAATGCCGCCCCTATGAGCACACCCCAACTTTCCGTCGTCATTCCTGTCTATAACGAAGAGCAGGGCCTGCAGGCCCTGTTCGACCGCCTCTACCCTGCACTGGACCAGCTTGGCATCGCGTACGAGATCCTGTTTGTCAACGATGGCAGCCGTGACCGTTCCGCCGCGATTTTGCGCGAACAGTTCCAGAAACGGCCCGATGTGACGCGGGTGATGCTGTTCAACGGCAACTTCGGCCAGCACATGGCGATCATGGCGGGCTTCGAGCACTGCCGCGGGCAGCGCGTCGTGACGCTGGATGCCGATCTGCAGAATCCGCCGGAAGACACGCACCTGCTGCTGGCGAAGATGGACGAAGGGCACGATTATGTCGGTTCGATCCGCCGCCAGCGCAACGACAGCCTGTGGCGGCATGTCGCCTCGCGCGCGATGAACGGGCTGCGCGAACACATCACCCGCATCAAGATGACCGACCAGGGCTGCATGTTCCGCGCTTATGATCGCAGACATCATCGACGCGATCAACAGTTGCAAGGAGGTGAACACCTTCATCCCGGCGCTGGCCTACAGCTTTGCGCGCAATCCGGCCGAGGTGGTAGTGGGACATGAGGAACGCGTGGCGGGAGAATCCAAGTATTCGATGTACAGCCTGATTCGTCTCAATTTCGACCTGATGACCAGCTTTTCGCTGGTGCCGCTGCAGATGTTTTCCATGCTGGGCATGCTGATCTCGCTGCTTTCCGCACTGTTCTTCGTGATTCCTGGTGTTGCGCCGCCTGATCATAGGTCCTGAAGCGGAAGGCCTGTTCACCCTGTTTGCACTGATCGTTCTTCCTGATCGGCATCGCGTTGTTCGGCATCGGTCTGCTGGGCGAATACATCGGGCGCATCTACCAGCAAGTGCGGCACCGTCCGCGTTATCTGGTTGAGGCGGTGCTTGAAAACAGGAGCGAGGATTGAGCAACGGCGAACGAATTGAAAATGGAACGGTGGAGATTGCTCGATCCTCGATCCCCAATCCCCGCCCCGCAGTCGTCTTCGCTTGCCACAATGAGGGGTTAGCCGTCATGCCACAGTGGGCGCAGCCTGGGTGCGGGCATGACGAGTCGGACATCAATAATTCGTTTTCAGGAAGCATGCGATGAGCAGGGCGGTTGTGTTTGCATATCACAATGTCGGCGTCCGTTGTTTGAACGTCCTGCTGGCGCATGGCGTGAATGTGGTGCTGGTGGTGACGCACCGCGACAATCCGAAAGAGTCCATCTGGTTCGAGAGTGTGCAGAAGCTGGCCGCACTGCATGATATTCCGGTCATCACTCCGGACAATCCGAACCTGCCGGAAATCGTCGAGCAGATAAGCGCCCTGCAGCCCGATTTCTTCTTTTCCTTCTATTATCGCGAAATGCTGAAAGCGCCGCTGCTGGCCATTCCCAGGCACGGCGCACTGAACATGCACGGCTCCCTGCTGCCCAAATATCGCGGGCGTGTGCCGGTGAATTGGGCGATAATCCGCGGCGAAACGGAAACCGGCGCACGCTGCACTATATGACCGAGAAGCCCGACAACGGCGACATCGTCGCGCAGCAGGCAGTGCCGATCCTGCCCGACGACACGGCGCTGCAGGTGTTCCAGAAAGTGACCGTGGCGGCGGAAATGGCGCTGAACGGGGTACTGCCGGCGTTGCTTGCAGGAAAAGCCAGGCCGGAGAAGCAGGATTTGAGCAAAGGCGCCGTACTTTGGCGGGCGCAAGGCGGAAGATGGCATCATCGACTGGTCGCAATCGGCGATCGAGATACACAATCTGGTGCGCGCAGTGGCACCGCCCTACCCGGGCGCGATGACGCAAATCATGGGCAAGCCGATGCGCATCCTGCAGACGCTGGTGAGCAAAGGCGCTGTGGCAGGCGAATTGCACCCGCTTTCTATGTCAGGGAAGGCAAGGCATTTGCCATTTGCGGGGACGGGATGTTGCGCGTGGTGCGCTTCGAACTGGATGGTATCGAAATGAGCGCCGCAGAATTTGCGGCAAAGTACGGCACGGAAAAATTTGAATTCAATTGTTGAGGAAATAGAAATGAAAAAAGTCCTGATCCTCGGGGTGAATGGTTTCATCGGTCACCATCTGTCCAACCGCATCCTGGCCACGACCGACTGGGAAGTCTACGGCATGGACATGAGCACCGACCGCATCACCGACCTGATCGGCAAGCCGCGTTTTCATTTCTTCGAGGGCGACATCACCATCAACAAGGAATGGGTCGAGTACCACGTCAAGAAATGCGACGTGATCCTGCCGCTGGTGGCGATCGCCACGCCGGCCACCTATGTCAAGCAGCCGCTGCGCGTGTTCGAGCTGGATTTCGAGGCTAACCTGCCTATCGTGCGTGCGTGCGTGAAGTACAACAAGCACCTGGTGTTCCCTCGACGTCGGAAGTCTACGGCATGTGCCATGACGAGGAATTCGACCCGGAAAATTCCGAGCTGATCTGCGGCCCGATCAACAAGCCGCGCTGGATCTACTCCAACTCCAAGCAGCTCATGGACCGCGTGATCTGGGGTTACGGCATGCAGGACAACCTGAACTTCACCCTGTTCCGTCCGTTCAACTGGATCGGCGCCGGGCTGGATTCGATCAATACCCCCAAGGAAGGCAGCTCGCGCGTGGTGACCCAGTTCCTGGGCCACATCATTCGCGGCAACAACATCAGCCTGGTCGACGGCGGCCACCAGAAACGCGCTTTCACCTACATCGACGACGGCATCGATGCGCTGATGAAGATCATCGACAACAAGGATGGCATCGCGACCGGCAAGATCTACAACATCGGCAACCCGACCAACAACTTTGCCATCCGCGACCTGGCCGACATGATGCTGAAGCTGGCCAGGGAATATCCGGAATATCGCGATTCCGCCGCCAAGGTGAATATCGTCGAGACGACTTCCGCCGCCTATTACGGCAAAGGCTACCAGGACGTGCAGAACCGCGTGCCCAAGATCACCAATACCTGCGAAGAGCTGGGCTGGAAGCCGACCACCACCATGGCCGACACCCTGCGCAAAATCTTCGATGCATACCGCAGCCAGATTGCCGAAGCGCGCGGGTTGGTTGATTAAACAGAAATCAGGAACCGGAATTTGGGAATTGGGGGAAACCAAACCAAGTCCCGGATCCGGAATCCAGAATCCTCAAATGAAACAAATCGCCCTCAAGATCGATGTAGACACTTATCGCGGTACGCGTGAAGGTGTGCCGCGCCTGGTCGAGACGTTGCAGCGCCGCAACGCGCAAGCCAGTTTTTTCTTCTCCCTGGGACCGGACCACACCGGACGTGCCATCAAGCGTGTTTTCCGTCCCGGCTTCATGAAAAAAGTGTCGCGCACCTCGGTCGTGGAGCATTATGGCTTCAAGACCCTGATGTATGGCACGTTGCTGCCCGGGCCGGACATCGGGCGCCATTGCGCGGACATCATGCGCAACGTGCGCGATGCGGGATTCGAAGTCGGTATCCATTGTTACGACCATATCCTCTGGCAGGATCATGTGGCAAACAAGGGTGAAGCCTGGACCCGACGCGAGATGCAGCGCGCGGTGGACCGCTACACCGGGATATTCGGCGTTGCCCCGCGGGCGCATGCGGCCGCGGGATGGCAGACCAATCGGCACGGGCTGCGGCAGACGCAGCATCTGGGCTTCGAGTACAGTTCCGATACGCGCGGCACGCGGCCTTTCATGCCAACCTGGGACGCCGAGATCATCGCCTGCCCGCAGTTGCCCACCACGCTGCCTACACTGGATGAACTCATCGGCCGCGACGGCATCACTGCGGAGAACGTCGCGCAGCATTTGCTGGATATCACGGGCAAGCAATCCGAAACCGGGCACGTATACACCCTGCATGCCGAGCTGGAAGGGCAGAAATGGATGCCGATCTTCGAACAGCTGCTGCAAGGCTGGACGGAGCAGGGCTACGAACTGGTATCCATGCAGCAATATCTGCGGGGATTCAAGGTCGCAGATCTGCCCCGCTGCGAAGTGAAGCCGGGAGTCGTCGAAGGGCGCAGCGGTACGCTGGCGGTGCAAAGCCGAAACTGCTAAAGAATACTACAATAATGCCGTAAAGTTCTGCGTATCGGGAATTTGGAGGCGAGCATGCAACAGCAGAATGTGACGGGGTTGGACGGCTGGGTCGATTTCCTGACCAGGGCGGATCTTCCCGTACTCAAGCAGACCGCGCGCGATCTCGAATCTCTCCATCAGGACCAGAACAGCTTGAGTGCGCGTGCCGTCGCCCAGGTGATCGCGGTCGATCCGATCCTGACGGTCAAGCTGTTGCGCTACCTCCAGCAACATAAACGCCGCAGCCAGACCAGCGAAGTCATGCAGGTCGAACAGGCGCTGATCATGCTCGGCGTCGAAGCCTTCTTCAACAAGATCCCGGCCCGGCCTACCGTGCAGGACGTGCTCACTGGGCAGATGGACGCGCTCATTCATCTGCTGCACGGGATACACCGTGCGCACCGCGCTTCGGCATATGCCTACGACTGGGCGTTGCGGCTGAACGACCTGCATTACGAGGAGGTGCGCATCGCGGCGTTGCTGCACGACCTGGCCGAAATGCTGATGTGGTGTTTTGCGCCGCAGGACATGCTGAAGGTGCGCACCATGCAACAGCAGGACAAGACCTTGCGCAGCCGGACGGCCCAGGAGCAGGTGTTCGGGTTTGCACTGGGCGATCTGCAGAGGAAACTCGTCACGCAATGGGAATTGCCGGGATTGCTGATGTCATTGATGGACGACGCAAACGCGCAGAAGATCAGGGTGAAGAATGTCGTGCTGGCAGTCAATCTGGCGCGCCATTCGGCCAACGGATGGGACGATGCCGCGCTGCCGGACGATTACAAGGATATCGGTGAGTTGCTGCGCACGAGCGCGGAACAGGCGATGCTCATCGTCGGCGAGGAAGCCGGCATCCTGTGCGACCTGAGCAAGCCGCACTGATCCGGACGGAACCCGCAACGCCACACCTGAAACCGGTCGCATACCGGCCCTAATCCTTGCCGAACAGATCCCGGCTGTAGACCTTGTCCACCACATCCAGTATGTCATCCGTGATGCGGTTAGCGACGATGATGTCGGATTCCCTTTTGAATTGAGCCAGGTCATTCACCACTCTGGAGCGGAAGAACTCCGGCTCCCTGAGCGCGGGTTCATAAACGATGACCTCGATGCCCTTGGCCTTGATGCGTTTCATGATGCCCTGGATGCTGGAAGATCGGAAGTTGTCGGAGCCGCTCTTCATGACCAGGCGGTGTATGCCGACGACCTTTGGATTACGCTTGATGATGCTTTCCGCAATGAAATCCTTGCGCGTCGTGTTGGACTCGACGATGGCGTGGATCAGATTTTGCGGGACGTCCTGATAATTGGCCAGAAGCTGCCGCGTGTCCTTCGGCAGGCAGTAGCCGCCATAACCGAACGAGGGGTTGTTGTAGTGGTCTCCGATGCGCGGATCGAGGCTCACCCCCTGAATGATCTGTTTGGTATCCAGCCCGTGCGTGGCGGCATAGGTGTCGAGTTCGTTGAAATAGGCCACGCGCATTGCGAGATAGGTATTGGCGAAGAGCTTGATCGCCTCGGCCTCGGTCGCATCGGTAAACAGCGTCGGGATATCCTGCTTGATCGCGCCTTGCTTGAGCAGATTCGCGAAGACCTCGGCGCGCTTTGAGCGCTCGCCAACCACAATGCGCGAGGGGTGCAGGTTGTCGTACAGCGCTTTGCCTTCGCGCAGGAATTCGGGCGAGAAGATCAGGTTGTTGCAGTTCATTTGTTGCCGGAGCTTGGCAGTGTAGCCGACCGGAATAGTGGACTTGATGATCATCACTGCCTGCGGATTGAAGTTCTGCACGTCCGCGATTACCGCCTCGATGGACCGGGTATTGAAGTAGTTGGTCTCTGGATCGTAATCGGTGGGCGTGGCGATGATCACGTAATCCGCACCGGTGTAGGCCTCGCGCTTGTCCAACGTGGCCTTGAAATTGAGCTGCTTGTGCGTCAGGTAATCCTCGATTTCCACATCTTCGATGGGCGACTGCTTGCGGTTGAGCATTTCCACCTTTTCCGGAACGATGTCGATGGCCACGACTTCGTTGTGCTGGGCAAGCAGAATGGCGTTGGAAAGGCCTACGTAACCGGTACCGGCGATGGCGATCTTCATGGATTGGAGGTCTGCAAAATGTGGAAATGGCGCGCATTATACGCCAGGGCGATTTACAGGCTTCTTTCAGGAATCTTTCAGGCGTTTGACAGCGCCCTTTCGATCCTGACATCCGCTTCGGCGGCCAATGCGGTCAGCCTGGCGTCGCCCAGCACCTTCATCATGCTGGTGGGTTTGATGAATTCGACCGACATCCTGCCCGGCGCGACCTCGCGGATCACCGCATTGCAGGGCAGCAGGCTCGCCACATCGCTGTTCGCGCTGTAGGCCTCATAGGCTAGGTTCGGATTGCAGGCGCCGAGGATCACGGTGGGGATGACATCCTTGCCGGTCTTCTCCTTGATCTTGCTGTGCATGTCGATGCGGGTGAGTATGCCGAAGCCTTCGGCCGCAAGCGCCTTGGTGGCGCGTTCGACGGTATGATCCAGGGTGTCGTTGATCAGGCGTTTGAAATTGATGGTGTTCATGGCGGTTCTCCGGAGTGGATCGAACGCCCATCATAGTGCAATTGAGCCTGCGCAAACACTGCGACTCCTTCGCGCTATTCTGTTCGGGCATGCGCCGACTGATATCGCTTCGGACCCTCCGCAGCCTGGCAATAGAAAATCACCTCCCGCAATGAACAGGGTGCGCAGGGAAGTCATGTGGAACGGCAGTCATTTAATGTCTCGAATGCTGCCGGCTATCCTGTCGAGGACCATCTGCGCCACATTGGGGGCGAGACAATCCAGCTCGACGATGTCCGGCGTGGAGCGCAGCCAGGTAAGCTGGCGTTTTGCCAGTTGCCGCGTGGCGGCAATGCCTTTTTCCCTCACTTCAGCTTCCGTGATTTCACCTTCCATGTATTCCCAAGCCTGGCGGTAACCGACACAGCGCATCGAAGTCATGTCGCGGTGCAGCCGATATTTCTGGCGCAGCCGGCGCAATTCGTCCACCAGGCCCAGTTTCAGCATCTCTGCGAAGCGCGTTGCGATGCGCTGGTGCAGTGCTGCGCGCTCGGAAGGGAGGAGCGCGACAGGCACGATGCGGTAGGGCAAGGGATTTTGCTCCTGCTGTCTGATCAGTACCGACATTGGCTGGCCGCTGAGCCGGTATATCTCCAGCGCGCGCTGGATGCGCTGCGTGTCGGTGGCATGCAGGCGCGCGGCGGTTTCAGCATCGACCTCGGCCAGCTTTGCGTGCAGACGTTCGATGCCGTGCCGCGCGATCTCGGCATCCAGTTCGGCGCGCAGCGCGGCATCGGCTTGCGGCAACGGGCTCAGGCCTTCGCGCAGCGCCTTGAAGTACAGCATGGTGCCGCCGACCAGGAGCGGAATTTTCCCGCGCGCCGTGATATCCGCCATCAGCCGAAGCGCATCATGGCGGAAGGCGGCAGCGGAATACGCCCCGGTCGGGGCGATGATGTCGATCAGGTGGTGCGGAGCGCGGGCAAGCGTGGCGGCATCCGGCTTTGCGGTGCCGATATCCATGTCGCGAAATACCAGAGCCGAATCGACGCTGATGAGTTCCACCGGCAGGTGTTGCACCAGATCCACGGCGATGCTGGTTTTTCCGCTGGCAGTCGGGCCCATCAGGAAGATGGCGGGAGGGAAAGAGCTCATGCCAGGTCCTGATCGCGTGTCTCATACAGCGTGTATGCCGCCAATACGCTGATTGCCGCCGCGACAGAGATATAGCCGCCGACCCAGGCGAGCCCGCCGTGCAGCACCAATTGCTGCGAGAGGTAGGGCGCCAGCGAGGCGCCGATGATGCCTCCTAGGTTGTAGGCAGCGCCCGCGCCGGTATAGCGCACCGCTGTCGGGAACAGTTCCGGCAGCAGCGCGCCCATCGGTGCGAAGGTTGCGCCCATGAGGAACAATTCGAGGCTCAGGAACGCGGTGATCAATATCGGCGATCCGCTGCCCAGCATGGGCGCCATCAGGAAGCCGGAAAGCAGTGCCGCGATACCCGCGACCAGCAGCACCGGGCGGCGTCCATAACGATCACCCGCCCAAGCCGACAGCGGCGTGGCAGCCGCCATGAAAATTACAGCCACGCACAGCATTTCGAGAAACTGCGGGCGCGGGATGTGCAGCGTGGTGACGCCGTAGCTCAAGGAGAACACCGTGGCGATATAGAACAGCGCATAGCACACCACCATGGTCAAGGCGCCGAGGATCAGCGGTTTGGTGTGGTGGGCGAACAACTCCGACAATGGCAGCCTGACCTGCTGGTGCGACCGCAACGCCTTCGCGAACACCGGCGTCTCTTCCAGCTTCAAGCGCACATAAAGCCCGATGACGACCAGCACCGTGCTGGCCAGGAACGAAATGCGCCAGCCCCAGGCACGGAACTGGGCGTCGTCGAGCGTATGCGCCAGCAACAGGAAGCTGCCCACCGCAAACAGGAAACCCGCAGAAGGCCCGAGCTGAGGAAACATGCCGAACCAGCCGCGTTTTCCTGCGGGCGCGTATTCCGCAGCCAGCAGGGCCGCACCGCCCCATTCGCCTCCAAGGCCTATGCCCTGTCCGAAGCGCAGCAGGCACAGCAGCGCCGGCGCGAGCCAGCCGACAGCTTCATAGCTCGGCAGCACACCGATCAGCGTGGTGGAGAGTCCCATCACCAGCAGCGACGCGACCAGTGTCGTCTTGCGCCCGATGCGGTCGCCGAAATGGCCGAACAGAAGGGCGCCGAACGGACGGGCGATGAAGGCGATGCCGAAGGTGAGGAAAGCATTCAGCGCCTGCACCGTCGGATCGCTGTCGGGAAAGAATACCGGGCCGATCACCATCGCCACGGCGAGGCCGTAGATGTATTTATCGAACTCGATGGCGGTGCCGATGAAGGATGCGAAGGCGATGCGGAAGACGGATGGCATCAGTGGCCGCGCATGAACATCGCGTCCAGCTCCGCCAGCGTCACCTGGAACCAGGTCGGTCGTCCGTGATTGCACTGGTCGGCGCGCTCGGTCTGTTCCATTTCGCGCAGGATGGCGTTCATTTCGGGGATGCTGAGCTGCTGGTTGGCGCGCACGGCGGAATGGCAGGCGAGGGTGGCGAGCAGTTCGTTGCGGCGTTCGGTAAGTGCGCGGCTGGCGCCGAAATCGCGCAGTTCGTGCAGCACCTCACGCGCGGCGGTCTCGGCGTGGGCTTGCTTGAGCATGGCCGGCATGCCGCGCACGGCCAGCGTGTTGGTGGAGATGGGGGCGATGTCGAAACCCAGTTGATTCAGCGCTTCCTGCTCTTCCTCGACGGTGGCAATGTCCAGGGCTTCGGCGGCGAAGGTGACCGGTATCAGCAGCGGTTGTGTCGGCATCTGCTGCTGGTCGAAGGCTGACTTCAGTCGTTCATAAACGATGCGTTCGTGCGCGGCATGCATGTCTACCACGATCAGGCCTTGCTGGTTCTGGGCGAGGATGTAAATGCCGGAGAGCTGGCCCAGGGCGAAACCGAGTGGGTGTTCGGTTTCTTGCAGGATGGGTTGAGCGTAGCGATCCCCATCATTTTCTTGTGATGAAGATTGATGTGGATCGCTACGCTCAACCCATCCTGCGGCGTTCGTTTCCTGTTCGCGGACGGTGGCAGATTCTTCCCGGAGTTTGTAGGCGGCTTGCGGCTGGGCGGTGCTAAAGGGGATGCGTTGCTGCTGGATGGGAGCGAATGTCTTTTTCGATCCCGCTCCCCAGCCCTCTCCCGCAGCGGGAAAGGGCTGGGGAGCGGCTTCCTTCATCGTCGCACCCAGCGCATCCTGCAAGGCATGGAACATGAACTGATGGATGCCCTGGCTTTCGCGGAAACGCACTTCACTTTTGGCCGGGTGCACGTTCACGTCCACCTGTTCCGGCGGCAGGTCGAGGAACAGCACGAAAGCGGGGTGGCGTTGGTGGTGCAGGATGTCCTGGTAGGCCTGGCGCACTGCGTGCATCAGCACCTTGTCGCGTACGACGCGACCATTGACAAAGAAATACTGTTCGTCGCGCGTGGAGCGGGAATAGGCGGGCAGGGCAGCGATACCGTGCAAGTGCAGGTTCGCCACCTGCCGCTCGACATTGACTGCATGCAGGCCAAACTCGGCGCCGAGGATGGAGGTGATGCGCTGCTGCATGTTCTGTGCAGGCAGTTGCCAAGCCATGCGGCGATTGTGCTGCAACGAAAATGCGACTTCGGGCTGCGACAGTGCGATGCGCTTGAGGGTTTCTTCGCACCAGGCAAATTCGGTGCTTTCGCTCTTCAGGAACTTGCGTCGCGCAGGCGTATTGAAATACAGCTCGCGCAGCTCGACGCTGGTGCCGTGGGCGTGAGCGGCGGGCGCGGCAGCGCTTTGCGTGCCATCGGCGGCATCGATCTTCCAGGCATGGGCGGCATCGGCGTTGCGACTGGTCAGCGTGACCTGCGCCACCGCAGCCATGCTGGCCAGCGCCTCGCCGCGGAAGCCCATGCTGGTGACGCGTTGCAGGTCGTCCAGCGATGCGATCTTGCTGGTGGCGTGGCGCATCAGCGCCAGCGGAAGCTGCTCTGCCGAAATGCCGCCGCCATTGTCGCGCACGCGCAGCAGTTTGATCCCGCCGCCTTCCAGTTGCACGGCAATCTCCGTCGCACCCGCATCCAGGCTGTTCTCCAGCAACTCCTTCAGGGCTGAAGCAGGGCGTTCGATCACCTCGCCGGCGGCGATCTGGTTGATGAGCAGGTCGGGGAGTAACTGGATGGAAGACATGCGTGGATTATAGCGGATGGGGTAATGCTCTCGTGCCGGATCGCACCTGATTGGCTATCCGGCATGGGCACTGGTACGATGCGAGACATTCAATTCGCTGAAGTCTTTCATGGCTACGCAGTATTCCTTCCCGTCCCTGCCGGAGCGGACGCCATTGCACGAGCGGTCTATCGTGGTTGGATTGGTTGTCTTGCTGCATGCTGCCGTATTCGCAACCTACAGGATGCAGCCGACATCACCTGCCGTGCTGGTCAGCGAAATGTCGGTCTCTTTTGCCAATATGCAGATGCAGCAGGCAAGCGTCGTCCCCCAGCCCAAACCAAGGCATCACGAGCGCAAACCCGAGGCTGTTCCTGTTCCGTTGGTGCCGCCCGTAATCAAGGAGGAAACCTTGCCGACGCAGAAGGATGCTGCTGAAGAAGTGCATTCTCAACAGCAGAGCGTCACGCCAGCGCCTTCCGCGCAGCAAAAGACAGCGCCGGCTTTTCCGGTACTGCCGGATGCCGAGCCGGATTACAGGGCCGCTTACCTGAACAATCCACGCCCGCCTTATCCGCTGGTGGCGCGCCGCATGGGCTATCACGGCAAGGTGGTGCTGGATGTCGAGGTGCTGGCCGAAGGTTCCGCGGGAGATGTGCAATTGCACCAGAGCAGCGGCTACGAAATTCTCGATCATGCGGCAATACAGACGGTCAAGACCTGGCGTTTCACGCCTGCGCGTCGCCTGGGTCAGCCTGTCACGCAACGCTTTCTGGTTCCCATCAAATTTTCCTTAGAGGACAATGCAGGATGAATAATCTGTTTTCCGTCAATTCCCCCATCGTCTCCGCGACGCTGTCGTTGCTCGTCATCCTGTCGGTCATGACCTGGTCGATTGCATTGCTCAAGTTGTGGCGGCAGTGGCAGACGAAGAACCACGACCGCGCCTTCAACGACAGGTTTTGGGCGGTGCGCGAATGGGGCGATGCGGGGAAAGTCACGCAGGACAGCCGGGGCGACATCGCGCGCCTGGCGCAGGCCGGATTTGCGGAATTGAAATCCATGAACGAAGCACAACATGACCTGAAGCACCAGGGCGCACCGCACGATGTGCTGGAACGCGTGCTGCGCCAGCAGTTGCAGAACCTGCAGCGCTTTCACGAGCGAGGTCTGGCGGAGTTGGCGACCATCGGTTCCACCGCACCTTTCATCGGGTTGTTTGGCACGGTGTGGGGCATCATGCATGCCCTGCAGGACATAGGCAGGAGCGGATCGGCTTCGCTGGACGTGGTCGCGGGCCCCATCGGCGAAGCCCTGATCGCAACCGCGATCGGCATTGCCACGGCCCTGCCCGCCGTGCTGGCCTACAATTTCTTCCTGCGTCGGCTGAAAGTGCATGTGACCGATCTGGAAAACTTTGCACACGACTTCCTGCGCCTGGCGCAGAAGCACGATTACAAGCTCTGAGGTATCCATATGGCCTTCGGCAATTCTTCGCAGGACGACAACATGATGAGCGAGATCAACGTCACGCCGCTGGTGGACGTGATGCTGGTGCTGCTGGTGGTGTTCATCGTCACGGCGCCGCTGCTGGCACCGCAGGCGCTCAAGATCAGCTTGCCCAAAACCGAGTCGGTGGCGCATGACGACAGGTTGCAGAAAGTCAGCCTGGCCATAGACGCGCACGGTGTTGTATCCCTTGAATCCACGCAGTTCTCGGACGCCGGGCTGGCCGATATGTTGAGAAGTCGTGGCGCCGATCCCCGCTTCCAGTTGCAGATACAGGCCGACGAAGCGGTGAATTACGGACGCGTGGCGCAGGTCATGGCGATCGCGCAGAGAGCCGGTGTCAACAAGCTCACCTTCTTGACGGTCGCAGGCAAATAAGCGCAGGATGGGGGCGTCGTTTCAGGGAGGTCCGGGCAGAAAATGCCGGACCGTGTTTCAGAGGACGAGAATCAGAGGACGAGAAAAGGAGGGTTCATATGAAAAATGTCGTTGTTGCAATGCTGTTGGTGTTCGGTGTTACCGCGACCGGAAGTGTGTTCGCCTGTGACGTCAGCAAACACGATAAATCAATGTCCGGCACTGGCGCCCCTGCCGCACCGGCCCCTGCTCCCGCGAAGTAACTCCGGGCAGGATGGCACCAACCGGGGCCTGGGAAACCAGGCCCCGTTTCTTTGGGCGATGATGCGCTAATGCGCCATGCGCTGAACTATCGGGGGTAGGTGCCCAGCCCGCATGCTAGGAATGTGTCAACGAAGCCGTGCAGTTGACTATTAAGCTCGTATATAATCGGCGAGGAATTTGTTATGGAAAATCCACGCCCGGTCACCCGGGCATTTTTTCAGAATGGCATTTACAGTTCAGAGGAAGACAACATGGCCTTGGTAATAGGAATTCCCCGCGAGACAGCCGCAGGCGAGAAGCGCGTTGCGACAGTTCCGGAAGTCGCGGAGAAGCTGATCAAGCTGGGTTTCAAGGTGGCGATCGAATCCGGTGCCGGGGATGCCGCGAATTTCAGTGACGATGCCTACCGCGCTGCGGGCACCGAAATCATCGTTGGTGCTTCCAATCTGTGGGCCGCATCCGACATCGTTTTCAAGGTTGTCGTACCAACTGCGGAGGAAGTTGGCCTGATGCGCGAGGGAGGCACCCTGATCGGCTTTGTCTGGCCCGCGCAAAACCCGGAATTGATGACCCGCCTGGCCGCCAGGAAGGCGACGGTGCTGGCCATCGACTGCCTGCCGCGCATGCTGAGCCGCGCCCAGAAGATGGATGCCCTGACCTCGCAGGCCGGCGTCGCAGGATACCGCGCGGTCATTGAGGCCGCAAATGTCTTTGGCCGCTACTTCAACGGCCAGATAACGGCTGCAGGCAAGGTTCTGCCGGCCAAGGTCTTCATCGCCGGTGCAGGTGTGGCCGGCCTGGCGGCGATCGGTACCGCCGCCGGTCTGGGTGCCATCGTGCGCGCCAACGATACTCGCGCCGAAGTGGCCGACCAGGTCAAATCCCTGGGTGGCGAATTCGTGAAAGTCGAGTATGAAGAAGAAGGCGGCGGTGGCGGTGGCTACGCCAAGGTCATGAGCGAAGGTTTCCAGCAGGCACAGCGCGAGATGTATGCCAGGCAAGCCCGGGAAGTGGACATCATCATCACCACCGCATTGATCCCGGGCAAGCCTGCGCCCAGGCTGATCACCGCAGAGATGGTACAGAGCATGAAACCGGGCAGCGTCATCGTCGACATGGCGGCCGAGCGCGGCGGCAATTGCGAACTGACCGAACCTGGCCAGGCCGTAGTGAAGCATGGCGTGACCATCGTCGGTTATACCGATCTGAACAGCCGTTTGGCCAAACAGTCGTCTTCGTTGTACGCGACCAACCTGTTCCGCCTGACCGAAGAGCTGTGCAAGACCAAGGACGGCATGATCAACGTCAACATGGAAGACGACGCCATTCGCGGCCTGACGGTCATCAAGGATGGCGTGGTCACCTGGCCCGCACCTGCGCCGAAACTGCCGACAGCAGCAGTCAAACCGGCTGCAGCCAAGCCCGCCGTAACCCCCGCTGCGCACGGCCATGGTGGCGGAGGCGCTCCGGCCTCGGCAACCCGGACGGCAATTATGTTCGGCATCGCCGCGCTGCTGTTCCTGATTATCGGAGCTTACGCACCCGCGGCGTTCCTGGGACATTTCACCGTGTTCGTGCTTGCCTGCTTCGTCGGTTACATGGTGGTGTGGAATGTCACCCCGGCTTTGCATACGCCGCTGATGAGCGTCACCAACGCGATCAGCAGCATCATCGCGATCGGCGCGTTGGTGCAGATCGCGCCGCCGCTGACGGAAGGGCTTGATCGCCCGGATGGATGGATACGCTGGCTGGCGGTGGCGGGCATTACGCTTACTGCGGTCAACATGTTCGGCGGCTTCGCCGTTACCCGGCGCATGTTGTCGATGTTCCGCAAACAAGGATAAATAATATGTCTGCAAGCCTGGCAACGATTTCATATATCGGCGCGATCATTCTCTTCATCCTGAGCTTGGGCGGCCTGTCCAACCCCGAGTCTTCGCGGCGCGGCAATTTGTACGGCATGATAGGCATGGCGATCGCCGTGCTGGCGACAGTGTTCGGTCCGCGCGTTTCGATGGCCGGCATCCCCTGGATAATCGCTGCAATGGTGGTGGGCGGCAGCGTGGGGCTCTATGCCGCGCGCAAGGTGCAAATGACGCAGATGCCGGAACTAGTCGCGCTGATGCATAGCCTGGTCGGTCTCGCGGCCTGCCTGGTGGGCTTTGCCAATTACATCGACCCGCTGGCGGCGCTGAATCTGTCCAGCGCGGAAAAGGGGATACACGAGATCGAAATCTATCTGGGCATACTGATAGGCGCCGTGACCTTCTCCGGCTCCCTCATTGCCTTTGGCAAACTTGCTGGCAAGATCGGCGGCAAGCCGCTGTTGCTGCCGGGGCGCCACTTCATGAATCTGCTGGGTCTACTGATTGTGATCGCATTCGGCTGGCAATTCCTGCACGCTGAATCGGTCAGCGTAGGCATGCTCGGTCTGACCGTGATGACGGTGATCGCGTTGCTGTTCGGCATTCACATGGTGATGGCCATCGGAGGCGCCGACATGCCGGTGGTGGTGTCGATGCTGAACAGCTACTCGGGCTGGGCGGCGGCGGCAACCGGCTTTATGCTGAACAACGACCTGCTAATCGTCACCGGCGCGCTGGTGGGATCCAGCGGTGCCATTCTTTCCTACATCATGTGTCGCGCTATGAACCGCAACTTCATCAGCGTCATTGCTGGCGGATTCGGCAGCGGCGGCGGTAAACCGGCCAAAAAGGCCGGTAGTGACTCGCAGCCTGCAGGCGAAGTGGTGTCCATCAGCGCTGCGGAGACGGCGGAACTGCTGCGCGAGGCCAAGAACGTGATCATCGTGCCGGGCTACGGCATGGCCGTGGCACAGGCTCAGCACACGGTCTATGAGATCACGAGGTGGTTGCGCGAAAAAGGCGTCAATGTGCGCTTCGGCATCCATCCTGTGGCCGGCCGCATGCCCGGCCACATGAACGTGCTGCTGGCCGAGGCCAAGGTGCCTTACGACATCGTGATGGAGATGGACGAACTCAATGGCGACTTCCCCGATACCGATGTAGCCATCGTCATCGGTGCCAACGACATCGTGAATCCCGCCGCACAGGAAGATCCCGGCAGTCCCATTGCCGGCATGCCGGTGCTGGAAGTCTGGAAGGCCAAAACCTCCATCATGATGAAGCGCAGCATGGCCACCGGCTACGCGGGTGTGGACAATCCGCTGTTCTACAAGGAAAACAATCGCATGTTGTTCGGCGATGCCAAGAAAATGCTGGAAGAGGTCTTGATTGCGTTGAAGGGCTAACTGAGCGAGGTCGTCTTGAAGCGGTCCGCACTGAGCAATCCGTACCGGGGCGTATCATGATTACCATGAAAAGTGATTGGCTGCGGGGAAGCCTGCTCGCGCTGGCCTACTTCGCTGCTTCGCAGCTCGGCCTCAAGTTTGCACTGGTCGGGCACGCGGTGACCCTGTTCTGGCCTTCTTCGGGCATCGCGCTGGCGGCGGTACTGCTGTTCGGCTACCGCGTATTGCCCGCGATTTTCATCGGTGCCTTTTTTTCCAACCTGACGACGGGTTTGTCGCCGATCGCAGTTGCCGGCATGGCGACCGGGGCGACCATGGAAGCGTGGCTGGGCGCATGGCTGCTGCTGCGGCTTCCGAATTTCCATCATCGTCTTTCCGAAGTGCACGACGTCTACCGGCTGGCCTTTTACGGCGGCGTGTTAAGCACCTTGTCGAGCGCGCTTGCCGGATCGACGATCCTGCTGGCGGTCCATGCGATTGCGCCGGACCGGTATGTGTTGACCGCCCTGCTCTGGTGGATGGGGGATGGGCTCGGCGTCGTGTTGTTTGCACCTGCCATCCTTGCATTTGCATTGCACAAGCCCTTGTCCTGGACGCGTGCGCAGATCACCGAGGTGATGCTGTTGCTGCTGATGCTGGCGACGCTGCTTCTGCTGGTGTTCGATTATTTTTCGGGCATTTTCAATTTCATGCATTTCGGCATGTTCGTGCTGTTCCCGGTCATCGTGTGGGCCGGGATGAGCTTCAACCAGCGTTGCGTCAGCAGCATCCTGATCCTGGTCTTTCTTGTCGCGGTCACGGCCACGTTAAATGGGTTCGGGCCATTTGCAGGTAACGATCTGCGCGGCGTAAGCGAACTCTGGCTCTACATCGTTTTCCTGACGCTGCTCGGCATCAGTGTCTCGGCCTTGAATTACCAGCGCACCCGCGCCATGAAGGCGTTGCAGGCCAACCAGGATGCCCTCAATCGCGCCCAGGCCATCGGCGGCGTCGGCAGTTGGCAACTCGACCTGCAACGGAACCACATGGAATGGTCGGACGAGACGTCGCGGATCTTCGGCATGGGAGGAAGCGATCATGTCGACTATGAGGCTTATCTCGCGCGCGTACATCCGGATGACAAGGATAAGGTCAGGCAGGCTTGGATCAAGGCGTTGCATTGCGGTACCTACGACGTCGAACATCGAATCGTGGTCGATGGCAGGATCAAGTGGGTGCGCGAGCAGGCGAATCTGGATTTCGATGCGAATACCAAAAGGGCCGTCTTTGCGATCGGGACGGCACACGATATTACTGCGCACAAGGAAGAGGAATCTGCGCTGCGGCTGGCAGCGAGAGTCTTCGAAAGCAGCGGAGAGGCCATCCTGGTCACGGACGCCAGGGTCAATATTGTCGCCGTCAATCATGCCTTCGTGCAGATGAGCGGCTACCGTTCCGAGGAAGTCTTGGGCAGGAATCCCGGCATCCTTGCGTCGGGGCGGCATCCCCCCGAGTATTATCGCGCCATGTGGGATGACATCGACACGCACGGCTACTGGCAGGGCGAAATATGGGACAAGCACAAGAGTGGGCGCATCTACCCAAAATGGATGTCGATCACGACAGTGCGCGACGAGAAGGGGGACGTGGCGAACTACATCTCCATCGGGCGCGACACCACGGAAGAGACGGAAGCGGAAAAGAACATCCATTTTCTTGCCTACTACGATGTGCTGACCGGTTTGCCCAATCGCACCCTGTTGCGTGACCGGCTGGGTCAGTTGATCGCAGCCTCGCATCGGGATCGACACCAGTTCGCCCTGCTGTTCCTGGACCTGGACAGGTTCAAATATATCAACGACTCGATGGGACACTCCGTGGGCGACCGCCTGCTGCAATCGGTCGCCATGCGTATCCAGGAAAGCGTGCGAGAAGGCGATACCGTGGCGCGCCTCGGCGGCGATGAATTCATCGTTCTGTTGCGGGAGGCCGGAGAAAGCGCCGCTGCGCTGGTGGCGCAGAAATTGTTGTCCGCGCTGGCCACGCCCTACGACCTGGACGGACAGGTGATTGCCACGCAGGCGAGTATCGGCATCAGCATCTATCCCGACCATACACAGGATGCCGACATACTGATCAAGAACGCAGATATGGCCATGTACCGCGCGAAGGAGGAAGGACGCAACAATTACCAGTTCTTTGCCAAGGAAATGAACTTCCGGGTTGATCTGTTGTTTTCCATGGAAAAAGATCTGCGACTGGCGCTGGAACGCGGAGAATTCTTCCTGCAGTATCAGCCGCAGGTTAATCTGGCGGACGGTGCGCTGAGTGGAGTCGAGGCATTGATCCGCTGGGAACATCCGACCAAGGGGCTGGTTTCGCCTTCCGAATTCGTTCCGGTGGCAGAAGAGACCGGGCAGATCATCGCGATCGGCGAATGGGTGTTGAGTACCGCCTGCGCGCAAATGGCGCAATGGCGAAAAGACGGCTTGCCGGGTCTGACCATGGCAGTGAACTTGTCGATCCGGCAACTGCGCCAGCCGTCGCTGGGGAAATTCGTCGCGGCGGTATTACAGGATAGCGGCCTGGAGGCACGTTGCCTGGAACTGGAAATCACCGAAGGCATCATGATGGGCGACAACCAGGTGGGGATGCGATTCCTGAACGAGATGCACGAGATGGGCGTCCAGCTCTCCATTGATGACTTCGGAACGGGCTTTTCCAGCTTGAATTACCTGAAAAAATTGCCGGTAAACAAGCTCAAGATAGACCAGTCGTTCATACGCGACATCGAGACCGACGCGGGCGATGCCGCGATCATCCGCTCCATTATCAGCCTTGGGCACCGGCTTAACCTGAAGGTCATTGCTGAAGGCGTCGAGACGCAGGATCAGCTCGACTTTTTGCGCATACGCGGCTGCGACGAGATCCAGGGATATTTATATGCGCCTCCGCTCGATGCGGAGGCATTCAGGGCGTTCGTCAAGGCTGCACCGCGACTGGCGTAACGCCTTGCTGCCAGTAGCGGGCATGGACAGTGCGATAGCGCTCCAGCATGAAATTCTGCGCATCCATGTCCATCGTGACGGCACCATCCACATCCGAGCGCAGCATGACGCTGCCTGCTGCGCGATAGCGTCCCACGATCTCCTCCCTGGGATGCCGGAAACGATTCAGGTAACCCGAAGTGAACACCATGTAACGCGGATGCACGGCGTCCACGAATGCCTGCGAGGAGGAGGTCATGCTGCCGTGATGCGGTGCGACCAGCAACGTTGCCGGGAGCGCTTGCGCGTACAGCTTCAGCAAGCGCGATTCGGCAACGCTTTCGATGTCGCCGACCAGTAATATGCTGTTTTGCCCGGTGCTGACGCGCAATACGCAGCTACCCTCGTTGTTATGTGCCGGGGCTGCCGCGGCGACCGATCGGGCGGGATGCAGTATGTCGAAACGCACGCCGTCCCAGTCCTAGGCCTGGCCGTCTGCACAGGGTTCGTTGTGGGCGGCGAAACGCAGTTGCGGATGCGAGTCCGGCACTGACGAGATGACATTCGTCACCGGAATTCCCTTCAATACCGACTCCGTTCCGCCGATGTGGTCCATGTCGCCATGCGACAGTACGAGCACATCCAGCAGGGGGATACCCATGCCGCGCAGTGCCGGAATGATGATGCGGCTGCCACGGTCGGAATCGCCGGAGAAATCCGGCCCCGTATCGTAGAGCAGGGCATGACTGCGCATCTGCACGGAAACGGACAATCCCTGCCCGACATCGAACACCGTGATGCGCGCGCTGCTTTCGGCCGGGCGCTCCGGCACCTCCAGGAACATCGGCAGCAACAGGTATGTGCCGAGCCAGCGCATCGGGAAGTCGCGCGGGGCCAGTATCCACAAGGCCCCGCCGGTGCCGACAGCAATCGTCCAGGCGGGTCGGGCGTGCTGGACCCATACGCCGTAAGGAAGCCGGTCCAGCAACTTCAGCAGGTACATGCACAGGATCATGGCCTCATGCGCCACATAGAGCGTCTACTCGAACGGCGGCAGGGTGCCGGACAGGGTGAGGGGGACGACCACGAAACTCACCAGCGATATGGCAAAGGCGTTCGCGATGGGCGCACCAGCGAATGTTGCTGGAACATGGCCAGCAGCGGCGGGATCAGGCCGATCATCATGGCCCACTGCACTTTGCCATACGCGCGCAGCCAGTGCGGTTGGTGCAGCCTGTTCGCGGTAAC
>CAVRYQ010000008.1:0-5266 GCA_963725375.1 uncultured Pseudomonadota bacterium | reverse complement strand
TACTGTTTCAATATATTGATTTAATTGTAACTATATTCAACACACAACTATTTCCGCTTCAGCCCGTATCGGCAATTGCCATGGCGCACGAGCCAGTACAGTATCATTGAATATTCAACGAACTGTACATGTATTATCAGCTACTCATCCTGTAAGGTCACTCCCGAACGAGAGCGATCTCGCTCACCAGATCAGATAAAGGGGAGAGATGATATGTCAGTAATGCATTCGCTGGAGTTGGGGATTCTTGGTGGTATGGCACTATTCTTCGTGCTTCTGTATACCGGCTTGCTGGATAAATGGTTCAGATAGCCAGAATCATGAAAGTTTGTCCGCGCATTCCCCTTCTTGGACGAGTACCACACCAGCCTTGCGCCAGGAGAGGATCAAGCGGACGGTTTGGTTTTTGATGTTGCTATGGCCTTGCGTGCGTGTTCTTCCGTTCCCTGGGCATCCACGTAAGCACGAACCGTCTCAAGCGTCGCACCGCTCACCGTTCGTATCGATAGCTGGCGCGCCGAACATCGCCTGAAACCGCCGTCTCCATCCAGCGCTTGACGCGGACTGCATCGCCGATGCGGGTGCGCTTGCCCCAGGAATCCAGCAGCACGATGACCACCGGACGATTGGTGATCTTGGCCTGCATCACCAGGCAACGTCCGGCTTCGCTGATGTAACCGGTCTTGCTGATGCCGATCTCCCATTGAGAGTTCCTCACCAGCGGATTGGTATTATTGAAATGCAGCGTCCGGCGTGCACCCACCTGCACAACATGAGAGCCCGTGGTGGTACAGCGCTGGATATCCGGATAACCCTGCGCGGCCATCACCATCTTGACTAAATCATCCGCGGTCGAAACGTTGGTGCTGGTCAGCCCGGTCGGGTCGAAAAAATGGGTCGAATTCATCCCCAGTTCGCGCGCCTTGGCGTTCATCATCGCCAGCATCACCGGCGTTCCGCCCGGGTAGGTGCGCGCCAGTGCGGCCGCGGCTCGATTCTCGGAAGCCATCAGCGCCAGCTTGATCAGTTCGCCGCGGGGCAATGTCATGCCGCTGCGCATGCGCGACCGGGTGCCCTTCAAGTGATCGCGGTCTTCCGCACTGATGCTGATCAACTCATCCATCGGCAGTTTTGCATCGAGGATCACCATTGCCGTCATGAGCTTGGTGATGGAGGCAATGGGAACGACATTTTCGGCATTCTTGGAATAGAGCGGGCGCTGATCCTGTTCGTCGTAGATCATGGCGATCGCGGACTGCAGCCTAGGCGCCGGCATTCTGCTGTAAGCCACGCTGGTCGGCTGGTCGTCGCGCACCACCGTGACTGTACTGTCGCTGCCGGCAGCATGTGCCAGCAGCACATGACCGAGCAAAGCCAGCATGATGATCTTCTTACGCATGCGATCCCCCTTTGGATATCTGAGTACGGCGCGGAGGATACCTTAAAAATTCAATACAATTCAATGGATGCCACAAGATAGTTAACGTTCTTCCTGCTGTTGCAATGCCCACATCTGCGCATAAATTCCCTGTTTTTCCAACAGGTTACGGTGTGTTCCGCGCTCGATGATGCAGCCTTTGTCCATCACGAGAATCTGATGAGCGTCCACAATAGTCGACAGACGGTGGGCAATCACCAGCGTGGTGCGGTGCTGGGCGATGTTGCGCAACTCGTCCTGTATGGCTTTTTCGGACTTGGAATCCAGCGCCGATGTCGCTTCGTCAAAAATGAGTATTGCAGGATTTTTCAGGATCGCGCGGGCGATGGCGACTCGCTGCTTTTCCCCGCCGGACAGCTTCAGGCCGCGCTCGCCCACCATGGAATCGTATCCCTGCGGCAGGGATTCGATGAATGTATGGATATGCGCTGATTGCGCTGCGGAAATCACTTCCGCGCGGGTGGCATCGGGCCGCCCATACGCAATGTTGTAAAAGATGGTGTCGTTGAACAGGACGGTATCCTGCGGCACGATGCCGATCGCGGCGCGCAGGCTGGCCTGCGTTACGTTGCGGATGTCCTGCCCATCCACCGAGATGCAGCCATCGTTCACGTCGTAGAAACGGAACAGCAGGCGCGACAGAGTGGATTTGCCCGCGCCACTCGCCCCCACGACCGCCACCGTATGCCCGCCGGGAATCTCGAAGCTGACCCGGTGCAGGATCTCGCGTGCCGGATCGTACGAAAAACTGACGTTATCGAAGCGCACCCCCGACACGTTGCTGATTGCGTCAGCGGCTTGCGGGAGCGAATGCGCAGGCGTGCCGTTCAAGTTCAGCGGAAGCGCATGCTGC
The DNA here is from genome assembly GCA_963725375.1 of uncultured Pseudomonadota bacterium. Classification (GTDB taxonomy): domain Bacteria; phylum Pseudomonadota; class Gammaproteobacteria; order Burkholderiales; family Gallionellaceae; genus Sideroxyarcus. The sequence continues at coordinate 2,975 of CAVRYQ010000008.1, read as the reverse complement.
GCGTCCTGCACCTCGCGATTCACATCCAGCAGGCGGAACATCTTTTCCATATCGGCCAGGGCGTTCTTGATCTCGCGGTAGACGAAGCCGAGGAAATGCAGCGGCATATAGAGCTGCAACATGTATACGTTGACCAGTACCAGGTCGCCGATCGTCATGGCGCCCTTTGCAACGCCGTCGGCTGCCAGCAGCATGAGCAGCGTCACGCCCACCGCAATGATGATGCTCTGCCCCGCGTTGAGCGCCGCCAGCGACGTCTGGTTGCGCACGGCCGAGACTTCCCAGCGCTGCATCTGTTCGTCATAGCGTTCCACTTCGTAACGCTCGTTGCCGAAATATTTCACCGTCTCATAATTGATCAGGCTGTCGACGGCGCGGGTGTTTGCCTTCGAGTCCATGTCGTTCATGGTGCGCCTGAACACCATGCGCCATTCCGTGATCACCAGCGTGAAGGCGACATAGAGCACCAGCGTGATGAAGGTGATGATGGCGAACCAGGGGTTGTATTTGACGAACAGTATCCCCGCCACCAGGCCGATCTCAAGCAAGGTGGGCAGGATGTTGAAGAGCAGGAAGGTGAGCAGGAAGCTGATGCCGCGCGTACCGCGCTCTATGTCACGCGACACCCCGCCGGTCTGCCTCTCCAGATGAAAACGCAGGCTCAGGCTGTGCAGATGTTCGAACACCTGCAACGCCACGCGTCGAATCGCGCGCTGGGTGACCTTGGCAAACAGCGCGTCGCGCAATTCGCCGAAAAGCGTGCTGAACAAGCGCAGCAGGCCGTAGCCGACCACCAGAAAAACCGGGACGACCAGCATTGCATGCGGCTTGCCCATCGCGTCCACGATGGATTTGAGCACCAGCGGGACCGCCACGTTGGCAAGTTTGGCCAGCACCAGAAGCACGATCACCGCAACTAGGCGCACCTTGAACTCCAGCAGATAGGGCAGCAAGCTGCGGATGACACGCCAATCGGTGCGGGTCGGGGAGGAAGAAGCGCTGGAGTAATGTTTCATCGGGGCATTGCGTTGAATGACGTCCGGCATTATAGCCTGCCGCCCGGGCCCAAAAAAAACGGGCATCCGCGAGGACGCCCGAACTCAGGAGAACATAAATGAAAGCGGTGAGTGGAGCCTCGAACCCGCCCTCATCCACCTCTCAGCAAACGCCATGCCAATCTGGATTGGCATTGATTCGAAAAGGATTGTGCCGTTATGGAGCAACGCGCATCGCAAGAAATTGTTCCAGAATGTCGCGTCAGGCACCGCTGCGGTACATTACTCCGGCTGTACGGCACGGAGCGCCGGGCCATACAGCGCTGCGCGCTCGTTCAGGATGATACGCACCGGCATCGCCTGCAGCACATGACGCATGCGTCCTTTGCCGAGGAATGCCTCGATGAAGGCGCCACGCTGCAACATCGGCAATATCTTGGGCGCAATGCCTCCTCCCACATACAGACCTCCCCGGCTCATCGTCTTCAATGCAAGATTACCTGCCTCTGCGCCATACAGTTGCACGAAACGATCCAACGTCTCCGCACAGATGTCGTCACGCCCATCCGCAGCGGCCCGGGAAATGGCTGCGGCCGCATCCCCGGCCCGCATTTCGTCGATCAGCCACGCAGGCACGGAAGAATTGCGATAGACACGCAGGAACTCGTGCAGATCGACCAGCCCCATGCCGGAGACGACGCGTTCCCAGCTTACATGCCCGTACAGGCGCTGCAAATGCCGCAACAAGTCTATTTCCAGGTCATTTTGCGGGCAGAAGCTGGTATGCCCGCCCTCAGTGGCATAGGGATGGTAGCTTCGTCCGTCCCAATAAAGGCCCGCCTCGCCCAGTCCCGTACCGGCCGCAATGACGGCGGCATTGCCGCAGGCATTCGCGTCCCCTTGCTGCAAGGTCGACAGATCCTCATCCCCCAGCGCCGGGAGTCCGCAGGCTACGGCTTCCAGATCGTTCAGCAATCGGCAGGCCTCGAAGCCGAAACGTTGACGCAATACGTCGGCGTCGATGTACCAGGGAAGATTGGTGGTGCGCACCGCCCTGCCCTGCACCGGCCCGGCAATGCCGAATGCGGCGCGGGCTGGGGGCTGCATGCCTGCGAGAAAATCCGCCAGCAAGGTTTCGAATGTGGCGAAGTCGCGGCTGGCATAGGTGATCTCGCGCTCAATATGGACGCGCGTGCCGACCACCTCGACCAGCGCCAGCCGCGTCTTGGTCCCGCCGATGTCGCCCGCAATCGCGCTGCTCATGGGATATCTATCTTTCCCTGCGGCTCAACAGGCGAAACATGCCAGATGCGCTCCGCGTATTCACGTATGGTACGGTCACTGGAAAACCTGCCCATCGCCGCGACGGTGAGGATGGCGCGTCTCGTCCATTCCCGCTGATCGCGAAACACCTCCCTCACCTTGTCCTGGCAGGCGACATAGGCGGCGTAGTCTGCAAGCACCAGGAAACGGTCGCCATGCCTGAGCAGCGCATCGATGATGTCCTGGTAACGCCCTGCATCGTTCGGACAGAAATAGCCGGACGCGATCATGTCCAGCGCCTGCTTCAATTCTGCATTGCCGTTGTAGCAGGCCAGCGGATCATATCCCAGCCGGTGCAGCGCTTCGATGTCATCGGTGGTCAGGCCGAACAGGAAGAAGTTATCCGCACCCGCCTCGTCGCGGATCTCGATGTTGGCGCCGTCCAGCGTGCCTATCGTGAGTGCGCCGTTCAGCGCCAGCTTCATGTTGCCAGTGCCCGATGCTTCCGTTCCGGCCGTGGAAATCTGCTCGGAAAGGTCAGCGGCCGGCACGATGCGCTCGGCGTTCGACACATCGTAGTTGGGGATGAACACGAGCTTGAGCTTGCCGCCCACCTGCTGGTCGTTGTTGACGATATCCGCGACGTCGTTGATGAGCCGGATGATGAGTTTGGCCAGCGCATAGCCGGGGGCTGCCTTGCCCGCAAAGATCACAGTA
>CAVRYQ010000007.1:0-16307 GCA_963725375.1 uncultured Pseudomonadota bacterium | reverse complement strand
GCTATCTGGTCGCCTTTCGTTCATTACGTATTGCTCAACGAAGACAGCGGCCATGTTTTTTACCTGCATGTTGGCGGCTGAGTTCGAACCGGTCTGAGGAACGGTTACGCCCATTCTCTCCAGTGTCGAAAGCAACGTCTGCGCAGGAAAGACTGTTTGCGAGCTGTCGCCCGTGCCTCTGAGACCGACCACGATTCCAAAGCCTACTAGTTGGTTATCACGTATACCTTCTATCGTTGCGATGTCTTTGACTCGTGCCAGTTGCGTGCCTGGTAAAGAGAGATCCGATGCAGAGAGTCTCGTTGCCGTAAACATCAAAGTCGGGATCGCAATCATGAGGCACAGAGCACGTACAAGCCTCTGCCTATTTATCACTCTGCAGCTCATGTTTGACTTCGCACTCATGGTCGTTTCCCTTTTTCAGATTTCATAGGCACAGCATTTTCTGCAACTTTAGAAGACAAGCAGTCGTTCGAGGAATCTCACGATCGGGTTCTGCCTGTACGTGCTGTCGTTGACAATGCCTTTGCCCGTAACCTCAAGTTCGAGATCGGTCATTGCCGTCGAGAGTACCTGATTTTGTGCGCTCACATCCTCCGGTCGTACCAGACCGCGAAGCTTGATCAACTGAGTCTGCTGCGAGAAGGTCAGCTGTCGAGTGGCCTGAACAACCAGCATGCCATTCGGCAAGACATCAACAACCTCTGCTCCAAAAGTTGTGCTCAAACTGGAGTTGGTAGTGCTTTGACCCTGTGCAGTCAATGCCGAGGCCGAGGTTTGTCCAAGGAGACTTTGCAGATTGTTGCTTGCCTTCAATGCCCCAAAAAGCGCAGTTAGATTGGAGCTTGCATTGGATGCGCGAGAGTTTTTGACTTGACCATCTGTTGAAGCGGCAAGGCTTTCGGAAACCACGATCATCACAACATCGTGGAGGCGGACGGCTTTAGCATCAGTGCCTAATCGCACTAAACGGCCATCGTTAATCCATATAGAACCGATTGTGTGTTGTTCCTGCGCCTTTTGAGCGCGAACACGTTGGATGTAGAGCTTCAATGCGGTTTCAGGCGGGTCCTGCCTTGGAGCCATCGATAGCGGATTTTTCACCTTGGCCAATGTGGAAGTTGGAAAAAGTGATAAGAGCAAGGCAGGAATCAGGAGAGAAATAGCCCTGTTCAATACATCACTGCGTGTTAGAAGGATTTTCACTGCGAGCCTCCAAAACCTGAGCGCTCCTGTTCGGAAGCAATGATTGCACGGCCACTGGCAAGTGCAATTGCGTGCAAGTGCTTACCTCCCACAACAAGCCTTGCATCAAATTGTGCACCCAGACGTGCCGGGCCCAGTGCGATGGCCGCGAGAGTCGAATCGAGGATCGCACTATGCTGCTCGATGATGATGCGGTCGCCGGCACGAATGACAGGTGTGAGATTCGGGGCCGGCGCAACAGATGCCAACTCGGAAGGTGAGCTTGCAAGTGAACCAGAGTTTGTGATTTGCCAATTCACCTCGTCAACTCGAGGTGTGGGAGATTCTTCAGCTAAAGTTCTGTGAGGTGTTGATGTCAACGGAATGCGTTCCAGCCGGCCTGGTCCGGACGGATACACGGGGTCAGTGCTGAGAAGCCAGATGGCATGACCTCCTGGATCATTGATCACACGCAGTATCTCTGAAGAGCGCACTTTGTTCTGTGAAGAGTTTGACAGGGCAATTATCCCCGGATGCTCAGCTTCTGCAACCGTGCCAGTTTGTTCAATGGCCGTGATTCGCCTGGGGCGACCGTCATTGTCCAATGGCTGTCCATGAGCTTCCACGAGAACGATCGAGCCATTCCTGTGCAACATGGCGTGTTCAACAGTGCCGTCCACTCCCTTCCCGATATTCTCCATCACCCGCTCCCTGTCATCGGGTGCTACGAAATTCATTGCGGGTTGCCCGACCATTTCCTTGCGTTCATATCCAAGCAATTGCAACAGTTGTTCGTTGACATCCTCAAAAATGCCAACCGAGGTGATGGCGATACCTTCAAAGGTGCCAGACTCCAGCTTCTTGAAGCGCATTTCGCTCAGACGCAACTTTTCGCGAGAACGTACAATCGAGCGCGTATATAAAAACCCACCGAAAGTGGAAAGGCATATCAGGCTCCCCAAAGCGGACAGCAACAAGAAGAATGCACGCCGGTCATGCTCAAATCGGAGGAGTTCCGGAAGCTCACCGTCTGAATGGATGGTAAGGCCATATTCGGTCAGCTCTGATGATGCGAGGACATGCGGGAATTCCTGATGTTCAAAGCGGAAGAGCGAATTGAAACCCATTCCCCAGGGCTCAATTCGAAGTATTGGAAAATCACTCCTCTGATATAAGGCTTCCTTGTCGGCAGCGGACATTTTGTGGACAGGAGCATCTGCCAGCGAGTGCATCAACATCGCTTCCTTCTCGTCATGCGAGAGGATCACGACGCCATTCCTGTCGGTCACGAAAGCATCGGTCTGACTGACTAGGAAGGACAGGTTGGAAACGTCAGCCTTGGCAACGACAGCTCCCATGAATCTGCCTTTGTTGAAGACGGGAGTGCTGAAATAGATGCCTGGAATGTGTGTGGTCCTGCCTACTGCATATTGTTCGGCACGACGTCCGGATTTGTTCAGAGAGAAATATTCACGATCGGCGAAATTGGTACCAATAAGGGAATCGGGATTATTCCAGTTGCTGGCAGCAATAGCATCACCCGCTACGTTCACGACAAAAATAATCTCGACATGAAAATTCGCACAGGCAATGGCCAGGGTACGATCAAGATCATTTAACGTCGGATCATTCGTCCACCGTTTCTTTCTCACGTCGTAGGGTTGTGCAGATGCTGACGCTTGCTCACCAAATCTAGGCAATGCATGGTTCACGCGAACGGCATGCACAAAAAAACCGGGAACACCATCCAGATAATTCAGGTTTCTTCGAATGCTATCCTTCAAATCCTTGGCGCGACTCTCGTTAAATTGCGTCTGATTTGCAATCAGTTCAGATTCGAGAGCTCCGTAATGGCTTTTCGAGGCAATCCAGGCAATGATGACGCAAACTGACACCAGAGCAACCGAAATCAGCGCCTTGATGTGTAGACGATCCTTCATTTTATTGTGGTCTTCCTTACTCTCCATGTTTGATTCTATAGCAAACGAATCACGTCATTTGGGTTTACTGAGTTGGAAATCGTGACTTGGTAAAACGGAAGGAAGGCATATGGACTGCACCCCGATAGTCAGCCTTGTGGACATGCCGCATGGAAACAGTCGACCGCGCCCGGGCTCGCTGTGAACTTCCCGGATCAGGACTCCGCCAGCGCCACAAGCCGCTTCCTCACCAGCGAACGTACAGCGCCAAACATCACCTCTGCGTCCACGCGGCTCTCTTTGGCAATTCCGCGGAGCGTCTGCATATCAACCGGGGTGTCCATGCCGTCGAGCAGTTCCAATTCGACGGGATCAAGAAAGTGCTCTACGGGAAGCGACTGGCCCGCAAGGGTCGCTTTGCAGGTTTTCACCTGATTGGGCCCCGTCACGCGCCACTCGTGCAGTATGACCGGCCCGGTCCGCCTCAGCCTGCCGCGTTCAAGTCTCTCCTTTAAATCAGGGTCTCTTGACATGCGCTCGGCCGCGAAAGCGGCCTCAATCTCGGCGCCCGCATCACCGACTGGCGGAAGAGCCTCGTCCACGCGACTCCACGGCGGGCCGTACAACGGATTGCTCCATTGGAATGTCAATAGCACCGAAACTATCCGCACATAGCCCTGCGTTCGCAGATTGCTCGACCAGGCGTCAACTGATTCCAGAAGAGACGGGGGATCACGGCCTTCAGCGTGGCCGAGCGAGTAGCCCGCAGCCGTATGGACGCGCAAGCGCAGGAGGTGAATGTCCATCAAGGCGCCGCCCAGCCATTGGCGGACGCGCTCCACAAGCGGCTCGGCATCCCGTTCGCCCAGTTCCGTGACGATGTGCGCGGTGCCGCCGGGCGCAAGATGCCCGGCCAGACCCGCCACGATCCGCTGTTGCACATCTTCGCCCGAACGACCGCCGTCACGGTAACCGAGGCTATTCACGGGGGACGGTACAAATGGCGGGTTCGCCGTGATAAGACCGAATTTCTCGCCCATGACAGGTGCGTACAGATCGCCCGTTGCGACCTCCACGTTGCGGATACCGGATATCTTCGCGTTGAATTGCGTGCAGCGAACCGCCCGGGGATTGATGTCCACGGCCACCGCGCGCCGGGCGTGGGCTGCGGCCAAAAGCGCATGTATCCCGGAGCCGGTGCAAAGATCAAGCGCCGCCTCGACGGGTCGGCGCATCGTGGCACGGGCAAGCCATCTGCTGTCCGCGCCCACATACATCACCTGATCCCAGGGAACATTGTTGAGTATTTCCGGATTGAAAAGCGCCGGCCAGGCATGGTCCGAGAAAATCAGATGGTATTTAACGGGATAAAGCGAAACGATTGCCCGTGCCGCACCGGTATCGTCAATACTCAATATCCCGCTTTGTACCAGGCTTTCCATTTCCTCTCCGGAAAACAATCGATACAGAGCCGCGGCCTTAATGGTTCCCTGCAGGAGAAAGAGATCGATCGCAATGTCCAGCGGGGAATTTGCCGTCAGGCACTCTTTTCGATAAACAGGAATGAGGCGTATCTGCAGTTCGCATATATCCGCCAAGCCCAGGCGTTTCGTGACCGCCACCTCGGAATATCCGATGATATTCAAGCGCGCAAGAACATCATTCACGGCAGGCTCATGAACATCTTGCACAGAGAAGACTTGATGTGTTTTCATTAATTCCCTCCAGTGGTTGCGTGTAACTTCCCGCCTCCTGGTGCGGCATTGACTCACCCTGCGTTTATCAGGCTTCCCCTTTTCAGTCGCTGGCAGGGCAATGCGCCTGTGGCACATGCCGTGTCAGGGATGATTTGCATATGTAACATATCTCGCGGTTCTGCCATGAATAGTTCATTCCCGTGCCTCAACTCAACAAACCCGCCACGACGGTTCAACTGACTGTCAATTCTACGTCCGCTTGCGTACTCATTTCCAGACGGTAGCACACTCCTCGATGCATCCCGGCATTTGCCGTCAGACCCCGGAATTGGTAGCCTTACCAAACTGCTGGACTCTCATGCGGCGATATGGGCATCAAGGAAGACATTCTGGGCGCGGGTTCCGGGTTGTTGCGCGAAAAGGGCGTGACGGCGTTGACGCAGCCACAGATTGCGCTGGCGGCCAATATCAAGCAAAGCCACCTGACCTACTACTTCCCGACGCGTGCCAGTCTTTTGCTGGCGATTGCCGAGTTCACAATCTTCGGCGTGATGGACAAAGTGACCACGCAGTTGCGGGCAAGACCTCATGGCGAGACACTGGCGGATACCGTTTCGAACATCATGATCGAAGGCTTGCCACCGCGGGTATTGATCGGCCTTATCGTTGCCGCCGACAATGACCCTGATATTCGCAAGCTGCTGCGCAAGCTGGTCCGGCACGTGCGCTCTGCCGTGCGGCATCTGCTGCAGGAGGCTGGCCTCGCTGCAGACGACGAGGCGGCGCGGCTGTTCCACGCCACCATCGTCGGCCTGGCCGTCATGCATCAGGCCCGGCTGAACAGGGAATCGGCCAACGAATCGCGCGATGGCGTGGCCAATCTCATTCGCATGCTGACGCTCAAACCAAGCAAACGGGCGCGATCATGAGTACACTGTTGCAACTTTCAGACCCGGAGCGGGTCCCCGGATCAAGACAATGAAAAAGAAAATCCTGCTTCTCCTTGGCGCTGCAATTGCAATCAGTGCAATCGGCTCCGCCGCTTGGTATTTTGGCGGTCACCACGCCGCAAACGGCAACACGCTGACGCTCTACGGGAACATCGACATCAGGCAGGTCGAGCTTGCTTTCAATGGCTCGGAGCGCATCACGAAGATGCTGCTGAAGGAGGGAGACCATGCCCAAAAGGGCCAACTGCTGGCGACGCTGGACACGGTGACGCTGGAACAGAAAGTGCGCAAGGCCGAGGCCGACACGGAGGCCGCCCGCCTCACCGCTGTCAACGCGGCGAATACTTACCGGCGGACCAGAATGCTGGTCGAGAAGCACTTCGTTGCCCAGCAGCAGGCGGACGATGCCCGCACCGCATCCGATGCGGCACAGGCGGGATACATCGCCGTTCAGGCCGGGCTGGAACTGGCGCGCAAGGCGCTGGTCGATGCCGCGCTTTACGCACCGGACAACGGCGTGATCCAGGAGCGCATCCTCGAACCGGGGGACATGGCTTCGCCGCAACGCCCGGTCTACACCCTCGCAATGACCGACCCGCTCTGGGTGCGCGTCTATGTGAAGGAAAGCGATCTCGGCCGGATCAGGCCGGGTATGCGCGCCGAGGTATCAACCGACAGCTATCCCGGCAAGCGCTACGAAGCATGGCTGGGCTATATCTCACCGACGGCGGAATTCACGCCCAAATCGGTCGAGACCACCGAGATACGCAGCAGCCTGGTTTATCAGGCGCGCATCTTCGTGTGCAATCCCCAGGGCGAATTGCGCCTGGGCATGCCGTCCACCGTAACGATAGCGCTGGGGCAACCCGCCGCCACGGACACCGGGCATTGCCAGAATCCGTGAGGCAGGCGTGAACGCAAGCGATCACGACACCGCGCCATCCATTCCCGCGAGCCCGCACAGCGGGGTCGCGCTGGCGGTAAAACAACTGTCTAAGTCCTTCCTCATTGGCAAACGCAGGATACAGGCGCTGCATGACGTCAGCTTCGGCGTGCGCCATGGCGTGGTCACCGGGCTGGTCGGTCCCGATGCGGCGGGCAAGACCACACTGATGCGTCTCGCCGCAGGCTTGCTGCTGCCGGACAGCGGCACCATCAGCGTACTCGGCATGGATGCCGCCACGGAGTCTCTCGCGGTGCAAGGCGCCATCGGCTACATGCCGCAACGCTTCGGCCTGTATGAAGACCTGACCGTGCAGGAGAACCTCGACCTCTACGCCGACCTGCAAGGCGTGCCGGAAGCAGCGCGCGCGGAACGTTACCGCGAGCTCATGCACATGGCCGGTCTCGCCCCCTTCGCCGGACGACTGGCCGGACAGCTATCCGGCGGCATGAAGCAGAAGCTCGGCCTCGCCTGCGCGCTGGTGCGTCAACCGGCGCTGCTGCTGCTCGACGAGCCCACGGTCGGTGTGGACCCTCTGTCGCGCCGCGAACTGTGGGACATCGTCTATCGCCTAGTGCGCGAACAGGGTACCAGCGTGCTGCTCACCACCGCCTACCTCGACGAAGCCGAACGCTGCGACGAAGTGGTATTACTGCACGAAGGGCGGCTGCTCGACCAGGGCCCGCCCGCCGTGCTGCGCGAAACCATGCGCGGACGCAGCTACCGCGTCACGGTAGCGGGCATGGACAAGCGCGTGCTGCAAAACTGCATCGCTCAAGTGCCGGAAGTGATGGATGCGCTGATCCAGGGCGACCATGTGCGCGTGGTGATGCAGAGCGACGCGCCGCCCGATTTTGCCGCGCTGTTGCCCGGCATTGAAGAAATCGACGCGGCGGCGGTGCCTCCGCGTTTCGAGGACAGCTTTGTCGCGCTGATCAAGAGGAAGAGCGATGTGGGTTCACCGGCACATTGGGCAAGCCCCGATACTGCGCCGCCTCCTGACCGTCTCCCCACCGGCGAGCGGGGCTTGAATCAATCCGCTGCGCCTATCATCGAAGTCAGCAACCTGCAGCGCCGCTTCGGCAGCTTCCATGCGGTGAACAACGTCAGTTTCTCGGTAAAGCGCGGCGAGGTGTTCGGGTTGCTAGGCGCAAACGGCGCCGGCAAGTCCACCACCTTCCGCATGCTGTGCGGGCTGTTGCCGCCGAGCGGCGGCACACTACGCGTCGCGGGTGCCGACCTGCGCCATGCCGCGGCGGCAGCGCGAGCGCGCATCGGCTATATGTCGCAGAAATTTTCGCTCTATGAAAACCTTAGCGTGGCCGAGAACCTGCGTTTCTTCAGCAGCGCCTACGACCTCTCCGGTGCGCGCCGCAAGCGGCGCATGGAGTGGGCGCTCCGGGAATTCGAACTGGCGCCCATGGCAGACCTCACCAGCGGCGACCTGTCGCTTGGCTACAAGCAGCGTCTGGCCCTCGCCTGCGCGCTGATGCACGAGCCCGAAATATTGTTCCTCGACGAACCCACCTCCGGCGTCGATCCGCTGGCGCGGCGCGAATTCTGGTCGCGCATCAACGCGCTGGCCGGACAGGGCGTGACCATCATGGTCACCACGCATTTCATGGAGGAGGCGGAATATTGCGACCGGCTCGCCATCATGGCGGCAGGCGAGATCCTGACCCTGGGCACGCCGGGCAGCATCAAGGCTCAGGCGCGCAGCGGGGCACAGCCCGAACCCACCATGGAAGATGCTTTCATCGGGTTGATCATGGCGCATGAACGGCGGGAGTCGGCATGATGATTCATGGCGATACGCGCGCCCGCTCCTCCCGCATGCGGCTGCGCGGGCTCATCCGCAAGGAATTCCTGCAGATCGTGCGCGACCCGAGCAGTATCGCGATCGCCTTCCTGATGCCGATTTTCCTGCTGCTGCTGTTCGGTTACGGCGTGTCGCTGGATTCCGAACACATCCCGCTGGCGCTGGTCGTGGAGCAACCGAACGCGGATACCGCCGACTTCACTGCCGAATTCGAGCACTCGAAGTACTTTGTGGCTTCCTATTATTCCGGCACGCACGAGGCGGAGCAGGCCATGATGGCCGGGCGCGTCAATGCCATCGTGGTGCTGCGCCGGGATTTTGCCCGCTCGCTGCGGCGCAGCGACGGCGCACCGATTCAACTGGTCGTCAATGGCGTGGACGCAAACACGGCACGTATCATTTCCGGCTATGTGCAGGGTGCGTGGGGGAGTTGGCTGGTGCACGCGGCACAGCAGCGCGGCGAGGTTCTGCAAGTGCCGGTGCAAATCGAGCAGCGCGTGTGGTTCAACAGCGAACTGCGCAGCCGCAACTTCCTCGTGCCCGGGCTGGTCGCGGTCATCATGACGCTGATCGGCGCTCTGCTGACAGCGATGGTGATGGCGCGCGAGTGGGAGCGCGGCACCATGGAAGCGCTGCTGGTCACGCCGCTGTCGATGCGCGAGGTGATCATCGGCAAGCTGCTGCCGTATTTCATCCTCGGCATGGGCGGCCTGATCCTGGCCATCGGCATGTCGCTGTTCCTGTTTGAAGTGCCATTGCGCGGTTCGCTGTGGGTGCTGTTTGCGGCGTCTGCCCTGTTCCTCGTCACCGCACTCGGCATGGGACTGCTGATCTCCACCGTGGCGCGCAGCCAGTTCGTCGCCGGGCTAATCGCACTGATCGCCACCTTCCTGCCCGCCTTCCTACTGTCCGGCTTCATCTTCGATATCGGCAGCATGCCCACGGTGGTCCAGGTCATCACCCACATCGTGGCCGCGCGCTATTACGTAGCCATCCTGCAGACCGTATTTCTCGCCGGCGACGTATGGGATGTCATCCTGCCGAATGCGCTGGCGCTGGCGCTGCTTGCGGCGACCTTCCTCGGCCTGACCTGGCGCAATGCGCACAAGAGGCTGGACTGACACATGTTTGGACGCATCTTCGCACTGGTGTTGAAGGAATTCCTGGCGCTGTTGAAAGACAAGCGCGCACGCTACGTACTGATCGGTCCGCCGCTGATCCAGTTGATGGTGTTCGGTTACGCGGCGACCTTCGACCTGAAGCACGTACCGTTCGCCGTGTACAACGAGGACCGCGGCTCCGCGGCGCGCGAACTGCTCGCCGATTTCGACGGCGCGACGAGCTTCACGCCGGTGACGCAGATCACACATGAGAGCGAGATCGCGCCGCTGATCGACGGCAAGCTGGTGCTGATGGTGATCCATGCCGGTCCCGATTTCAGCTCCGAACTGGCCGCCGGCCGTCCCGCGCCGCTACAGGTGATCGTCGACGGGCGCAACTCCAACACCGCCATGCTCGCAGTCAACGACGCCAGTGTGATCGTCGACCGTTTCAACACCGCCTGGATGCAGAGCCATGGCGGTAATGCGCCGCCCGCGCACATCGAAATGCGCGCCTGGTTCAACCCGAATCTGGAAAGCCGCTGGTTTTTCCTGCCCGGCATCGTCGGCATCCTGACTTTGCTGCTCACCATGCTGGTCACTGCGCTGTCGGTGGCGCGCGAACGCGAACAGGGCACCTTCGACCAGCTGCTGGTCACACCGTTGCGGCCGGTGGAAATCCTGATCGGCAAGACACTGCCCGGATTCCTGATCGGAATGGCCGAAGCCAGCGTGATCGTGCTGGCGGCAGTGCTCTGGTTCAAGGTGCCGTTGCTGGGAAGCCTGCTCACGCTGTACACCGGGATTGCGCTGTTCCTGCTCTCCGGCGTCGGCGTAGGACTGATGATCTCGTCGTTCTCTGCCACTCAGCAGCAGGGACTGCTGGGCGCATTCATCTTCATGGTGCCCGCCATCATCCTGTCGGGCTTCGCCACACCCATCCGGAACATGCCGCCGCTGGTACAGGACATTACGCTGCTCAACCCGATGCGCTATTTCCTGCAGGTACTGCGCGGCGTGTTCCTTGAAGGCATGCCATTCGATTTGCTGATCCCCCAGTTCTGGCCGATGGCGCTGATCGGCGTGACAGCGTTCGGCATCGCCGGCTGGCTGTTCCGTCACCGCATGTATTGACGGGACCCAAGCGTGAACATCATTGATGGCCTTTGCTATTCATCGCCGACCTGCCTGACATCGGATTGAGGATTTCCCACTTCACCCTGGACTATCCATTTGGACACTCTGAATTCCATCGCTACCAGCGACCTCAGTCTGTGGGGCCTGTTCATCAGCAGCTTCCTTGCCGCGACCCTGCTGCCGGGCGGCTCCGAAGCCGTGCTGTTCGGCGTGCTGAAACTCCACCCGGAACTGTTCTGGCCTGCGCTGCTGCTGGGCACGCTCGGCAACACGCTGGGCGGCATGGTCACCTTTACCATGGGCTGGATGTTGCCCCAGACACAACAGCTCAAGCATGTCGAGAAAGTGCGGAATTATGGCACTCCCGTATTGATGCTGGCCTGGGTGCCGCTTATCGGCGACGCGCTCTGTCTGGCCGCTGGCTGGCTGCGCCTCAACTGGTGGAGTGCGGCGCTGTTCATCGCCATCGGGAAATTCGCGCGCTATTGGGTGATCGCACAATTCGCGCATTTTTAATGCCGATGTGATGCCGTTGCCACTGTTGAACCTGCCCGCAGACTGGTCGCCGGTTTCATCACTTAACTGGAAAACTTTATTTTTTTCACAATGGTTTGCATGGAGCGACAGCAATGGCATCATAGGCGCCCATGGGGACGTTCAAAGTCATGCAATTCAACATGCAATTCGGCCAGACATGGGACGAGGCCGACGCCGATGGGGCGCCGATCGATCTCGACCTGACCATTGCCGAGATACGGCGTTGCAACGCCCACATCCTCATACTGCAGGAAGTTGAACATGCACAGCGCGGGGGCATGCAGCCTGAACCTCCTCCCAATTACACCCGGCTGAAGTCGGCACTGGACGGTTATCACGGGTATTTTTCGTATCCCCGGGCCGATCCCCGCGAATTGCCCTTCGGCATCGGCCTGGCCATTTTTTCCAGGACACCCTTGCACGACTTGTTCCGGCTCGAGCTTCCCTCGTCCCCGGTTGAATTCGAGTTTGAGGGCGAAAAGAAGACGCCCACCGACCGCCTGCTCATCGGCGCGAAGACCACGCTGCTCGGGCGTGAGGTACAACTGTTCAATACGCACCTGCTGGCGTATTTCATGCTCAATTCATCGAGTGAACGGCACAACCAGCAGCGCCAGATTGTCGTGGAACAGTTGCGCCGTACGCAGGGCCCCGCGCTGATCGGGGGAGATTTCAACGTCAGCAACCGCGACTCGCTGGTCCGCCAGTTCGCCGATGCGGATTATCAACCGGTGCAGACGACGGAGGTCACCTGGCGCCACCGTCCCTTCGTGCTCGATCACATTTTCCACAGTCGGCACCTGCGCACGGTCAGCTACAACGTGAGGCCGACACAGGCGTCGGATCACCATATCCTGGTCGCGGAATTCGAGTTCGTGAATTGATGCCGGAGCTATTCCGTCCGTTCACTGCGCCTGCAACATCCGCAATCCCCAGCCCACGCCAAATCCTGTCACCTCGGTAGCAACGCTGCCCAGCCCGCCCTCGCAGCGGCTGGCCGACAGGTCCACATGTACCCAGGGTGTGTCATGCTCGACGAAACGTCTGAGGAAGCGCGTCGCCAGGATGTGATCGGCCTCGCCATCCAGCGTGCATTGCTTGATGTCGGCAACCCTGGAATCGAGCGCGACTTCGTAATCCTCGTCCTGCGGGAAAGCGCACATGCGTTCGCCGCTTTGCCTGCCCATGAGTACCGCGCGTTTCGCCAGTTCTTCGGTCGTGGCGAATACTCCGCTGTAGCGCGCGCCCAGCGCCATCGCCATGCTGCCGGTCAGCGTGGCGAAATCGATCATCAGATCCGGCTTGGCACGCGAGGCCAGCGTCAGCGTGTCGGCCAGCACCATGCGGCCTTCGGCATCGGTATGCATCACCTCGATGTGCGTACCGTTGAGCGCCTTGACGATGTCATTCTGTTTATATGCCTTAGGGCTGATGTGGTTCTGCGCCAGCGCCAGCCAGCAATCGATATTCACGGGCAGCTTCTGTCGCGTCGCCGCCAGCAGGATGCCCAGGCTGACCGCGGAACCGTTCATGTCCTCGTGCATGTTGTGCATGTAGCGCGATGGCTTCAGGTTGTGTCCGCCCGTGTCGAAGCAGATGCCTTTGCCCACCAGCGCAACGGTCTGCTTCGCTTTGGGATGCCGGTAGGTGAGATGCACAATGGCAGCATCTTCCGGGTCGCTGCCCTGCGCCACCGCAACGAAGGCACCCGCGCCCATCTTGCGCAATTTTGGCATGGTGAATTCCTCATGCTTCCAGCCATTCTGCTGTGCCAGCGCCTTCACACGCCGACGGTAAATGCCCGGCGTGAGTTCGTTCGGCGCCAGCACGGTCAGTTCGCGGCACAGCAGGTTGCCTGCCGCCTGGGCGTTGAGCGCGGCGAAAGCCTGCTTGTCACCGACGCCGTACAACGCGATCTTCTGCAGCGGATTGCGCTCGTCTTTCTTCTTGCGCACCGGCAACAACGCGCCGTTCACCCATGCGCCATAGACGGCCAGTTCCGACATGCGGCTGCGCTGTGCGGCGGCACCCGATACCGAGATCGCAAGTGCCCTGGGCTGTTCGTCGAGCAGCGGCTGCATCGCCTTGCGCACCTGCACCTGCTGGCTGAAGGCATCCTTGTCGAGATCGAGCATCGCCCAGCATACGAGCGTGCCATCGGGCACATTCGCAGACACGCAGGTTTTCGCCAGCTCATCCGCTTTCATGGCACGGCGCTTGAGTACGCCGGCAAGCAGTTCCCCATGCGGAACGTCCTTGGGGATGGTCTTTGATTTCGGCAGCAGCACCAGCAGGTGCGTAGCGGAGTGGGCCTTGGGCAAGGAAGGAAACAGGGTCAGTTGTGCTAGCATTACATCCTCGAATTTAGTCAGTCAACGCCTCGATTATACGGGCTTCACCATGCGCCAATACCTTGATCTGATGCAGCACGTCCTCGACCATGGGACGAAAAAATCCGACCGCACCGGCACCGGCACGACCAGCGTGTTCGGTTACCAGATGCGCTTCGACCTCGCCCAGGGATTCCCGCTGGTCACCACCAAGAAATGCCACCTGAAATCCATCATCCACGAATTGCTGTGGTTTCTGCAGGGCAGCACCAATACCAGGTATCTTAAGGACAACGGCGTCAGCATCTGGGACGAATGGGCGGATGCAGAGGGAAATCTCGGCCCGGTGTACGGCAAGCAGTGGCGTTCGTGGGAAACGGCAGACGGTCGCGTGATCGACCAGATCAGGATCGCGGTCGACCAGATCAAGCACAATCCCGACTCGCGCCGCATCATCGTCTCCGCCTGGAACGTGGGCGACCTCGACAAGATGGCGCTCGCGCCCTGCCATGCCTTCTTCCAGTTCTACGTCGCCGACGGCAAGCTGTCGTGCCAGCTATATCAGCGCAGCGCCGACATCTTCCTCGGCGTGCCATTCAATATCGCAAGTTACGCGCTATTCACCATGATGATGGCGCAGGTGTGCGGATTGAAATACGGCGACTTCGTGCACACCTTCGGCGATGCGCATTTGTATTCGAACCACATGGAACAAACACAACTGCAACTGTCGCGCGAACCGCGTGCCTTGCCGACGATGAATATCAATCCCGCAGTGCAAGACATCCTCGGCTTCAGGTTCGAGGACTTCACGCTGGAAGGCTACGACCCGTATCCCGCCATCAAGGCGCCGGTGGCGGTATGAGCCTGTCCCTCATCGTAGCCATGGCACAGAACCGCACCATCGGCGTGAACAACACCCTGCCCTGGCGCTGCCCGGAAGATATGAAACACTTCAAGGCACTGACCATGGGACACCACATGATCATGGGCCGCAAGACGTTCGACTCCATCGGAAAACCGTTGCCGGGGCGCACGACGGTAGTGGTGACGCGCAATAGCGATCTCGAGATCGAGGGCTGCCAGATCGCACATTCATTGCATGCCGCGATCGCTGCTTGCGCGGGAGACGACGAGATATTCATCGTGGGCGGAGCCGAGCTTTACCGCCAGGCCATTGCGCTGGTGGATACGCTGTACATTACCGAGGTTCAGAAGGATGTGGACGGCGATGCTCACTTCCCCGAGTTCGACAGGGAGGCGTGGCAGGAGACATCGCGCGTGGTGGCTGAGCAAACCACGCCGCAGCCCCTGAACTTCCATTTTGTGACTTATCGCAGGAAATGATCGGACAGGTTTTGGAAGAACACGACGTCCATTCCGCCCCTTCCACATTATTCCTTTCCGTTTCTTCCGTGATCAGCCTGCGCTGATCGCACGTTTCTCCCCGAACAAAAGAAACCACGCGTCCTCGCCGGACTAAAGCCGTCTTGTTTCACAAGTATGACTTCAAAACGAGTCCAATCATCGCGCTCACCGCGATGACTTCAATCACGCCGCGTTTGTAGCGCAGCAATGCGATGACTGCCATCAGCGCGATCAGTGCGGAGTTCCAGTCGAAAGCGCCGGAAAAGCCCGTCGGCCATAGGACGTGGCGGGCAAAGAACACGGCCAGATTGAGGATGACACCTACGACTGCCGCCGTGATCGCGGTCAGCGATGCGGTGAATTTGAGGTCGCCGTGCGTGGCCTCCACCAGCGGCCCGCCGACAAATATAAAGGCAAAAGAAGGCAGGAAAGTGAACCATGTCACCAGCGTCGCGGCAACCGCACCGGCCAGGAGCAGCTTATCCGGGCCGAACAGCGCATGCGCATAACCGCCGAGGAAGCCGACAAAGGACACCACCATGATGAGCGGTCCCGGCGTGGTCTCGCCGAGCGCCAGGCCGTCTATCATCTGCGGCGCTGTGAGCCAGCCGTAATGTCCGACCGCGCCCTGGTACACGTAGGGCAACACCGCATATGCACCGCCGAAGGTCAGCAGCGCAGCCTTGGTAAAGAACCAGCCCATTTGCGTCAGCGTATTGTCCCAGCCGTAATTCGCTGTCAACAGCGCCATCGGCAACGCCCACAGCAATCCGCAGACCAGAACTACTTTAAGCAGTCCCGGCCAACTGAACTGCGCGTGTGCCGGTGTCGGAGTGTGGTCGTCGATCAAGGCCGGACCGAATGATCTGCCGACGCCTCCCTGCCCGCCTCCACCGATCCTGAACTTGTCCGGTGCAATGCGCCCGCCCAGATAGCCGATCAAGGCTGCACCGGCGACGATGGCAGGGAACGATACGTTCAACACGAGGATCGCCACGAAGGCCGTCGCCGCAATCACCCACAGCAGGCTGTTCCGGAGTGCGCGAGAACCGATGCGGTATGTAGCCTGCAACACGATGGCAGTCACCGCCGGCTTGATGCCATAAAACAAGCCGGCCACCACAGGCACATTGCCGAAGGCAATGTAGAACCACGACAACGCAATCAGGATGAACAGTGAAGGAAGGACGAACAGCGTTCCGGCGATGATGCCGCCCCGGGTGCGATGCATCATCCAGCCGATGTAGGTCGCGAGCTGCTGTGCCTCGGGGCCGGGAAGCACCATGCAATAGTTGAGCGCGTGCAGGAATCGCTTTTCCGAT
>CAVRYQ010000006.1:0-30462 GCA_963725375.1 uncultured Pseudomonadota bacterium | reverse complement strand
CAGGTCGGAGCCAACGACAAGAGGTGCTCTTTGATGGCGGCTTTTTTCGCCTGTGACGCACAGGGGAAGTTGATCGGACGCCTTCCTTTGTTCCAAACCAGTTTTGGTTGGTTGGATGTGGATTTAAGCAAGGGCCAGGGCCAGTGGCTCTCGCCGCCGTTAAAAGACCGAGAAGATCAGCCTCCAGTGGAGATTGAGGTGTTTTCGCGAGGTCTCGTGATGGGAATCGTGATTACTTCGGTCGTACGGGCTTTAAGACGGCGATTTTGGGTTTGAGTGGCGGTATTGATTCTGCTGTCGTGGCGGTGCTCGCAGAGCGGGCCTTGGGTGCTCAGAACGTGCTGGGGATTGCCATGCCGAGTCAGTACTCCTCGGGGCATAGTCTGGAAGATGCCGAGATCCTGGCCCGCAGGCTCAAAATTAAATTCGAAGTCCATCCCATTAAATTCCTTTTTTCCCAGTTTACGCGTGAACTCAGTGAGGGGAGGGCGGGGCTGGCGCCCATTGCACTCGAAAATCTTCAGTCACGCATGCGGGGCGTGATGCTCATCACGCTCTCGTCGCGCCCGCTTCCCGCCCGGGAGGCGCTTTGGCCAGAAACGCTGCCACCGCGTCGCGGGCGATGGCAATGATCGTCTCGCGATCCTCGTTCCCGAGCTTTGCGTCTGAATCCAATCGAGCGCACACAGCGGCGGGGATATTCGATGCCGCCATGCGTACGGCTCGTTCGGCATCGGCCATTCTGTCCAGCGGTATGTCGTCAAAAAGCGCCGCGGTCAGTGCCAGCAGCACGGCGATCTGGGCGGGTACGGACACCGGCGAGAACTCGGATTGCCTGAGGCAGGCGCGGATGCGATGTCCATGCTCCAGTATCCTGCGTGTGCCTTCATCCAGCCGGGCGCCGAATCGGGCGAAGGTTTCCAGTTCCTCGAACTGGGCATAGGCGAGCTTGAGATCACCCGCAACAGCCAGGTATGCAGCGCGCTGCGCCTTTCCGCCGACGCGGGAAACGGATTTCCCCACATCGACGGCGGGCAGCACGCCCAGTTCAAACAGCGAGGGCGACAGGTAGATCTGTCCGTCGGTGATGGAAATCAGGTTGGTCGGGATGTATGCGGAAATGTCCTGCGCTTCGGTTTCAATGATGGGCAGGGCCGTCAGCGATCCGCCGCCATGCTCGTCCAGCAGGTGGGTCGCGCGTTCCAGCAGGCGCGAATGGATGTAGAAAATGTCGCCGGGAAAGGCTTCCCGTCCTGGCGGGCGGCGCAACAGCAGGGACAGTTCGCGATAGGCGCGGGCATGATGCGTCAGGTCGTCGTAGACGATCAGCACGTTGCGTCCCCGTTCCATGAAATATTCCGCGATGCTGGTGGCCGCATAGGGAGCGACGTAGGCGAGGCCGGGCGGATCGTTGCCTTCGGTCACGACCACGACGGTGTAATCCAGCGCCCCGTTATCGCGCAGGGAGGCGATCACCTTGGCCACGCCGGAGGCGCGCTGGCCGATGGCGCAATACACGCACAGCACATTCCGGTCGCGTTGATTCAGTATCGTGTCGATGGCAATCGCGGTCTTGCCGGTCTGGCGATCCCCGAGTATCAGTTCGCGCTGGCCGTGTCCGACCGGGATGAGGGCGTCGATCACTTTGATGCCGGTTTGCAGCGGAACCGTGACCGGAGCGCGATCCATGATGCTGGCCGAGGGGCGTTCGACAGGCAGGCGCGCGCTGGATGTGATCTGGCCCTTGCCATCCAGCGGCCGCCCCATGGGATTGATGATGCGCCCGATCAGTCCGTCACCCACCGGCACGTCCATCACGTGCCCTCGGCGCTCGACTTCATCGCCGGCCTGCAGGTGTGCGTAATCGCCCAGCAGTACGACGCCTATCTCCTTTTCGTCGACGTTGAAAGCGATGCCGTAGATTTCGCCGGGGAACTTCAGCACCTCCTCAAAACTGACGTCGGGCAGGCCGGATACCATGGCAATGCCCGTGGCGATGCTGGTGATGGTGCCGATTTCCCTGGAGGCAAGACGCGGGGAATATGCCGCGCGCGCCTGACCTATTTCGGTCAGCGCCGTGTCGATCACTTCGTGAAGGTTTCCGGGCTCTGCAATCATGGCGTCCTGGGTTCGGGTGCAGGGAGCGCAGCCGACATTGGGATATCGTTATTTTCAGCGATGAGTTCACTGACGCTGATTTCCAGCGAGGCCAGATAATCGGCGATGCTCCACGCCATCTTTTGCCCGTTCGCGGTGATTTCAATGCCGCAGACGAGGTCCGGATCAGTCTCAAAGCGGACCGGAATTCCGGCATGCCGCGGAGTCGCAGGAGCTGCGGCAAAGGATTCATTGAGTGCATCCTGTATCGCGCTGCGCTGCGCCGGCGCCAGGTCGAACGCGCTGCATATCAACACCGGCTCTGTCGCCGCCCTGAGCGCTGCACCGAGCGCCGATTTTGCTTGCCCATCCATTTCGCGCAGGCGGCGCATGAACGTGTCGGCCATGCGTTCCTCCAGGTTTGCGTCGGCGAGGTCTGCCAATGCCTTGCGGGCGATGGAAAATACTTCCTGCCGTGCACGCCGACCGAGCGCCTGATCCAGATTGCGTGAGTCATTGATCAGCGCTTCGTGCCGTCTGGCACTCAGGGTATCGGCCGCGCTCCGCGCCTCGTCGAGCAGCCGCTGACGTTCGGCGCGCGCTTCCTCTGTCGCCTGTTGCATGAGCGCAGCGCGCTGCCGCTCGAATTCCTCATTCTTGTGCTGGAATGAATCGCGCATCATGCGTGCTTCGGTCATTCTCGCATCGGCATCCTCGAGTTTCCCGGCGATGCGCTGTTCGCGAGCGTCGATCGCGTTGAGAATCGGGCGGTAAAGAAAGCGCTTCAACAGCCACACCAGTATGAGGAAGTTGAGCGCCTGCGCGACGACGGTGAACCAGTCGATCAGCATGACTACTTCCCGGCGGCCTGGGCGATGAAGTGGTTCCAGAACGGATTGGCGAAAATCAGAATCATTGAGACCACGAAGCAGTAGATGGCGACGGATTCGACCATCGCGAGTCCGACGAACAGGGTGCGCGTGATCGTCGCGGCGGCATCGGGCTGCTGCGCCAGCGAGGTCAGCGCCGTGGCGACGGCGCGCCCTTCCCCGAGTGCGGGCCCTATGCTGCCTACCGCCATCGTCAAACCGGCGGTGATGATCGATGCGACTGCGACAATAGTCATGCTATCCATGGAATTTCCTTTCGTTGTTGGAATTTACGCTTCATGCATTGCACCCGCATCGGCCCCGGGCTTGCCGGTGCGTGTGGCGGCCGCGATATAGACCGCAGCCAGGACGCTGAATATGTAGGCCTGCACCATGCCGGTCAGCAAACCGAGCACGCTCATGGCAATGGGCAGGATGTAAGGTGTGATGGTGAGCAGGATGGCAAGTATCATCGTGCCGCTCATCATGTTGCCGAACAGGCGCGCCGCCAGCGCCAGGGTGCGCGAAAATTCGCTGATGATGTTGAACGGCAACATGACGAAGGTCGGTTGCAGATAATCCCTGAGGTACTCGCGCAGTCCGCTGGCTTCGACGCCGTAGAGCGGCACCGCCACGAATACACAGATCGCAAGGGCTGCCGTGGTCGAAAGCGAGCCGGTAGGCGGTTCGTAGCCCGGCACGATGGTGAAAAGATTGGCCGTAGCGACGAACAGGAACAATGTGCCCAGGAAGCCGAGGTACTTTCGCGGTTGATTCAGACCGACCTCCGCAACCTGTTTTTCGATCCCGGTGACGACGATCTCCAGCAGATTCTGCCAGCGCGAGCGATGCGCGTCTCCGGACAGCTTCCGCGTCACCAGTATCGAGCAGATGGTCAGCACGCTCATCAGGACCCAGGTGTAAAGAAGGGTTGCGTTGAGCTTGAACATGCCGTGTTGCCAGAAAATGATTTCGTCGGGGCTAAGATGCACGGTCGGCCTCCTGTCCCAATTGCACCGGCAGCGCAGCCGGGCGAGTGAGGCGCGTCACGATCAACCGCGCGAGTGCAAACCCGAGCAGGCCGGCCAGCAATCGCTGCCAGCTATCGCCCATCACAAAATGGAAACCGAGCACGACAAGGCCGGTTCGCAGCACCATGCTGCCAATGAACCAGAGCGCCACTCCACGGGATTTGATGCCTCTGCGTACGGTCCACCACAGGCCGCCGAAGAAAAGCGCGCCCAGAGCCATTCCAGCCGTCAAGGCGGAGAGCAGACTCAAGGAGTCAGCCATGGTCGTTTCCCCTTTCATGGATTTCACGGTCTTCCTTCGCCACCCAATGCCATGCATTGAAGCAGCCCAGGCCCAAGCCGATGGCCAACAGCGCGAGCGTCCAGGAATGGCTGCCGGGATAGTGTTTGTCGATCCAGATGCCGAGTGCAGTACCGAGCAGGGTTGGTACCGCCACCGACCAGCCCACCAGTCCCATCATGCCGAGGCCAGCCCAGACGGTTTGCGTGGAACGGCGTTGCGCCTTGAGTTTGAGCGCCGCCATTTCGCCTACCTGCCGACCAAATTCTGACCCATCGGGAGCGGGTCTGCCCGCGCGTTCTTCATCCATGGTGAAACTCCGAGAAATGGCGAATGAATCCGCTTTCCAGTCTTGCCAGCACGGAACGCACCTTTCTTTCCTGGTCGTCGAGGTTCAGGAACTCCTGAATAATCGCATCATGCAGTTTGCTCAAATCCGTTCCCCCGATCGCATTGCGGATCGAGACCAGCACATCCTGACCGGCTTTGACCAGCACCCCCTCATCGACCGCCAGACAGACCTCGCCTTCGGCGTCGGTTTCGAAGATCAATATTCCCGGCACCAGCGACGCGACGCAGTCCAGCCGGTGCGGCAGGAGACCGAAAGAGCCATCGCCGGTGTGCGCGACGATGCGCGCCACGCCGGTGACCTCGGCAAAGACCTTGAAGGGTAAAAGAATCTTAAGATTCATGCTCGCTGACTGCATGTTTCGCCCCGCTTTCGGGTTTTGCCCCGGATTTTCCTTTTTCGACGGCCTCGTCGATCTTGCCGATCATGTAGAGCGCGCTTTCCGGGTAGTCCTTGAATTCGTCGCGCAGGATGCGTTCGCAGCCGTTCAATGCATCCTCAAGGCTGACCAGCTTACCCTTGAATCCCGAAAATTGCTCGGTGGTGAAGAATGGCTGGGTCAGGAAACGCTCCAGGCGGCGGGCGCGCCCGACGATATTCCTGTCCTCCTGCGAAAGCTGCTCCAGGCCGAGCATGGCAATGATGTCCTTGAGCTCAGCGTATTGCGCAAATGTGCGCCGTATTTCCTGCGCAAGTGCGTAGTGGCGTGCGCCGACGATACCTGGTGTCGCCATCTTCGAGCCGGATTGCAGCGGGTCGATGGCCGGGAAAAGGCCTTCGCTCGCACGCTTTCGCGAAAGCACGATGGAGGCCGAAAGATGGGAGAACACATGCACTGCCGCCGGGTCGGTGAAATCGTCGGCGGGCACGTACACTGCCTGGATCGACGTGATGGCGCCGGTGTCGGTGTTGGCGATGCGCTCTTCCAGTTGCGACAGCTCAGTGCTCATCGTCGGCTGGTAACCGAGGCGCGACGGCATCTGACCCATCAGGCCGGACACTTCCATGCCGGCCTGGATGAAACGGAAAATATTGTCGACCAGCAGTAACACGTCGCGGTGTTCGTCGTCTCGAAAATATTCCGCCATCGTCAGTGCGGCATGTCCGACGCGGAAGCGGCTGCCCGGAGGCTCGTTCATCTGGCCGAAGACCATCACCATGTTCGGCAGTACGCCCGCTTCCTTCATGTCGCGATATAGCTCCTCCCCTTCGCGGCAACGCTCGCCTATGCCGCAAAAGATGCTGACGCCTTCCTGATGGCCGACCATGTTATGGATCATTTCGGTGAGCAACACCGTTTTGCCCACGCCCGCACCGCCGAACAGGCCTGCCTTGCCGCCGCGTTCCAGCGGTGCCAGCACGTCGATGACCTTGATGCCGGTTTCGAATATTTCGGATCTGGTGGACCGGCGCGCCAGCGCTGGCGGCGCGTTATGGACACTGCGCCATTCCATTTCGGGCAGGGCCGGCTGGCGGTCGATGACATTGCCGAACACATCGAACATGCGCGCGAGGATTGCCCTGCCTACGGGGACTTGCAGCGGTCCGCCGGTGTCGCTTACCGTTGTTCCGCGTGCAAGGCCCTGCGTGGGTGTCAGGGCAATGCCGCGCACCCGATACGCATCAAGCTGGGATAGAACTTCGATGGCGATCCGATTGTCCGTCCCGGCGCGCAGCAAAGAGTAGATCGGGGGCAAACGCTCTTCAAAGCGCATATCGACGACACTGCCGCGCACCGAAACAACGGTGCCGAGATTTGATGCGCCCGCCTTGCCTTTCATGTTTGCTCCCGCTGAATCGAGTCGATACACTGTAAGCGCACGAATCACCATTTGCCAGCGGAGCACCTTCCGTTGAAGATATGTCGCACTGAAAAATGAAGTGCTGAATTTGGTGGAGGTGATCAGGATCGAACTGACGACCTTCTGATTGCGAACCAGACGCTCTCCCAACTGAGCTACACCCCCACGACCGGAGCATCCTAAAGGCAAACCGCTCATTTGAAAAGAGTGTGGCGGAAACGGTCGCAAAGGTTTCTAAATTAGTGAATTCCTGCAATAATCCCCTGAAGGAAATAATATTACCGAATAATGAATCAGGACAAATGATGACTCTGACACAGGATGACATGAAGCGCGCGGTTGCCCAGGCGGCGATTGCGTATGTGCCCAATGACTGCATCGTGGGCGTGGGCACGGGTTCCACCGCCAATTTCTTTATCGACGAGCTGGCCGAAATCAAAAGCAGGATACGCGGCGCGGTCGCCAGTTCGGAGGCTTCCGCCAAACGCCTGCAAGGACATGGCATCGAGGTGCTGTCCCTGAATGAGGCGGGCGATCTGCCGGTATACGTGGACGGTGCGGACGAGATTACGCGCCACATGCACATGCTCAAGGGCGGCGGCGGCGCGCTGACGCGCGAAAAAATCGTTGCGGCGGCCAGCAAGAAATTCATCTGCGTGTGCGATGGTTCCAAGCTTGTGGACGTGCTGGGCAAGTTTCCGCTGCCGGTCGAGGTGATTCCCATGGCACGCAGTTATGTTGCGCGCGAACTGGTCAAGCTGGGCGGCCAGCCGCAGTTGCGCGCAGGCTTTACCACGGATAACGGCAACGTCATCCTGGATGTACATAATTTGCAGATCATGAACCCGGTGGAGCTGGAAACGTCGTTGAACCAATTGGCTGGCGTAGTGACCAACGGACTGTTCGCGCGCCGCGGTGCGGATGTGCTTCTGCTGGGGACGCCCGAGGGTGTCAAAACCATTACTGCATGAGGTGTCGTAACAAATCCTTAACGGGGTGGTCGTAGCATCTGTCATTTGCAACAATATTTTTAAGGAATAATCATGGTCGGCAGCGAACATACCTCGAAACAATTCGACGCGGAATTGGAGGCGGTCCGCGCCCGGGTGTTGCAGATGGGCGGGTTGGTGGAAAGCCAGATCCGTCTGGCGATCGAGTCGCTGATCACCGGCGATGTGGGGTTGATGAATCGTGTGATAGACGACGATCATCGAGTGAATGCGATGGAGGTCGAGATTGATGAAAGTTGCAGCCGCATTCTGGTTCGCCGCCAACCTGCTGCAGGCGACCTGCGCATGATCACGACCGTGATCAAGACCATCACTGATCTGGAACGTATAGGCGATGAGGCGGAAAAGATTGCGCGCATGGCCAAGTTGCTGTCCCAGAAAGAGCGCCTGCACTTGCCCCGCTACAACGAGATCAAGCATGCCTCGGATATTGCGCTGGACATGCTGCGAAAATCGCTGGATGCCTTTGCCCGTCTGGATCTTTCCACTGCCGCACAGGTCGTGCGCCAGGATGAGCTGGTGGACGAAGAGTTCCGTGCCATCATGCGCTATCTCATCACCTTCATGATGGAAGATCCCCGCACGATCTCCACTTCCTTGGAGATTCTGTTCGTGGCCAAGGCGATAGAGCGCATCGGAGACCATGCCAAGAATATGTCCGAATACGTGGTGTATATGGTCAAGGGCCGCGATGTGCGTCATGTCACCGTGGAAGAGATCGAACGCGAAGTACTCGAATAATCCCCTGATGCAACATCAGCCCATACTTGCCGCAGTCGACCTCGGTTCCAACAGTTTTCGCCTGCAAATTGCCCGCGTGGAGAATGACCAGCTCTATATGCTGGATGGTTTGCGTGAGGCCGTACGCCTTGCCGCCGGCATTACGGAAGACAAGCGGCTGGACAAACCGGCGCAACAGCGCGCACTTTCCTGCCTGCAGCGTTTCGGCGAGCGGCTGCGTGGATTGCCGCGCGAAGCAGTGCGTGCGGTGGGCACCAATTCCTTGCGTGTCGCCAAGAACGCTCCCGAATTCCTGCAGCAGGCAGAGGCGGCATTGGGCTTTCCCATCGATGTCATCGCGGGACGGGAAGAAGCCCGCCTGATCTACCTGGGGGTGGCACACACCCTGCCGCAAGGGGCGGGCAAGCGGCTGGTCATGGATATCGGTGGCGGATCCACCGAATTCATCATTGGTACCGGCCTGAAACCGCTCAAGCTCGAAAGCCTGTACATGGGGTGCGTCAGCTACAGCGTGCGTTTCTTTCCCGACGGCAAGATCAACAAGTCCAATCTCAAACAGGCCGAACTGGCCGCGCGCAGCGAAGTGCAGGCCATCGCTTCCGAATTTTCAAAAGGCAACTGGGATATTGCGTTCGGTTCCTCGGGCAGTGCGCGAGTGCTGTGCGACATCCTGGAACAGAACGGCTTCAGCAGCGGCGGCCTCACGCTCGACGGACTGGAACAGCTGCGAGCGCAATTACTCAAGGCGGGAGATGTGAACAAGCTCGATTTGCTCGGGCTGAAACCCGATCGCACTCCGGTATTGGCCGGCGGCTACGCAATCATGTACGCGGCCTTTTGCGAACTCGGCTTCGAGCACATGCAACCCGCGATAGGCGCATTGCGCGAAGGCCTGCTTTACGATCTGCTGGGGCGCTTTCATCACAACGACATGCGCGAAGTCACCATGCAACAGTTCATGCGCCGCTATCACGTCGACGGACGCCAGGCGACGCGGGTTGCGCAGCTTGCAGATTTTCTGGCAAGACAATTTCTGGAAGGCAGTCTGAGCGAGGAAGAATTGCACCTGCTCAATTGGGCGGCAAACCTGCATGAGATCGGCATCAGCGTCGCGCATAGCGGCTACCACAAGCACACCGCGTATATTCTTGCCAATGCCGACATGCCGGGTTTCTCGAAAACCGAACAAAGCCACTTGAGCCTGCTGGCGCTGGCGCATCGTGGCGGCCTGGAAAAGCTCCGCGGCAAACTGGATACCCAGGAAAAGCTGGCCGAGGTAATGGCATTGCGCCTGGCGGTGCTCATCTACCGCAATCGCGGAGATGTCGAATTGCCAGCCATGCAGGGACGATTCAGCGGCACCAAATTCCACCTTGTTCTCGCTCCGGGCTGGCTGGTGCAGAATCCGCTTACCGAAGCGGCGCTTCTGGAGGAAATGCGGCAGTGGAAAGTGCTGGGTGTGAGCATGCAGGTTGTCGAAGGGTGACAGCGAATCCTGACTCGCAGTGATTTTCAGAAACGATAGCAGGAGGTGCGCAGATGAAGCAACTTAAGACCGTGTTGATCAGTCTGGTGATCGGCGTGCTGATCGGTTTGGCACTGGGCGTCAATATCGGGCGTGAGCAGCCGTTGTTGTCCAATCCGTTTGCAAAGGAATCATTCGTCGAACGGGCCAAACGGCTGGGCAGCGAAACGCTGGAAAAAAGCGGCAAGGCTCTGGAGAAGACCGGACAGGCCCTGCAGGATCAGTCCAGGTAATCCACCCAGCGCGGTGGCTGGATTTCACATGTTGGGCGTCGTTGCGATTTCAATGCAGCCCATGAGTCACGCATGCGGCTTCTGAACTAAAGTCCGCGCGTTCGCCGATGTCCATATCCCGCGTGATACACTCCGCCATGAAGCTGGCTAGGCAGTCGCTGCGCACCTCGTGCTGCGTAGAGGAAAGTCCGGGCTCCACAGAGCAGGATGCCGGTTAACGACCGGACGCCGTGAGGCGATGGAAAGTGCCACAGAAAATATACCGCCGGTTTACTTCGGTAGGCTGGTAAGGGTGAAATGGCGAGGTAAGAGCTCACCGCGCTGGTGGCAACATCAGTGGCAGGGTAAACCCCATCCGGAGCAAGACCAAATAGGCTGGCTATGACGTTGCTCGCGTCGCCAGCGGGTAGGTTGCTTGAGCGTCAGGTAACGAAACGCCTAGAGGAATGACTGTCCACGACAGAACCCGGCTTACCGGCTGGCTTCACCTCATTTTGCAGTCCAGTAGAGTTCCGACAATTGTCTGGTTTGGCGCGAATTCGACGTTGAATTGCAATGTTACGTATGGGAGCGCCCATGACGCGATTTATCTGAGGCGTCCACTCAGGGATCAGGTATTGCCGCGTTGACCAAAACTCCAAATTGCACACTTCCTCAATTCAAACCAGGCAACCCGCTCGGCATTTCATAACCCCTTCAACATCTCCAGCGAATTACTCTCCCCGGATGGCTTTGGTACCGCAGCCTGCGGATCTATTGCGCCACTGGGAGCGGCGGCACCACTTTGCTGCGCTCCTCCCGTCGCACCCTTGACCGCACCTTCTGCCGCGCCTTTTATAGACCCTTGCTGTTGATACCCGTCTTTCGCACCCTGGATCGCGCCACTTTCCCCACCCTGCGCGGCCCCGCTTTTCAAAGCATCGCCAGCCGAACTCTCAAGACCGCTCAGGTCCAAGGCAAAGACAGAGCTTGAAAGGCTGACGGTCAACGCCGCTGCGACTGAGATGCAAAGTTGACGATATGTATTGATGTTCATATTCCGCGCCTCCTGTTCAGATAATGGATTTAAAGAATGATCAGGTAATGCAGCTAAACGCTCTGGGTATTCATATTGAAACGCTTTATCAAGAGCATTGCTAAGATCTTGTTGCGTGTATCAATTATGCCGCCGGCACTTGAGATAATGATGTACCGCGGGGCGTCAGAATCGCCTATCTTTGCCCACGTCGTGTAGTAATTGGTAAGTTGCTTGGTCTGTTCGCGGTACAGATGGAGGCGCTCGCTCACCATTTGTTCGGAATCATCCGGATGTTGTGCCAGTTCTTCCCCGGTAATATCGTCTTTTCCTGAAATCCGGGATGGATTGAGTAAGATGTGGTACGTACGGCCCGAGGCAAGATGAGAACGACGACCGCTTATGCGCTGGATAATCTCATCGTCGCCGACATCAAGCTCGACCACGTAATCCATGTGAATGCCGGCCTGTCTCATTGCCTCCGCCTGATGCATTGTGCGCGGAAAATCGTCGAGCACGAAGCCGTTGGCGCAGTCCGTTTCCTGGATACGCTCCTTCAACATATCGATGATGATATCGTCCGATAGCATCCCGCCCGCATCGGTGATTGCTCTTGCTGTCAGTCCATTTGAAGAGCCGGTTCTGAATGCCGCATGCGAGATATCTCCGACAGAAATCCGCGGAATACAGAATTTCTCACAGATGTGGTTGGCCTGTGTACTTTTTCCAGCACTTGGTGCGCCGAGAAGGGTGAGTTTCATTGTTATATTTCTTGAGTAAGTGAGCTTTATATTTGTTCTGCCTGGTGCCAACCGACATTCATCAGCTCAGTGGTCGGTATTCGTTTGAAGTGACAAGCCAATTCGATCAAATACCAGTGCCGGATCCAATTTGCGGGCGATCAAATATTGCCTTCGCCGCTACCCCGCTTATTCGTACGATTGTAAGTGCATGCTGCATGGCGGGCATCATCCTTCGGGATGAATGCGGGTTTCTGTTACATTGGAAACTGGCTTCGCAGCTTTAACAAAATGGGATGTCCTCACCAAGAGTCCAACAGACTTGATTCTCACCCGACAGACTTTATTCCTCGCCATCAAAAATCCGGACAAATCACCCCAATATAGTCCATCGCATTACAAACAACTTTAGCTTACATGTGCAATCCATTGCTTTTTAAGCATATTTGTTTTGGATTAACTATGTGCGCTAACTCCTTGTCCCATAAAGAAAAACCCGGTTTTCTTGCTTGACCACCCCATTGTTTTTCAATATAGTGGGCGTAAGTGGTAAAAAGTGGGTAAAGGTGGGGAGTTTGGATGTTTCAGGGAGCGACGCAACTCAATCTGGATAGCAAGGGCAGGCTCGCGATACCGGCGCGGTATCGCGACATGTTGCTTGAGCATTGTGCGGGTCAGCTTGTGCTGACCGCAGATGCTGATGGCTGTCTGCTGGTCTATCCGCAACCTGAGTGGCAGCCCATACGCGAAAAGCTGATGAAGCTGTCCGCTTTCGATCCGCGCATACGCGCTTTGCAACGTTTTCTGGTCGGGCATGCGGAAGATGCGGTGATGGATGCTGCGGGCCGCGTACTCGTTTCCCCTACCCTGCGCACTTACGCCGTGCTGGACAAGCACGTCATGCTGGTCGGGCAGGGCAATAAATTCGAATTGTGGGATGAGGCCCGCTGGCAGGCACTGAGCGGAAAGATGACAGGCTTCACCGCGGACAACCTGCCGCCCGAGCTGGAAGGATTCACTTTGTGAGCCAGGACTTGGTTCACGCGACAGTCCTGTTGAACGAAGCAGTCGAAGCATTGCAGGTAAAGGCGGATGGCATCTATGTCGATTGCACCTTCGGGCGCGGTGGACATAGTCGCTTGATACTGGAAGAACTGGGTCGGCACGGCAGGCTGATCGCGCTGGATAAAGACCCGGCCGCGGTTGCTGCTGGACGAGCGATCAACGATGCGCGCTTCCGCCTGGAGCACAGCGGATTCGAGCATTTGGATGCGGTGCTGGACCGACTTGGCGTCGACAAGGTCGATGGCGTGTTGCTGGACCTGGGCGTGTCGTCGCCGCAACTGGACGATGAGCAGCGCGGCTTCAGTTTTCGTTTCGATGCGCCGCTCGACATGCGCATGGATACCAGCAGGGGGGAGACAGCGGCAGAGTGGCTGGCAACGGTGGACGAGGGAGCACTGGGGGAGGTGATACGTGATTACGGTGAAGAACGGTTTGCTAGGCAGATTGCAAGGGCGATTGTTACTGCGCGCCAGGAGCGGGAAATCCGCACTACGAAGCAGCTCAGCGATATTGTTGCGCAGTGCGTATACGCGCGCGAACCCGGCAAGAATCCGGCTACGCGCACCTTTCAGGCTATACGGATTTATATCAACCGCGAACTCGAAGAGCTCGAGAGCGTGCTGCCGCAATGTGTGGATCACCTGAAAACCGGCGGACGCATGGCGGTGATCAGTTTTCATTCGCTGGAGGATCGCATGGTCAAGCGCTTCATGCGTGAAATGGCGCAGGGTGACAAGCTGCCGAAAGGGGTGCCGATCCGCGCCGCCGAGGTGCCGCAGGGCAAAGTGCGGCTGGTGGGCAAGGCCGTTCACGCATCGGAAATCGAGGTGGCCGCAAATCCGCGCGCGCGCAGCGCGGTATTGAGAATAGCGGAGCGCCTGGGTGGCTAGGCTGAACGTCTTGCTGCTTTGCCTTGTCATAGCGTGCGCGTTAGGAGTGGTGACCTCCCAACACAAGGCACGCAAGTTGTTTGTGGAATTGCAGCAGGAAAAAGACAGGGCGCAGCAGATGGATGTGGAGTGGGGGCAGTTGCAGCTTGAGCAAGGTACGTTGGCGATGCCCGCACGCGTGGAGAAGCTTGCCGCCAGCGAATTACAGATGCACATGCCGCAGTCCGGGCAGATTCGCTATATCCGTTCCGATACCGGCGTGATGGTGCAGCCATGAACTACGCCACGTCAACCGTGCAGACCTCCGGGCAGATTGCCTTGCCTGCCTGGCGGTCGCGCGTCCTGTTTGTGCTGCTGCTGGCGGGTCTGGCTTCCCTGCTGGTGCGGGCGGTCTACCTCCAGGGCATCGATAACGCATTCCTGCAACAAAAGGGCGACGCGCGCTATGGCCGCGTCATCGACATCCACGCGCACAGGGGCATGATAACGGATCGCAATGGCGAGCCGCTGGCAGTGAGCACACCGGTGGAATCGGTATGGGCGAGCCCGGGCGACGTCGAAGTCTCGCCGACGCAGATCGCGCAACTGGCGCAGATCGTCGGCATGACGGCGGCAGAGGTTAAAAGCAAACTGACCGACACATCGCGCGAATTCGTCTACCTGAAGCGCCAGTTGCCGCCGGAACTGGCAGCGAAAGTCGTGAAACTGGGCATCCCCGGCGTGTCTTTGCAGCGCGAATATCGCCGCTATTATCCGGGCGGAGAAGTGACTGCCCATCTGATCGGCTTTACCGACGTGGATGACAACGGACAGGAAGGTATCGAGCTGGCACAGCAGGCCCGACTCGGCGGCAAGGCGGGCAGCCAGCAGGTCATCAAGGACAGGCGTGGATTCATCGTTGAAGACGTTGCGAGTTTGCGCGCGCCGAAGGAGGGTGGTGATGTCGCTCTGAGTATCGACAGCAGGATACAGTCGCTTGCTTTCCGCGAGATCAGACAGGAGGTCGAGCACACCAAAGCCAAAGGCGGTTCCATCGTTGTACTGGATGCCAGAACGGGCGAAGTGCTGGCACTGGCGAACTGGCCTTCCTACAACTCAAACAATCGCGACAAGCCTGGCACGACGGTGCTGCGCAACCACGCCGTGACAGACCAGTTCGAGCCGGGCTCCACCATGAAGCCCTTTACCATTGCCACGGCTCTGGAGGCAGGCAAGATCAATCCCGAGAGCGTCATCAACACGGAAAACGGCGTGCTGACGATAAGCGGTCGCAAGATCCACGATACACACCCGGAGCGGAGCCTGACGGTTGCCCAGATAATCCAGAAGTCCAGCAATATCGGTACCGCGAAAATCGCACTCAGCCTGCCGCCGGAAACGCTATGGCAGGGATTCAGCGCGAGCGGATTCGGATCGCCGACAGGGAGCGAGTTCCCCGGCGAAGCTGAAGGGAAACTCAGGAACTATAAAACCTGGCGCCCGATCGAGCAGGCGACCATGTCCTACGGCAACGGCATCTCCGTCAATCTGCTGCAATTGGCGCGTGCATACACCGTGTTCGCCAACCAGGGCGAATTGAAATCGATCACCCTGTACAAACAGGACACGCCGGATCCGGGCGTCAGGGTGTTTTCCGAAAAAACAGTCCAGGAAGTGCGCAACATGCTGGAGATGGTGGTGAAGCCGGGCGGGACGGCGCCGCTGGCGCAGATCACGGGCTACCGCGTGGCAGGGAAGACGGGGACCGCGCACAAGCTCGAGAACCGGAGATACGTCAACCGATATGTGGCCTCGTTTGTCGGTATGGCGCCAGCGTCCAATCCGCGCCTGATCGTGGCGGTGATGATCAACGAACCGAGTGGCCGGGAATATTACGGAGGTGAGGTGGCGGCGCCGGTATTCAGCACCGTGATGGGTGCGTCCCTGCGCCTGCTCGGCGTGCCCAACGACGCGCCGCTGGACAACGTCATGCAGCCGAAGCCTGCCGAGATGGTCCGGGAGGAAGTATGAGCGCCTTCAGCCTCGACGAGCTGAGTGCGCTCGGAGTTAACGTTACGCGGCTGACCTCCGACAGCCGATCCGTACATCCAGGAGATACCTTTGTTGCATACCGCGGAATGCATGCGGACGGCCGCGCGTTCATCGCGCAAGCCATCGCACGGGGCGCAAATGCGGTGATCTGGGAAGCGCGGGAATTCACCTGGAACGACGAGTGGCATGTGCCCAATCTTGCGGTGCACGACCTGCGCCATGAGGCCGGATTGATCGCCGACAAGGTCTACGGGCATCCGTCGCAAAAGCTGTGGATGATCGGTATCACCGGCACCAATGGCAAGACATCCATCAGCCATTGGCTGGCAAAAACGTTCGGGGCGCTGGGCCGAAAAAGCGCGGTGCTCGGCACCATCGGTAACGGATTTCCCGAAGCGTTGCAGGCAACCGCAAACACGACGCCGGATGCGCTGATCGTGCATGCCCTGCTGGCCGATTACGAGCGACAGGGCGCACAGACCGTCGCGATGGAAGTGTCCTCGCACGCGCTGACGCAGGGCCGAGTGAATGGCGTGCACTTCGATGTCGCATTGCTCACCAACCTGACCCGCGATCATCTGGATTTCCACGGAGACATGCAGAGCTATGCCGCCGCGAAGCGTCGCTTGTTCGACTGGGAAGCACTCGGGCATGCCGTCCTCAATCTGGACGATGCGTTCGGTGCCGAACTGGCCGAGCAGCTCCGGGACAAAGCGGTGGAAGTCGTTGGCTACGGGCTGAACAGGGAATCGCTGGAGCTGGCCGAACGCCTCGGAATTCGCATGGTGTACGGAACGCTGGCGCAGGTGGACGCGCAGGGGCTTGTCCTGCAGTTGCACACCAGTTGGGGTGCCGCAGCGATGCAAAGTGGACTGATCGGGCGCTTCAACGCATCAAATTTGCTTGGCGCGCTGGCAGTGTTGCTGGTCGGCGAGGTCGAAATCGACGATGCGGTGCAAGAACTCGGGCTGCAGAAGGCCGTGGCGGGGCGCATGCAGACACTGGGAGGGAAGGGCACTCCGGCAGTCGTCGTGGACTATGCCCATACGCCCGATGCGCTGGAAAAGGTATTGAATACCCTGCGCGAAGTGACAGATCGTTCGGGGGGCAGGGTCATTTGCGTATTCGGTTGCGGAGGCGATCGCGACCACGGAAAACGCTCGATGATGGGAATGGTGGCGTCGAAATTTGCAGACGTGCGTATCCTCACCAATGACAACCCCCGCAGCGAAGAGCCGCGCGAAATCATCAATGCGATCATCTCGGGCATGCAGGGCGATTTCGAGGTGATTGAAGATCGAGCCAGGGCGATCACGTTTGCCATCAACAACGCACAGGCCAACGATACCGTACTGCTCGCTGGCAAGGGGCATGAGGACTACCAGGAGATCAAGGGAGAACGCCAGCCGTTTTCGGACAGCGAGATTGCGCGTCGCGTGCTGAGCATGTGGACCCCGGGGGAGCGCACGCGATGATGACCCTGTCACAAGCCGCTCAGGCAATGCAGGCACGGTATACCGGTCCGGATGCGCTGTTTGACAGCGTATCCACCGACTCGCGCACGATTGCGCAAGGCGATTTGTTCATCGCGCTGAAAGGTGAAAGTTTTGACGGCTCGCAATTTGTCGCAGGGGCCCTGAGGGCGGGTGCGGCTGCGGCGGTGGTCAACACGCAGAGCTACGGCCAGATCCGCCAAACGCTCGATGCACAATCACCGATCCTGATCGTAGAAGACACCCGCCTCGCACTCGGCCAACTCGCTGCACGTTGGCGCAGGCAGTTCGATATCCCGCTCGTTGCGATTACTGGCAGCAACGGGAAGACCACGGTGAAAGAAATGCTGGCCGCGATTTTACGTACCACCACGGAAGGGTGTTCCGAAGAGCGCGTGCTGGCGACCGCAGGAAATTTCAACAATGACATAGGCATGCCGCTCACCCTGCTCAAGTTGCGGGCGCATCACCGCTACGCAGTGATCGAAATGGGCATGAACCATCCACGCGAGATTGACTACCTCACGCACATTGCACGACCGGATGTGGCGCTGGTCAACAACGCAGCCGGCGCGCATTTGCAGGGACTGGGCTCAGTCGAAGGCGTGGCGCGTGCGAAGGGTGAAATTTTTGCGGGGCTGGCGGAAGGCGGAACTGCGGCCATCAATGCCGACGATGTATATGCATCGATGTGGCGCTCTCTGGCCGGAGAGCACGACGTGCTCGATTTTGCGCTGGATCACCAGGCGGCAGTGCAGGGCAAATGGATGGCCGGCAATTATGGGGGAACGCTGCATGCATACACTCCTGCTGGCGAACTGCGCGTCGCTTTGCAGGTACCGGGCGAGCACAACGCGCTGAATGCTCTGGCTGCGGCTACGGCGGCATTGGCGCTTAAAGTGCCGCTGTCAAAGATCGCCGAGGCGCTGGCGAGTTTCGGCGGCGTGGCCGGGCGCTTGCAGCGCAGGCACGCCCGGCTGGGCGCAACGCTGATTGATGACACCTATAACGCCAATCCGGCATCCGTGCATGCCGCGATCGAGGTACTGGCCCATGTGCCCGGGAAGCGCATTCTGGTGCTGGGCGATATGGGCGAGTTGGGAAAGGGGGCGGCACAACTTCATCGCGAAATCGGCGTCGCCGCGCGGGAGCTTGGTATCCAGCACCTGTTCGCACTGGGTGCATTGAGCGTAGAGGCCGTGCGCGAATTTGGCGCAGGGGCGCAACACTTTTCAGGAATCGACGCGTTATATGGTGTTCTGGACAAAGAACTGGATGCACAGACCACCGTGCTGGTGAAAGGCTCGCGATTTATGAAAATGGAACGGGTAGTGCAACATCTTGCGCTGCACAAGGAGGAACCATGCTGCTCGCATTAGCGCAATGGCTGGCGCAGGATGTGCGCACGTTCAGCGTGTTCAACTACATCACGCTGCGGGCGGTGATGGCGGCAATGACAGCGCTGTTTATTTCCTTCATGCTGGGACCGTGGATGATCCGCAAGCTGACGGCGATGAAGATCGGTCAATCCGTGCGCACCGACGGTCCGCAAACGCATCTGGTCAAGGCCGGCACGCCGACCATGGGCGGCGCGCTCATTCTTGCGTCGGTTGCCATCACCACTTTGCTGTGGGGCGATCTGCGCAACGCATATGTGTGGGTAGTGTTGTTTACCACGCTCGGCGTCGGCGCCATCGGCTGGGTGGACGACTATCGTAAAGTGGTGCATCGCAATCCGGACGGGCTGTCCGCCAGGGCGAAAATGTTCTGGCAATCGCTGATTGCCTTGTCGGTCGGCATCTTTCTGTGGTCGCACGCGACGCTGCCCGCACATACCGAACTGATCGTGCCTTTCTTCAAACACCTGGTGTTGCCGCTGGGCATGGCGGGTTTCATCGTGCTGGTCTACCTGGTCATCGTCGGCAGCAGCAACGCCGTGAATCTTACTGACGGCCTCGACGGCCTGGCCATCATGCCCACGGTGATGGTGGCCGCAGCGCTCGCAGTTTTTTCCTATGTTGCCGGCCATGCCGAATTTTCGAAATATCTGGGCGAACCCTCGATCCCGGGTGCAGGTGAACTGGCGGTCTTCTGCGCTGCAATCTCCGGCGCAGGGCTGGCGTTCCTGTGGTTCAACGCCTATCCCGCGGAAGTATTCATGGGCGACGTCGGCGCGTTGGCGCTCGGGGCGGCGCTGGGGGCGGTGGCAGTCATCATCCGCCAGGAGCTGGTGTTGTTCATTATGGGCGGTGTGTTCGTGGTGGAAGCAGTGTCGGTGATGATGCAGGTGTCCTGGTTCAAGTACACGAAGAAGAAATACGGCACAGGCAAGCGCATCCTGCTGATGGCGCCGCTGCATCACCATTTCGAACAGAAGGGCTGGAAGGAGACGCAGGTCGTGGTCAGGTTCTGGATCATCACAATGATGCTGGTACTGATCGGGCTGGCGACGCTGAAACTCAGGTAAACGATGAACGAACTGCGCGGACAATTTGTGCTGGTTCTCGGCCTCGGTGAGACCGGGCTGTCGCTTGCGCGCTACCTGGGCGGGCGGGGCGCGCGTCTGCGCGTGGCCGATAGCCGCAATGTCCCGCCCGGTGTCGCAATATTGAGGAGCGAATTGCCGCATGCCGACGTGCGCTGCGGCCCGTTCAGCGACGAGTTGCTGGAAGGAATAGAACGTATCGCCATCAGCCCGGGCGTGCCGCTGGCCGAGCCGTTCGTGCAACGCGCGATTGCGCGCGGAATTCCGGTCGAGGGAGACATCGAATTGCTGGCGCAGCAGATCAATGCGGAAGAACCCATGCCTAGGGTCATTGCAATCACGGGTGCAAACGGCAAGACGACCGTCACCAGCATGGTAGGGGCGATGTGCGCGGCGGCAGGTTTGGATACGCAGGTGGCGGGAAATATTTCGCCCGCAGTGCTGGACGCGTTGCGGGAGCGCGGCGGCAGACAACCGGCGGCATGGGTGTTGGAACTGTCCAGCTTCCAGCTGGAGACGACGCATACGCTGAATGCGGATGTTGCAGTGGTGCTGAACGTAACCGAAGACCATCTAGATCGCTATGACGGAATGGATCGCTATGCAGCGGCCAAGGCGCGCATCTTCAGCGGTGATGGTATGCAGATCGTGAATCGTGATGATGAGCGCAGCGTCGCAATGCTGATCCCGGGACGCAGGCAGTTCAGTTTTGGGCTGAGTGCACCATCGGGCGCAGATGACTGGGGTATCACACGCGAGAGTGGCGTGATCTGGTTGATGCAGGGCGCGCAGAAGATTCTGCGCGCCGACGAATTGCTGGTCAGCGGATTGCACAATGTCGCGAACGCGCTGGCGGCCCTGGCCATATGCCGCGCGCTGGAGTTGCCGCTGGTGCCGTTGTGCACAGCGCTGCGGAATTTCAGGGGCTTGCCGCACCGTGTGGAAAAAGTCGCGGAGATCGCCGGCATCACCTATTACGACGATTCCAAGGGGACGAATGTAGGCGCGACCGAAGCGGCATTGAAGGGCCTGGGCAAGCCGACAGTGGTCATTCTCGGCGGCGACGGCAAGGGCCAGGACTTTGCGCCGCTGAAGGATGCCGTGGCCCGACACGCGCGTGCCGCGGTGCTGATCGGGCGCGATGCGCTGTTGATCGAGCAGGCGCTGCAAGGGTGCGGGAAACCTGTGCTGCTGGCGCACGATATGGATGAGGCGGTGAGGATATCTGCGGCGAACGCACTGCCCGGCGATGCGGTGCTGATGTCTCCGGCTTGCGCAAGTTTTGACATGTACAAAAGCTACCTGCATCGTGCCGAGGTGTACATCGCGGCAGTGAAACGACTTGAGACGGGGGCGCCATGTTCGGCATCGCACTGAATGACACCCGACGCACCGTGGCGGAATATGACGACGTGCTGACATGGATAGTCACAGCGTTGCTTGCCATTGGCCTGGTAATGGTCTACTCCGCTTCCATCGCGACTGCCGAGGCCGGCAAGTACACCAACTACCAGCCGAGCTACTATCTGGTGCGCCACGCCATCTTCATTCTGGCCGGCGTGGTGGCCGGCGTGGTCACGTTCCAGATTCCGACGCAGATTTGGCAGAAGTATGCGCCGTATCTGTTCCTGATCGGTGTGGTGTTGTTGCTGCTGGTGTTGATTCCGGGCGTCGGCAAGTCCGTCAACGGCAGTCGCCGCTGGCTGTCGCTGGTTGTCGTCAACCTGCAGCCGTCGGAGCTTATGAAACTGTTCGCCGTGCTGTACGCGGCGGACTACGCGGTACGCAAGGGTGCCGTGAAGGATCATCTGCTACAGCCCTTCCTGCCAATGTTCGCCGTGATGGCACTGGTCGGCGCATTGCTGCTGCTGGAGCCGGACATGGGCGCCTTTGTGGTGATCTGCGCGATCGCGATGGGTACGCTATGGCTGGGCGGTTTCAATCTCAAGATATTCGGGGGGCTGACGCTGTTGTTGCCGCTCGCTTTCGCGGCGCTGATCTTTTCTTCCCCCTATCGCATGCAACGCGTCATCGGTTTCATGGATCCGTGGTCCGACCCGTTCGGCAAGGGCTACCAGCTCAGCCATGCGCTGATCGCGTTCGGGCGCGGTGAATGGCTTGGCGTTGGCCTGGGTGGCAGCGTCGAAAAATTGTTTTACCTGCCGGAAGCCCACACTGACTTTTTGCTCGCCGTGATCGCCGAGGAACTGGGGCTGGTCGGCGTGAGCGCGGTCATCCTCCTGTTCGGCTGGCTCATCGTGCGTACCTTCGCCATCGGCCGTCAGGCGGCGATGTCGGAACGCCTGTTCGCGGCGCTGGTGGCACAGGGAATAGCCGTCTGGCTCGGCGTGCAGGCCATGATCAACATCGGCGTGAATATGGGCGTCCTGCCGACCAAGGGCCTGACCCTGCCCTTCCTGAGTTTCGGCGGCAGCGGCGTGTTGGTGAACTGCGTGGCGATCGCGCTGCTGTTGCGCATTGACTATGAAAACCGGCGTGTAGCCCGTGGGTTGCCGATATGAGCAGAACCATCCTCATCATGGCAGGCGGAACCGGCGGGCACATCTACCCGGGCCTGGCAGTCGCCGACGCGTTGCGCGCACAGGGCTGGCAGGTAGTATGGCTCGGCGCGCCGAACAGCATGGAAGCGGAGCTGGTGCCCAATCATGGCTATACGGTGGCCTGGGTGAATTTCACCGGCGTGCGCGGAAAAGGCCTGCTGCGCTTGTTGACGCTGCCGTTTACCTTGCTGCGCGCGCTGGGGCAAAGCGCGGTGGCGATCTTCAGTTATCGGCCCGATGTGGTGCTGGGCATGGGTGGCTACATCACCATGCCGGGCGGTCTGATGGCGGCGATGTTGCGCCGACCGTTGGTGATCCATGAACAGAATTCGGTCGCAGGCATGAGCAACAGGGCGCTGGCAGGTCTTGCCGCACGCGTGTTGAGCGGTTTCCCGGGAGTGCTGAAACGTGCCGAATGGTGCGGCAATCCGGTGCGCGCCGATATTGCCGCATTGCCGGAGCCGCAGGTGCGCTATGCGGCACGCAGCGGCAAATTGCATGTGCTGGTGGTGGGCGGGAGCCTGGGCGCTAAAGCGCTCAACGAAACCATGCCGCAAGCGCTTGCGCTGATGAGTGAACAGGAGCGCCCGGCGGTATTGCACCAGACCGGCAAGAAAAATCTCGAAGCAGTGCGGCAACTTTATCAGCAGGCAGGCGTGCAAGCCGACATCCGGCCGTTTCTCGAAGACATGGCGAACCAGTACGCTCATGCCGATGTGCTGATCTGCCGCGCGGGTGCATTGACCATCGCCGAACTGGCGGCGGCGGGCGTGGCCAGCGTGCTGGTTCCGCTGCCGATCGCAGTGGATGACCACCAGACGCATAACGCGTGGTTCCTGAGCGAACACGGCGCGGCTGTGTTGTTGCCGCAGAAGGAATTGACGGCGGAAATACTTGCGCAATTGTTGCGCGGATTTGACCGCGAAAAGCTGTTGGCGATGGCGCAAGCGGCGCGCAGTCTGGCGAAACCGGATGCGACGCGACACGTGGTGCAAGCATGTGCCGAACTGGCGGGAGTGGCGGCATGAGCACGGGCATGCGGAAAGTGACGAGGCGACGCGGATGAAACACAAGATCAAACATATTCATTTTGTCGGTATCGGCGGTTCCGGGATGAACGGCATCGCCGAGGTGTTGCTCAACCTGGGCTTCAGGGTGAGCGGTTCCGACCTCGCCGACAGCACGGTTACGCAACGTTTGCAGGGCCTGGGCGCGATCATTCATCAGGGGCACGATGCGAGGAACTTGCGCGATGCCGATGCAGTGGTGGTATCCACGGCGGTCAAGGAGGACAACCCCGAAGTGGCTGCGGCGCGCGAACAACATATTCCCGTCGTGCCGCGTGCGGTGATGCTGGCCGAGCTGATGCGTTTGCGCCAGGGTATTGCGGTTGCGGGTACCCATGGCAAAACGACGACCACATCGCTGGTGACCAGCATATTGGCGAAAGGCGGCTATGACCCCACTTTTGTCATCGGGGGCCGCCTCAACAGCAGCGGTGCCAACGCACGACTGGGCACGGGCGAGTTCATTGTCGCCGAGGCGGATGAGTCCGACGCCTCCTTCCTGTACCTCACCCCCATCCTTGCCGTAGTCACCAACATCGATGCTGATCACATGGAGACATACGGCCACGACATCGGCAAATTGAAGCAGGCTTTCGTCGATTTCGTCGAGCGCCTGCCGTTCTATGGCCGGGCCATGCTTTGTGTGGACGACGAAAATGTACGCGAGATCCTGCCGCGCATCAGCAAGCCGATCACGACTTACGGTTTGGGCGAGGATGCGCAGATACGTGCCGTGAACGTGAGGCATGAAGGCGGCCAGATGCGCTTCACCGCGCAGTGTCGGCATGACGAGAAATGTATATTGGACGGCAAACCCCTTGATCTCGACATCACCCTCAACCTTGCCGGCGTACACAACGTGCTCAACGCGCTGGCCGCGATTGCGGTCGGCCTGGAGGTTGGCGTTGCACCAACCGCCATTGCCGCTGCGCTGGTCGAGTTTGAAGGAGTGGGGCGCCGCATGCAGAGGTATGGCGAGATACCTCTCCCGCAAACGGGCGAGGGCGCAAACGCCACCGCCACGGGCGGCAGCTTTACATTGATCGACGATTACGGGCACCACCCGGTGGAAATGAAGGCGACCATCGCCGCGGTGCGTGGCGCCTTCCCCGGCAAGCGCCTGCTGCTTGCTTTTCAGCCGCATCGCTATACGAGAACGCGCGATCTGTTCGAGGATTTCGTCAAAGTGCTGGCCGGCGTGGATGCGCTGGCATTGGCCGATATCTACGCGGCCGGCGAAGCACCCATCGTCGCGGCAGACGGGCGCGCCCTGATGCACGCTCTGCGGGTGGCCGGGCAGAGCGAGGCGGTGTTCGTCGAGCATATTGCCGACATGCCGCGGACTATTCTGCAGATGGCACGCGCAGGCGATGTGGTGCTGACCATGGGGGCAGGTTCCATCGGCGGCGTGCCGAACCAGGTGAAGCAGTTGGCACAAAAATGAACATGAACGAACCGACACAGTTCAACAAGGAGGGCCTGCGCGGAGAGATGCTCCACGACGAACCCGATGTCGCGCCACGTCAGTTGGCGCGCGGGAGGCGTCGCAAAGTGCACGTATCAACCGGCCGATCTGGCCGATCTGCAATGCTTCCTGAAAAAAGCGCCCATTGATGAACCGCTGATCGCTGTCGGCCTGGGTAGCAATTTGCTCGTGCGCGACGGTGGATTCCCCGGCACGATGTTATTGA
The DNA here is from genome assembly GCA_963725375.1 of uncultured Pseudomonadota bacterium. Lineage (GTDB taxonomy): Bacteria > Pseudomonadota > Gammaproteobacteria > Burkholderiales > Gallionellaceae > Sideroxyarcus. The sequence goes on along the minus strand of CAVRYQ010000006.1, from coordinate 5,487 downwards.
TGGTGGGTGCGTTGACCGAATTGCGCATGGAAGGCGAATACATCTACGTGCAGGCGGGCGTTGCAGGAGCCAAACTCGCGCGTTTTGCCGCCGCGAACCATCTGTGCGGCGCGGAGTTCTTCGTCGGCATTCCCGGTACGCTGGGCGGCATGCTGGCGATGAACGCAGGATGCTATGGCGGCGAATCCTGGCAGAAAGTGCAGCGCGTGCAGGTTGTGACGCGTGCGGGCGAACTGCTTGAGCGCACGCCGCGGGAATACGACATCGGCTATAGATCCGTGCGAAGGATACGGGATACGGGATGCGGGGCACAGGATGGGGTTCGGAGAGCGGAGGACCCGGCTGAATCGGGTGAAGAGTTCTTCGTCGGCGCATGGTTGAGGCTGGAACCGGGCGATGTCGAAACGGCGCGCCGGGAGATCAAGGCATTGATGGAAAAGCGCAGCGCGAGCCAACCCTTGCAGTTGCCAAACGCGGGCTCGGTATTCCGCAATCCGCCGGGCGATCATGCGGCGCGATTGATCGAAAGTTGCGGGCTGAAAGGCACACGCATCGGCGGTGCCCAGGTATCGGAAAAGCACGCCAACTTCATCGTGAACACGGGCAACGCGACCGCAACTGACATCGAGGCGTTGATCGAGGAAGTGCAGGCAAAAGTTGCATCAAGGACCGGGGTGCAATTGCATCCTGAAGTGAGAATCATCGGAGAACGAACTTGAAGAATTTCGGGAAAGTGGCCGTGCTGTTCGGCGGGCGTTCCGCAGAGCGCGAAGTGTCGCTGAAGAGCGGCGCGGCGGTTCTGGCCGCCTTGCGGAGCAGTGGCGTGGATGCGCATGCCTTCGACCCGGCGGAACGCGATCTGTCCGAACTCAGGAAAGAAAAGTTCGATCGCGTCTTCATCGCTTTGCACGGACGCCATGGCGAGGACGGGACGGTGCAGGGTGCGCTGGAACTGATGAATATTCCCTATACCGGCAGCGGCGTGATGGCATCGGCTCTAGCCATGGACAAATGGCGCACCAAGATGATCTGGAAAGCGGCCGGTCTTCCCACACCGGATTTTGAACTGTTGACCGCGGACAGTGACTGGAGCGCGGTGGTCAGGCGCCTGGGTCTGCCCTTGTTTGTGAAGCCGGCCAACGAGGGATCCAGCGTGGGCATCAGCAAGGTAAAGAAACTGGCCGAGTTGCAAGCCGCTTATGAATTGGCGGCGCGTTACGACAGCCTTGTGCTGGTGGAAAAATTTGTCCCTGGGCAGGAAGTGCAGTTTCCGATTGTGGGAGACAAGGTGCTGCCATCCATACGCATCGAAACGCCACATGAATTTTACGACTACAGCGCCAAGTACCTGGCCGACGATACGCGCTATACCTGCCCGGGCCTGCCGGAGAAATTGGAACAGCAGTTCGCCGAAAGCGTGATGCGTTCGTTCCGGGTGCTGGGCTGCAGCGGATGGGGGAGAGTGGATCTGATCGTCGATGAGTTCGGACATGCATATTTTCTAGAAATGAACACGTCACCAGGCATGACCGACCACAGCCTAGTGCCGATGGGCGCACGTCAGGCCGGGATCAGTTTCGAGCAACTGGTGCTTCAGATACTGGAGGGCGCCGGAAATGGGAAATAGCCGTTCACGTTCGCTTCCTCGCCCGCTTGCTGGCTTAGTCGATTGGCTGGTGGCGCTAACAGAGAATTGAGGAGAGGGTATGTGGGATAACACACCACTGCTGCGCGGCATTGCAAACCTGCTGTTTGGCGTCAGCTTCGTGCTGGTGCTGTACGGCACGGCGCGCTATGTGCTGCGCCTGCCGGTGTTTCCGTTGCGTGCTGTGGAACTGACTGCGGCCCCGCAGCGTGTGTCTCCAGAGCTTCTCGAGCGAGTGGTGCATGAACAAGTGCGCGGCAATTTTTTTACCGTCGACCTGGAAGCGACAAGGCTGGCGTTCGAGAAGTTGCCCTGGGTGCGCAAAGTGAGCGTGAGACGCAAGTTTCCGTGGAGCCTGGAAGTGGAAATGGAAGAGCAGGTTGCACTGGCGCGATGGAATGGCACTGCACTGGTGAACACGCACGGGGAGGTTTTTTCGGCATCGACAGATCAGGTGTTGCCGGCCTTCATCGGACAGCCGGAAACCTCTGCTCAAGTGACCCGGATGTACGCGGAGCTGAACGCCGCACTGCAACCGTTGCAACAGCAGATCACGCAAATAAGCCTGTCGCCGCGCTATGCGTGGCAGGTGACGCTGGACAAGGGCATGGTGCTTGAGCTGGGACGGGAAGAGATGCAGGAGCGGATGGCGCGATTCGTCAAGGTGTATCCGTACAGCATGGCCGCTTTGGCGAGACCAGCAAGCCATGTGGATCTGCGCTATCGCAATGGATTTGCGGCATACCTGCCGGGCGGCAATGTTTGAAATGGCAGCAAGGGGAAAGCGATGAGCAAGAACAGAGAGAACAAGAATTTGATTGTGGCGCTGGATATCGGCACGTCGAAGATCGCGTGCATCGTCGCCGAGATCAGGCCCGAAGGCACGCTGGAAGTGATCGGGGCGGGCATGCACCAGTCTTCCGGCATGAAGAAGGGCATGGTGGTGAACATCGACGCCACGGTCGGCGCCATCCAGCGCGCGCTGGAAGAGGCGGAACTGATGGCGGACTGCAAGATACGCGAGGTTTACACCGGCATTGCGGGCGGCCATATCCGCAGTTCGAATGCCAACGGGATGATCAAGATCAAGGACAAGGAAGTGGCGCAAACCGATGTGGTGCGAGCCGTGGAAACGGCAAGTTCGATCAGTCTGCCGGGAGACCAGCAAATCCTGCACATCCTTGAACAGGAGTTCAGCATCGACGGGCAGGGTGGCATCAAGAAGCCGCTGGGCATGAGCGGCATGCGCCTGGAAGTGGAAGTGCACATCGTCACCGGGGCAGTGGCGGCAGTGCAGAACATCCTGAAGTGCATCCACCGTTGCGGTCTCGAAGTGCACGAGATGATCCTGCAACCGCTGGCATCGAGCAAAGCGGTACTGGCGGATGATGAACGGGAACTGGGCGTTTGCCTGGTGGACATCGGCGGCGGCACGACCGATGTGGCAATCTTCACCAATGGCGCGATCCGCCATACGGCGGTGATCCCCATCGCGGGCGACCAGATCACCAATGACATTGCGATGGCATTGCGCACGCCGACCAAGGACGCCGAGGATATCAAGATCAAGTACGGCTGCGCGTTGCGCCAGCTCGCGAACGATGCGCCGATCGAAGTGCCCGGTGTGGGTGAGCGCAGTGCGCGCATGCTGTCGCGACAGACGCTGGCGGAAGTGATCGAGCCGCGTGTGGAGGAGTTGTATTCGCTGGTGCAGCAGGAACTGCGCCGCAGCGGATTCGAGGATTTGCTCTCTTCCGGCGTGGTGATTACGGGCGGCAGCAGTGCGATGCAGGGCATGGTCGAGCTCGGCGAGGAAATATTCCACATGCCGGTGCGCATGGGCGTGCCGCGTAATATCGGCGGTTTGTCCGAGGTGGTCAAGACGCCGCGCTATGCAACCGGTGTCGGCCTTTTGCTGTACGGGCTGGAACAGCACAAGCGCAACGAGGTGGCGCGCGTCAATTCGGGTTCGTTTGGTGATGTGATGGCAAGCATGAAGATGTGGTTTCAGCGAAATTTTTAGTGGTATCGATTCAGGGTCGGTTTGCAATTTAGAAAAGGAGAATAAACATGTTTGAACTAATGGATGCTCAACCGCAAGGCGCAGTGATCAAGGTAGTGGGAGTGGGGGGATGCGGCGGCAACGCGGTTGATCACATGATCGACCAGGAAGTGCAGGGCGTCGAATTCATCGTGATCAATACCGACGCGCAGGCGCTGCGCCGCAGCAAGGCACGCGTGCAGTTGCAGATCGGTGCCAACCTGACCAAGGGGCTTGGAGCTGGCGCCAAGCCGGAGATCGGCCAGGCTGCCGCGATCGAAGACCGCGAGCGCATTGCCGAGATCATCAGCGGAGCAAACATGGTGTTCATCACCGCAGGCATGGGTGGCGGGACAGGAACAGGCGCGGCACCGATCGTGGCGCAGGTGGCCAAGGAGATGGGCATCCTTACCGTGGCCGTGGTGACCAAGCCGTTCGTGTTCGAAGGGAAGCGCATGACGCTGGCACAAAGCGGCATAGAGGAATTGGCCGCCCATGTCGATTCGCTGATCATCGTGCCGAATGCCAAGCTGATGGAAGTGCTGGGCGGCAAGACCACTCTGCCGGAAGCCTTCAGGGCGGCGAATGGGGTGCTGCAGGGGGCGGTGGCGGGCATTGCCGAGGTGATCAACGTACCGGGCATGGTCAACGTGGATTTTGCCGACGTGTGCACGCTGATGTCCGAGAATGGCATGGCGATGATGGGGGCGGCATCCGCTTCCGGTGAAGGCCGTGCGCAGCGCGCGGCGGAGCAGGCGATTGCCAGCCCCCTGCTGGAAGATGTGGATCTTTCCGGCGCGCGCGGCGTGCTCGTCAATATCACTTCCAGCAGCAGCCTGACTCTGGAAGAGCTGCATGAGGTGATGAATTGTTTCCAGTTTGCCGCTCAGGAAGCGACGGTGATCGTCGGGTCGGTGTTCGATGAGGCGATGGGCGAGGAAATGCGCGTGACCATCGTGGCGACGGGCCTGGGCGCCCCGTTGGCGCGTAAGCAACCCAAACCGGTGCTGGCCTATGAAAAACAGCAGCGTACCGGCACCCATGACGCGCCGATGGTGAACTACAGTGAACTGGATATGCCGGCAGTAATACGTACCGGGCGCCATCGTGAAGCGGTGGAGGCGATGAAGCAGTCCGGCGTCGATCCGCTTGATATTCCGTCGTTCCTGCGCAAACAGGCGGATTAAGGCAGGAATTCGGATTTTGGATATGCAGGGAGTGTTCGTGCAAAATCCCGACTCCCAGTTCCCGAATCCTGTCTTGGGGCTATGTTAAACTTCGCACCTGTTTTGTCAGGTCATCGCAAATGGTCAAGCAGCGTACATTGAAAACGATCGTGCAGGCGACGGGCGTCGGTCTGCACACCGGGGAAAAGGTTTACCTGACCTTGCGTCCGGCTGCCATCGACAGCGGCATCGTGTTCAGGCGCGTTGATTTGCCGGATGCCGGGGATATCCGTGCCGAGGCGCATGCGGTTCACGACACACGGCTGTCCACCTGTCTGGAAGCAAATGGCGCACGCGTGGCAACGGTGGAACACCTGATGTCGGCTTTCGCCGGACTAGGGATCGATAATGCGATTGTCGAGCTGACCAGTTCAGAGCTGCCCATCATGGATGGCAGTGCCGGGACTTTCATCTTTCTGCTGCAGTCTGCGGGCATGGTCGAGCAGGCGGCGGCCAAGAAATTCATCCGCATCAAGAAGACCACGGAAGTGAGGGATGGCGATAAATGGGTGCGTTTTGACCCGTTTAACGGCTACAAGCTGAATTTCACCATCAATTTCGCGCACCCGGTATTT
>CAVRYQ010000005.1:0-22815 GCA_963725375.1 uncultured Pseudomonadota bacterium | reverse complement strand
AAATTGGTCGCCGGAAAGAGCCGGGAAAGCAGGCGGCGAGACGTCGCGATCCGGAAACATTCAACCGCCGAAAGCCGATGAGGCAGGTAACGAAGCGAAGCAGATATTGAGCCCGGAAGTGCTCCGACGCCAGAACGCCTTTCTCACGGTGCGCGTGAACCAGGTCGTTTCGGGGCAGGATATGTTGGGGAGTGGACAACTTGATGCGCGCCTGGAGAATGGTACTGCGGTGATCGGCCCGGTCCTCGTCAACACACCCGGCGGTTCTGCGTCGCTGCGGCTTCAATATGTACCTTCCGAAAAAGATGTCGCGTTCGACCTGAACATCGAGGCAAGGCATTTCGATTACGGCATTCTTGCGCGCCGGATTGACCATAAGAGCGGGATGCAGGGCACCTTCAGCCTGGATGTCGATATCAACGCCAGGGCCAGATATCTGTCTGAATTGATGCGTTATGGCAAGGGCAATATCGACTTCGCAATGTGGCCGAAGAACATGAAGTCCGGGGTTCTCGACATGTGGGCAGTGAACGTGCTGGTGGCGCTATTGCCTGCGGTCGATTCCTCGAACACGTCGGTGATCAACTGCGCGGTCGGACATTTTGTTTTGAGTGACGGCAAGCTTTCCGGCAAGACGCTGCTGGTGGATACGAGCCGGATGCGCGTCACCGGAAAAGGCGGCGCGGATTTCGCTGCCGAAAAACTCGATTTCTACATGCAGCCACGCGCCAAGACGCCGCAGTTCCTGAGCTTCTCGCTGCCGGTCGAAGTTGACGGCAGTTTCGAGAACTTCGGCGTCGGCGTGCGACCTCTGGATGTGCTGGAAACCATCGCGCAGTTCACCACCTCGGTCGTCTGGGCGCCGTTGCAGATGCTGTTTGGCAAGGAAGCGCCGACGGACGGGCATGACGTCTGCGAGGGAGCCGAATTCAAATAGTACAGTACGTTGCCGACTTACTGATTTGCCATCGAACCTTGCGCGCCCATGTATGGAAAACTCATCCTAATGCGCGCTTTCAACCGTGCCCGATCCGGTACTGGCTTCGGTTTGCAGCGAAAGCAGGTTGCTGCGGACAAAGGCGATATGTCCGCGCAGGCCGTAGACCAGATCGCCGAATTTTGACGGCACGACGATTCTGGTTACCGCGCTATCGATATGATCCAGGCGGCGCAGGAGTTCTTCCCGTTTTACCGGATCGTTCCAATGCTTGAACGCATTTCGTTCGATATCGAACAGCGCCCGGTACCAGCTCTTGATCCGATATTCCATCTGCCAGCGGTAAAACGCCGGTGCGGCTTTCAGCGCGGGTATCAGCACCAATGCCACCGGAACGATCACCGCGAGCAGGCGCGCGATCAGGCTCGCGATCCCGTAGGGAAAGGTGCGGTAAAGAAAGCTCTTGCCCGAAGTGTAGTAGCGGCTGGCATCCTCGCTGATCGGGAATTCGTGTTCCTGCAGGACGGGGAATTCGCCGCGATTCTTGAAGATGCCCGGAGGCGAATGCACTTCCTTCGCCGCTTCAAGCAGCAAATCCGAGAGCGCAGGGTGCAGGCCCTTCCTGGCCACGAGTTCCACCGTTGGGCCGATCAGGTTCGAGTCTTCGGAGGGGATGTTCTTGCCGAAATCCAGTGAACCCTTGGGCAATTCGAGCTTGTTAAGATAATTGATGCGGCGAACATAGCCGTCGGCCTGGGTGAAATTGAATAGATGGATGTCAGGCGTGTGCAGCAACCGATGCATCAGATCTTTTGAAGCAGAGTCGCCCATGATGAACAGGGCATCGATGCGGTTTTCTTCCAGCGCCCGCACCGAGTCGCCGGAAGTACTATCGATGAAAGTCGTTCCATCATTCGGTTCGATGCCATTGGCCTTGAGGAGCGTAAGGACCAGCGAGTGCGTGCCGCTGCCTTCCAGGCCGATATCGAGCCGCTGTCCCTTGAAATCCGAAAGCAGATTTCTGGCTTTCCCGCGATAGAAAATCATCAGGGGCTGATAGGCGATGCTCCCGAGTGAAAACAGATTGTCAATATTCGCCCCATTGACTTCGCCTCCCAGCACAAACCCGACATCGACGGCAACTTTGTGGTTGGTCAGTTTGTGAAGGTTGTCCAATGATCCTTCCGAAGGAATTATTTTGAGCGTGACGCCTTCCTTGGCCAGGATGGCCTTGTATTTCTCGGCAAAACCCTGGAATGTGCTGTCCTTTGGCCCACTGGCGATCGTGATCGTATCCGGGGCGGTGGAATCCAGGTAGATGAAGATTGCGGCGCCGATGATCAGGCTCGCGGAAAGAATGACGCCGACGGATACGATCTGTCCGCGCCCAAACAGCGTGGTGAGTCTAGTCAGCGACCTGGCGAGAAATATTTTCGGGGTTTCCATGATTTTCTTTTCTCAATGTGTGCAGACATGCAATGAATCGATGTTTTCGTAAGTCGGTATCATCTCTGTTCCCAAATGTGACTTTGGAATATCACGGCACACTCACGGCCTGGCCGAAGCCGGGAGCGATCCATCTGCATCACCCGATGGGCAGGCCAAGGACGCATGTTCCGCAACGGGCTGGCGGTTTGCGGATGCCGCAGACAGGGCATTCTCATGCAGGGTCACCAATTGTTCAACCGTCGTCCATAACTTGCCTGCGCGGGCGCAGATCGCGCCATAGTTGAACAATTCCAGCGAACTGGATTCATGGAAATACAGGGGGCCGCGGAATGGATAGCTGACCGGAATAGCCGTCAGTTTCAGATTCATGCCATATTTCTGGGCAAATTCGGACGTCAGCGCGATGTCGCTGCGAGCCCGGTGCTGAAGAATTGCTGTGAAACTGCGCGACAGAATCGAAATGGCATCAAGAGGGGTGGTCTGCGGGGTTGCTCCCATTTGGCCGTTGACGATCACATAAATATTTGCGCCTTTGAGCGTATGCGGATCGAGTGGCAGCACGTAGGCCAGTTCGGGCGCGACGAAAAACGGTACCGTTGCGCTGGCATCTACGTGCATTTCGTCAAATTGCATGCCCTTGTATTCAACAGGGATCATGACCGGAGGAAAAACCCCCGGTATGCTCGCGGACGCCACCAGAACGTCGCGGAAGAGGTCATGAGCCGCCTTGCCGCCCCGGGCGGCAATTCGACCCATGTCCCAGATGATCGTTTCTTCCTTGTCCAGGTCGGTGGTCGCAACAAGCAGCAGGCGCCCGAGCGCTGCCTGTTCCGCCACCTCCCGGATCATTTCGTCGGTGACAAAATCGTCCACAAATTTGATGAGCGGTTCATTTTCAAAGATGCCGGGCCGGAAGAGTACGCCCAGCCAGCGTGGCACAAGAAAGTGTTCGCTGTGGTCGCCCGAGAAATTTTCTTCCAGTCTGTCGTCCCAGGATGCGCCGAGGAAAGCGAACGGCGCCATCAGCGCACCTGCGCTGACACCCGTCACGACGTCAAATTGCGGACGGTTTCCATAGCGGCCAAAACCCACGAGCGCTCCGGCACCAAAGGAACCTCCGGCACCTCCGCCCGAAAGCGCGAGGATGTTGAGCGCATGGTCCGGCGACGCGGCACGGCGGTGCTGGAGCACCTCGGAGAAACGTGATTTGATTGCCTGCGGATCGGTGCTGACGTAGCGGATATTCGATTGGAATCCGGCGGGAGCAGATAGACCCGGCATCGATTCCGGTGCAGGCGCCCGGCGAACCGTGGTGCAACCCATCAGGGCAAGGGCGCTGAACAGGAGAAATAAGCACTTCCATTTCATGATCGGGTCGCCACCTCCGGGTATCGATTCATCATGCGAGTTGCTGTTGCAATGTTTCCAGTAATTTCGCGACTTCCCGGTCTCGTTCCAGGGCCTCTCCGCTGATCCAGAAGGTATCTTCGGCACGCGAGCCCAGGGTGTTGATCTTTGCGCTGCGCAGCTCAATGTCGTGCTTTGCCAGCAAATACGCGATGCGGGCGAGCAGGCCGGGCCGATCACCGGCGACAATGGACAATATGTATTGTCCTTTTTCGTCCTTGGCAATGTTGATCTGCGGCACGATGGGGAAGTGCTTGAGCTGGCGGCTGACCCGGCCTACATTGGGTGCAGCGAGCGGCGTCTCGTCGGTCAGCACTTGTGCCAGTTCGTATTCGATGTAGTTCATGACATCGCGATAGACGGTCTTGTCATTATTGGCATCCATCACCATGAAGCTGTCCAGCGCGTAACCGTGCTGGGTGGTATGCACCTTGGCTTCCATGATGTTGTAGCTCATGCGCGCGAAAAAGCTGCAGATACGCGCGAACAGGTAAGGTTTGTCTTGCGTATAGACCAGTACCTGCAGGCCTTCGCCGATACGACTCAGACGTGTCTTGACGATGGGGGTCGCGCTGTTCACGCGATGGGCCAGCATGCGCGTGTGCCATGCGATCTCGTGCGGTTCGTGACGCAGGAAGTAGTCGGCGTCGAATTGAGCCCACAGCAACTCATACACATCCGGGTGAATGGCATGCAGGGTGAGCGCTTCGTGCGCGCGCTTGCGCACCTCGCCCACCTGGTCGGCCACCTTGCCGCTGGTCAGGAAGCGCCTCGCCGCATTGTAGAGATCTTCCAGCAACTGCGCCTTCCAGGCATTCCAGACTTTGGCACTGGTGCCGCGGATGTCGGCGACCGTGAGCAGGTAAAGCGCAGCGAGATAGCGTTCATTCCTGATCGTGGCAGTGAAAGCGGCGATCACGTCCTGGTCGGAAAGATCCTGTTTCTGCGCGGTGGCCGACATGGTGAGGTGTTGCTCAACCAGCCAGACGACGAGATCCGTGTCTTCGCGCATCAAGCCATGCTGTTTGCAGAAGCGGGTCGCGTCGACGCGGCCCAGCACGGCATGGTCACCGCCGCGCCCTTTGGCGATATCATGGAACATGCCCGCGATGTACAGGACCTCGGGGCGTGCAAAATCGTGTATGAGCTTGCTGCAAAGCGGATATTCGTGTTCGTAGATCGGCAGGGTGAAACGGCGCAGGTTGCGTACCACCATCAGGATGTGTTCATCCACGGTGTACACGTGAAACAGGTCGTGCTGCATCTGCCCCACGATACGACCGAACGGCGGGAGGTAGCGTCCGAGGATATCCAGATGATTCATGCGCCGCAGCGCATGGGTCAGGCCCTGCGGCTGGCGGAAAATGTCCATGAACAGTTTGCGGTTGTGCGGATCCTTGCGGAAGGCGGAACCGATCAGTTTGCGCGCGCGCCACAACGCCCGCAGGGTCTGTGCGGAGAAACCGGTCAGGCGCGGGTGCTGTTCCAGGATCAGGAAGCTTTCCAGTATGGCGGAGGGCTCGTTTTCAAACAAGGCTTCGTCGCGGGCTTCGAGTTTGTCGTCGCGGGCGATGAAGTGTTTATTCAGGGGATAGGTTTCGGCCTCCGGGAAGATGCGCGTGCGCATGGTTTGCAGCAAGACCGCGTTCAGTTGCAGCACGGCGCGCTTGGTGCGGTAGTAGCGTTGCATCAGGTGTTCGCTGGCGCGGCGTTGTGCGCTGGCTGTAATGCCGAGTTGCTGGGCGAGTATGGTTTGATACTCGAACACCAGGCGGTCATCGTGCCGTCCCGACAGGTAATGCAGGCGGATTCTCAGGTCCTGCAGCAGGTGCTCGTGGTGCGTGATCTGGCGGGCCTCGGTCGCGGTGATGAGATCCGCCTCGGACAGCGCTTTCCACGTGTGTCCAAAGCCGCAGGCGCGCGATATCCAGAGTACCGATTGCAGATCGCGCAGACCGCCGGGACTTTCCTTGAGATTCGGTTCGAGGTTGTAATCGGTATCCACGAATCGTGTGTGGCGCTGCTCCTGCTCCTGCACCTTGGCGAGATAGAAAGCGCGACGGCTCAGGTGCGCTTCTAGCGCTTCGCGCATCTCCAGGAACAGGGCCTGATTGCCCGTGATGTGGCGTGCCTCGAGCAGATTGGTCTGCACCGTCACATCCGAGGATTCGGACATGCAGTCTCCCACGGTGCGCACGCTGTGGCCGACTTCGAGCCCGATGTCCCACAGCTTCCCCACCAGGTCCTGCAGGTGTTGCTGCAACAGTTCATCCGGTTGGTGCGGCAGCAGGATCAGCAGGTCGATGTCGGATTTCGGGTAGAGCTCGGCACGGCCATAGCCTCCAACGGCCACCAGCGCCAGCTCCGCGGGGAGTTCGAGCAGCCGCCAGATCCTGCGCAGATGTTCGTCGACCAGTTTTGCGTGGGCGCGCAGGTAGCGCGGAGGGTGGGGATGTTCAATATAGTGCTCCTGCAGCGCGCGACGGGCACTGCGCAGGCTGTCACGTATCTTTGCAATGGACATTGCGGCTTGCTTAAGCGGGAACGGGAGGCGAGCCGGCGGACAGGGTCAGCACTTCAAAGCCGGTTTGGGTAACCAGGACGGTATGTTCCCACTGAGCGGACAGGCTGTGGTCTTTCGTGACCACGGTCCAGCCATCACCCAGTTGCTTAATGCCTGCCTTGCCCGCGTTGACCATGGGTTCAATGGTGAAGATCATGCCGGCCTCAAGCTGGATGCCGGTATGGGGCCTGCCATAGTGCAGTACCTGGGGTTCTTCGTGGAATTTGCTGCCGATGCCGTGGCCGCAGAACTCCCGTACCACGCTGTAGCCCATGCCCTCGACATAGGACTGGATGGCGTGTCCGATGTCACCCAGGTGCGCTCCGGGTCTGACCTCGCGGATACCGCGCCACATCGCCTCATAGGTGGTTTCGCACAGGCGTTTGGCCTGGATCGAAGGTTCCCCGACGTAGTACATGCGACTGGAGTCGCCGTGGTAACCATTTTTTATGGGGGTCACGTCGATGTTGACGATATCGCCATTCTTCAGTTGCTTGTCGCCGGGTATGCCGTGGCATACCTGATGGTTGATCGAGGTGCAGATGGATTTGGGGTAAGGCGTATGTCCGCCCGGCGCATAGTTGAGCGGGGCAGGGATGCCGCCCTGCACGTTCACTGTGTAGTCGTGGCACAGCCTGTCGAGCTCGTTGGTGGTGACGCCTGCGCGCACGAATGGCGCGATGTAATCCAGCACTTCACCGGCCAGGCGTCCGGCGATGCGCATCTTTTCGATTTCCTGCGGGGTCTTGATACTGATGGACATGATATGGATTCGTGTGACAAACAAGCGTGAGGATAGTGGATAGTGCGCACCAGCACAACTTCCGGGCTCTGCTCAGAGACGTGAAAAAGGCACGCTGTCAGCGTGCCTTTCTCCTTGCACAACGTTGTGCGGCTTAGCGTTTGTTGCCGTTGGTATTGCTGTTATGCCCGCGCCCAAGCGAGAAGCTGGTGCCTTGGGGACGGCGTGCTGCGGTATGCGGCGCCGTTCCGCGGGGTGCTGCCGCATGCGACGTGTGAACGCGATTGCCACTCACATTTCCGTTCATGTTGCCGTTGGGATTGGCACTGCGTGGTTGCGCATCGTTGGTGAAACGGCTGTGCTTGTGGCCTTCGCGGCGCTGGCCTTGCGGATGCTCATGGCGGCTGTCCGGCGAGCCATGACGACTGAAGTTGCCGCTGTTGCCACCGCCGCTGCTGCGGCCAAAACCTCCACCGTTGCCGCGGCCTGAACCGCTGCGTGGTTGCGCAGAGGCGGGACGCGGCTTGAACTTCGGCTCCATGCCTTCGACCGTGTGCGTCTTGATGGGTTGCCCGGTGTAGCGCTCGATCTTTTTCAGGTTCATCGCGTCGCGATTGGAGGCGAATGAAACGGCGATCCCCGATGCGCCGCCGCGACCGGTGCGGCCGATGCGGTGCACATAGTCCTCGGCGAACTTGGGCAGGTCGAAGTTGATCACGTGCGAGATGCCGGCCACGTCGATGCCGCGTGCGGCAACGTCGGTGGCGACCAGGACGCGCACATTGCCGCGACGCAGATTGAGCAGGGTGCGATTACGCTCGCGCTGGTTCATGTCGCCGTGCAGTGCGGCGGCGGCATGGCCGGCTGCAGACAGTTCGTCCGCCAGCGAATCGGCGTCGCGCTTGGTCGCGGTGAATACCAGTGCCTGGTTCAGGTCGACATCGCGCAGCAGGTGGTCGAGCAGGCGATTCTTGTGCGCCATATCGTCCACGTACATTAGGCGCTGTTCGATGTTCTCATGGCGCGCCTGAACCGAGGCAACGCTGATGCGTTTCGGGCTCTTCAGCAGGCGTTGTGCCAGATTGCCGATCACGCCATCCAGCGTGGCTGAAAACAGCAGGGTCTGGCGCGTCGCCGGCGTGGCAGCGGCAATGCGTTCCACGTCGTCGATGAAACCCATGTCCAGCATGCGGTCAGCCTCGTCCAGCACCAGTACCTCAAGGCGCGAGAAGTCGATGCGCCCGCGTTCGATATGGTCGATCAGGCGACCCGGCGTGGCGACCAGAATGTCGACGAATCCCGACAGCAGCTTGTTTTGCAAGGGATAGGGCATGCCGCCGAGGATGCTCACCACTTTCAGTCTCATGTTCTTGCCGTACTTGTTGGCGGCATCGGACACCTGCTGGGCCAGTTCGCGTGTCGGCGTCAGCACCAGTACGCGCGGGCCTTTGCTGCGCACTTCGGAGGGGACTGACAGGCGCTGCAAGGCGGGCAGGATGAAAGCCGCAGTCTTGCCGGTGCCGGTCTGGGCAGAGGCCATGAGGTCGTGACCGGCCAGCGCTTCGGGGATGGCTTGCGCCTGGATCGGGGACGGTACGGTGTAACCCGCATCCTGAACGGCCTGCAGAATTGCCGGAGCAAGACCCAGCGTGGCAAAGGTCGCTACGGTTTCGGCAGTCACGGGTGCGGCAGTGGTAATGATTTTTTCAGACACAATGGTTCCTTATCTTTTTTAAGATGCAGCATACAGCGCGTGCGTGGCCAGGGGCCACACAATGAAATTCAGTAGGGGAAAACCTCTACCGGCGCAAACAAAACATCGTCGCTAACCGGTGAAGCCTGGCGCATCCTGTATGGATGCTGGAGGGTCAGAAAACGATGGACTCAGTACCGCCCTGAAGCGGCAAGGCGCGCATTATACGGACGGTTGGGATAAAAGCCAGCAAAATGTTGCGTACGTAGCAGTAATTCGCTGACTTCATGCTTGCCTTGCTCCGAAATAGAGATGGGCAGGTCATGCAGATGTCATAATTTGAAGGGGGTACTGTGCTAGAATGCGCGCCCTTCGAATTCAGTACAGGTAGTACGACATGTCCCGCGCCATCCGTAACATCGCCATCATTGCCCACGTTGACCACGGCAAGACTACACTGGTTGACCAATTACTGCGCCAATCCGGTACTTTCCGCGCCAACCAGAAGCTGGAAATCCGCGTGATGGATAACAACGATCTGGAAAAAGAGCGCGGCATCACCATTCTGGCGAAGAACACCGCCATCGAATACGAAGGTACTCATATCAATATCGTGGACACACCGGGACACGCCGACTTCGGCGGCGAGGTGGAACGCGTGCTGGGCATGGTGAACGGCGTGCTGTTGCTGGTGGACGCCGTTGAAGGCCCGATGCCGCAAACCCGCTTCGTAACCAAGCAAAGCCTTGGCGCTTGGGTTAAGCCCATCGTCGTGATCAACAAGATCGACCGTCCCGGCGCACGTGCCGATTGGGTGCTGGACCACACCTTCGACTTGTTCGACAAGTTGGGCGCGTCCGACGAACAGCTCGACTTCCCGGTCATTTACGCTTCCGGCCTGAATGGTTGGGCCTGCCTTGATCTGAAGAATGCCCCGAACAACGGCGGATCGGCCGCGGACATGAAGCCGCTGTTCGACACCGTGTTGAAGCATGTTCCAACTCCGCCGGGCGATCCGGAAGCGCCGCTGCAACTGCAACTGGCCGCGCTGGACTACTCGACTTTTACAGGCCGTCTCGGCATCGGTCGCGTGCTGAACGGGCGCATCAAGCCCGGGCAGAACGTGGTAGTGATGAATCACGAGAAGCAGGTCAGCTCCGGCCGTATCAATCAGGTGCTGGGTTTCCAGGGCTTGGAGCGCGTTCCGGTGGAGGGCGCCGAAGCGGGCGACATCATCATCATTTCTGGCCTCGACGAGATCGGCATCGGCGTCACGATTTGCGACAGGGACAATCCAGTCGGCCTGCCCATGCTGATGGTGGACGAACCGACGCTGACCATGGACTTCATGGTGAACAGCTCGCCTCTGGCGGGCACCGAAGGCAAGTTCGTCTCCAGCCGCCAGATCCGCGATCGCCTCAACAAGGAATTGCTGACCAATGTTGCATTGAAGGTTGAAGACACTGCTGACGCCGACGTGTTCCGCGTTTCCGGCCGCGGCGAATTGCATCTGACCATCCTGCTGGAAACCATGCGTCGTGAAGGTTTCGAGTTGGCCGTGGGCAAGCCGCGTGTGGTTTACAAGGAAATCAACGGCGAAAAATGCGAGCCATATGAGAATCTGAGCATCGACCTGGAAGATGAAAACCAGGGCGCGATCATGGAAGAGATCGGTCGCCGTCGCGGCGAATTGACCAACATGGAATCAGACGGACAAGGCCGTACCCGGCTGGAATACCACATTCCGGCACGCGGTTTGATCGGATTCCAGTCCGACTTCATGACCATGACGCGCGGCACCGGCCTGATCAGCCACGTGTTCGATGACTACGGCCCGGTAAAGCCGGACTTGCCTGGTCGTCACAACGGCGTGCTGATTTCGGCGGAAGACGGCGAAGCCGTAGCCTACGCCTTGTGGAATCTGGAAGATCGCGGACGCATGTTCGTGGTGCCCGGCGACAAGTTGTATGAAGGCATGATCATTGGTATTCACAGCCGCGACAACGACCTGGTCGTCAACCCGATCAAGGGCAAGAAGCTCACCAACGTGCGCGCTTCCGGTACCGACGAGGCGGTGCGGTTGACGACTGCCCTGAAGATGACCCTGGAATCGGCCGTAGAATTCATCGACGACGATGAACTGGTGGAATTGACGCCGAAGTCCATTCGTATCCGCAAGCGCTACTTGAAGGAATTTGACCGCAAGAAGGCGATGCGGGCGGCGGATTGATTCCTGCCGGAGTAATTGACGACAAGGGACGCTGCGGCGTCCCTTGTCATTTCAACTTCATTTATACTGCCCCCTCGATAATGACAGGAGAAACGCCATGAAAAGATCGCTTTATTTCATTGTTCTCATGTTTTTTGCAGCCGCAGCGCAGGCTGCCGTTCAGGGGCAGGAAGTCAGCTACGAGGCCGGCGGCACCACGCTAAAGGGGTACATTGCCTACGACGATGCCGTGCAGGGCAGGCGGCCCGGCGTACTGGTCGTGCACGAGTGGTGGGGCCTCAACGACTACGCCCGGAAGCGGGCGCGCATGCTGGCGCAACGGGGCTACACCGCACTGGCGCTCGACATGTACGGCAATGGCAGGATGGCACACCATCCCGACGATGCGCAGAAGTTCTCCAGCGAAGTGGCACAGAACGAGGCTCTGGCCAAGGCGCGTTTCGAGGCTGCGCTCGCGCTGCTCAAGCAGCAGAAGACAGTGGATCCCGACAACATCGGCGCCATTGGTTATTGCTTCGGCGGATCGGTAGTACTGAACATGGCGCGGATGGGCGAGCCGCTCAGGGTGGTGGAGAGCTTCCATGGCGGACTGAAGACGTCGCATCCGGCGGAGGCTAGCGTGGTGAAAGCGCGCATCGCCTCATTCACGGGCGAGGCCGATCCTTTCATCCCTGCCGAGCAGGTTGCGGCGTTCCGCCAGGAGATGGACAAGGCCGGCGTGAACTACCAAGTGGTGACCTATCCGGGTGTTCTGCATAGTTTTACCAGTCCGGACGCGGACAGACTTGGCAAGGAATTCAAGTTGCCGATGGCCTATGACGCCGAGGCGGACAAGGACTCCTGGAGCAAGGGGATGGCATTGATGGATGCCGTATTCAAGGCGAAGCAGGACGCAGTTCACTGATCGGTATGGCCCTGTGACCCTGGAGATATTCCTGATCGTTGCGATGCTAGCGATGCTTGCGGCACTGCTGGTGTTGCAGTTGCGGCAGCCCGCGCGGGCTGCACGGTTGCTGGAGCAGCAGCATCGCGCCATGCTGACCGACCTGCACGACGGCCTGAGCAAGCAGGGTGATCGCCTGATCGCGGCGCAGGCAGCCGAAGCGGAACGCCTGCGTACCGCTGTCGGTGAAGAGCTGCGCGCGACGCGCGACGCCATCGGTGCGCTGCGCACCGAAATGCTCGCGCAGATGCTGGAAAAACTGGCAGAACAAGGACGGGCAGACCAGAAATTGATCCAGGAGTCGTTCAACAACGCTTCGCAGCACCTGCGCAACAGCATCGAGACTCTGAGCAAGACAGTCGACGGCAGGCTGGAACAGATCGGCGGCAAGGTCAACGAGCGCCTGGACGAAGGATTCAAAAAGACCAACGAGACCTTCGTCAGCGTGATGGCGCGGCTGGCGACCATCGACGAGGCGCAGAAGAAGATCGACGGACTCACCACGAATGTCGTCAGCCTGCAGGAACTGCTGGGCGACAAACGCTCGCGCGGGGCATTCGGTGAAGTACAACTGGAAGGTCTCGTGCGCAACATTCTCCCGCCACAGGCATACGAGATGCAATACACGTTGCCCAACGGCAGTCGGGCCGACTGCGTGCTGAAGCTGCCGGAGCCGACTGGCATGGTGGCGGTGGATTCCAAGTTCCCGCTGGAGAACTACCATCGCATGTTTGATGCGGCAGGTCCGGCGGAAAGGCTGGTCGCCGAAAAGCAATTCAAGGCTGACGTCAAAAAGCATGTGGATGACATTTCCGGAAAATACATCCTGCCCGAGGTGACCTCGGATGGTGCGGTAATGTTCATACCCGCCGAAGCGGTATTTGCCGAGATCCATGCGCACCATTCTGACGTGGTGGATTACGCCATGCAGCGGCGCGTGTGGATCGTGTCGCCGACCACGTTGATGGCGGTGCTGAACACCGCGCGTGCGGTGATGAAGGACGTCGAGACGCGCAAGCAGGTGCACATCATCAAGGACGAATTGGGCAAGCTGGGCAAGGAGTTTGGCCGCTTCGACGAGCGCATGAAGAAGCTGGCGGATCACATTCGCCAGGCACATGAAGATGCGCAGGATGTGCGGACTACCAGCCAGAAGATATCGAAACGCTTCATCAGCATCGAGCAGGTAGAATTAGAGCATATGACATCCTTGCCAGACATCGGCGAAATCGACCGCTGATATCGCATCAGGTGGAATTTGACCGGGTATTTTTCTTGATCTTATTGAATTTAATGGAAAAATGAAGATCGCAATCGCACAGATCAATTGCACCGTCGGCGACCTGCAAGGCAATGCCGACAAGATCGCCGACTATGCCCGGCGTGCGCGGGCGCAGGGTGCTGACATCCTGCTGACGCCCGAACTCGCCTTGTGCGGTTATCCGCCGGAAGACTTGTTGTTACGGGACGGGTTCCACCATGCCTGCGATGCAGTTCTGCGGAACCTGGCCCTGGAGGCACAGGGCATCACCCTGATCGTCGGCCATCCGCACAAAATTGGCGAAGACGAATACAACGCTGCTTCGGTGCTCAGCGACGGCAAGATTGTGGCGACCTATCACAAGCACTCCCTGCCCAACCATAGCGTGTTCGACGAAGAGCGCTATTTTGCAAGCGGCAATGTTCCGTGCCTGCTCGATATGGGTGGCATCAGATTCGGCATCCTCATCTGTGCCGATGTGTGGCACGAGCATGCCGCGAAGAACGCGCAAGAAGCGGGCGCGCAGATGCTTCTGGTGTTGAATGCATCGCCATATCATTTCGACAAACAGGCGGTGCGTTACGACACGGTGCGTGAACGCATAGGTGAAACCGGCTTGCCGGTGGTATATGCCAACATGGTCGGCGGGCAGGATGAGCTGGTGTTCGACGGAGGCTCGTTCACGATGGATGCGGAGGGGAGGCTGGTCAATCAGTTTGCCGCTTTCGATGAACTGCTGGGCATCGTCGAATTGCAGGACGGGAAATTATCCGCGGGCGAGCAACAGGCCTTGCTCAGGGATGAGGCCAGCATCTACCGGGCTCTGTGTGTCGGGGTGCGCGACTACATCGGGAAAAATCATTTCCCTGGCGTGCTGCTGGGATTGTCCGGCGGCATCGATTCCGCACTGACGCTGGCGGTGGCGGTGGATGCGCTGGGCGCGGACAAAGTGCGCGCGGTGATGATGCCGTCGCCCTATACCGCACAAATGAGCAAGGACGACTCGCGCGAGATGGTGAAGCTGCTCGGCGTACGCTATGAAGAACTGGATATTCTGGCCGCCTTTACCGCGCTGCAGGATACGCTGGCACCCCTGTTCAAGGGGCTGCCGGCGGATACGACCGAAGAAAACCTGCAGGCGCGCATCCGCGGAACCTTGCTGATGGCCCTGTCGAACAAGACTGGCGCGCTGGTGCTGACCACGGGGAACAAATCCGAAATGACCGTCGGCTATGCCACGTTGTATGGCGACATGGCGGGTGGTTTCGCGGTACTCAAGGACGTCAGCAAGACCTGGGTCTACCGGCTTTCGAACTATCGCAACACGCTCGGGCGCGTCATTCCGGAACGCATCATCACCCGCCCGCCAAGTGCCGAACTCAAGCCGGATCAGACCGACCAAGATAGTTTGCCTCCCTATGATGTACTGGACGCCATCATGGCCTGCTATGTCGAAAAGAACATGAATATCGCCCGGATCGTGGATGCCGGATACGCAGAAGCCGATGTGCAGCGGGTGGTGAAACTCATCCGCATCGCTGAATACAAGCGCCGCCAAGCCCCGGTCGGCGTCCGCATCACGGATCGCGGTTTCGGGAAAGACTGGCGTTATCCGATTACGGTGCGTTACCAGGACGACTTTTAGTTATACTTGCTATACATATTTCGGGAGAACTCCATGAAGAAGATCGAAGCCATCATCAAGCCGTTCAAGCTCGACGAAGTCCGTGAAGCCTTGTCCGAGCTGGGCGTCAGCGGCCTGACCGTAACGGAGGTGAAGGGTTTCGGGCGGCAGAAGGGGCACACCGAGCTGTACCGCGGCGCGGAATACGTGGTGGATTTTCTGCCCAAGATCAAAGTTGAGGTGGTGGTCGGTGCGGCCATGCTGGATACGGCAATCGAGGCTATCGTCAAGGCCGCAAATACCGGCAAAATCGGCGACGGCAAGATATTCATCACGCCGGTGGAGCAGGTGATCCGTATTCGAACCGGCGAAACCGACGAGACGGCATTGTAATTTACTTGCTGTAGATGAAACGGATGGATTGCAAGTTCATCTGCGAATGATGCGAACGTGCTGCGATCCATTTTTATGAACCTTATCCTGGTTGGTAACGAAGAAATCGTGGTTGGCAAGCCGGTTCCATGGACTTTGTACGACCAGAACCGGAACCCGCTTTTGCAGGAAGGTGATCAGGTTCGCGACGAGGCGCACCGTGATGCCCTGCTTGCCGAGGGTGCCCGCCGCGAACTGTCGCTGGAAATGCCCGTTGGCTATGAGCGCGCGGATGACAGCCCGCTTGTCGCAGATGCGCAGCCCGCAGATCAGGTCATGGCAAGAGGAAGCGAGGGAACTTTCACCTTCGACGATATGAGGTTGAAGGTGGAGGACAGGCTGCAACTCGAGCCCCCCGTGCAATTGACCCGTGAACGCTTTGCGGTCAAGGTCATCGGCTTTCTGCGCGGTGCCAGCCTGCTGGTTTCCATGCCGATCACCGCCAACGGCTTGCGCCTGCAGCTGAAGGAAAAGGAAAAACTCGTGATGCGATCCTTTTCCGGACAGAATGCCTTCGGTTTTGGTTGTACGATAGAGAAGATATGCAATATTCCGTATGAATACATGCACTTGTCATTCCCGGAAGAGATTCAGGGGATCATGATACGCAAGGCACCCCGGGTGAAAACGCGCATCATCGCGGCGGTGCAGGACGCCAGAACCGGGGCGGAAAACCAGTTATCCGCGCTCATTTCCGATATCAGCGCCAATGGCGTATCCCTTGAAGCCAGGCAAATCCTCGGAGAGAAGGGCGATATGCTCAATCTGGCGTTCCGGGTGCAGTTGCACAATATCGATGCCTACCTGTCCATGAAGGGCATTATTCGCGCCGTCTTCGAGGCGGATTCGGCGGATCCGCCCGGATCCGGGCTCATCCGCCACGGTATCGAATTCCAGGACATGCAGGTGAACGATAGCGTTATTCTGCAAAGCCTGATCTATCAGCAGATGATCGAAAATCCCCACAAGCTGATCTAGCCGGTACTGAGGCGGTCTCCAGCATTGTCTTCCGCCGCAACATCCAGACGTTGAGTCAAGACGCCGCATCGGTTACAATGCGCGCCCTGTTTATCAAGCAACAAACGGATAAACGGTAATTCGCACACTCGTTCATGTTGGGGTGTCCCTTGCGGGATCAGGCTGACGGGTGGAAGACTTAACCCTTAACGATTGGAGTATTAAAATGGCTGTAACCATGCGTCAAATGTTGGAGGCCGGTGTCCATTTCGGTCACCAGACACGTTTCTGGAATCCGAAGATGGCTCCTTATATCTTCGGCCATCGCAATAAGATACACATCGTCAACCTGGAAAAGACCGTCGTGATGTTCAACGACGCGCTGAAGGAAATTCGCAAGATTTCCGCAAAGAAGGGTACCGTCCTGTTCGTTGCGACCAAGCGCCAGGCGCGCGAGATCATACGCGAAGAAGCACAGCGTTGCGGTTCTCCCTTTGTTGACCATCGCTGGTTGGGCGGCATGCTGACGAACTTCAAGACTGTGCAGACCTCCATCAAGCGCCTGCGCGAACTGGAAGCCATGATCGAAGACGGCAGCATCGAAAAGGTTTCCAAGAAAGAAGGACTCGTTCTGCGCCGCGAGCTGGAAAAGCTGGACCGCAGCCTGGGTGGCATCAAGGATCTGCAAGGCCTGCCTTCCGCCATCTTCGTGATCGACGTCGGCTATCAAAAGGGTGCCGTCACCGAAGCGCAGAAACTGGGTATCCCGGTCATCGGCGTGGTCGATACCAACCACAGCCCGCTGGGTGTGGATTTCATCATTCCGGGCAACGACGACTCCAGTCAGGCGATCCGCCTGTATGCCCGCGGTGTGGCCGATGCCATATTGGAAGGGCGCGAGCAGGCGCTGAACGATCTGACCGATCAACTTGCGGAAAGCGCCGCGTAAACAGCCTTGCCGCAACGAGGGGGCGCAAGCCCCCTTTTTTGTAACCAGATTTCAAGTTTGAGATAACTTTTAGGAGTGTGACATGGCAGAAATCACCGCAAACATGGTGAAAGAACTGCGCGAGGCAACCGGCCTCGGCATGATGGAATGCAAGAAGGCGCTGGTCGAAACCGACGGAGATGCCAAGGCGGCTGAAGAGCTGCTGCGTATCAAGAGCGGCGCGAAAGCCAGCAAGGCAGCTTCGCGCGTGACGGCGGAAGGCGTGATCGGTTCGTACCTCGCGGCTGACGGCAAGACCGGCGCCGTGGCGGAAGTGAACTGCGAAACCGACTTCGTGGCCAAGAACGACGATTTCATGGCTTTTGCCAGGAACGTGGCGCAGACCGTGGCGCAGAAGGATCCGGCGGACATTGATGCCTTGCTGGCATTGCCCATTGCCAACGGGTCCGGCACCGTCGAGGAGACGCGCAAGGCCCTGGTCATGAAACTGGGTGAGAACCTGACCGTACGCCGTGTCGAGCGCTATGCGACGACCACCGGCAAGCTGGCGACCTACCTGCATGGCAACAAGATCGGTGTGATGGTCAATTACACTGGCGGCGACGAGACGCTCGGCAAGGATCTGGCGATGCACATCGCTGCGAGCAAGCCTAAATCTGTCGACGCATCTGGCGTGAATCCGGAAGACATCGCCACCGAGCGCCGCATCGCCATCGAGAAGGCGAAGGAATCTGGCAAGCCGGAAGCGATGCTGGAAAAGATCGCCGAAGGCACCGTGCAGAAATTCCTCAAGGAAGTTACTCTGCTGGGACAGGTGTTCGTCAAGGCCGAGGACGGCAAGCAGACCATCGAGCAGTTGCTGAAGAGCAAGGGCGCGTCGGTCAGTGCCTTTCGGATGTTCGTTGTGGGCGAGGGCATCGAGAAGAAGGTGGAAGACTACGCTGCCGAAGTCGCTGCCGCTGCTGCTGCCATCAAGAAGGGCTGAAAGGAAACAACATCCATGAGCGCTCCTGCCTACAAACGCATCCTCCTCAAACTTTCCGGCGAAGCCCTGATGGGCGATGACAGCTATGGTATCAACCGCGCTGTCATTGAACGCATCGTGGCGGAAATCAAGGAAGTGGCCGAATTGGGTGTCGAGGTGGCCATCGTGATTGGCGGGGGCAATATTTTCCGCGGTGTTGCGCCGGCCGCTGTCGGGATGGACAGGGCGACAGCAGATTACATGGGCATGCTGGCCACGGTGATGAATTCCATGGCCTTGCAGGATGCAATGACACGCGCAGGTATGGAATGCCGCGTGCAGTCCGCATTGAGCCTGGAACAGGTCGCCGAGCCATTCATTCGCGGGAAGGCCCTGCGTTACCTGGAAGACGGTAAAGTGGTCATCTTTGCAGCCGGTATCGGCAGTCCCTTCTTCACTACCGACACTGCGGCAGCATTGCGCGGCGTGGAAATGTCCGCAGATGTGGTGATCAAGGCCACGAAGGTGGACGGTGTGTATACCGCAGACCCGAAGAAAGACCCGAAAGCGACGCGTTACCAGAAGGTGAGCTTCGACGAAGCCATTAGCAGGGATCTGAAAGTGATGGATGCTACGGCATTGACGCTGTGCCGCGATCAGAAACTGCCCATCATCGTTTTCAGCATATTCAAGGCGGGCGCCTTGAAGCGCGTGGTGATGGGACAGGACGAAGGCACGCTCGTACATTGTGATTGAATGAGGCATCCTTGACGGAGAACGAAGATGATTGCTGACATCAAAAAGAACGTTGAACAGAAGATGATCAAATCGCTGGACGCACTGAAGGCCGATTTGAGCAAGATCCGCACTGGACGTGCGCACACCGGCATCCTGGATCACGTGATGGTGGACTACTACGGCAGTCCGACCGCGGTGAACCAGGTGGCAAATATCACGCTGACCGATGCGCGTACCATCGGGGTGCAACCGTATGAGAAAAACATGATCGGTCCGATCGAAAAGGCGATCCGCGATTCCGATCTGGGATTGAATCCGGCGACCAATGGCGATTTGATCCGTGTGCCGATGCCGATGCTGACCGAAGAGCGCCGCCGCGACCTGATCAAAGTGGTCAAGGGTGAAGGCGAAGATGCAAAGATTGCCGTGCGCAACATCCGTCGCGATGCGAACGAGCAATTGAAGAAGTTGCTCAAAGATAAAGAGGTAGGCGAAGACGAAGAGCGCCGCGCACAAGATGAAGTGCAAAAGCTGACTGACCGCTTCGTCGCCGAGATCGACAAGGCCCTGCAGGTCAAAGAAGCTGATTTGATGGCCGTGTAACAGCGACAGCAAGGCGCCCCTTCATGACGAAACTTGCCATTCCCATTGCCGCACTTCAATCCTCTGGCGGTTCACACAGCCGATCGACCAGGCCTGCATGCGGGAAAGTCGCTGCTTATGCCGGGCATGGAAGCGAACGAATCACTGTGCGGGTTTCAAGCTAAAGCGAGCCGTCGACAATGGCGCTGCCCTTCTTCAGTTCCACCCGCACCATCCCTGACATCAGCGCTGTCCCGCGTCACATCGCCATCATCATGGATGGCAACGGGCGCTGGGCAAAGCAGCGCTTCATGCCACGCGTCATGGGGCATCAGCGCGGCGTGGAAACGGTGCGTGAAATGGTCAAGGCCTGCCGCCAGCTTGGGGTGGAATATCTGACGCTGTTCGCTTTCAGCAGCGAGAATTGGCGTCGTCCTGCCGACGAAGTATCTTTCCTAATGCAATTGTTCCTCAAAATGCTGGAGCGCGAAGTCGGCAGGCTGCACGAGAATAATATACGCCTGAAAGTCATCGGGGACCGCAACCGTTTTGAGCCCCAGCTTGTGCGCTACATCGAAGAGGCTGAGCAGCTCACCGCCGATAACACGAGCCTGACGCTGACGATCGCCGCCAATTACGGCGGGCGCTGGGACATCATGCAGGCCATGCATGCCCTGAGCCAGGCGCATCCCGAACGCGCTACCGCGTTCGGGGAAGAAGAGCTGTCACCTTATCTTTCCATGCATTATGCGCCGGAGCCGGACCTGTTCATCCGTACCGGCGGCGAGCAGCGCATCAGCAACTTTCTGCTGTGGCAACTGGCCTATACCGAACTGTATTTTACCGACACCCTGTGGCCCGCCTTCGACCGCGCGGCGCTGGAAGCGGCCATCCATTCCTATCAAAAACGTGAGCGCCGTTTCGGGCGTACCAGCGAACAATTGGGTGAGGGCAAGACGAATGCTTAAGCAGCGTGTCATCACGGCGATCATACTGTTCGCCTTGTTTCTTGCGGCGTTGTTCGGTCTGCCGACGGTCGGCTGGCAGGCATTGATCCTGGTCGTGATGTGGCAGGGTGCGGTGGAATGGGCCAGGCTGTCGGGTTTGAAGGGGCGTGCTGCCACCGCCTACTGGCTGATCACCGTGGCCGTGATGGTGGGCGTGCTGTGGTTCGATCGAAGTACTGCACCGCACTGGCAGAATTTGCTGCACCTGGCTTGGTATGCAGTCGCTGTGTTGCTGTGGGTCCTGGTCGTTCCCGCCTGGTTGATGCTGGGTTGGCGCCCCCGGGTGGCGTGGCTGATGGGATTGGTCGGCTGGGCCATACTGTTGCCGACCGGATTGGCCATGCTCGACCTGCGCGCTTTCAGCCCGTGGCTGCTGCTGTTCGTGATGACGGTGGTGATGGTGGCGGATATCTCCGCTTATTTTACCGGCAAGCGTTTCGGCAAGAACAAGCTGGCTCCCTCGATCAGTCCCGGCAAGACCTGGGAAGGCGTGCTCGGCGCGATGCTCGGAGTATCCTTGTATGTGATCGTGGTTGGCTGGGCAAGCGGGTTATTCAGGCATTACGCGCTCTTTCCGGGCGTGGTCGTCGCCGGATGGTTGTGGGTTGCGCTGGCCGTGATCGGCGATCTGTTCGAGTCCGCCGTCAAGCGCCAGGCCGGCGTCAAGGACAGCGGCGCGCTGCTGCCCGGACATGGCGGTCTGCTGGATCGCATCGACGCGCTGACATCCACCTTGCCGTTTGCTGGTATTGTGCTCATTCTGCAAAGGCTGGAATGAGCAAGCTCACCCGACTGACCGTTCTCGGTTCGACTGGAAGCATCGGCAAGAGCACGCTGGACGTGGTTTCGCGCCATCCGGACAAATACCGGATCATCGCGCTTACTGCGCTGCGGCAGGACGATCTCCTGTTCGAACAGTGTCGGCAATTCCAGCCGCGCTATGCCGTATTGCTGGACGAAGCTGCAAGCGAACGACTGGTCAAGCGTGTCGCTGCCGCCGGACTGGATACGGAAGTGCTGTGCGGGGTGGCGGCGCTGGAGCGTGTTGCAACCTTGCCGGAGGTGGATGCGGTGATGGCGGCCATCGTGGGGGCGGCGGGCATGCAATCTACCCTGGCAGCGGCGCATGCGGGCAAGAAGATATTGCTGGCGAACAAAGAGACCCTGGTGCTGGCCGGGCACCTGTTCATGGATGCGGTGCATCGCAGCGGCTCCGTTTTGCTGCCCATCGACAGCGAACACAATGCCATCTTTCAGGCGCTGCCGCGCAGCTACGCAGGGAACATGCAGCAGAGCGGGGTGAGCAGGATATTGCTCACCGCATCGGGCGGGCCTTTTCGCAATACACCCTTGTCGGACTTGCAGCACGTCACGCCGGAGCAGGCCTGTGCACATCCGAACTGGAGCATGGGGCGCAAGATATCCGTCGATTCGGCCAGCATGATGAACAAGGGGCTGGAAGTGATCGAGGCGCACTGGCTGTTCAATGCGGGCGCGGACGACATCCAGGTGGTAGTGCATCCGCAGAGCGTGATCCATTCGATGGTGCAATACGTGGATGGTTCGGTGCTGGCACAACTGGGAAATCCCGATATGCGTACGCCGATCGCGTTTGCACTGGCCTATCCTGAGCGTATCGAGGCGGGTGTCGCACCACTGGACCTGTTCCAGGTGGCCAGACTGGATTTTACCGCCCCCGACTTTGTCCGTTTCCCATGCCTGGCGTTGGCGTACCAGGCGTTGCGCGCAGGCGGAACCGTGCCAGCGCTGCTGAACGCGGCAAATGAAGTGGCCGTTGCCGCATTTCTTGAGCGGCGCATTTCATTTCTCGACATTGCGCGCTTGATTGAAGCCGTACTGGGCAGGATATCCGGCGCTGAGGTCAAAGTGTTACAGGACTTGCTGGACGCGGATGCGTCGGCGCGCGCAGCGGCACGTGAGTGGATCGCACGATGACCACCGTGATTGCCTTCGTCGTTGCCATCGCCATACTGGTGGTGTTCCATGAACTGGGGCATTATGCGGTAGCACGACTGTGCGGCGTGAAGGTACTGAAATTTTCCATCGGCTTCGGCAAAGCCCTCTACACAAAGCGCTTTGGTCATGGCGAAACTGAATGGGTCATCTCCGCGATCCCGTTGGGTGGTTACGTCAAGATGCTGGACGAGCGCGAGGGCGAAGTACCTGAACATGAGCTGCCGCGTGCGTTCAACCACAAGCCGGTGCCGCAGCGCATGGCGATTGTCGTGGCCGGGCCGGTTGCCAACCTGCTGTTGGCGGTCATCCTGTATTTCATCCTTTTCGTCCATGGCGTGCCGGGCCTGAAACCGGTACTGC
>CAVRYQ010000004.1:0-34158 GCA_963725375.1 uncultured Pseudomonadota bacterium | reverse complement strand
GTGCGCGCCATCCGCGACTACTTCAACCCCGAGATCGGCGAAATCCTGATCGACACCGACGACATCTTTCAGCAGGCGCAAGCCTTCATGGGCACGGTGATGCCGGATCACGTGGATCGCATCAAGCGCTACCACGACGATGTGCCGCTGTTCTCGCGTTTCCAGATCGAACACCAGATCGAGTCGGCACACGCTCGCCAAGTGAACCTGCCTTCCGGCGGCGCCATCGTGATAGACCACACCGAGGCGCTCACCGCCATCGACATCAACTCCGCACGCTCTACGCGCGGCGGCGATATCGAGACCACGGCCTACAACACCAACCTGGAAGCGGCCGACGAAATCGCGCGCCAGTTGCGCCTGCGCGACTTGGGCGGCCTGATTGTCATCGACTTCATCGATATGGAATCCAGCAAGAACCAGCGCGAAGTGGAGAACCGCCTGCGCGATGCCCTGCACTTCGACCGCGCGCGCATCCAGACCGCCAAGATCTCGCGCTTCGGACTGCTGGAACTGTCTCGCCAGCGTCTGGCGCCCAGCCTGGAAGAAAGCAACCATACCACCTGCCCGCGCTGCAACGGCATCGGCCATATCCGTGGCACGGAATCGTCCGCGCTGAACATCCTGCGCATCATCCAGGAAGAAGCGATGAAGGACAGCAGCGCCGCCATCCACGCACAGGTACCGGTGGATGTTGCGACCTTCCTGCTGAACGAGAAGCGCGCCGACATCTTCCGAATTGAATCCCGCTTCAAGATCAGTGTGGTGCTCGTTCCCAATCCGCATCTGGAAACACCGCATTACACGGTCACCCGCCTGCGCCAGGACGACATCACCGCGGACCACCTGCAAGCCAGCTACAAGCTGGTGGAAAAGCCGGAAGAGAACAAGCCTGTCACCTCCGCTGCACAGGAAACCAGGACTCAGCGTCCGCAAGCGGCCGTGCGCGGCATCACCCCGGCACAGCCCGCCCCCAAGCATGCGGTCAAGGAGGAGAAGAAGACCTCGCTGCTGGGCAAGCTGTCCGGATGGTTCAAGTCGCTGGGCGGTGAAAGTGAACCCGCCAAACCGGCTGCACCCGCCAGGGCCGGACGCCAGCAACCGCGCCGTGAACGCGGAGAACGCAATGAGCGGGGCGAACGCGGGGAAGGCGGCGGCAAGCAGCGCCGCGAACGCGGAGAAGGCGGCAACAAGCAGCGCCGCGAACGTGAAGACGCAACGCGCGTGGAAAACAAGGAACCCAGAGAACAGCAGGAAAATCGCGGTGAACGCCAGCAGCAACAGCCGCGCCAGCTGCGTCCTGCCAATGTCGACAAACCTGTCCTGGAAACGCCGAAGGCTGTCCCCGCAGGCGAGGAAGGCAACAGCAGCCGTGAAGGCCGCAAGCGCGGTCGCCGCGGCGGCCGTCGCGAGCGCGAGCGTCGTGAACAGCAATCAGCCACACCGTCCGGGGAGAACGTCGCAGTTCAAACGAACGAACAGGTTGCCGTGCCTGCAGTCAGCGAAGTTACGGCCGCGGCACCCGTCCAGCGTGTAAAACCCACCGAGTACGTCGCTTATCCTGACGCGATGAAGGAGTCGATGAAGAAGGCCGTGCCGACTGAAGTGGTGTCCTATCCGACGCAACCCGCTCAGGCGGCAAAAGTAGAAACAGCTCCGCAGCCGCAAGTCATGGAAGTCGTTGCGACTGCTGCGCAAGCCATGCCACCGGTCGACCTGAGCAGCAGTGGCCTGACCTTGATCGAAACCAATCCGGGCAAAGTGACCGACATCTCTCCGGCACCCGAAAATCGCGAACATGCTCCGCGTCGTCGCCAGCGCCAGCGTGAGGTATACACCATCGAAAACAGCGAACCGCTGCAGCAGGTGGAAACGCATACGCCAAACTGAGAGGTTGTCGGAATGAAAAAAGCGCACGGCATGCCGTGCGCTTTTTTTATTTCCGGGCAACGCTCACCATGCATCAGTGTTCTTGTTCCTTGCCGTATGGTCGCCGACTCATGTGGCGCCCGGTCCGAAATTCCACGCTATTTGCATGGCGTCCCGAACGAATCAGGCGGCGACCGAACAACCCTATCCCCTTTTTGCTCCGCCGGGAAGCATGCGCTGGAATACCTGGTCCCTGTTCACCAGCAGGTGCTTGAAGGCTGCCAGCACATGGATCACGATCAGCGCCGCCAGCAAAATCGATAACAGGTGGTGAAAGTTCATGAACAGATCGCGGAGTTGCGCATCTTCCCGCCCCCAGGCGGGAAGCGGAATGCCAAAGAACTTGACCCCGTATTTATTGAACGACGACGACAGGTAGCCTGTCGCCGGCTGAAGTACCATGCAAAGATACAGCAGTCGATGGCTCCATTTCGCCGCCTGGTCGATCCAGTTCGGCATTCCGATCGACATCAGCGCGACGGGGTGCTTAAAGCGCCAGTACAGGCGCACCAGTATCAGCACACCGGCCAGCACACCGAACGATTTATGCAAGTTGAAATAAACCGCCCGGTTGGGAACTCCTTTCGGTATGCCCACCATGTAGTAACCCAAAAGCAGCATGCCTATTATCAGAAGCGCGATCAACCAGTGCAAGGCAATCGCCATTGAGGTGTAACGTTCGCTGACCTGAATAGTTTTCCCGCCCATTTCACTGTTCATAAAACCTGTCCTCCACACGGCAACGTATCCGCTGCAATTTTCTTGTTGAAAAATATGCCTGGCAACACTGTTGACAGTTGCCGGATCAATTTTGGTTCTTCGCCATATACAACTCATGCTCTCCGGAAGTGCAGACTATTTCCCGCAGTCGCTTGTCAACAGTTCCCCGGATTCCCGCCACCTTGCTGATGATATCTGCAATCGAATTGAATGATTTGCATTCCTGATGAAATGCCCCTCCAAGTTCGATATAACCGGCAATACGGAACCCGGATCGCGCCACCGCACTTCACATCCACAAATATCTCAAACCTATCCACATACCGCGCGGCGCACTGGGAGCAACGAATTGCTCGTTGCTGACGTTGTTCCCATCAAAGGTATGGCCCGGCCCGTTGAAAAAATTCTGGCCAAGGACACCAAAATCCGAGTATTGCCTGTTGAACACATTGTCCACACGCGCAAACAGTTGCAGATGCGTGAAGACCGAGTAGTTCGTAAAGATATTGACCACCGAGTAACCGGCAATCATCCCGTTCCTGTCCTGGTTATTTTCGTCGCCGCGCGCGAAAATTGCGCTGCGGTACAAGAGGTTGGTACCGATGTCCCACTGCGGCAGCGCTTTGTAGTCCAGAATCAGCTTGAAGGTGTTTTGCGGAATGCCCGGTATCCTGTTTCCCGGCTGCACGCTGATGTTGCCCTGGGCATTCGCGCTCGAGTTGCTCGCGCTCTGCTCGATAAATGGCGACTGATAGGTCGCATCCACGTAGCTGTAGTTCACGCCCACAGCAAGTCTCCCGAAGACTGTGTTGGCCGCGAGTTCCAGACCTTGCCTGCGCGTCTGCCCGACATTCTGGAAATATCCGGTGCTGGTCGAAGCACCGCTGCTGCTGATGAATTCGATATCGTCCTCAAGGTCGGTCCGGAATAGCGACGCGCTCCATTTCGACTGGTCGCCGAACGTCCCGCGGGCGCCGAACTCGGTTGTTTTGGCGATGACCGGATTCAACGCAGGGTCTGCAATAAAGTCGTTGGGAAGGGAGCAGGGCGCGCTTGGGTCTGCGCAGGCAAGTTCAATGGCCGTCGGCGTGCGCATGCCTTCGCTGTAATCGGAATAAAAAGTGACTCGCTGCCGTGGATTGTAGGTGGCCCCCACGCCGGGATTAAAGCGCGAAAATGTATGGTCGCCATTCAGCAGCGGCTGCAGGCCGGTCTGGTCACTGATGGTCACGCGCGCATCGTTGTAACGACCGGATGTCGTGATCGACCATTGGCGGTTGAGCGACAAGGTATCGGACATGAAAACGCCGAGGTTGCTGTTATTGGTTTCGGCATCTGTCCCCAGTACATATTGGCCGATGCCCACCGTATCCCGATCCGCCGTAAATTGGGCATTCTGGCTGAAGCTTTTGTACAGGGCATTTGCGAAGTCGCCGGAAATTCCGGCCACAAACTGGTTGTCCATGGCCGCAAGTTTCCCAAGATAACTGAGTTGGACGCTCCCCCCGTAACTGTTCTGGTCTATCGTGGAATACACATTTGCAGCCTCGATCGGATTGCTCAGGCCATAACTTCCGTTGACGTTGCTGCTGGTATTGTCGTTGTTGTAGTTCCGCGTATAGACGTTTGCCGTCAACTGCATGTCTTCGCCATAAAAATGACTGCCGGAAAAGCTCCAGAACGCGACACGGTTAACGTTCTGATCCGGATAGGTATAAGCTTGGGCGGGATTGTCGAGAAACGAGCGCGGAATGGTTTGCGTGCCCTGCATGTTGTTGTTCGCCGCAGTCAAGCTCATGTTTGCGCTCGTATCGGCATCCTGATAGCCAATCTTGCCGAACATCTGCTCGATCCGGCTTGCATTGTGCTCGGCCCAGCCATGATCCTCCGAGTCGTTCGCAGTGATGAAATAGTCCAGATTGTTCACCGCACCGCCCTGCTCCAGTTCGAACGTCCTTCTGCCGAAAGAGCCATCCGAAACCTCCATCTGTCCACCCGGATTGGTTCGCCCGCTCTTGGTGTTGATCGCAATCGCCCCGCCCAGTGTATTCAAACCAAATACCGGGTTCGAGCCCGGAATGACCTGGAGGTTTGCAATCGCCGATTGCGGCAGCAAGTCCCAGTTGACGACATCGCCGAAAGGCTCGTTGATGCGCACGCCGTCCTGAAACACCGACAGACCCTGGGGAGTGCCCAACAGCGGCGATGCGGTAAATCCGCGATAGCTGACATCCGGCTGGTAGGGATTCCCTTGTGCGGAATTGATCGTCACGCTGCTCAGGTTTTGCTCCAGGTACTCTGTGATGTTGCCGCCGTGCTGCAGCTCAACCTCTTCGCCTTTAACCGTCTGTACGTTGGCAGCAACGTCACGCAACAGCAAGCCGAGGCCGGGAAGCGGCACCGTGGCAGTCACGACGACATCGGGAAGCGTCTGCTCGCCACCAGCCGCTGTTTCAGCAAGACACGCCTTCACCTGAAATGCGAGCAACACTGCGCTCAGTGTCAGTTGGACAATACCCGGCAGCGGTCTCAGAATATGAATCATCGGCAATCACTTCTTGGGGCATACACAAAACATCTCAACATTGGCAGACATGGACGAATACCGGTCAACAGAGCAATGCGGATTCGCACAATCCGTTCACTCCAGCAACGCTCTCTCCTCATCTGACAGCAGGCGCGAGCGCGTCAGGAAGTGCATTCCGGTACCGTTGTCCAGCGAGCCGCTTGCGCCGACCCCGTTGACGACATCGACGGTCAGTCGTGAATGCTTCCAGCGTTCGAATTGCTCGTGCTCCACGTAAAAGGGCATGCCATTGAGATTGTCCAGGTAGACTTCGTCGCTGCCGGCGCAGAAATCGCCCAACGCATAACACATCAGGGCGATGCAGTCGCTGCTTCCGCCCGGCTGGTAAAACAGCAAGGGGCCGTGCTTTTCCCGCAGGGACGCAAGAAGTGTCAACGCGCTATCTGTCGCGACGACCCGGGTAAACGTATTTTCTGTCATAAGTGGATTGCAATCACGAACATCCTACGGTTAATCACAGCAATCATCATGCCAAGCCACTTCAAATAATATGCGTACTGCCGCAACACGCCGTCAATCTGAAATGAGTGTTCAACCGCAGTATGGACCGGTTTCAACTGACCGGGTTCGTGCTTGCCACACCTTGCATCTCTCATGAAACGTGCCCATCCACAATCGGAACAACGCGCGCACGCTTTTTCTCCAGCATGAGCGGCGCACATTTTTCATCGCTGGCATAGATGACTACGCAATCCATGCACTGGAAGCATTCGTCGTATCGAACCTTCCCGTCCCGCGTGATCGCCTGGTAGGTGCATTTATGCCGACATATCTGGCAAGGTTTACCGCATTCTTTTCGGCGCGGTATCCAGTCCAGCATACGGAAACGCCCCAGCACAGCAAGACCGGCCCCGAACGGGCACACATATCGGCAGAAACATTTGTACACAAAAATGTTGGCAACCAATAGGCCCAGCGCGTACAGGACAAATGGCCAGAAACGCACGAATTCAAGCGTGATGGCGGTCTTGAACGGCTCGACCTCGACGATCATGTCGGTGATGCGCGACGACAATACCGCGCTGATCAGGATCGCCACCAGCACGACGTACTTGATCCATTTCAGTTTGGCATCGGTTTCAGGCTTGAGCCGAATTTGGGGGAGTTTGAGCAACTGGCCGATCCTGGCCGTGAATTCCTGCAGCGCGCCAAAAGGGCACAGCCATCCGCAAAATGTACCGCGTCCCCACACCACTAGCGAGATGCCTGCAAAAACCAGCAAGATCACCGTGACGGGGTCATAGAGGAAATAGCTCAGGCCGCGTCCCGCGACCACTGCCTGCAACGCGCCGGTATAGTTGACGATGGATAGTTGCCCCTGCGCATACCAGCCGATAAAGAACAGGGTGTACAGCAGATAAATGTATCTGAACGTCTTGAAGCGCCGCTCCTGCGCCACCAGTTTTTCTTGGAACACGAGCGCGAGCGTCAGGATCAGCAACCCCGACAAAAGAACGATGACTTCTCCCCGCTTGTCGCGCCACATGCCGACCCAGGATTTGTTGTCGCTTTCCGGCGCGGTGTAAAAGCGCGCGGGAAGTGCAAAACTGAAGGTAAAGTCCTGGCTGATTTTCTCCGGAAAGATAATCCCCTTGTAGCGCGTCACCGGCAGGACAAAATCGAGCGGCCTGGAGGGATCCAGCCCCGCCTGGCTATTGATCTTGAAAGCGGTGACAACCTCCGTTTCCAGCCCCGGATTTGCCTTCAGTTCAAGGTCCATGTTCAGGTCCCGCATCTCGATCGGCAAATTGTCCTGTTTCAGGATAATGCGATCAGAGGTGCCGCCACGCACAAAGTCGTCGGCAATGATGCTGTAGCGCCCTTTCGTCATGACCAGAATGGCTTGATCGCCGGGATCCAGCCTGTTTTGCAGTTTCTTCCAGGCCGTTTCGCTCAGCAAGTTGAGACCGATGCTCGGAACCGAAACATAGGCCATATACATATCCAGGAAAGTTTCTTCGGGGTGCGCAATGGCGTCGGCATCCAGCCCGCCGCCCTTGGTGCCGGAGAATTTCTTTTCAATGTCGGCATTGCTCAATATGATGTGCTCGATCAAGCCGGAATCGATCAATTCATTGACGGTGTGCGCTTCCTGAACGTCCGGTTTGATGCGCGCCATCAGTTCCGGATCGCGACCCTCGGCAAAGCCGAGTTTTTTCCTCGCCACCCTGAGCGCGGAAGAAAGAATCGTCTGGTTGATGATGTGCACGGAGGCGGTGGCCTTGGTGACGCCGTCCAACTGGGCGGATTCTCCGGACAAGCTCTTTGCGCCGTTGGAACCGGTCAATATCCTCATGTTTTGCTTGAGGGACAGGCCTTTGTATTGATTGATGAAGGAGATGAGAGGGCCTTCGCCGAGACCGTCGACAAAGACCGGTTCATGTTGCGACAGCACTTTTACATCGAGGAAATTTCCCTGCGGGTCGAGCAGGATCAAGAGATTGAACGGCACCCCAGCAAAACCCGGAATGGGTGCCAGATCGATGGATTCGAAGACATAACCCACCAGTTTGTTTTCAGTGGCATTTTGTTGATAGATCGGCCACACCGGCGTGGTGGCGTTTTTTCACCCACGATGTAGGGGGTCGGGTAGCGCTTTACCAATTCCTCGTGCGTCATCACGCCGGCCGGAGCGACGGATGCGTTCAGCAAACACGACAGATATCCCAGCAACAGCAAAAGCTGATGGAAAAATGACTGCCGTGAATTTCGGTTCTGCGATGATGAATCAAGAAGGTCTGTCTGTTTTTTCATGCGCACGCCCTTGCCGGAGACCCACTATCTGTTCTACATCAATGTCGTCAGTGCCAACAGGCACATTCCATGCCAATCCATTGTTCCACCAGCGTACTGAACGTGCCGGAAGGCGAGCATTGCTTTCGGGTAAATAATTGTTCATGCAGTGTCTCGTAATGGAACGATCGATCCATATTGGGACAGTGCGCGCACGCCTCAAAACGCCGACTTCTTCAATTTTTTTGGCAGCCAAAATCCGATCTCATCGATAGAAACATCGCGGACATCTCGCATCCATTACGAAAATCCATTTTTTTAGAGAGTTACGTTAAGGGCGATCGGCACGACAGACGCCTGTGGCGGCTGGGTCGATCAGATGGCATGCAATTTGCGTGCACGTTCCGCGCAGGTGTAATAAATCAGTGAAGTTCCGACTAAGATCAGGGAGGTTAATCATGAATAAGAAGCTTCTAGGAGCGTTGTTCAGTATTTTGGTGAGCAGTTCTTTCTCTGCTCACGCAGCAGGTGTAACAGATGCGATGATTGAGAACGACGCCAAGACAACCAACGACGTGTTGTCATGGGGGATGGGCACGGAAGCGCAACGCTATTCGACATTGACTCAAATCAATACCAAAACCGTGAGCAAGCTTACGCCCGCTTGGTCTTTTTCGTTCGGTGGTGAAAAACAGCGCGGACAAGAGTCTCAGCCGTTGATCTATAACGGCAAAATGTTCGTCACGGCTTCGTACTCGCGCATCTATGCAATCGATATGAAGACCGGCACCAAGTTGTGGAAATACGAACATCGCTTGCCTGAAGGCATCATGCCTTGCTGCGACGTCGTTAACCGCGGCGCAGCCCTGTACGACAACCTGGTGATATTCGGCACGCTTGACGCACAACTCGTTGCATTGAACCAGGATACCGGCAAGATCGTCTGGAAGGAAAAAGTTGACGATTACGCTGCCGGCTATTCCATCTCCGCCGCACCGCTGATCGCCAAAGGACTGTTGCTGACTGGCGTCTCCGGCGGCGAATTCGGCGTCGCAGGGCGCGTTGAGGCGCGCAATCCCCGGACCGGCCAGCTCGTCTGGATAAGGCCGATGATTGAAGGCCAAATGGGCTACAAGTACGATGCGGACGGCAAGGCAACGGAAAACGGCATTACCGGAACCACCAACGCAACCTGGCCTGGCGATACCTGGAAAACCGGCGGAAGCTCAACCTGGCTGGGCGGGACTTACGACAATTCGACAGGTCTGGCCTATTTCGGCACAGGCAATCCTGCACCCTGGAACAGTTGGCTGCGCCCGGGGGACAACCTGTATTCCTCGTCCACCGTCGCTCTGGATCCGGTCTCCGGGCAGATCAAATGGAGTTATCAGACCACCCCTCATGATGGCTGGGACTACGACGGCGTCAACGAGTTTGTCACCTTCAATATGGATGGCAAACGCTACGGCGCGAAAGCCGATCGTAACGGCTTCTTCTACGTGATTGACGCCACGAACGGCAATCTGAAGAACGCCTTTCCGTTCGTCAAGAAAATCACCTGGGCTACCGGCATCGACCTGAAAACCGGCCGTCCCATTTACGCTGAAAACGGACGTCCTGGCGACCCAACCAAAGGCAAAGCAGGCGAAAAAGGCGAGACCGTATTTGCAGCTCCATCTTTCCTGGGCGGCAAGAACCAGATGCCTATGGCCTACAGCCCGCAAACCAAGCTGTTCTATGTACCGGCTAACGAGTGGGGCATGGACATCTGGAATGAGCCAGTTACCTACAAGAAAGGCGGCGCGTTCCTGGGTGCAGGCTTCACGATCCATCCGATCTTCGATGACTATATCGGTGCTCTGCGCGCGATCAATCCCAAGACAGGCAAGATCGTGTGGGAAGTCAAGAACAATGCTCCTCTCTGGGGTGGCGTGATGACGACCGCCGGTGGCTTGGTATTTTATGGAACTCCTGAAGGTTACCTGAAGGCCATGGACGCGAAGACCGGGAAAGAACTCTGGAAATTCCAGACCGGTTCCGGGGTAGTCGCTCCTCCGGTGACATGGAAAGATGGAGATACCCAGTATGTTGCCGTCGTGTCCGGCTGGGGTGGAGCAGTACCGTTGTGGGGAGGAGATGTTGCCAAGAAGGTCAACTTCCTGGAGCAAGGTGGTTCAGTTTGGGTTTTCAAACTGTCTTCCAAGTAACTTGAAGTAAGCGAATTGGTAAAGATATTGTTAGAATTGCAACTGCAGTTGAAGTTGAAGTTAGGGCTACGACTGCAGTTGGTATCGGGAGTGAATTTTAAATAACAAGGGGAATACATAATGCAAAAGAAAATCATCGTTTTGGCTATCGCGGGTGCACTGAGCGGTCTAGTTGCAGGTACAGCCTTCGCTGACGCAACAATCTACGGCAATGCCGACATGGGCTTGGTCAGCCGCAGCGGCAGCAGCGGAAATGTCACCGCCAATGGTACCGCTACAACCGTGGATTCCGGTGTTTCCGGCGACAGCTACCTTGGCTTCAAGGGCAGCGAAGACCTCATGAATGGCACCAAGTATATTTTTGACGTGAAGGCTATTCTGGACTTCAGTTCACAGGCGAACAGCGCAGCACCTAATGGCGCCACCGGAAGCACTTTGGCTGGCGGTGGATTGACATCCGGCCACGCTTTTGTTGGTTTGACCGGTGACTGGGGTACAGGTGTAGCCGGACGTCTTGACGGCGCTCGTTACACCTTTGCCGGCAAGTACAATGCTTTCGGACTGGGGTCGGTTGGTGAATTTGCCGACCTGCAACGTCATCAAACACGTGCCGACAACGCCGTTGCCTACATCTCGCCAACTTTCGCTGGTGGCTTCAGTGTTCTGGCAGCATATACATTCAACCTGACCGGTCTGACAAAGGTTAACAGCAACACCGCTCAATGCTACACCGCCGGCTGTACGCCCGCTGCCAGCGCAATGGACGGGAATGCTCACCTGTATGCGATCGCACCGCAATACAACAACGGTCCGCTCAGCTTGACGTATGACTACGAAAACGCCTCTATCAGTGGCTTGGCCAACAGCGGCATCGCGCTCAACGTCCTTGGCGGTTCTTACGACTTTGGTGTTGCCAAGGTGCTGGCATATTGGGAATCCGTAAAGGGTGACACGGGTGCTGTCTGGAATTGGAATGCGAAGAGCTGGACACTGGGAGCAACCGCTCCACTGGGGGGCAATTTCCTGGGCAAGCTGTCCTACGGCAAGATTAATGATGCAAACAGCGGTACTGCCAACGATAACGCCGCCGGAGACCTGAGCAAGGTATCCATCGGCGTGGATTACACCATAACCAAAGACACTAAACTGTATGCGGATTATGCCAAGATCAATAACGGCACAGGCGGTATGGGTACGATGGCTTACTCAGGCTATGCCAACTCACTTGATGGTGGTTTAGCTTCAGCAACCGGCTTCGGTACCACAGGCTTCGACTTGGGTCTGGCACACAAGTTCTGATCACTCGCTGGCTTAGCCAGTTGGAGATTAGTTAGTCGTATTAAAACCCACTGTGGCGATCGACACAGTGGGTTTTTTTTGGTGATGAAAATAATCTGCTGAATCCAGAATCCTGAAAACCAGGGTTATGCCCGGTTAGCCAAATTCACAGGACTCAAGCCAACGAAGCGAGCGGCTTGAGGCTTGTGATCGACAGTGTGAGTAACCGGCAGTACAAGGTAGATTCAAAAATGGTAAGCGGCCTTGCCTCCGGCCAGCCAATTGCGCCCGGGCGCACCTTCGTAAAACTGGCTTTGCGCCTGATCGACGATGACTGAACCCACGTAGGAGCGGTCGAACACGTTGTCGACCCGCGCAAATTCGGAGAGCGACCAGTCACCGATGTTCTGCCTGACAATGGCGCGCAGATTCATGATCGCGTAGCCACTTGAATAAGCCTGATTCAGATCATTTGCCGCAATGCTGCCTGCCGCCCTCCCCTCGACGCCATATTCCAGGGATTTATCCGCCTTGCGCCAGACTAGCTCCGTGAACAGGCCCTGTCTGGGCACGCCGGGTATCCTATTACCGTTGTTGACGGTAACCGATTTGGTATTGACTATTTCGGTGTAAGCCTGATCGACTGTCGCGTCGACCAAGGTATAGGCCACGTTAGCCTGCAATTGATAGGGCAACTGCCACTGCGCATCCAGTTCCATTCCCTTGCGACTCGTTCTGGGCGCATTCATGAAGGCAGTCTTGCCCAAATTGCTCGAAGAAACCACGATATCGTCAGTCGTTTCCGTATCAAACAAGGCAACCTTGACCTGTGCAATGTTGGTGGCTTCACTCTTTAATCCAATCTCCAGTTGCCGCGTGCGTGCTGCCAGCAGCCCCATATTGCCCGTATTCGTTACGGTGCCGGAAGGCGCATTCACATAAGCAGAACTGTAAAATATCTGGTTGAGCGTGGGCGTATCGAAACCTGAACCGTATGACATGTACACGTTTGTATTTTCCTGCACATAGTATTGTGCGGAGGCCATGCCGGTCATCGCTTGATAGTCATGAGAACCGAAAGTGGGGAGTGCATTGTCACTGATCGCGCTTAGTGTGGTTTTCGATTGCCTCGCGCCGGCCGTGAAAGCAAGACGATCTGTCGGGCGCAGCTCGCCCTGCATATATTCATCCAGATTCCGCGCTTCCATGTCGTACATCTGGTCCGTTGCCGCCGAAACTACCTGTTGACCGGCAACATTATTGAAGGTCTGGCGATGATCCATGTTCTGGTTGCTGTCCAGGCCGGTGACCAGTTTTAACGGCATGGATCCGACCTCCCCGGTATGGAGCCAACTGCTGTTAATACCATAATATCGCCGGTCCAGATTGATGACACCGTTGCTTGTCGTAGCAAGATATTGAACGATGTGGCGGTTGCCATCATAGGGTGTGAGCGTAATTGAATCGCTGTCACTGATACGCTGGGTTATTACCAGACCACCTTGAGCCTGGTCGACGGTCTTGCGCGTATCAAAACTCACTGCTCCCGTGCCGGCGCCACGAGCATCGCTCTGCAACTGTGAAGCAGTCAGACCGAGCGGATCCGACGCGCTCAGATTGACGTTGTTGGCAACTACTGTCACCGAGGTATCCGCACCAAATTTCAAGACCAGTTTGGCATTCTCGTTTTTTCGATCGGCAGTGCTATGGTCACGGTAACCATCAGTATGCAAGTCACCGCCGTCCAGCACGTAATTGACGTTGTCCTTTTCACCACCGGCCTTTAGACCGTATTTCACTTGCCCATAAGAGCCCACGGAAAAATAGGGGGCAACTTCCGCCCCCGGTTTCCCGGTTTCCGTAAACACATTGATAACGCCGCCGGCCGAGTTTCCGTACAGCACTGAAAACGGACCGCGCATGACTTCGATATGATCCGCGGAAGGGAGATCAATATGGGAAATCTGGCCCTGACCATCGGCTGCCGTGCCGGGAATGCCATCAACAAAAATCTTGATGCCGCGTGCGCCAAAAGTTGAGTTGGCCCCGAAACCACGAGAGGAAATCAGCAGGTCCTGGGCGTAGTTTTGGCGGTTCAACGCAAAAATGCCGGGAGTGCGTTCCAGCGGTTCGGACAAATTCTGTTCCGGCTGACCGTCATGAATCTGCTGAGCGTTCACAACGCTGATTGAGGCAGCGGTATCCATGACACGCTGCTCGGTTCTGTTGGCGGTTACCTCGACCGTGTCGAGTTGATTCTCTTGCGCGCCCGCGTTTGTCTCCACCAGCGGCAGCAGGCACAGCAATACAGCCTTTGCGATGACGCGCCTGCGAAACGAGGGTGCCTGAGCAACGTTAATATCAATCATGTTATTCATTGGATTTGCCATTTTCTAAGCGTTGATCGGAATGCCCGCCTCGAAAATCATGCAAATTGCATGCCATTCAATTCATGCTCGTCAATGCGCAGGCCCACGGGAAGCAATGCCGCCATTGTCATTCCAGAAGGCATGAACCCGGGGAAACACCGAACAAGTCCCCTCGCCTCTCCGGGAGAGGGAGAAAGACAGGCTTAATCGGTGTTTCCCTGGATTATTTGTAATTCCGGCGGGTATCCCTCAGCGCGCTCGGCGCATTCGGGCATTATTTCTTGGCGGCGTTGTGGCGATAGATCGTATTGCGCGATACGCCAAGCAACTTGGCGGTTGCCGATACGTTGCCGTCATTCTCTTCAAGTATTTTCTGGATGGTGGAAATCTTGATTTTCTCCAAATTGGCGTGGCTGATCGCCGAACGTTCGGCAACAGCCTGGGCTTCAGGCTTTTCGACGTTTTCGGCGATACATTCGTTTTTGTTTGATTCGATATCTTCCAGAAAGTCGTCGGGCAAATGTTCGCGACGTATCTCCTTTTCATCACCGGCAATCACCATTGCCGTGCGCAACAGGTTCGACAACTGGCGAAAATTCCCGGGCCAGCGATGTTGCTTGAACAACTTCATGATTTCGGGCGAAACCACATGGGGCACATCGGTGGGCTCGGCAGCAAGAATTTTTTCTATCACGGGTTCAAGATCGGTGCGCTCGCGTAGCGGTGGGAGCTTTATCACCAATCCGTTGATGCGGTAATAAAGGTCTTCGCGGAATTGGCCTTTGGCGATCATTGCCCGCAGATCGCAGTTGGTGGCGCAGATCAATTCGACATTCACCGCGATGGACTGGTTACTGCCCAGCGGCGTGACCAGACGTTCCTGAAGAACGCGCAGCAGGCGCGACTGCAGATTGAGAGGCATATCGCCGATTTCGTCCAGAAACAGTGTTCCGCCGTTGGCCTGCAATATCTTTCCAACGCTGCCTTTTTTGCGCGCGCCGGTGAAAGCACCGTCCGTGTAGCCGAACAGTTCGGATTCGATCAGTGTCTCCGGAATTGATGCGCAATTGACTGCGACGAACGGACTCTTTGCGCGCGGAGAATCGTTATGAATCGCCTGTGCGAGCAATTCCTTGCCCGTGCCGGTTTCGCCGACAATCAATATCGGAATGTCGCGCCCAAGCACTTTCTTGACCTTGTCGATCACGGCTGCAATCTGAGGATCGCCGGTGTTCAGGTAGCGCAAGCAGGACACTCGCGGCGCGTCTTGCACCACTTCCTTCTTTTGCTCGTGGGGCGTATTGGTAACATGCTCGAATGCCTGATTGGTGCGGTGCAACTGTGCGCGACTGTAAACCCGTATGCCATTGTGCAAACAAAGATTCAACAGGCCGGGCGTGGCGGTACGGTAATGGTCGAACAGGGAAGAAACCGGCAAGCCAAACAGGGAGCTGAAGGTGTGGGACTGCAGTGCGACCAGCGAAAGCCCCAACTGGAACAGGCCAACTTTATTCGCGGAAAGAAAGCGTCCGCCAGGGGTGAATGCGGCGATGCCTTCCATCAGGGTGCCGATAAATTCCGGGCGCGAGTGGAAATGCAGGATGATGGCATCCTCGAATGCCGCCATGAACAGTTGATTCTCGATCATCTGTGCCGACATGCGCACCAATGCCATCGTATGTTTGTGATAGCTGCGCTGGTCGCCGGAAACATCCAGTACGCCGATCACCTTGCCCTGGCAGTCTATGATCGGTGCGGCCGAGCACGTCAGGAAATGATTGGCGCACAAATAATGTTCGTCCGCATGAACGATGACAGGTTTCTCCTCGGCGATCGCCGTTCCGATCGCATTGGTGCCCTTGCTTTCTTCCGACCATGCGACACCGGGACTGAGCGCGACACGATTCGCCTTTTCAAGAAAATCGTCGTCACCCAGCGAATGCATGATCAGGCCGTTCGCATCGGTCAGGATCACCATGTTGTGCGTATTGAAGATTTGCTCGTAGAGCGTTTCCATGACCGGCACCGCATGAGCGTGCAGGCGCTGGTTCTTTTCAATCAACAGGGACAAATCGCTCCGCTGCAGCGGGCTGAATTCCGGCTTGATTTCCTTGCGCAAGCCGTAATCCATGGAGCGCTGGTGGGATGCCTCTATGATGATTTGGCTATCGAAGACGGAAAGCGTACTCGCCGCAGGTTCGTGATTATGGCTGCCTGACGGCTGCGAAGCCTCTGGCGAGCTCAATATCGAATCGCGAGTATCCTGTATGGTCGGCTTCATAAATCAATTTTCTCCCCACTCAATGAGGATTACCTATATTCTGGATTGCTACTTCCTTATAAAGTTTCGAACGTGGCAACAGTCATGAATCTGGAACGGATACGTGCACCCGATTCAACGCTACCTGAGGGCTGGAATAAGTACTGCATCTCTGCGCCAGAGCGACGCTTGATCCTGTTTCATGCTACGCGCGTTGCGGGGCGCATGCAAGAATGCAGATGCCATTCCGACTCCCCCGGTCTCACGTCGCCACTCTAAATCCACTCATTCAAGTAGGGCTTTTTCTCCATCTTAACCGCTATCTCGCATGTGGAATCAACGCGTACATTGCGTCGAAACCGGTGCAACAACTCCATGTACAAGAACCAGTGGACTCACGGACTGGATCAGGCCCCCCGTCAGGGTTCACCTCCGACGATCCCGGCCTATTCCTCTGTGTAGTAACCGACGCCAAGCAGCACGTCGCCCACGCGCTGAATCAACGAGTGCTTGTTTTCGATGGCGTTGGTCGCCGGATTGCGCCAGACGTAGTCGATCGTTCCGCCACCATTTTTCCTCGCGATGGCGATCATTTCCTTGAA
The DNA here is from genome assembly GCA_963725375.1 of uncultured Pseudomonadota bacterium. Lineage (GTDB taxonomy): Bacteria > Pseudomonadota > Gammaproteobacteria > Burkholderiales > Gallionellaceae > Sideroxyarcus. The sequence goes on along the minus strand of CAVRYQ010000004.1, from coordinate 17,473 downwards.
GATCGGCTTGTGTGCCGCGTCAGTCATGTCCCGAACATCGGCACCTGTCAGGTAAGGTGCGGCGCCGGAGGCTCGATACTTGCCATCCTTCAGCCCAATGGCGAACACGTACTCGTCCTTGATGACAAAGCCGCCTGCAGGATCATTGAACGCAGTATAGGCAGCATTGCTGCCGGATTTTTTCAGGAATTCAACAGCCCTTTCCAGCAGGGCAGTCGCTTCTTCGCGCGTTGCGCGGTGGATGTAGTAGCCAACGCAGACCAGATATTTGCCTACTTTGCGGAATTTTGTATTCGTGTTTTCTACCCGGTGATCGAAGCTGTTCAGCCAGTGGTACTGGATTGCCCCGGAATCACTGGTCTTGGCAATATCCAACATGTCGCGAACGACATTTATGCCGGAGGCATCACTCAGATTGATCACATTTTTGCCGACAAACACATTTGAAGCACCACCGCTCGCATACATGATTCCATCAAGTCCGACGACAAACACATAGTATTCGTTGCTGACAAATGAACCATGGCGGTCGTTGAAAACAGCAAAAGAACTTTCCGGACCATTTTTCTGCAAATAATCGACGGCGCGATCCAGCAATGCACTCGCTCGCTCAGCTTCGGCGCGCTCGATAGAGCCCTTATGCGCCGGGGAAACGTTCTGCGGCATATTATCGGCGGCATACACAAGGGATGCACCAAGCAGGGACAGAACCAGAAGATTTGAGAATTTGAATTTCATTGTTCAATGTACTCCACTTAGAAATTAGCCTCGAACCATTTTGGCGATGCCGGAGAAGATATGGACATCGCCAGGCAGGCCGGACGCATCGTCATGTCACAAGTGTGCGATGTCTTCATCGCGCCACCACGGCCTTACGGCGAAACCAGCACAACGCCGTGATTTGCGAATATCCTGGCCATCTCGCCGGATGCAATCAGTTCATTGGTCGAGTCGCGTAGCGATTTGATCAGCTCCACGTCATCCTTCTTCACAGCCATGCCGACCACCCAGCCGGCCGATGGCAGGCGTTGAAACTCGACTTTGCTGATTTTGAAATTCGGGTCGCTTCCCAGAACCGATTCAATTTCGGAGCGGGCAGCCAACACCCCATCTACCTCACCTGCCTTGAGTTGTTCCAGCGCCTCGGCGGCGGTCGAATAGATCTTCACGTTCTCACGAAACTTGCCATCTTCAGCACCTAGCATCAGGACCGCACTGATGGAAACTTTTTCCACGCCTATCTTTTTGCCTTCCATTGAATCGAGATTCTCGAAATCAGGCACCTTGCGTATATCCCTCACCAGACGAATCGTTTCGCGGTGGTACGGCGCGAAAATTTCGACTTTATCGTTCTGTGCCATCAGTATCCGTTCTACAGGCACATGCAACATCACATCTGCCGGACCATATCCCAGATAGTGGCCCTTCCAGACCATATTCCTCAAGTCGTCGTTGACACTTTCCCCGGCCGGGAATGGAAGCAAGCTCAGCTTCAGCCCCATTTTTTTTGCCAGTGCGTTCGCGATATCGATATCGATGCCCTGGTCATTCGCAGAGTAGGGTGCAAAATCCTTGTAGACGGCGACCTTCAACGTACCGGATTGTTTGATTTTCGAATAATCATCTTCAGCTCGCGCGGACAAGATTGTGCTTAAGCAAGCGAGCGACAAGACCGCCGCGAGTACCTTGCAAGTAAAATTGTTCATTCAATGCGCCCTCTTTCTTGTATGAGGTTCGGCGTTCAGGCTCGTTCAAACACCATCCGGCCGGACAAATGAGTAATCGTGTTCAATCAATGCCAATGGAGGTTTTCCATATGTCCGATGCAACATTTCCCGACTATTCAGTTACTCGCATCAGTCACTCGCACTGATTCAAGATAGCTCTTGATCGCCCACATCGCTTCCTGATTGAAAAACCCTTCAAACGGCGGCATATACACGGCGCCGTTGCGAACTTTTCCATGGCGAATGGAAACCAGGAAGTATTGGTCGGTCTCCTTGTAACAGGCTTGCTTCTTCGCGCCATTCAGATCCGTGCAATCACGATCCAGCAGGCGCAAGTCCGGCGCAATGCCGCCGGATTTTGCCTGCAGCCCGTGGCAACGGGCGCAATTCTGGGCGAAGGCCGATGTCCCTATTCTTATCGCCTCCGGCAGTCCTCGATAAGGATTCTCAGTGCGCCATTCAGGCCCAAGTGTGGGCAAAGTTTTGGTATCTACGGGTTGCGGTGTCACGTCACCATGAGCAAGCGCAATGGATGGTGCCAGCACAGCAAACAATGAACAGGCGTAGATTGCGTATCTGATTCTTTTCATGCTACCTCCTCGACTACACTTTTTAATAATGCTGAACATACTGCAATAGCCATGCCAAGCGGAGTCTAGGCCGCTACGGAAAGGCAACAGTCACGTCCAGCCTGATATCTGGACGTATTCGAGGTGTAATTGGAGGAAGGCTTGATTGAACAAGGCATGACAAACGACGTTGCCTTAGCGCTGCGCAACTGTCTCATTTGTGAACAACTCGGAGCAATTGTCCGGGCGCAAGTGATACAAAAGACAACAACATTGCCAAAATCTATGATGGGCGATTAAAAGATTGGATGCGGCAATTGAAGATTCCATTTTATCAGCAAGGGTTTCCGTAAGTTTCAGCTATTGGTTTGCCAAGGCCGAGCCATGCAGCGGATCAACAAGAAAGGTGATCGATATTTTTTATACCCCTGCGCGCGAAGCTCCGGGGATGGAGAATCAGGAGCGGCCATGAGCCCGGAAACTTGTCATTCCCGCGCAGGTGACAGGGTGCAACTGATCAAGGCTGATCCAGACTACCCATCGACTTCGGGAAGGCGACAATGCCCCATGGCATGCCACTGTCGCTGATGCGTTTGGTCACTTCCAGGCGATTCGCATCAATAACCAACAGCTCATTGGATTTTCCGCAAGCCAGCAGAATTTGTTGATCGTCCGGTGTAAAGGTAAAGTGCCAGCAACGGTCACCGGTCGGAATATCTTTTATTTTCTCCCAGGTTTTCGCATCAAAGACCTGTAATTCCTTCTCCTTGTTGGTAGCGACAAAAACTCGCTTCCCGTCACGGTCAAAAGAAACACCGTAGGGCGTTTTTCCGGTGGCAACTTCCTTGATCAGTTCGAACCTGTCATTCAGAACCAGCAATTTTCCCGAAAACTCCAATGTCGTCACATAAACACTGCCATCCGGCGATAACTTGATGCCGCGCGGGCGCTCTCCATACTGCGAAAGGGAAATATTCCTGAGCAATTCGCCGGAACGGACGTCAAGTACGCTAAGGGAGTTGTCCGATTCATTGGCGACAATAATTTGATTGCCATCTCTGGAAATCTCAACGCCCTCGGTCTCGGGCCTGCCCACGATGTCCACTAAAATCTTGCCGGTTGCCAGATTGACTACGGCGACGTGGCCGGGCACCTTATCCTCATCATCCGGCTTTTTCTTTTCCTTGGGGCCTTGCTGGGGAATCATGCCCGCCTTGAAGCTAGGCTCGAACGTGACAAATGCGATATCGCCGCGAACGCGCACGAACTCCGGATTTTTTCCGATCGCGACGTGCTTCACCAGTTTGCCGGTCGCGGTGTCGACCACGGAGATATTGCCGTCGCCTTTATTCGCTGTCACCAGCCATTTTCCATCGTCGGTCACGCCGATTCCGCGCGGCCCCTTGGCATCGATATCCAGAGATCCCTTGATCGCCATGGTTTCGAGGTCCACGACATTCACCGCGCCTTCCTGGTTGGAAACATAAGCAACGCCTGCGCTTCCGGCAGAGGCGGAAACAGGCAAAGCCATTATCATAATCATCGCAATATGCACATATTTCTTGCTGGACATGGCGCTCATTTGGAATGTTTCCTGTGTAAGTTCTGGAATCAATGCCGGCCGGATACCGAAAAGCAGTTGACACAACAACGTCGCTGCAGGAAATGAGCATAACGCAATATTCCAGAAGCCGACATTTTTTTTGCCGGGTTCCGCCGACTGATGAATCAGGTGAAATCGTGCAGAGGATGTCGACGGATATGCAGCAGCAAACCGCCCGCCGCATCTTCCACCAGGTCCAGGACGCGTTCGAAACCGTCAGCGCCGCCATAATAGGGATCGGGGACTTCGCGTTCGGAATGCCGTTCGGCGAATTCCAGGAACAGGCCAAGATGACTCTGCGCATCATTCGGACGCAGGCGCCGCAGAATGTCGAGGTTCGCCGCGTCCATCGCCAGCACATAATCGAAACGCATGAAGTCGACCGCCTCGATCTGGCGTCCGCGCAGGGTACTCATGTCGTACCCGCGCAGTTTTGCGGCACGTTGCGTGCGCGCATCGGGAGGATCGCCGATATGATAATCGTGAGTACCGGCCGAATCGATGTAAAAGTGTTCCGTCAGGCCGGCCTGCTCGACCTGGTGCCGGAACACCGCCTCGGCAGTCGGCGACCGGCATATATTTCCCATGCAGCAAAACAGGACTCTTGTTTTTCCAAAATCATTCACTGCAATTCACCTCAATGATGCCAATCCTGTCCCTTGCGGCGGGGAAAAGCGCCGCACCTCCATCGACAAAAAGTGGCCCGTCGCTTTTCGCCCGCTTCACAACGGCGAAATGAACACGCTCTCGCGCAGCTTCTTCAATTGGTCGCGCAGTTGTGCAGCCTTTTCGAACTCCAGGTTCTTGGCCGCACTCAGCATCTCTTTCTCCAGCCGCGCGATCTCTTTCGATACGTCCCTCTCGCTCATCGCTAGATACTTCGCCTGCGTCTGGGCAGCTTTCAGCGACTTGCGTTCGTCATCCATGTCGTAGGCGCCGTCGATGATGTCCTTGATGCGCTTGACCACGGATTGCGGCGTGATGCCGTTGGCCTCGTTGTGGGCCACCTGCTTGGCACGGCGACGGTCGGTTTCGGAAATCGCCTTGCGCATGGAGTCGGTGACACGGTCGGCGTACAGGATCGCGGTACCGTGCAGATGGCGCGCGGCGCGGCCTATGGTCTGGATCAGCGAACGTTCGGAACGCAGGAAGCCTTCCTTGTCCGCATCCAGGATCGCGACCAGCGACACTTCGGGAATATCCAGCCCCTCGCGCAGCAGGTTGATGCCGACCAGCACGTCAAACATGCCGAGGCGCAGGTCGCGGATGATCTCCACACGCTCCACGGTTTCGATGTCCGAATGCAGGTAGCGTACCTTGATGCCATGCTCGGAAAAATATTCGGTGAGGTCTTCCGCCATGCGCTTGGTCAGCGTGGTAACCAGCACCCGTTCGCCCTCACTGGTGCGCAGATTCACTTCGGACATCAGGTCGTCCACCTGGTTGGTGGCGGGACGCACTTCGATCCTTGGATCGATCAGGCCGGTCGGGCGAACCACCTGCTCCACCACCTGCCCGGTGTGCTCGGCTTCGTAGGTGGATGGCGTGGCGGACACGAAGATGGTCTGGCGCATGATCTTCTCGAACTCGTCGAAACGCAGCGGGCGGTTGTCCAGTGCGGACGGCAGGCGGAAGCCGTAATTGACCAGGTTCTCCTTGCGCGCCCGGTCGCCCTTGTACATGCCGCCGATCTGCGGAATGGTGACGTGGCTCTCGTCGATGATCATCAGCGCGTTCGGTGGCAGGTAATCCATCAGCGTCGGCGGCGCTTCGCCGGCAGCCCGCCCGGACAGATGGCGCGAATAATTCTCGACGCCCTTGGTGAAGCCGATCTCGGCCAGCATTTCCAGGTCGTGGCGCGTGCGCTGCTCGATGCGCTGCGCTTCCACCAGTTTGTTCTCCTTGACGAAGAAGGCGATGCGCTCGGCCAACTCCACCTTGATGGTCTCGATGGCATGCAGCGTCGTCTCGCGCGGCGTCACGTAATGGCTGGAAGGATATACGGTGTAGCGCGGCACGCGCGTCTGGATATGCCCCGTGAGCGGATCGAACAGCGCCAGCGATTCCACCTCGTCGTCGAACAGCGTCACGCGCAGCGCGTTCTCGCTGCTTTCCGCCGGGAAGATATCTATTACGTCGCCGCGTACGCGAAAATGACCGCGGTTGAAGTCGATGTCGTTGCGCTCGTATTGCATTGCCACCAAGCGCTGGATCATGTCGCGCTGCGCAATCTTCTCGTTCTCTCGCAAATGCAGGATCATGCCGTGGTAGTCCACCGGGTCGCCGATGCCGTAGATGGCCGAAACGGTGGCCACGATCACGCAGTCCTGCCGCTCCAGCATCGACTTGGTGGCCGACAGCCGCATCTGCTCGATCTGCTCGTTGATGCTGGAATCCTTCTCGATGTATACATCGCGCGACGGCACGTAAGCTTCGGGCTGGTAATAGTCGTAATAGGAAACGAAATATTCGACGGCATTCTCGGGAAAGAATTCGCGCATCTCGGAATACAACTGCGCCGCCAGGGTCTTGTTTGGCGCCATGACGATGGCCGGTCGCCCGGTGCGCGCGATCACGTTGGCCATGGTGAAGGTCTTGCCGGAGCCGGTCACGCCCAGCAACGTCTGGTAGGCCAGGCCGTCGTTGATGCCTTCCACCAGTTGCGCAATGGCCGTGGGCTGATCGCCTGCCGGGTCGAACGGCAGGTGCAGCAGGTAGGGACTGTCCGGGAAGGCAATGGTTTTCATGATCGGTCGTGCATTGTACGGGGAAAGGATGGATTGCCAAATCACGATACATTGGAGAGCATACATCAACCGCTGCGGTCCTACCCCTCTTGATACGGCGAGAATTGGCGCGGCAGGCTCACCCGCTCAACGCGACATCTGCTGATCGCATCATTGAGGATGGCTGCGCTCCACCCTGCATGTGCCAAGTCCAGCAACTATAGCCAAGCTGCGCCGCGTACTCCGCTCGAATCTCCGAAGCGATGTTTCACCAGTCTGGTATCCACCCTGTCCGAAAATACGAATCTTCCCCATATTTCTGGCACATTCTTGTACAGCCGTTCGATGTTGGACATGCCACCGCCGAGCACGATCACGTCCGGGTCGAGGATATTGATGACATGTGCGAGGGAGCGTGCGAGACGGTGCTCATATATTTGCAGACTGCGCTCGCAGGCGGCGTCGCCCTGCTTTGCCTGCGCCACGATCTCTTCGGCGTTCAACAATACGCCAACCTCGATCTGGTGCAGTTTCGCCATGCCCGGCCCGGAGAGGAAGGTTTCGATGCAGCCTTGCTTGCCGCAATAGCATGGCGGACCTGGCAATTCATGCGGTCGCGGCCAGGGCAGTGGGTTGTGCCCCCACTCGCCGGCAATGCCGTTGGGGCCGGTCAGAATGTGGCCGCTGACCACAATACCCGCGCCGACGCCGGTGCCGAGAATGACGCCGAACACGACCTCCGCACCCGCAGCCGCACCGTCCGTCGCCTCGGAAAGCGCAAAGCAGTTGGCATCGTTACTGATCTTCACCGGGCGTTGCAGCAGGGATTCCAAGTCTTGCAGGATGGGCTGGCCGTTGAGCACGACAGAGTTCGAATTCTTGAGGCGACCAGTGGCTCGGGATAGCGCGCCGGGCGTGCCAATGCCGACTGAGCCATGCTGTCCCAGTTCGGCTTCGGCGTCGCGAACCAGTCGGGCGACGGCCTGCAATGTCGCGCCGTAGTTCCCGTTCGGGGCAGGCACGCGGCGACGCAGCAATTCGCAGCCAGTGTCGGCCAGCGCGATGATTTCGATCTTGGTGCCGCCGAGGTCGATGCCAAGTTTCATGGTACGCGGCCTTCCAGCGCCACGCTTGCTTCGCTGATGCGTTGTATCAATCCAGCCATGTTCTTCTTCTCGTTTCCACTAGAGCGCCTTTGTCCAATTGCCGCCCCGGCCCGATATACGCCATGCCCACAAGAAATCACGTCGCCTCCCTGCTGAGTACGGATATTGAGAACAGGAGCGTTCCCGGAATCACCCAAGTCGCGACTCCTCGATAGTAATGGGAAACTGCGAATCCGGGGAAGAAGATATCGCTGCCCGTTCCGGAAAACCGTCCTCCTGGCAGGAGACCGGGATCGTTGCAATCCGCTATTCAAACCGCAACGTCAGATGGGGCGGCGACCCGAGAACATTTAGCGAAGGATGTCCGCTTTTTTTACAAGTTCAACGACAGATCCGACGTCCATCTTGTCGAAAATGGCAGCGCGATGGGATTTGATGGTATTGATTGTTACGTTCAATTCGTCGGCAATTTCGCGATTCTTTTTCCCACTTATGACAAACCAGAAGACCGCGCGCTGCGCCGAGGATAGCGATTCGAACCGCCCTCGCACTTCCAGTTTTCTCCTCTGTAATGCCAACGAGGCATCCGAGCATGAATTTGGCAAAACAGGGCGGTTGGGAAACACATGCCGGTCGAGCATCGCAACGAGCTCGCCATCGAAATCGATCTCCGCCCCGCGGGACTTGCCCAGGCCAACCAGCCGACAATCGAACGACGCCGCATGATCGCCCAGCCAATTTCTGATGACTCTCCAAATCATGCCACTTACAGCCCGCGGGCTTTCGGTAGCGATTTGAAGTGAGAGCTTCTTGAGTTGTCTTGATATTCCGGCATGGGCCGCTTTGTGAGCCTTGATGTGAGCCAGGCAATCCGGGGTATCCGGAAGCAACTCCATCATTTTTTCTTCATACCTGGCATGCCCGATGAGGAATGCCGACAGTTCGCTGGTTATCGAAATAAGGGACACGCTGCATTTTTGCCGTTTTGCTGAACTGCATTGGTCGCATACGGCGTCCGGATTGCGCTCTGCCTCCGAACAGACAATCGATAGCTGGCCAACCATGTTTTCGAGTATCGCATGCTGTTGATCAATTTCCGCGTGGCCGGTTTCTAGAGTCATCGTCGAACTTCTTGATTGATCGAAAAAATGTTATGGGGCTGAATTATAAGCCTTTACGTCGCAACAGGAATCACCCCGCGGGGTGAATACATTGCCCGATATTCTTGGTACAGTGAATTCAAAGCACGTGTTTATATGAAGTCCCTTCACTTGTCCGCCAGAAGGAAATTTGCATGACCACCGACACTGAATGCAGTGGACTCGATTTGTTGAACAGACTTGATAAGCACGTTACGATTTCAAAGAAAATCGCCGTCGTTCACGGCGCTTCTCGCCTGACCAGCGACTTTCCTCATCGCACTGGTGCAGCGCCATGCGATTCATCATGTGACATGCATAGGACAATTGCACACCGCTCCGGTGGTGCAAATCCGCCAGCGAATTTCAGACCAGCGCTCGGCCTAGCAAAACCACTCCTCCATGCCTTTGCGGACGGGCAATTCCCGGGCACAAACGATCTTTCAGCATTAAGGCACAGCGCGCCAGAACAGGGCATCCTGGTGCCGCGGCACCAGGTGTGTCACGGGCACACCGGATGCCATTAGCCGGGAAAAACAGTTCGACATTAAAGTATCCTTAAAAAGCACAGCCAAGTTATGCATGTACTCGTCATTGAAAACAATGCCTATGTGGCCTCCAGAATGTTCGATTACCTCGAAGCAAAGGGACACATACTGGATGCTGCCAGAGATGGACTTACGGGCCTGCATCTTGCGCTGGGCAACCGATACGATGCAATCGTGCTGGATCTGGAGTTGCCTGGAATTGATGGCATTACGCTATGCCGCAAGTTGCGCGCGAAGGATATAAAGACACCAATTCTGATCATTACTGCCAGCAACTCGCTGCGGGACAAGATTGCGGGGCTTGAGGCAGGCGGGGACGATTATCTGACCAAACCCGCCGAATTGCGCGAAGTGGAAACACGATTGCGAGTATTGCACCGGAGAGGCAATGGCAATCATTTCCAGAAGCAAAAGAGGATGATGGTTGAGGACCTGATACTCGACCCATGCACATACTCGGTTCGAAGGGGAGAGAAAGCGATCAATCTGCCCAGAATACCCTACAAGATATTGGAGACGCTGATGGAGCGCTCTCCACGGGTGGTCAATAGAAGCGATCTTGAGCATAGCGTTTGGGGAGATGGTCATCCAGACAGTAATTCGCTCAAATCGCACGTGCATTTGCTGCGAGAACAGATCGATAAACCGTTCGAACAGAAATTGATACGTACCATACGCGGCTTTGGCTATCAGTTGGCCGGCCCGGAAGTCCAAAAACAATACTGATAATCAATAAAAAAGTACGTTGTCAAACTAGGGGAGGTGGCATGTCGACACAAGAGAATCCACGATTTGTAAGCACAATGGCCAAAAATACCTACGCCATGATTCTGGCAGGTGGACGTGGCAGCCGCCTGCATCAACTCACGGATTGGAGAGCGAAACCCGCAGTGCCCTTTGGCGGGAAGTTTCGCATCATCGATTTCGTCCTGTCGAATTGCGTTAACTCCGGCATCCGTCGCATCGGCGTGGCGACACAATACAAATCCCACAGCCTCTCCCGTCACATTCAGCATGGCTGGAGTTTCCTGAACGGAAAATTCGGCGAGTTCATCGATGTATTGCCGGCGCAGCAATGGCTTGAGGAATCCTGGTACGCGGGGACGGCTGATGCCGTGTTCCAGAATCTGGATATCCTGCGCGATACAAATCCCGAGTATGTGCTGATACTGGCCGGCGATCATGTTTATAAGATGGATTACGGCAAGCTGCTGGCTTTCCATGTCCAGAAGAACTCCGACATGACAGTAGCGTGCATAGAGGTGCCGATCGAGGATGCGAAGGCGTTCGGAGTCATGGGCACGGACAGCGAATCGAGAGTCATCTCCTTTGCCGAGAAGCCGGAAAATCCAGCATCGATTCCCGGCAAGCCGACCATGTCACTGGCAAGCATGGGTATCTACGTATTCAATACGGCATTTCTGGTTGACCAGTTGGTAAGAGATGCGGACGACCCCAATTCTTCCCACGATTTTGGCAAGGACATCATTCCGCATCTGATGGCGGCGGGATACCGCGTGTATGCGCAAAGTTTTGAAGACAGTTGCGTTCGCGAGCCCGCGGGGAACTCATATTGGCGTGATGTTGGTACCATCGATTCATACTGGGAAGCCAACATGGAACTTGCCCGGGTAATTCCCGATTTGAACATGTACGACAAGGAATGGCCGATCTGGACGCATCAGGAACAGTTGCCCCCGGCCAAATTCGTATTCGACGATGACAAGCGCCGTGGATATGCTGTCGACACACTTGTGTCTGGCGGTTGCATCATCAGCGGCGCGACGGTAAGACGCTCCTTGCTGTATTCGAACGTGAAGGTACACAGTTTCTCCAATGTCGAGGACTCAGTTCTGCTGCCCAACGTCGATATCGGTCGCAATGTGAAGATCAGACGCGCCGTAGTGGACAAGGATTGCATTATCCCGGATGGTTTGGTCGTCGGTTATAACAGCGTTGAAGATGCCAAGCGCTTCCGCGTTACGGCCAATGGCATCACGCTGATCACGCCCTCGATGCTGGGACAGGATAACAGGAGAATAAGAAGTGCCATGCCTTGATCATTTCAACTTCGCGCTTTTGTCTGCTGGATGCTTGCACGTGCCACCGCAAGGCGCCGCGATAACTGCTGTTCGCAATTCGAATGAATATTTATTTCCAAACTGATTACTGCATGCACAGCATCCTCAAGTTTCTGGAGAAGCACGGTGAAAGCCTTGAGTCGGACATTGCGGAAGCCGTGGGAATATCTCTTGCCAACGCACACGCGCGCCTGTCCCAGCTAAGCGCCAGCGGCCAGGTCATGTCCTATCATTCCTCCAAACTGGAAGACGGGATCAAGATTGAGGGAATGAGATACCGGATTACCAGGGTGCTGATAGAAACCAGGCGCGTCAGGGCGGACCAGACCTGTCAGAGATGACGCGTGTACGGCAACGCGTCACTGAGCCACGGGATGCCTAATTCCACCACCGGACCGGGCGGGACGTTAAACGTCTGACGATACTTCCTGCATTGCCCCCCGAGTGCGCCCGATGACAGGGCGCCCGCACCGGCTTCGTCTTGCGCGCGATTCATTTATTTCCGGCCCGAATTGATCTGTGCAGATGCCGATATTGCACAGCGCCTGCTGTACTGCCTTTTCAAGGAAATATCCTCAGTCCGCCAGATTGCCGAGCAATTCGGATATCACCGCCTGGTATGTCGTCACATGATTCCCGGTCAACCAACGAACGCCATCTCCCATTCAATATTACGCAATGGGTGGACCGCAATCATCACCCCTCGGGATGAATACATGGGTGATCGTTCTTGCTAGAGTTGCCAATCAAAAAATGGTTACTCGGGAGAGATGGAAAAGTGACGGTCATTGCCAAGAGTGAGGGAAACAAAAGAAGGGACTGCGGGCCGGAACAGTTTGGCAGTTCTATGGAGCTTCCGCAGGATGACGAGGCACGAGACGGTCGGCTCAAAACGTTAATCGTTCTGGGCAAGGAGCGCGGCTACCTGACCTACGGCGAAATGAATGACCACCTGCCGGAAATGCTGGAAGTCGAGCAGATCGAAGGCGTCGTCAGCATCATCAATGTCATGGGCATCAGCGTGTGTGACAAGGCACCGGATGTCGAAAATCCGCTCGCCACGGATATCCCCTCGACTGCGGTTGACGAGAATGTAAGCGAAGCCGCCGAAGCGTTGCTTTCAACTGTGAGTACGGAGTTTTGCCTGTCCATGGACCCGGTCCGCATGTATATGCGTGATGTGGGCATGGAGGACTTGCTCTCGCGCGAAGATGAGATCGTGATTGCGAAGCGCATAGAGGAAGGCCTTGGCCTGACGATTCTCGCCATCTCAGCCTGCCCCGCCGTAATCTCGGCGATTCTCGCCCTGGGCGACAAGGTTGCCAGCGATGAGTTACGCATAGACGAAGTGATAGACGGATTCAACGATACCCAGTCCGATGAAATAGTATCCGTGGAATTGCACAACGAAGAATTGTCGGTTGGTGACACCGATAATTGCGACGGCGACGAGGGGCTGGCTGCCGCAAATCTCGCAAAAATGAAGGCGGATGCAATCAGGCGATTTACCCGTATCTCCGATTTGTTCACCGAAATTGGCGAGGCCTATCAGGTGCATGGCTATCGCAGTGCGGAATACAACGCGCTCCAGGAAAAGATTTCCGGGGAATTGATGCAATTCCGTTTTGCCCAAAAACAGGTGGAGGCACTGTGCGACACGATCCGCAATCTGGTGGAGCGAGTACGCATCCACGAGCACAACATACAGGAACTATGCATCTCTCAGGCGCACATGCCCCGCTCGCATTTCATCGCCGCCTTCGCGGGTAACGAGGCAAATCTCGGCTGGATGGATTATGAACTGGGGCTGAAAAGGCCTTATTGCAGGGTTTTGGCGGGCTTGCGCGATGACGTTGAGGCGCAACAAAAACATCTGCTTGATCTGCAGCAAGCCATCCGGCTCTCGATCAAGGACTTGAAAGAAATCCACAAGCAGATGATCTGCGGTGAGGGTAAGGCACGTGGTGCCAAGCGCCAGATGACCGAGGCGAATTTGCGTCTGGTTATTTCCATTGCCAGAAAATATACCACCAACCCGGCGCATTTTCTGGATCTGATTCAGGACGGAAATATCGGTCTGATGAAAGCGGTAGACAGATTCAACTACCGCTTCGGCTACAAGTTCTCGACCTACGCCGTCTGGTGGATACGCCAGGCCATCGTGCGCTCCCCGGACTACCAGGCGCGCGCCATCCGCATTCCCAGGTTCATGTGCGATACGCTGGACAAGATAAATCGCTTCTCGCGCAAAATTCTGCAGGAGACCGGAACCAGGGCTACCGCCGCGACGCTGGCCCTGCGGATGGGCATGCCGGAAGAAAAAATACGTAGCACCATGGGCATCGCTCCGACGCAAATTTCGATGTCTACGCCGGTGGGCGAAGACGACGATCTGCACTTGGGCGACGTCATTGAGGATCTCAATACCCTTGCCCCCATCGAAGCCGCGACGCACGGCAGATTGCGCAACGTGATCGCAGACGCCCTTGACGTCCTGACGCCACGCGAGGCAAAGATACTGCGCATCCGCTTCGGGATAGAAACGAACACGGACCATACGCTGCGGGAAATCGGGACGCAGTTTGGCCTCACCCGTGAGCGGGTGCGCCAGATAGAAGCCGAAGCTTTAGGCAAGTTGCGCAATTCACAGCGCTCCGAACAATTGAAAGGCTTCTGGGAAGAAGGATGCTGACACATACCGCAGCCGCAATTGGAAAACAGGGTCACTACCGCCCATCAATGATCTGTTTCAGTCTCAATGTTGACCCTGCACCAAGAAATGCCCGGACTGCATCCCAATCAGCCATTTCTCCAATGAAATTGATCTACAGAACATGTACGGCATGCTACAAGTAATTTTAACTAGCTGATTTATTGTTTTTTTCTCCAATATCAATTTCCGACCAGCCAAGTCGGCGATGCGGGCCTGGCAAATCCGGTTCCATTTTCGCCGCTGCCGCATGCGCCTGTTCCACACTTGATGGAATCCACACCTTCCGCATCACAGGTATAATCCAGCCCCCCTATACCAATCTCATTCAAGGAAAAATCGTGTCACTCTCCAAACGCGTACAAGCCATCAAACCCTCCCCCACTCTTGCCGTGACTGCCCGGGCGGCAAAGCTGAAAGCTGAAGGCAAGGACATCATCGGGCTGGGCGCAGGCGAACCGGATTTCGATACCCCGCAACACATCAAGGACGCAGCCATCGGCGCGATCAACAAGGGATTTACCAAATACACCGCCGTCGGAGGCACGCCGTCGCTCAAAGCCGCGATCATCGCCAAATTCAAGCGTGACAACGGCCTGGACTACACGGCGAAACAGATTCTTGTGTCCTGCGGCGGCAAGCAGAGTTTCTTCAATCTGGCCCTAGCCGTGGTCAACCCCGGCGACGAAGTCATCATTCCCGCGCCATATTGGGTTTCGTATCCGGACATCGTACTCATTGCGGAAGGCAAACCGGTGATTGTGGAAGCCGGCATTGAGCAGGGCTTCAAGATGACTCCCGGCCAACTGGAAAAGGCGATCACGGCCAGGACCAGAATGCTGGTGATCAACAGCCCGAGCAATCCTTCCGGCGCGGTGTATACGCTGGAAGACCTGAAGGCACTGGGAGAAGTATTGCGCAAGCACCGTAACATCCTGATCGCCACCGACGACATGTACGAACACATTGCACTGACCGATGCGAAGTTCGTCAATATCCTGGATGCCTGCCCTGACCTGTATCCGCGCACCATGGTGCTGAACGGCGTGTCCAAGGCTTATGCGATGACAGGATGGCGCATCGGCTACGCGGCCGGCCCTGAGAACATCATCACCGCAATGGAAAACGTGCAGTCGCAAAGCACCTCCAACCCGACATCCATATCGCAAGTGGCTGCAGAAGCCGCATTGAACGGAGACCAGGCCTGCATCGCACCCATGCTCAAGGCTTTCCGTGAGCGCCATGTGTACGTTGTGAGCACATTGAACAAGATTCCTGGACTGAGTTGCCTCATGGCGGGTGGCGCGTTCTACGCGTTCCCTGACGCACGCCAGGCCATCGCCACGCTGCACAAGAAAGGCACCATCAAGGAAGCGACAGACATCGCGTTCTCGGAATACCTGTTGGTGGAAGCAGGCGTAGCCGTTGTACCGGGATCGGCCTTTGGCAGCGAAGGCTACATCCGCCTGTCCTTCGCAACCTCGATGGAAAACCTCACGAAAGCGCTGGAGCGCATGGCGAAAGCGCTGTCGTAAGGTTTCGGTGCAGGCCAACCTTAAGGTTATGCCGGAACCAAAACCCGTAAATGGCGCTGGAGCGCATGGCGAAAGCGCCGTCATAAGGCTACGGATCCGGCAGCTCGAAAATCCGTTATCCCGGAAAGAGCCGCCGTCTCCGCTGTGAGGAAAATCCGGACGGTATGGCGCATTTCCCGTCCGGCTTTTTCAGGTTATTCCGGTGACGCAATACTCAGTGCCCCGCACGCAGCTTCTGTT
The DNA here is from genome assembly GCA_963725375.1 of uncultured Pseudomonadota bacterium. Lineage (GTDB taxonomy): Bacteria > Pseudomonadota > Gammaproteobacteria > Burkholderiales > Gallionellaceae > Sideroxyarcus. The sequence goes on along the minus strand of CAVRYQ010000004.1, from coordinate 1,489 downwards.
CGGCCAAATTACCGTACAAGGTCAGTTGACTGTTGCCTGAGCGCAATTTGATCTCGGCGTTCAGGGTCCCGGAAAGCTTGTTATCCGGCGATACGTCGACAGAACCATTAGCGCTCAGCATCCCCGAGGTGATCTTCAATTGGCGGATATGGACAGCGTGCTTCTGCAACTGCACCTGGCCGATCATGTCGTCAAAATGGGTGCGCCCTCCGACCAGATTGTCACGGCTCAGCAAGCGCGCAGTCTCCACGATATCGACATTGAGGACCCCCTTCTTCACGGTAAAACTTCCATCCAGTTGCGGATCGTCACCCATCTGCGGAAGCGTTGCCCCCGACATGGAGAGAAGTGGCATCGCCGTACATCTCGCCTTCAATATGGAATTTCGGAAACATCTTGCCCAGATCGAATATCTTTGCCTCCAGAGTGCCTTGCAAGCTCCAGCCCTTGTTCCAGCTTAGTTTCCCGCTTCCCAGCAGGATGCCGTCATACAGGTGCGCATCCAGTTCGGTAAAATTCACCTCGCCGTCACGCAGCTCACCTTTGGCGCTGAAGTCGCTGAAGATCACATCCGGCAACACCGGCAGGCTGCGTTCTTTCAAATTGATACCGAGTTGCCAGCGTCCCTGATCCGACTGCAAATCGACCCCGACTTTGTCGTCCGCGCTATGCAGCGATATGCTGTTTAAATGCCCCTGGACATCAATCTCTGCGGTACCGCCAAAGGTCGGCAACGCAACATCATCAGAGATGATCTTCACGTGTTGCAAGGTAACGTGTCGTACCGGATAGCCCGCGTCGCTTCCCAGCAGCTTGAAGCTGGCTGCCAGTTTATCCAGCAAGCGTCCGTCAACACTGACGTCATTCAGGTTTGCATTACTGATGACTCTTACTTCGGAAGGAAGTGAAAACAGGTCAAAATCCAGATCCACGGTGCCCACTTTCAGTTCTTGTGAAGCGCCGACAGTCACGTTCTGCAATTGCAGCCTGGGCGGCAACGAACTGGCGCCCAATCCTCCGATATGTACGGGCTGTTTCAACTGTGCCGACAGACGCAGCTCCAGCGGAGCAATGTAGTCGGCAAGGGGATAAACGTATGGCAGCACAATGGCCACCATCAGTGCCAGCACAACCAGGCCCAGCAACATCCTGCCCCAAGGCAACGGCTTCCCTGGTCTCCTCTTGACGGCGACTTTTGCGGCCTTGGCTTGCGACAGGGCAATTTGCTGTACAGACTGTTCCAGTTCGAGTGCGGCTTGCGCCTTGGCTCGCTGCTCAGCCTCAGCCCAGACTAGTGCCTGCTCTTCCGTCTCCGGAAGCACTTTCTTTTCAAATGCCGCGTAAGAGTGATTGACAAACCGCGCCGCTGCTTTGAAAATCGGAGTTTCAGTTCCCTCCTAGGAAGACCTACCCGTGACACCACTTCTGAGTACGAATCTCGGTGCGACACCCCTGCTGGGCCGGGGCAAGGTACGCGATCTTTATGCGG
>CAVRYQ010000003.1:0-6383 GCA_963725375.1 uncultured Pseudomonadota bacterium | reverse complement strand
CAATTGCTGGTTTCGAGCGCCTGCAAAATGCGCCGCAGGCCTTGTTACCGCGTCCGTTGGATTTCGCAAGATCGATCGCTTCGCTGGCTTTCGTGCGGCCCCGTTCCAATATCCAACGATCCAGCTCGGCACCCGCGTGTTCGCGAATCTCTTCATTCGAAACACTGGCAACATCCGCTGAGAATCGCCCAATCACGCGCTGTTTCACGTAAGGGTGAAGATTGGCCTCGAACTCGGCCGAGTTGGGCACCCCTAGAACCCCACAATAACCCGCTCCCAGATGCCTTTCTCGAAGTCGGTCCGCAGCCGCTCGGAAACCGCTTTGAAGTGCTGAAGGGCCTCCTCGGCCACCCGGCGTTCGGCATGGCCGCCTTCGTAGCCGTTGAAGCCGTAGCTCGACCCGCTGCGCGAGAGCATGTGCACAATGGCTCCACGTTCGCGCAGGTCGTCCAGGCGCAGATCAAAAAATCGAGCGCGCTGGCGGTCGACCATGGCCACGCAAAGCGCCGGCTGAGCTCCGAGCAAACGCCTGGCCAGCGGCTTCAACTGGAACCGAAACACTGATGCGCAGCCCGCCGCTGACGGTCAAGTTAGGACGCGCCTTCCAATCGTCCTCCACGTAAGGCTCAAGGTCGAAATAGTTCACATGCGCCAACGGCAGTCCCGCGCTGAGGGAGAACTGGCTGGGGCCCCCGCCATTGGCCTGGATCTGTGAGAAGGGCAAGCCCGCCGCCAACCCCTGCTCAGTGATCTGGTAAGCCTGGATGGAATTGAACGAGAAAGCGCCGCTAAAGCCGGAACTGGAAGTGGCAGACTCCACATTGTCGCGGAACCGGGCTCCAAATTTGATGAAATTTTTGTTCAGCGACCCGGAAGTGTAATCCTGAAGCTCATAGGTATTGGTCAGGACCTGTGTCCGCCGCCGCCCGTGCCGCCACTGAAGGCGCCCGTGACCGAGATCGTCGCGACCGCTTGTGGCTGCGAAACGTACACCACATGACTCGCCTTTACTTCTCAGGACATTCGAGCCAGCCCGCTTCGACATGCCGCGCTGAGCGTCCGGTGGAATCATGCGGTCTTCGGTCGTGACCAGATACCAACTGGGCTTTGTTCTCCAGGCGGGCTTGCTGATGATGCCGCTGAGCGCTTCGAGGCCCCATGGCACCTGTGAGGGTCGGCCATGAACGCCGCTGCGCAAACGCCGAGAAGATATTCCCGTCCTGATCGAGTACTTCCTCAAGCGATTTGCGGAAAAGATGGCCAAGGGGCAGCGAAAATTTGTTCGCGCATTTTTCCGCGATCAATATGAGCGGCTTCAAGTCCCTCAAGAAGGTCAGAAAGTGACTTTTGAAGTTGTTCAGGGACCAAAGGGCAAGCAGGCCTCCAACATACAAGCGGGTTGATTCCTGTTTGAGTTGTAAAAAAGCCCGCCACGGAAGTGGTGGGCTTTTTTATCACATGGCGTTGATCCGGCAGCGCGTCGACGCGCGCGATCAAACGCAGGCATTGCAGTGGCGGGTGGAAAATGAGTCGGATTTTGCTGTTCAACAAACCGTATGGAGTGATCTGCCAATTCAGCAGCGACGGCCTGCATCGGACCTTGGCCGACTACATTGCAACGCCCTATTTCTATCCGGCGGGCCGTCTGGATACCGACAGCGAAGGGCTGTTGCTGCTTACCGACGATGGCAAGCTGCAGCATCGCATTACCGATCCGGGACACAAACTGCCCAAAGATCTATGGGGTACAGGTCGAAGGCGTTCCGGACGAGGCGGCGCTGGAACAATTGCGACGCGGCGTGCAACTCAAGGATGGGCGGACGCTTCCGGCGCTGGCGAGCCTGATGGAAGAGCCTGCCGACTTGTGGCCGCGCGATCCGCCGGTTCGTTTCCGCAAAAATATTCCCACGCGCTGGCTGCAGATCACGCTGCGCGAAGGCAGGAACCGCCAGATCCGGCGCATGACGGCCGCCGTAGGATTTCCCACCCTGCGCTTGATACGTCACGCCATCGGTGTGTGGTCGCTGGACGGAATTGCCCCCGGGATGTGGTCTGACGTAAACACTTAACCATGTTCATATGCAGGTTTTGGGCTGACTTGTGGTCGTCAGTTGTTGTCATTCCTTCGCCAATATTTCTTCGGATATTTCCCGTTGTCATTTGCGGCCAGCCAGCCCCAGCCTTGGCACGTCTGTTGCATATCCGATACGCAATGCCCCGGTGACGGGGGTACTGATAAGTGGAGGATGCATGAAACGGGTTTGGCTTGGGATCGTTTTTATTCTTGTATACGGGTTGTTCTCCATGAAAGGCAACGCGACTGGGGAGATATCGGCTGATAAGGCTGCTATTGCAGAAAGCGGCTTGGTCCCGCAGCTTGATCGTTGCCTGGCTGACACATTACGGTCCGCCATATAAGAGATCGCAGTTCCAATATCTTCTCGCCATCTCTCCTTGTATTACACTCAATCCGCCATTGGATGATATGCGCATTCCCCGGATGTGCTTCAGGCTATCTGGATCAACGCAATAGCGCGCAATCAGGTTCGGGTGCAGCGCGATAAACCAGTTTCTTCCAATGCCGGGGCGCGAGGTATAATGCGCGCCTTTCAAAATGCAGGAGCAGGACATGCCCATCTATGAATATCGTTGCAGCAGTTGCGGCGCGCAAAAGGATGTGATGCAGAAGATCAGCGATGCATCGCTGACAAAATGCCCCGAATGCGGCCGGGAAACTTTCGCGAAGCAGATCAGCGCGGCTGGTTTTCAGCTCAAAGGCAGCGGTTATTACGCCACCGATTTCAAGAACAAGCCGGCCACCCAGTGCGAGCCGTCAGCCTGCGCAGCCTGTCCGGCGGCGGGCACGCATTCGTGAAGAAATACCTGCTGACAGGTTTGCTGGTATGGGTGCCACTGGGCATCACGCTTTGGGTATTGAACCTCATCATCAGCACGCTGGATCTGACCCTGACCCTGTTGCCGGCGCACTGGCATCCGGATCAATGGATGGGCGTCCACATTCCCGGCCTGGGCGTCATTCTCACGGTCGTCGTAGTGCTGGCTACCGGCTTGCTCGTGCGCAACGTATTCGGCCAGCGCCTGTTGACTTATTGGGACGGCCTGCTGCGCCGCATCCCTTTCGTCAATGCCATCTACAACAGCGTCAAACAGGTCAGCGACACGCTGCTGTCGGAGAGCGGCAGCGCCTTCGGCAAAGTATTGCTGGTGCGCTACCCGCATCCCCAAGCCTGGTCATTGGCATTCCAGACCAGCGTGCCGGGAGAAGTCACGCGCACTCTGGCCGGTGAGGAGCACGTCGGCGTGTTCGTGCCGACCACACCCAGTCCCGTGAACGGCTTCTATTTCTATGTCCGGAAATCGGAGACGATAGAGCTGGACATCAGTGTGGATGCGGCATTCAAGGCCATCATCTCCATGGGGGTGGTGACCACGCCCGAAGCGGCTGCCAAACTGGCCAAACCTGATTAATTTCATCTTATTGTTTTTTTCGATCCATCTGAACTGAATCAACTATGCGAACTCATTACTGCGGGCAACTCAACGTTTCCAACCTCGGACAGACTGTCACACTTTGCGGCTGGGCGCATCGCCGGCGCGACCACGGCGGGGTGATCTTCATCGACCTGCGCGACCGCGAAGGCCTGGCACAAGTGGTGTGCGACCCGGATCGCGCGGACATGTTCAAGACAGCCGAATCCGTGCGCAACGAATTCGTGCTCAGGATCACCGGCCGCGTGCGCCGCCGCCCGGAAGGCACCGAGAACAAGAACATTCCCAGCGGCGAGATCGAGATACTCTGTCACGAGATCGAGGTGCTCAACGTCTCGGTCACTCCGCCGTTTCAGCTTGACGACGAAAACCTGTCCGAGAACGTGCGCCTGACCCATCGCGTGATCGACCTGCGCCGTCCGCAGATGCAGAAGAACATGATGCTGCGCTACCAGACGGCACGCGCTTTCCGTCGTTTCCTCGACGACAAGGGTTTCATCGATATTGAAACGCCGATGCTGACCAAATCTACGCCGGAAGGCGCGCGCGATTATCTCGTGCCGTCGCGGGTGCATGCGGGTGAGTTCTTCGCGCTGCCGCAGTCGCCGCAGTTGTTCAAGCAGATGTTGATGGTGGCGGGCTTCGACCGCTATTACCAGATCACCAAGTGTTTTCGCGACGAAGACCTGCGCGCTGACCGCCAGCCCGAATTCACCCAGGTGGATATCGAGACGTCCTTCCTGACGGAAGAGCAGATCATGGTGCTGATGGAAGAAATGATACGCACCGTGTTCAAGGAGGTGCTCAATGTGGCGCTGCCCAACCCGTTCCCGCGCATGAGCTATGCGGAAGCGATGGCGCGTTTCGGTTCCGACAAGCCGGACCTGCGCGTGACGCTGGAAATTGCCGAAGTGACCGACGCGGTGAAGGACGTCGCATTCAAGGTGTTCGCCGGCGTGGCGAATTCCGAGAACGGCCGCGTCGCGGCATTGCGCGTACCGAACGGCGGCGCGTTCTCGCGCGGCGAGATCGACGAGTACACCAAGTTCGTCAGTATCTATGGTGCCAAGGGGCTGGCTTACATCAAGGTCAACGATATTACGCAATTGAATGAGACCGGCCTGCAATCGCCCATCGTGAAGAACCTGAACGAGGCGGCACTGAAGACCATCATTCAGCGCACCGGCGCGCAGAATGGCGATATCATTTTCTTCGGTGCGGACAAGGCCAAGATTGTCAATGATGCGCTGGGTGCGTTGCGCAGCAAGATCGGCCATGAAAAAGGCTACACCAATGACAAACCCTGGATGCCGCTGTGGGTAGTGGACTTCCCGATGTTCGAATACGATGACGAAGCAAAACGTTGGAATGCCTGCCATCACCCTTTCACCGCACCCAAGGACGAACATCTGCAATACCTCGATAGCGATCCCGGCAAATGCCTGGCCAAAGCCTACGATCTGGCATTGAACGGATGGGAGATCGGCGGAGGTTCCGTGCGTATCCATAAAGAGTCGGTGCAGAGCCAGGTGTTCCGCGCGCTCAACATCGGTGCGGAGGAGGCGCAGCTCAAGTTTGGCTTCCTGCTCGATGCGCTGCAATACGGTGCACCGCCGCACGGCGGTCTGGCTTTCGGCCTGGACCGCATCGTCACCATGATGGCCGGTGCGGAATCCATCCGCGACGTGATCGCATTCCCCAAGACGCAGCGCGCGCAGTGCCTGCTGACCCAGGCGCCGAGCCCGGTAGACGAGAAGCAGTTGCGCGAGCTGCATATTCGCCTGCGCCAGCCCGCAGCGACCGAGCCCGCCAAGGAATAGGAATGCGGCGCGTTACTCGGGCACAGTGGTGGCTGCTGGTCGGCTTGCTGTTGTGTGTGCCGTTGGCACAGGCGCACAGCCGTCATGCGCATGATGCGACCTCCGGCGTAACCATCCCGGTTGCGGAATTGCCGCCGGAAGCGCGTGCGACCCTGCAACTCATCGAGCACGGCGGCCCGTTTCCCTATCCGCGCGATGGCGTGGTGTTCGGCAATTACGAACGTGTGCTGCCGCAACAGCAACGCGGTTATTACCACGAATACACAGTGAAGACGCCGGGCGCGCGCAATCGCGGTGCGCGTCGCTTCGTGTGCGGCGCAGTACCCGCAAGGGGCACGCCGGTGGGTTCCCCGCTGCCGGAATGCTATTACACTGACGATCATTACCGTTCTTTCCATCGTATCAGGGAGTGAGCATGGGCGATTTGTGCAGGCGGTTGCAGGAAGTGGGCGAAACAGGTGTGTATCGCCTCAATTGCCCGCTGGAAGATTTGCGCACCAGCGCAAGCGAAGGCGGATTCGTCGTGTTCGAGGCGGATATCGAGAGCTCCAGCGGCAAGGGCGAAGTGCTGGCGGAATTGGCGCGTGCAATTGCGGCACCCGACTGGTTCGGGCACAACTGGGATGCGCTGGCCGACGCACTGGGCGATCTTTCCTGGCATCAGGCGTCAGGCTATGTGCTGTTGCTGCACGGCGAACCGGCCAGCGATCCCGTACTGGAAGACATCCTTGATGCCACGATAGCCTTCTGGAGGTCACAAGGCAAAGCATTCTGGGTATTCATCGCGTAATGCCCGCATATAAACAACCCGTCTCGGCGCTGGTCGTCATCCATACATCCGCACTCGAAGTGCTGCTGCTGGAGCGTGCTGACTTCCCCGGTTATTGGCAATCAGTGACCGGCAGCCGCGATGACGATGAGTCCCTGCGCGAGACCGCGACACGAGAGGTGATGGAAGAGACCGGGCTGGATGCCGCACGCTATGTGCTCAGCGACTGGCAGCAACAGAACGTTTACGAGATTTATCCCCGATGGGCGCATCGCTATTCTCCC
>CAVRYQ010000002.1:0-9287 GCA_963725375.1 uncultured Pseudomonadota bacterium | reverse complement strand
GTTGAAGCGTGATCAGGCGCAATTGATCGCGCAGGGCGTCAGCCAAGCTCAGGTCGACGGCGATGCGGCAGACCTGAAAAACAAGAATGCACTGGTAGCGCAGCAGGAAGCACTGGTCGCAAAAAAAACGATACGAGCTCCCTTTGCAGGTCGGACTTGGCATTACCACCCCAACCCAGGGCAGTATCTAAACCCCGGTGACAAAATCGTGACCTTGCAGGCGATCGATCCGATTTTTGTAGATTTCTTTTTACCCCAGCGACAGTTGGCGCACTATCCATTGGTCAGGTGGTCAACGCCCGCAGCGATTCGTACGAGGATAAGATATTTCACGGTAAAATCACCGCGATCAGTCCGAAGGTGGATACGACCACGCGCAATGTGCAGGTTCAAGCGATCATTGCCAATCCAAAAATCAGTTGCTGCCGGAATGTTTGCCAACGCCTGGTCGATGTTGGCGAGAAAAAACATTATCTGACTCTGCCGTAAACCGCAATTACCTACAATCCCTACGGCTCAACGGTGTTTATTGTAAAACCTGCGGCGGCTAAAGGAGGGAGGCCGCCGCCCCGCAGCATGAAGCTGGCTTGGAGGTACAACAAGCTTTCGTAACTACAGGCGAACTCGTGGCGATCAGGTGGCGATCACGAGTGGTCTGCATGAAGGGCAAATGGTGGTTACCAGCGGGCAGATCAAGCTCAAGAACGGAACCGCTATCGTTGTCGACAATTCGGTACAACCGGCCAATAGTCCTAACCCAACTCCGCAAGAACACTAAGATATTGGCATGAACTTCACCGACTTTTTTATTCGCCGACCGGTTCTGGCTACGACTGTGAGCCTGCTTATCGTCGTGCTGGGGATGCGCTCGCTGTTCAATCTGCCGATCAACCAGTATCCGCGAACGCAGAATGCAGTGGTGACCATATCGACAACCTATTATGGCGCCGACGCCCAGACTGTAGCCGGATTTATTACCCAACCGCTCGAAGCTGCCATTGCCCAAGCGCAGGGCATCGACTATTTATCCTCTTCCAGCAGCAGCGGGATTTCAACCATCATGCCACTCTACGATTAAACTACGATGCAACCGCGCGCTGACGGAAATCAATACTCAGGTCAATTCGGTCAAGAATCAGTTGCCCGTCCAGGCACAGACACCCGTATTAACCGTGCAGACCGGTCAAACGACGGATGCCATGTACATGGGTTTCTACAGCGACACTTTACCGACTAACAACGTTACCGACTATCTATTACGCGTGGTCAAGCCCAAGCTTGATTCGGTTGAGGGCGTACAGACCGCCGAGATTCTGGGGCCCGTCAGTTTGCCTTGCGTGCCGACGTCACTCGCCGTAATGCCGCGGGCGGCCATCTTGTCGGCATCAAGCCATGCACGCAAGGCAAACTGGCGGGCACCCAGAATCTCGGCGGTCTGCACGCCTTCTACTGAGTCAAGCTTGGGCTTAACCACGCGTAATAAATAGTCGGTTATGTTGTTTGTCGGCAAGACATCGCTGTAAAAGCCAATGTACATGGCATCCGTCGTTTGCCCGGTCTGCACCGTCAACACGGGCACCTGCGCCTCGACGGGCAGTTGGTTCTTGACCGAACTGACCTGGGTGTTAATTTCAGTCAGCGCCCGGTTGGCATCGTAGTTTAAGCGCAAGGTTGCAGTGATGGTTGAAATTCCGCTGCTGCTGGATGAAGACAAATAGTCGATGCCCTGCGCCTGTGCAATGGCAGCTTCGAGCGGTTGCGTAATAAAACCTGCGACAGTTTGAGCGTCGGCACCATAGTAGGCGGTAGATATCGTCACCACTGCGTTCTGGGTGCGCGGATACTGATTGATCGGCAAATTGAACAGTGAGCGCAGTCCCAGTACGACAATGAACAGGCTCACCGTGGTAGCTAGAACCGGTCGGCGAATAAAAAAATCCGTGAAGTTCATCGCAATACCTCAGTGTTCTTGGGGAGTCGGGTTGGGGCTGTTGGCCGGTTGTACCGAATTGTCGACAACGACGGGGGTGCCATTCTTGAGCTTGATCTGCCCGCTCGTCACCACCCTCTGCCCTTCCTGCAGACCGCTCGTGATCGCCACCTGATCGCCGCGCGTGTCGCCGGTAGTGACGAAGGCCTGCTGAACTTCCAGGCCGGCCGCCTGCGACGTGGCGGGTGCGCCTCCCTCCTTCGCTGTTGCGGCTTTTACAATGAATACGGTGGAGCCATAGGGGTTGTAGGTAATTGCTGTTTGCGGCAGCGTCAAATAATGTTTTTTCTCGCCCACATCGACCGTGACGTTGGCAAACATACCTGGCAGCAACTGGTGTTTCGGATTGGCAATGGTCGCTTGAATCTGGACATTGCGTGTCGTGGTATCCACCTTCGGGCTGATCGCGGTAATCTTGCCGTGGAATGTCTTGCCCTCGTAAGAATCGCTGCTGGCGGCGATCAACTGGCCGACGGACAGTGCGCCCACCTGTCGCTGCGGCAAATAGAAGTCGACATAAATCGGATCGATGGCCTGCAGGGTAACGATTTTATCGCCGGGGTTCAGGTACTGCCCTGGATTCAGGGTGGTGATTCCGATCCGGCCCGCAAAGGGTGCGCGTATCGTCTTTTTTGCGACCAGGGCTTGCTGCTGAGCCACTTGTGCATCCTTGCTTTTCAGGTCTGCCGCATCGTTGTCGACCTGTGCCTGGCTGACGGCCTGGGCCGCCAATTGCGCCTGATCACGCTTCAACGTGATGGCGGCAAGATCGTCCGCCGCTTGCAGCGAAGAAAGCTGCGCAATTTCCAGGTCGGCATTGAGCTGTGCCAGCACGTCGCCAGCCTTTACATCCTGCCCCGATTTGAAATTTACCATGCGTACCTGGCCCGCAACTTCACTGCTGATATCCACACCATGCACCGCCGTTAGCGTACCCACCGAAGCGAGCTGCGGCTGCCATTCCAGCGCGGAGACAATTGCCGCAGTCACTGTTTGCGGCCCGGGCTTTGGAGAACTGGCAATCAATTCCCGGATGTGCAGAAAAAAGCCCAAAGCCAGCGCTGCAATCAGCACCAGCACACAGCCCAGCATGATCAACATTCGCTTGGTCATAGTTGTCTCTTTGAAATACCCGTTAAAATTTGAAAGGTGCTTCCCTGATCAGGCCAAAAAAACCGGACGCGCGGACAGGCTAATTTTTGCCTGAGTCTCCTTTTGCCGCCGCCGCCTCTTCATCCGACCGATTCCACCAGCCCCCGCCCAACGCCGTGAACAATGCGGCCGTATCGGCAAGCCGCGCAGACTGGGCAACCACAAGATTGATATGGGTCTGCTGATAATTGCGCTCTGCGTCAAGCAGGGCCAGATAACTGGCTCCACCCAACTGGTACTGTCGTTTTGTGATCTCCAGCGACTCGCGTGCCAATGAGTCGGCATTTGCCTGCGCATTAAGTGTGGTTGCATCGGAGTCAATCGCCCGCAGGTTGTCCGCGACATTCTGAAACGCGGTCAGAACGGTCCAGCGATATTGAGCTTCCGCCTGGTCATAAGCCGCCTTGGCAGCGCGTCGTTTCGCGCTAAGTGCACCTGCGTCGAAGATCGGCTGCGTCAGTCCCGCGCCAACATTCCACAATGTGCTGCTCGCAGCCAAACTACCAAGCTGTATGCGTTCGACGCCATAGCTACCGGTCAGGTTTATTTGCGGATACTGATTGGCTATAGCCACGCCCAGTTGGGCATTGGCCTCGTGCAACAAGGCCTCGCTGGCACGGATGTCCGGCCGTTGACGCACCAGCGACGACGGCAGCGAAACCGGCAGGTCCTGCGGCAATTGCAGTGAATCGAGCTGGAATTCCGGCAGCCCGGTTTCGCTGGGAAGCTTGCCTACGTAAACCGCCAGTTGATGACGCGTTTGCGCCAATGATTTTTCCAGTGGTGCGACTTGAGCCGCCGTCTGTGCGACCAGCGTCGCCTGCGACAACTCGGCGGAGCGCGTAACCGCACCCAAAGAAAGTTGCTTCTCGATGATTTCCAACTGCTTCTGCTGCGCTTCCAGAATATTCCGGGTTGCCTGCAATTGTGCCCGCAATGAAGCTTCCCGGATCGCGGTCGTCACCACATTGGACACCAGCATCTGGTATGCGGCTTCAAGTTCAAACTGCTGGTAGTCAACCTCGGCCATCAACGCTTCAAGTTGGCGGCGGGAGGCACCGAACACATCCAGCGTATAGGAAACATTGACAGACGCGTTATAGAGATTGAAGTCGCTGGGGACGACGCTCGCAAGCTGCGCCCTTTCCCGGGTTGCGCCGAGCTGTCCGTAAACGTTCGGGTATAGCAGCGCGCCCGACTCGGCAGTGTAATTTTCCCGGGCCTGGCGCAGGGATGCCTGAGCCGAGGCGAAGGTGGGATTCTGCTTGAGTGCGCTGCGTATCAGTTGATCCAGCGCGTCGGAATGAAATAGCAGCCACCATTGCGCGGGTAATTCGCTTCCATAAACAATGTGCTGGGCGATACCGGCATTGCCGACATCCTTGTTTGTCACGGCTCCTGCGGTGTTGGGCAAGTCCGCAGCACCATACGTGCTGCCCGCAGCCGACGGCGCCGCCGGGGATTTGAAATCCGGGCCAACGGCACACCCCGCGAGCACCAGGCTGGTCATCAAACTCAGGCCGAGCCGGTGCAGCGCCGGGATAATTGGCACACAAAGCCTCCGCATTGAAAACTTGATCTTCATCATTGCGAACAAAAATTATTGTGACGGCGCATTTTACTATTGATCCGGACAGATTACGTTTGACTTGTCTAAGCCGCACACCAACCAGCGTCATGGCCGGATCAGTAAAAGAGCAATGGTATCAAACCAAGTATTGCAAGGCCGGACAGGAAAGCCATGCTCATGGTGCCCGCCTGGCGGGAAGACAGGGTAAAGGCGTAGATGCCTTTGACAACATTGTTGCTGGATGCCGCAATCAGAATGCTGGAAGATGCCACATGCAATGGTGTGAGCGTTGGCGTTGCCTGGGTCAGGCCCATGATGAACGGGTCCACGTCCGTAACGCCCATAATAGTTGCAAGGGTATATACGCCCCCCTGCCCCAGATATACGACGGCAAAATGGGTCGCAATCAGCATGACCACGAAGAGCAGTGCGAAAAGAAGCGCTGCGCTGATTTCGAGCGGGTTTTTCGGCTCGGACTCGCTGATCAATTTCAACGCGTTTTCATCCCTCCGCCTGGACCACAGCCAGCCGATACCGACCGCAAGAACACCCAATCCCGAAAACGGCAGCGACAATTTCGCCATCAGTTCCTGATTGAACAATGCAAGCAGAATGGCAAGGCGCAAGTACATCATTCCGGAAGCAATCAGCACCCCTCCGGAAAACAGGCAAGGTTGATTCTCGCTCTTCGATCTGCGCGCCAGCGCGACCGTCGTCACGGTAGAGGAGTACGCACCGCCGAGAAACGCGGTGAGGATGATGCCGCCCTGCCCTCTGGTCAATCTCTGCAGCACGTAGCTGCCATAGGAAACCGCACTGACCGCCACAACGACGAGCCATGTCTTGAAGGGATTGATCTGGAATTGGCTGAACGGCGTGTCAGGCAGCAATGGCAAAATGACGGATGAAAGAAGCAGGAATTTGGCAAACGTGAGGATGTCGGTCGTCTCGATGCGTTTTGCCAGATTCTCCAGGCCGGTCTTGAGTTCGAGCAGGATGATGCTGGCCACGGTCAGTGTGGTTGCAATCCAGAACATCTGGTGATAGACAAGGACCCCCACCAGATACGTAGTCAGGCCGGACATCTCGGAAGTGACGCCGGAATACGAGGATGTAGAGAGCTTGTGCCAATAGGAAATCATCAGGAAGCCGGCCACGACTGCAAAGCCCAGTGCCTGGGGCAGCAGCTCTCCACCCGATATCAGGCCCATGGAATAGCCGATCAGCCCGATCAGCGGAAAAGTGCGCACTCCCCCGAAAGAATAGCGGCCTTCGTTGTCCTTGCGTTCCTCGCGTTCCAGTCCGATCAGAAAGGAAAGAAACAGTACAAAAAGAACCTGTACCCATTCCGGAGGTATCCATTCCAGGTATTTCATGACGCGTCTCAAAAAATGTGGGGGGGGGGGCGAACCCGCAATATATTCCATTTTAACAATGCCCGTAACGAAGCTGATGGAGATGTGCGGAAAAACCCCGGGGCAGGGCATGAACAATCGTTGTAATTCCTGCACAACAAGTGTTGCGCCAGACATCACCAGGCGTGGAGGGGCCGGGTACTCGGCTGCATCAGCATATGCCCAATATCTTCTGAAATCTTCTGCGGCTCTCCCACGCTATTTTTTGTAGCCAGACTGCATCGCAGTCGAATCAAGTGCCGAAATAACTGCGATAATCAGCACCCGCGGCATTGGCCGGAACGAATGTCCTCCTGCCAACTTAACACATTGAATAACATAAAATGATTGTAATGATATTGACGGATATAAAACCCCATCGCTGTAAAAACGGTATGCCGGTTCGGTTCCGGTTCCGGGTGCCAGGCTGATGTCAGGCAAGCTTAACCCCACGCAACGCGAAGCGATCAGATACCTGGATGGCCCCCTCCTGGTGCTTGCCGGTGCGGGCAGCGGAAAGACGCGCGTGATCACGCACAAGCTCGCCTACCTCATCGAGGATTGCGGCTATGCGGCGCGCAACGTCGCCGCCATCACATTCACCAACAAAGCCGCAAACGAAATGTGCGAGCGCGTCGGAAAGCTGTTGAACGGGCGAGATGCCAAGGGCATGACCATCAGCACCTTCCATGCGCTGGGCATGCAGATCCTGCGCGAGGACGGGCCGCTGCTCGGCTACAAGAAACAGTTCTCCATCTTCGATAGCGCCGATACGGGAAAGATCATCAGCGAACTGCTGGGCAGTCCGGACAAGCAGGAGATCCGCACTGCGCAGAGCGTGATGTCGAACTGGAAGGCTGCCTTCCTGACGCCGCAGCAAGCGGAAAGTCAGGCCGAAAACGAAGAACAGCGGCGCATCGCCCTGCTCTATGCACGTTACCAGGAAACGTTGCGAGCCTATCAGTCGGTAGACTTCGACGACCTGATCCGCTTGCCTGTGGAACTGTTCAAGGCAAATGCGGGAGCGCACCAGCGCTGGCAGCAGCGCTTCCGTTACCTGCTCGTCGACGAATACCAGGACACCAACGATTGCCAGTACCAGATGATGAAGCTGCTGGCGGGCGATCGTGCCGCCATCACCGCCGTGGGCGACGACGATCAGGCCATCTACGCCTGGCGCGGCGCCAGCACGGCCAACCTCAGCAACCTGCAGCAAGACTACCCCACCCTGCGCGTCATCAAACTGGAACAAAACTACCGTTCTTCGCAGCGCATCCTGCAGAGTGCCAATCACCTCATCAAAAACAACACCAAGCTGTTCGACAAGAATTTGTGGAGCGAACACGGGCCTGGCGATCCAGTGCGCGTATTTGCGGCGAAGGACGAGGAGAACGAAGCGGAGTCTGTCGTGTTGCGTCTGCTCGCGCACAAATTCGAGAGCCGCACTCGTTTCTCCGACTATGCCATCCTCTACCGCAGCAACCATCTGTCGCGCATATTCGAGGAACAATTGCGCACCCACAAGGTACCCTACACCGTCAGCGGCGGCACTTCATTTTTCGACCACGCAGAAATCAAGGACCTCACCGCCTACCTGCGCCTGATTGCCAATCCTGACGATGATCCCGCCTTCATACGCGCGATCACGACACCGAAGCGCGGCATCGGCAACAGCACGCTGGAAAAGCTGGCTACGCATGCCGCCATACGCAACGTCAGCCTGTTCGAGGCGGCGTTCGATGCCGCGATGACGCACCAATTGCAGCCGCGACAGCACGAAGACCTCATCACGTTCTGCAATTTCATCAACCGCATGCAGGGTCGTGCCGAAAAAGAGCCGTGCAATGAAGTGATGGGCGACCTGCTCTCCGCCATTGATTACGAGGCATGGTTGTTCGACAGCCATGAACCGCGCCAGGCAGAGACCAAATGGAAGAATGTGCAGGACTTCGTCGGCTGGATCAATCGCAAATCCGAGACGGACGAAAAGACCATGATCGCGATGACGCAGACCATCGCCCTGCTCAACCTGCTCGAATCACGCGACCAAGAAACCGACGCAGTCTCGCTGTCCACGCTGCATGCCGCAAAGGGACTGGAATTCGGCCATGTGTTTCTGGTCGGCGTGGAGGAGAACATCCTGCCGCACGAGCGCAGCGAATCAGCCGAACAGGTCGAGGAAGAACGCAGGCTGATGTACGTCGGCATCACTCGTGCCCAGCGCTCGCTGCAAATCAGCTACTGCACGCGACGCAAACGCGGCAAGGAATTCTCCGGATGCGATCCCAGCCGCTTCATCGCCGAGTTGCCGCAGGCCGACATCGTCTATGCGGGTGCCGTGACGGTGGGCAATGCACCTGCCCTGACCAAGGAAGAGGGAATGGACAAACTGGCACGCTTGAAGGCGATGCTGAAATGAACTACATCCACCTAAGCCGCTAAGGCGGCTATAGGTGGAGTTTTGTGGTTCTGCACGGCTAAACGACAACCACTCCCCACCTCGGACAGTTCCTGACCGGTGACGTTACCAAATAACGCCCAATGTAACATTACCCTGGCCGCGTTTTCATCCCTGCTACAGCTTGCGCCGCAATCACATTGATGTTTCCGTTCGGACAGGAGTTTTTTACGCTGGCTACCGCACCGGTGACATGTCTGGCTAGGCTTGACCTGACGAGTCGGCACTTCCACCCACATTGACCCAGCTTCTTCCGCTTTGGTCTTGAGCAGGTTTAGAAAGGTTGACGGTGCGGTATCCAGAATACTGCGCTTCAATCCTTTTTTGTACTCTCCGGCATTAGCGGTCATGTTTTTGACGTTCAACTGTTCTGTGGCGATCAGGCCGTATCGTTTAACCAGATCAGCAGATGTTTTGTGCAAGAAATCTTTGCGGCGGTTCGCAATGCGGCGGGATTCTGCTGACAACAAGGAAACGGCCTTGCGGCGATTGTTTGTGTGCTTGTTCTTCTTGCGAGATACAGCTTGCTGCAACACCTTGAGCTTTTGGCGTTGTGGCTTATCGAGAAAGCGCGGGTTGGCTATCGACAACGTATCGTTTTCCCCAGAACAAACTGTGGCAAAGGATTCCAGTCCCCAGTCCATTCCCATTGCTTCAGTGCCGCCAGTGCGCTGCGGTTCGCATTCCACGGTAACGGACAAATGCCAGTGCCCGTCCTGGTGC
>CAVRYQ010000001.1:0-16199 GCA_963725375.1 uncultured Pseudomonadota bacterium | reverse complement strand
ACCGGACGTTCAATTGTGCGGCAAACAACCTTAAAATTGTTCGATGGGCATAGGTCTGCCAAACAAATAGCCCTGGAATTTTTCACACTCGCGTAGTGCAAGGAATTCAAGTTGTGCTTCTGTCTCGACACCCTCTGCAATCAAAAGGAAGATGTGCTGCGGGCGCACACCGATGCAAACTTTAATTGTTGGAAAGAAGGCATGGCACGATAAAATCACCACCTTGAACAGCTGAATCTGAACTGACAGTCACTTCGTCAAATCGGGTAACCGTCAGATCAAGTCGCAACTACTACAATTAAAGCTTAGGCATGAGTTATGGTTCATGGATTATCTTTCCCTGTGGAAGACGGACTGACCATGACGTCTTTTGCAGTTGCTACAGAGGTCTTGCTTTCGGGTTGTGTATGCTCACTAGAAGTTCCGGGAGTGTTCTCTGAACGATTCCACCAGCCACCACCCAGCGCTTGGTAAAGCGCTGCTGTATCGCCATACCGATTGGTTCTGGCCTGCAGCAGTGCCACCAGCGCCTGTTGATACGTTTCTTCTGCACTCAGCAAGGTCAGGGCATTGACGTAGCCAAACTGATATTGCTTCTCGGTAATGGTCAGCACTTTCTTCGCAGCTTGCTCAGATTCTACGTTGGCCGTCAGCGCATCTGCATCTGACTGGATGGCGTGCAATGTATCCGCAACATTCTGAAACGCGGTGATCACCGTACTGCGGTATTGTGCTTGCGCCTGCACCAAAGCCTGTTCCGCAGCGCCTTGTCTGTGCTTCAGTGTGCCACCGTCAAAAATCGTCTGGGTTACATTGCCGACAAGATCGAAGAACGGACCACCGGTACTGAACATTTGTGGAATGAGTGACGAGTTTCCTCCTATATCGCCAGTTATCGTGAACTGGGGAATACGGTTTGCAATAGCGACTCCAACTTGAGCGCTTGCTGAATGTAACTGTTCCTCGGCAGCCCGAATATCCGGACGTTGCTCGACCAGTTTTGAAGGCAGACTTACCGGGAGATCTTCCGGAAGGTGCAGCGAAGAAAGATCAAAATTGTCGTCAATCGCCTCATTTGGCAGATTTCCACATAGGGCACGGATCAGGTCGTGCGTCTGTTCCAGTTGCTTCTGCAGCGGTGGAAGCAGCACCCTGGCTTGGGCGAGCGCGGATTCTTGCGTGGCGACGTCGATGCCCATGACGTATCCAAGTCTGAATTCTTTACGCAGAATTTCCAATGCCCTGGCATTCTGGTCGATGAGGGCTTGCGTTGCCGTAATCTGTGACTGTAACGACGCTTCCTGGATTGCGGCGGCGACAACGTTGCTTGCGAGGGTAATATAGGTTGCTTCCATCTGGTATCTCAACGCCTCGGCCTGCGCTTGCAAGGACTCAACCTGCCTGCGATTGCCACCGAAAACATCCGGCGTATAGCTCAACGCAAGCTGCGCAGTATAAAAGTTGTAATAGGCTGGACCATTCAATGGGGCAGTACCAGTGCCACCAGCAGCAATCGAATTGTTATACGTTTGGATGGTCGTACCGTTTCCCTGTATCCCGGGTGAATTTCCTCCCGTATTGCCAGATAACTTGTGGCGCGCCGGACTAAAGCTGGCAGCGACGGTTGGATAGAAAAAGCCACACTGCGCAGAGACAAATTCTTGAGCTTGACGCAGTGCAGCCTGGGCCGCTGTTATGTTGGGATTGGCCTTAAGCGCCTTTTCCACCAGAGCATCGAGTTTGGGCGACTGGAACATGGTCCACCATGCGAAAGGTATGTCGCGCCCCATCACAAAATGCTGCGCATCACCTCCCGGGCCTGGCGTAGATGCCGTGGAATCGCCAATCGCAGTTGGCGCATAGCCATTGGCATCAGGGGCTGCAGGTCGCTTGAAATCAGGACCGACGGCGCAAGCTGCCAGAAGTGCGGCAGAGGCCGACATCAGGATGCGCTGCCACAATTGTGCAAGAGCAGGAGTTTTGCGTAGAGATTTCAATGTTGTCGCTCCCAAACGGAAATTGGTCCGCTTTATCGGAAGGCGATTTTAGAGATGCCCCCATGGCCGGTCTACTGCGACTAATCACAGTAGACCTTGGACAGGGTCGCGCAGATAATTCGCGCCCTATTGGCAAGGGGTCTTTTCATGCAAAACAATACAAAGCTGATCATTGCGGGTGGCTTAGCGATAGCTATCGTGGCCGTTATCTATATTTCCGACTTGTTTGGCGGTCATAACAAGATAGACATGAAACTGCCGACCGCAAATGCGGCAGAGAATACGTCGAACGCGCCATCAGGCAAACGTGCTGGCGATCCTCTCAGCGCTTCCAATGTGGAACTGAATGATACTCAAGTGAAATCCATTGAAGTTGGTTCTGCCGTAACTCACGATTTTTCTCAGCAACGCACCGCCGTCGGCAGCATCGACTTTAATGAGAATCTTTCTGTTCAAGTGTTCTCACCTTATCAGGGAAAGATCCTCAAGGCTTACGCCGAGATTGGCGATGACGTAGTGAAAGGAAAGACGCTCTTTACCATCGAGAGTCCCGATCTGATCCAGGCCGAGTCCACGCTGATCGCCGCTGCCGGCGTCTATAGCTTGACGACTAATGCCTTGGCGCGCGCCAAGCAGCTCTTTGAGATTCAGGGGATTGCTCAAAAAGATATGGAGCAGGCGGTTTCTGACCAGCAAACTGCCGAGGGGGGACTCAATGCCGCTCGCAACGCAGTCCGCGACTTCGGCAAGTCGGATGCAGAAATTGATGGAATCATCGCGAGCCGCAAGATTGATCCGTTACTTGTGGTACCCAGCCCGATCACTGGCCGCGTTACTGCACGTGTGGCACAACCCGGCCTGTTGGTGCAGCCAGGCAATCCGCCTGCCCCTTATTCTGTCGCTGACATGTCGACTGTGTGGATGCTGGCCAATGTCACCGAAAGCGACAGCCCGGCATTCCACAATGGACAAGGAGTGAAAGTCAAAGTCGTGGCGTTTCCTGATCGCGACTTCGAAGGGAAGATCACGACGATCGGCGCAACAGTCGATCCGAATACGCATACGGTACTGATTCGCTCCGAACTTCGTGATCCGAAGCACGAACTGCGGCCAGGAATGTTAGCGACCTACGTCATTCGCACAGGCAACCCGATCACCGCACTGGCGATGCCCCTTGATGGCGTAGTTCGTGAAGGGGATGGGACAATGACTGTATGGGTAACTACAGATCGCCGCCATTTCAGCAAGCGAACCGTAAAAATCGGCCTGCAGCAAGACAATTACGACCAGATTATCGATGGTTTGCAACCCGGCGAATTGGTCGTTAACAAGGGAGCCATATTCCTCAGCAACATGCTCAATGGCAGCCCTAAATCCTGATGGCCTCCACCTGGCATAACCACACTCAACAAGAGAAAGATTAAATCATGCTGAAGGGCATTCTTGCGTTCGCGCTTACGCGCCGAACAATCATCCTGCTGGGCTTGGTGGTATTCCTCGGCGCTGGATTCTTTGCCGTTAAAAAGCTGAACATAGAGGCATATCCAAATCCGGCACCCGTGATTCTGGAAATTACTGCCCAAGCCCCGGGCCTTTCTGCTGAGGAGATGGAGCGCTATTACACAAAACCGATGGAGATCGGCCTGTACTCCACGCCTGGGATCGCCAGTATCCGTTCTACTTCATTCTACGGCCTGAGTTTCGTACGCGTCACCTTCAAATACGGCATTGACTATTACTTTGCCTATACGCAGGCTGCGCTCAGCCTGCAACAAAACGTGACTCTGCCCCAGAACCAAATCCCGCAAATCCAACAGTCGAGCCTGGTCGGCGAGGTATACCGCTATCAGGTAACCGGCCCTCCCAACTTCGGTCTGACCAACCTGCGGACCGTTCAGGACTGGATAGTACTGCGCCGTTTATCGACAATTCCCGGGGTTGTCGGAATCAATAGCTGGGGCGGCACGACCAAGGAGTTTGAGGTCGAAGCCGACATGAATAAACTCCAAGGCTACGGGCTTACCGTACAGCAATTGATCGCTGCGCTCGGCAATGCCAATGTCAATGTGGGTGGGCGTGAGATCACCATCGGCCAGCAGTCTGTGAACATACGCGGAGTCGGTCTCGTCGATAGCGGAGGTGGCGACGATCTGACCAAGGGCTACAAGGTCGATGACATCGAGAAAGTGGTTTTAACCCAGGTGAATGGCGTGCCGGTGCGGATCAAGGATGTCGCCAAGGTCTATATTGGTTATGTTCCGAGGCTGGGTATTGCCGGGCGCGATCACGAGGACGACGTTGCGGCAGCCATTGTGGTCATGGGGCGTACCCAGCACACCAACGAGATCGTGCCGCGCATCAAGGCCGAAGTGGAGAAGATGAACCACGACGGCAGCTTGCCGCCGGGCGTGAAAATCGTGCCCTACTATGACCGCACCTCGCTGGTCGAGGTTACCACCCATACGGTCTTCCACAATCTCATTTTTGGATGCCTGTTGGTCTTCATGATTCAGTGGATATTCCTGGGGGATTTGCGAAGCGCAATCATCGTTGGCGTCAATATTCCCTTTGCCCTCTTGTTCAGCATTATCTTGCTGGTCATACAAGGAGAAGATGCCAACCTGCTGTCCATAGGCGCCGTCGATTTCGGAATTATCATCGATTCTGCGGTTATTTTAGTCGAGAACATCTTCCGGAATTTCCAAGCCAACAAGGCAGATAAACGCAAGCTTTTGCAACACCTTGCCGAGGGGCAACTCGTAGGAGAAGATCCGACAAATGCCAGAGAAGTGAGCCATGTCGGCCCACACTTGAGGTGGACCAATCGGCTGCGCCTGATTTACATCAGCGCGCTTCAGGTTGACAGAGCGGTATTATTTTCCGTTGCGATTACAGTTGCAGCCTTTGTTCCGCTGTTCACCATGGAAGGGGTCGAGGGCCAGATCTTCGGGCCGATGGCGCGGACTTACGGTTATGCTTTGGCTGGAGCATTGATTGCAACGTTCACCATCACACCGGTTTTGGCCGCGATGTTGCTTCCTGCCCACATCAATGAAGTTGAGACAGTTCTGGTGCGGGCGATACGTACTGCCTATACGCCAGCGCTCCGCTGGTCCCTCGCCAACCGCAAGATTGTGGTCGGGCTTGGAATGGCATTCCTGCTCGTGTGTGGAGTGCTTGCGACCCGGCTCGGGTCCGAATTTCTGCCCGCTCTGGAAGAGGGCAACTTTTGGATACGTGCGGCGATGCCGCTGACGATGGGGCTGGATGCAGGCACCAACGGTACTCGCAAGATGCGTGAAATTCTGCTCCGTCATCCGGAAGTCATCACCGTGGTGTCTCAACATGGTCGGCCTGACAACGGTAGCGATGCATCGCCCTTCTCAAACGTGGAACTGTTTGTGCCGTTGAAGCCTTTCGACGAGTGGCCTGCCGGTCTGACCAAAGAAAAGCTGACCGATGAAATTCAGAAGGAGTTCACTGACGCATTACCTGGAGTTATATTCAATTTTTCGCAATATATTCAGGACAATGTCGAAGAAGCGCTTTCGGGCGTCAAGGGCGCCAACTCAGTCAAGATTGTCGGCCCCAATCTGGAAACGCTGGAAAAGCTTGCGGTTCAGGTTCAGGACGAGATGAATACGGTCAAGGGCATCACCGATCTCGGTATCTTCCGGGTGCTTGGGCAGCCCAACCTGAATATCAAAGTGGATCGTGACAAAGCGGCACGCTATGGGTTGAATACCGGCGACGTGAATACAGTAATCCAGGCGGCGATGGGTGGTGCGGTGGCTAGCACGGTACTGGAGGGCGATCGCCAGTTCAATCTGACGGTGCGGTTGGCACCCCAGTACAGAAACAGCATCGAGTCGGTGAGCAATATCAAAGTTGGGTATCAGGCACCTAACGGTCAGACTGCCTATATACCTCTGCGCGATCTTGCGGAGATCAGTCTTGATACAGGCGCCTCTTATATCTATCACGAGACGACTGAACGCTATATCCCGATCAAATTCAGTGTGCGAGGACGTGATCTTGGCAGCACCGTCACCGAAGCGCGGGAACGAATTGCCAGGAATGTGAAGTTGCCAGCCGGATACCGCATCATTTGGGCAGGTGAATTCGAAGACCTGCAGCAAGCGCAGGAGCGACTGGCGATTGTTGTACCGTTAAGCCTGGCCCTGATCCTGGTGCTCCTATATGGCATGTTTAATTCTTTGCGCGACAGCCTGCTGGCGCTGGCGGGCATCCCTTTTGCAATCGGCGGGGGAATACTGGCTCTCTCTTTCACAGCAATGCCATTCAGCATTTCGGCGGCGATCGGCTTCATTTCACTGTTTGGGGTGTCGGTCATGAACGGCATTCTGGTGATCACCTACTATAACCAAGTGCGAGCAGGAGGCATGAACAGCATCGACGCAATGTTCCATGCCGCCGAGCAGCGAATGCGCCCCATGTTGATGACCGCGCTGTCGGCCTGTATCGGCCTGTTGCCAGCCGCAATGTCGCATGGCATCGGCAGCCAGGTACAACGACCTTTGGCTACCGTGGTTGTCGGTGGTTTGCTGGTTGGCCCGATTCTATTGCTCGTAGTTGTGCCGGCGCTCCAAACACTGTTCCTGCAGAAGGAAAAAGAGCCGGCCAACCAAGCGCCCAAGGGCTCGGATGAATATGAAGATTTGGTGTAAGGCAGGCGTCAATAATGGGCCAGTGCATTATTGCAGTGTCCTGATTGATATCTCGAACCTAGTCCTAGTGAAGGCTGCACGAAGCAGGATGCTATTCGTTCTGTCGTGTGCTTTGGGTGCAAATGTCAGTCAGGCAGCACAGCAGCACTTCCAGATCAATGCTGCCAAAGGCAGGGTGATACTCAGCACCCCCGCTTCTGTGGGCGGGCCTGCGCCGAGTTACGCCAATAGAAAAAGCGGGACGCAGTTTCCGGTCATTCCGGCTGGAGCAATGATGGGCCAGACTGGCGCTTTCCGTCCAAATCGGCAAAATCAGTTGCGCAACAAAACTGGGGCAAATAATCCGACAGGTATTGTGTCTGCTCCGCCCCGGCGCGCTGGAGTCACTGTGGGAACATCCAGCCAGTCGCCAAACTCTGCATCGCAGCAGCACGTTGGGCCACACGGGAACATATCCAGTCAGGGAGGCACGACGGGGAAATCGGACACAGCGGCCAACTCTGTGTCGCAACAGCAGCAGGCTGGGGCGTCCGTCCAGCCATCAAATCCTGCGCCGCAATAACAAAAAGTAATAAAAATGTTATTCAGCTTCGATATGCGGTCGGTTGAGTCGCGCTGCGCCTCCTTGCGTTATTCAGAAGCTACAGCAATGATGGTTATAATCCGCAAAAGCTCACACAGCTCGAGGTTATGGTCTCGCAAAAAGTGAAAGCAAGCGATCTATCTGAGCCACGGGCGGAGTTCCTGGGCCGATGATCCCGCGACCAAAACTAAGGCTCGATAAGCCTGCCGGTCACAGCCTTGACGACAGCCTGAGTACGCGTCGCCACCTCCAGTTTGATGCGCGCATTGTCAATATGAAAATCGACGGTGCGTTTGCTCAAGCCGAGTATCAGCGCTATTTCATCGGAAGTCTTGCCGCGAGCCGACCATGTCAGTGTTTCGATCTCGCGCTCATTGAGATCGACCAGTTGTGACCATACGTCCAACCGGGCAACACGCGCCAGACGAGCGTTAATGATCGTGGCGAGCACATCGAAATCGACTGGTTTGGTGACATAATCATCGGCACCAAGCAAGCGGCCTTTGAGTTCGTTATCACGATCCACTAAAGCTGTAAGAAACACGAATGGCATGTCCTGGAAACGCGGAGCGATGGCTGTCAGACTTTCCAGAACTTCAAATCCGGACATGACCGGCATGCTGATATCGCACAAAACCAGGTCGGGCCGATCGCTCAGAATCTTCTCCAACCCCTCATGTCCATCATGGGCAAGACTGACAACAAAGCTTCTATCTACGAGATCTTCAGCCAGCAAGGCAGATGTCTCGCGCTCATCTTCAATGATCAGTATATGTTTTTTGGCTTCTGCCATAATAGCTCACAGTAGCGGACACAATCGGGTATGGGCTCGTGAGGATGCCCCTCTACGAGCTGCAAGGCTGAAATCCCGCCCTCGCTGATTCCCGAGTATAGCTTGACGAGTTCTGAAACTGGTACTGTAATCAGTCACAGCGACAGGCACTCGCAACGGGTGGTTGTACTACCTCAAACCCTGGCGGATATATAGTGAACGGTTTTTCCTTATGATTCAGTTGAATTCCCTCAAAGCGCAATTGTCTGCAGTCTTCTTTTTCTTTTTGTTGCTGGTGGTCGTTCTCGGCCTCTTCAGCATTGAGCAACTAAGCGACGTCAATTGGGCATCTGCGGACATTCGTGACCGCTGGCTGCAGAGTACACGCATTCTTGGGGATCTGAACAATTTCACCTCAGACTATCGTGCTGCCGAAGCCAACCTTCTACTGGCATCCAGTTCGGAGATGGTTGCAAGCACAGAGCGGGAGATTGTTGAGCTGGACCATTCGATCATGCTGGCCAAGCAAAGTTACGAGCAAATTCAACATGGCGAAGCCGAAAGTGACATGTATAAACAGTTTTCCTCCGAATGGAGCACATACGAGGTTCTCGCTAACCAGGTTTTCAAGCTGTCACGTGCGCACCACACGGCTGATGGAAGCAGACTCTATATGACGCAATCACGGACGGCGTACTCTGCGGCAAGCAATATGCTGGGGAAGCTTACATCGCTTACGGTTGCAGGCGCCAGTGTGGCGAGTAGCCGCGCTGCGACAACCCATCAGGTCGCGCGCAATCTGATCATTGGTGCGATAGTGCTTGCCGTGTTCAGTATGATCGGTGTGCTTCGATATATTACCCGTTCAATTTCTCAGCCTTTGCATGAACTTGCCGAGAGAATGCACTCTCTTGCATCCAACGATATGGACATCGATATTAAAGGCACGCAACGGCATGACGAGATCGGAGAGATGGCCCGTGCCGTCATGGTGTTTCGAAATAACGCAGTCGAATTAGCGCAAAGTCAGCGTGGACTGATCCAGCAAGCATTGATGCTTGAGGAAAAGTTGGAATATGAACAACGTCTGACGTCATTGCAGCGAAATTTCCTGTCGATGGCCTCGCACGAGTTTCGTACGCCGTTAACAATCGTAGACGGCCATGCCCAACGATTGATAAAGCTGAAAGAGGGATTGCAGCCTCATGAAATCGCTGAACGGGCAGAAAAGATTCGCACGGCGGTGTTGCGAATGACCAGTGTTATAGACAATCTGCTTACGTCTTCACGTCTGTTTGATGGTGATGCTGAACTTTACTTTCACCCGGCCAAAGTTGATGTCGCAAAGTTGCTTCAAGATGTTTGCCAACTACATCGGGAGATTTCGATTGGGGCAAAGATACAGGAATACTTTAACCTGTTGCCGACGACCATAATCACGGGCGATTCACAGTTGCTTTTTCAGGCACTCAGCAACCTGATTTCCAATGCGATCAAATATTCGCCCAATGCCGGACAAATCAGCATCAGTGCCGCTGCCGAATCAGACTACGTCGTCGTCAAGGTGAAAGATCATGGGATCGGGATACCAGCGCAGGATTGCGCTCATATCTTTGATCGATATCATCGCGGAAGTAACGTGAAGGGAATAACTGGGACCGGTATCGGGCTTTACCTGGTCAAAATGGTGATATCGCTTCATGGTGGGGATGTATCAGTTAGCAGCACGGAAGGACAGGGTTCAGAATTTACCGTACGGTTGCCGTTTGAAACATAATTTCAAAATTTCACGAAACCTTCATAAGATAGGGCCCAAGACGGTGTTGCCTGCCAATTTCTCAAGATGATCATTTGCAAAGTATTTGGCAATGTCCGCTTTCTGGAAACTTGAAGGTCGCTTCGGATTATAAGCGTAAGCTCGAAAAATTCAGAACCGGACATCCCCGCAACCAGAATTTACATGCTTCGGCAATACGCCCGAGTCCGCTATGATTAATAGCAGAGATGTACAATTCAGTTAGCCCCGATATTGAGAAAGCGCATCTGATGTTCCAGCCCACACGCGACGAAGCGCGACAATTCCTGTTCGAGTCCTGGCGCAAGCGCAGCGCGGGGGAATTGCTCACGCCGCTGGAGGACCTCACGGCCCAGCTCATCGACAAGCATCCGGAATACCACGCACTGTTCGACGATCCGGAACGCAATCTGGACAAGTATTTCGCGCCCGACGGCAACGTGGTCAACCCCTTCCTGCACCTGATGATGCACCTGACCATTGAGGAGCAGATTTCCATCGGCCAACCGCAGGGCATCCGTGAACAATTCGCGCGCCTGACGCAAAAGTACGAATCCGAGCACGAGGCACAGCACGCCATCATGGATTGCCTGGGAGAAATGATCTGGCAGGCGCAACGCAACCAGAGCCAACCGGATGCGATGGTCTACATGAGTTGCCTGGAGAAACAGTGACATGAGGCTCAGCAAGATCACCACGCGCACAGGCGACGACGGAACGACCGGACTGGCGGACGGCACCCGCGTCCCCAAGGACTGCGCCCGCATCGTTGCCATCGGCAGCGTGGACGAACTCAACAGCCATCTCGGCGTCCTGCTTGCAGAGACCATGCCGGTTGAAATGCGCTCCGAACTGCTACGGGTGCAGAACGACCTGTTCGATCTCGGCGCCGTACTGGCTACGCCCGGAGCCCCATTGTTCGATGCGGCCAAGCTCGCGCGCCTGGATGATGCCATCGCCGGCTTTAACGCTGATCTCCCGCCGCTCAGGGAATTCATCCTGCCCGGCGGTACGCGCGCCGCAGCGCTGTGTCACGTGGCACGCAGCGTGGCACGCCGTTCCGAACGAGATTTCTTGCACATGATGCGCGCCGAAACCGTCCCCCAGGACGGATTGCGCTACCTCAATCGCCTCTCGGATCTGCTGTTCGTCCTGAGCAGGACACTCAACCGTTCCGTCGATCAGCACGAAACGCTCTGGCAACGCTCCTGAAAGACAAGGTCACGCCTCCATTCCAGGCATCGGCATTGTCAAGCTGGTACGCAATCCGGGCGCGAGGAAAGTGCCCCGAATCCACGCAAGCCAATCGGATAATGGACCAAGATCGGTCGGCAGAAGACCGCGCACGGCTGACTGAGGCGCCCTTTTTTACCGCTCAGGGAACTGCTGTAGTATCGGGAAGTTTCGGCGGCTTCGGTTTGCGCAATCCGTACAGCCACATCGCATAGCCGGAGAGGCAGTACGCGAAGAACAGCAGGAACAGGTTAAGCGGAGGATCTTGCGCGACAAAAATAAAGAACAGCACAAACAGGAAGATGACGATGAACGGCACGCTCTTGCGCATGTTGAGGGACTTGAAGCTGTAGTACTTGAGGTTGCTCACCATGCTCAGACCGGCAAACACTGTCAGCAGGGCAGCGTACCAGCGCAATTCGAAGCCGGTGAAATGATTGTCCAGCATCACCCAGACGAATCCCGCCACCAGCGCCGCCGCGGCAGGACTGGGCAGTCCCTGAAAATAGCGCTTGTCGACCACGTCGATATTGGTGTTGAAACGCGCCAGACGCAGCGCCGCCCCCGCGCAGAAAATGAAGGCAGCGAACCAGCCCCACTTGCCCAGATCCCGGAATGCCCATTCATACATCAGGATGGAAGGCGCCACCCCGAACGACACCATGTCGGACAAACTGTCGTATTCCGCGCCAAACTCGCTCTGCGTGTGCGTCAGGCGCGCTACACGGCCATCCAGCCCGTCCAGCACCATAGCGATAAAGATGGCCACGGCAGCAAACTCGAACTTGCCGTTCATCGCCTGCACGATGGCATAGAAACCCGCAAACAGGGCAGCCGTGGTGAACAGGTTGGGCAGCAGGTATATGCTGCGCCGACGTAAGTCCATGTGCCTGCGCTGTGGTGTCGAGTCGGTCATCGTTCAGAACTTTGCCAGAATGGTCGTGGTAGCGGACACTTTATCACCGATGGCAACCTTGACGATAGCGGTCAGCGGCAGATAGACATCGACGCGCGAGCCAAAACGGATGAAACCGTAACGCTGGCCGCGTGTCAGCGCGTCGCCAGCCTTGATGTAGCACAGGATGCGGCGCGCGATCAGCCCGGCCACCTGCACAAATGTCACCGTCTGCCCGTCGTTCGTCTGAAGCACCACCGCGTTGCGCTCATTCTCGGCGGAGGCCTTGTCCAGATCTGCGTTCACGAATTTACCGGGTAAATATTGCACTTTTTGCACTGTGCCATCCACCGGGCAGCGATTGGAATGCACGTTGAACACGTTCATGAATACGCTGACGAGAATCGCTTCGCGTTGCCCGTAGGGATCTTGCGTGCGCTCGACCTTGATGACCCGGCCGTCGGCAGGCGACAGAACGATGCCTGCCTGCTGCGGTATTTCGCGGGCGGGGTCGCGGAAGAACTGCAATACAAACAGGAAAATGATCCACAGGGGAATCGACCAGCCTGCGCACCAGGCGCTTGCGGCAACAGCCAAAGCCAGGGAAATGGCCAGGAACGGCCAACCCTCGCGGGCAATGATGGGGTGTGGATAGTTTTTCATGGGATTTTGGATATTGGAGTTTGGATTTGGCCAGCCGGGTTGAGGATCGAAGGAATGTCCTCCGGAATCCTCAATCCCAATTCCAAAATCCTAGTTCTTGGACTGGTCGACCAGCTTGTTCTTGCCGATCCACGGCATCATGGAACGCAACTGGCCGCCTACAACCTCGATCGGATGTTCGGCGTTCAAACGACGGCGCGCGGTCATCTCCGGATAGTTGGTGCGGCCTTCCAGGATGAACTGCTTGGCGTAGGAACCGTTCTGGATGTTGTTCAGGCATTCTTTCATCGCGGCGCGGGCCTGGTCGCCAATCACGCGCTGGCCGGTGACATACTCGCCGTATTCCGCATTGTTGGAAATCGAATAGTTCATGTTGGCAATGCCGCCTTCGTACATCAGGTCGACGATCAGCTTCAGTTCGTGCAGGCACTCGAAATAGGCCATTTCCGGTGCGTAGCCCGCCTCGGTCAGCGTCTCGAAACCAGCCTTCACCAATTCCACTGCGCCACCACACAGTACGGCCTGTTCGCCGAACAGGTCGGTCTCGGTTTCTTCGCGGAAGTTGGTCTCGATCACGCCACCCTTGGTGCCGCCGTTGGCTGCAGCGTAGGACAGCGCAATGTCTTTCGCCTTGCCGCTCTTGTCCTGATACACGGCGATCAGGGTCGGCACGCCGCCCCCCTTCAGGTATTCGGAACGCACGGTATGGCCCGGGCCTTTCGGGGCAATCATGATCACGTCCAGATCGGCACGCGGCACAACCTGGTTTTTTTGCTGGGTTGTAGTCTATCTGCCCAAGCGCCGCTAATCTGGACGGTGAGAACCAAAAGCAAACATGCCTGCGGAAAAAGTACTGATTGTGGACGACGAGAAGCTTGTCAGGTGGTCTTTGCGCCAGAAGTGCGAGGAGTGGGGATACCTTACGCTCGAGGCCGAAACCGGCTCCGCCGCCCTCAAATTGTGCGCAATGAGTCTCCCGATCTCGTGCTGCTTGACGTGCGCCTGCCCGACATCAGCGGAATACAGCTTTTGGAGCAGTTGAAGCAATCGGGTGGCGCGTGCGGTCATCATGATCACGGCCGATCCGCAACTGGAGGACGTCAAGCTGGCGCTCAAGCTGGGCGCCTATGACTTTATCGGCAAGCCGCTTGATTTTGAAGAACTTGCAGTAACCGTGAAGAATGCCCTGGAAACCACCCGGCTGCGCACCGAGGTCGAATCCCTGCGCGGCGAAGTGCGCCGCCGGACCGGCTATCACGATGTCATCGGCGTCTCTTCGCGGATGACCGAGCTGATGAGCTTCGTTCGCAAGATTGCCGACAGCGAAGCCACCACGATCCTCATCCAGGGCGAAAGCGGTACCGGCAAAGACCTGATTGCAAAGGCTATCCACTACCAGAGCAGGCGGCAGGACAAATCTTTTGTCGCCATCAACTGCTCCGCGATTCCGGAGACGCTGATGGAGGCCGAACTGTTCGGTCACGAGCGCGGAGCGTTCACCGACGCCAAGGCGATGAAAAGGGCCTGTTCGAAATGGCCGACGGCGGAACCCTGTTCCTGGACGAAATCGGTGAACTGTCGCCTCTGCTGCAGGCCAAGCTATTGCGGGTGCTCGAGGACCAGGTGATCCGGCGCGTGGGCGGAGTGCGCGACATGCAGGTCGATGTCCGTGTGATTGCCGCTTCCAACCGCGACCTGGAGCGCGCGGTGCGCGAAGGCGGATTCCGGCAGGATCTCTACTACCGGCTGGCCATCATCTCGGTTTTCCTGCCGCCTCTGCGCGAGCGCAAGGAAGACATTCTGCCGTTGGTTGACTACTTCGTCGGACGCTATAACAGGAAGTTCAAGAAGATCCGTTCAAGGGATCACGGACGAGATGCGCAGGCTATTGCTCAAGCATGAATGGCCGGGCAATGTCCGCGAGCTCAAGAATGCCATCGAACGCGCCATGATCCTGGAAGAAGAGAATCTTCTGCACCCTGACTATCTTCCCTTCGCGGTTGGCCGGCACACGCCGGGGCAGACGGCGTTCGAAGCGAGTTCGGCGATTAGCGGCGAAGCCGTCGCCTCGCCCAACGGGCGAAGTTTGCCTAAGCTGTTTATCCCTCAAGGTGGAACGTCGCTGGAACAGGTGGAACGGACGTTAGTCGAAATCGCAGTGCAACAAGCCAACGGCAATCAGACGCAGGCGGCGCGCCTGCTGGACATCAGCCGCGACGCGCTTCGCTATAAGCTGAAGAAGTTCGGCCTCATGCATGCCGACGAGGAAGAGGCCGCGCAAGCCTGAATCGGCCCGGGACGGCTTGCTGTATCAGCGCAGTTTGTCGGAAAAAAAACCGGACAGGATCTGCGCAACCCTGTCCGGATGAAGGGCGTTAACGGCGCTCAACTACTTGCGTTGGTTGCCGTTAAGCCCCAAGTCGCAGAGACTTATACAGACCGTCGGGTGGCAGCGAGCTGCACGGCCAGAAGTTGCCGAAATTGACCCGAGCTACTCTTGCTCTTCCGAGGTGCACACTTGCTCTCTATTGTCCCGGCCCCTTGCCCGCGGCTGCGCTACGCCGATGCTTCCACATGGAACATTCCGTGCAACATATTCGAAAGCATCTCCTCCTCAGAGGTACGCCGAATCGGCCAGAGTCCGGGAAAGCGAACCCGCTATGCGCTGCATCAGGTGTTCAGCCAGGACATTCAGGACTTGGTGCTGCTCTTCGGTAAACGGGCCATACGTTTCGTTCAGACGTTCCAGTTCTTCACTGCAAATCCGTTCCAGGTGCGAACGAAACCCCACGATCACGGGATTCACCTGCGCGCTTTCCACCCGCCCGAGGAATCCGGCATCTTCGCGACTGATAATTTTTTCCGCCTGAACCACTAGATTGTGCTGTTGCTTGGCGTTGCGCAAACGAATTCGTTCAGTTGATCGATGTTCTGGAGCACCACTCCAGGCACGTCGCACGCCGCCGGATCGACGTTCCGCGGCACCGCGGTATCGATAATTATCAACCGGCGCTCTCGACCGCGGGTGAACTCGGCCACATGGTTTCGTTGCAGCGCAAAACCGGCATCAGGCAAGCAGGTAAGCAGTAAATCGGCTGAGTTCAGAGCGACTTTAAGCGCTCCCTGACCCCGATTTGGCGGCACCACTTCGACCTGGGTCATGCCGGCGTTACGGAAAAGTTCGGCGATCCGCTGACTCTTCTTGCCGCTGCGAAAATGACTAAACCGCGTTTTTCGAAGTCACCGTAAAGCTGGCGGGCAAGCTCGACAGGAGCCGACGAGTTCAGGGAGAGGTTCGAAACAATTTCGGTTTCGGTTCGCACGCGACGTGCAACCGCGAGCGCCTTCAGCAGAATCGCCTCTAGGCAGCGGCCCGGATCGTGTCTGTACGCCGGCGCGGTAGGCGAACTCATCTTGCCGTGATATCGGCCTCGCCGAACACCAGTGAGTCCAGCCCCGAGGCCATTCTTAACAGGTGAGTTATGGCTGCATTGTCCACGTGGCGGTGGAATTTCGACCACTCGCCCAAGCGAAGACTGTACTCGCGAGTCAAATAGCGCAGAACCGAATTGG